>NZ_CAXSKI010000007.1:0-134592 GCF_964237925.1 Collinsella aerofaciens ATCC 25986 | reverse complement strand
GAAAGGGCGCTGACCTTCTGGTCGCGCCCTTGAAGTTGAACGTCAGATTGTCCAAATGCGGCCCGCGCAGCGTCGAGTAGTTACGCGGTTCGTAGAACCGCGTAACTAACAAATGAGCATCGCGTCGCCAAAGCTGAAGAAGCGATAACGTTCTTCGATGGCAGCGGCGTAGGCATCCATGATCTGGTCGCGGGTGGCAAGCGCGCTCACGAGCATCATGAGCGTGGAGCGCGGCACATGGAAGTTCGTGATCAGCGCGTCGACCACGTGATAGGTCGAGCCGGGCATGAGGTAAAGCTGCGTCGTGGCGTTCTCGCGCACCACGATGTCACCGCGGCCAAGCGTATCGGCCCCGTCCTCGCGGCCTTCAAAATAGCGCGCCGTCACGGCCGGATCGGACACCGGCGCGTCCGTGTCAAACGCGCTCTCGAGCGAGCGCACCGCGGTAGTGCCGACGGCGATCACACGATGACCCTCGGCCTTGGCCTTATGCACGGCGTCGACAACCTCCTGCGACACGTGGTAGCGCTCGGTGTGCATGACGTGCTGCGTGGGGTCGTCCTCCTCCACCAAGCGGAAGGTATCGATGCCCACCTCGAGCTCGACGGCGGCAAACTTGGCACCCTTGGCCTCGATAGCGGCCATGAGCTCAGGAGTAAAATGCAGGCCCGCCGTGGGAGCGGCAGCCGAGTGCTCCTCCTTCATGGCGTACACGGTCTGATATTTCTCGGGATCGCCCTCGTAATCGGTAATGTAGGGCGGCAGCGGCACGTGACCGGCAGCATGGATGGCCTCGTCAAGCGTGCGCGGCTCGCCGGCGGCATTGCAACCGGCCGGCTCAAAACGCACCAGGCGGCCGCCGCGACTATCGGTGACAAAGTCGACGACCTCGGCCGTCAGCACCACGGGAGCCCCCTCGGGCGCATGAGCGCCACCGGCGCGATACTCAATCTGAGCACCGGGCTTCAGGCGCTTACCCGGCTTGACCAAGCACTCCCAAACATGGCCCAGCGGGTCAACATCCTCGCGGCGCTTGAGCAGCAACGTCTCGACCACGCCGCCCGAGCCCGTCTTGCGACCGATAAGACGGGCCGGCATCACGCGCGTCTGGTTGATGACGAGCACGTCGCCCGGCTCGATATAGTCGATGATGTCACGGAAGATGCGGTGCTCGACGGTGCCGCCATGCCCTAACGGCGTTCCTGTCTCGGAGCCTTTGCGATCAACCACCAGCAGGCGGCAGGAGTCGCGCGGCTCGGCAGGCGCCTGGGCGATGAGCTCTTCGGGCAGGTTATAGTCAAAATCATCGGTACGCATAGACACGTCGGATTCTCCTTATATAGCTAAAGTCCGCTCTACATCCTAGCAGGCTGACGTCCCAAGTGAACTACTTTTTGGCGGCTTTGCGCTCGTCGCGGATGCGGGCGCGGTCCATGGCCGCCTCGACGGCCGAGAAACGGCAGCCGCAGTAGTTCTGCCGATACATGCCCAGCTCGCGCGAACGACGTGTCGCCTCGGGGTAATACGTGCGAAAATCGCGAATCACCGGAGTGAGACCGCGGGCAGCAGCCAGACGCTCCAACACATCATTGCAGGTTTCGAACAACTGGTACGGCGAGACGGCGAGCGTCGTGCCCACAAACTCAAACCCGCGCTCCTGGGCCACACGGCACGCCTCGGCCAGACGCAGGGCATAGCATGAGCGACAGCGACGGGCTCGATCGGCGCCCAGCGGGGCCACGCCGGCCTCCCAGCGCTCCCGGTCCTCCCCCGCCTCGATAAGCTCGATGTCGCCATCGGCACACCACCGGCGCAGCTCGTCCAAACGCCGCTGCCATTCATCGTGCGGCTGAATATTGGGGTTTGTCCAGCAGATTGTGGGCTCAAACCCTTCCTCGCGCAGCAGGCGGACCGGCTCAAGAGAGCACGGCGCACAGCACGCATGCAGCAACAACGGCTTCATCGACATCTCCTCACCCGAAAAAGCGCACGCCAAAGGACGTATCCTCGCAGGCGACAATGCGGCGGTCGCGCAAAATGGTCCGCACGTAATACCAGTCGCCCACACAGCCCGACAAATGCAAGCCGGCCGCCAGGTAGCACAGCAGCGGATAGCCCGAAAACGCAAACCCCAGGGCAAGCGCCGCCGTCACAACAACCGTCGGCGCCAGGCAAACCGCCATGTACCGCCGGCGCGAATACACAACGCCCTCGGCGCAGGCATAGATCATCGCCGTCTCGCGATTCGCCCCAAAGGTCACCTTCGCGCCCGCAGGCGCCAGCAGCTTAAAAAACACACCGTGCACCAGCTCGTGCACGGCGAACGACGCCATTGAGATCGCAGCCAAGCCGACTATCCAGCCCACGACAGCCATCCAGCCGCCCGCGTCAGCCGCATCCAAGTCTGCAGGCCCACCCAGCAACATAAACACCGGCACCAAGCACACGGCAAACACGCCGACTACGACCATCCCCCACACAAAGCAAGCGTGCAGAAAATCCTCGTCTTCAAACGCATGTATGTTGGAAATCTCATTCATAGCATCTTAGGATAGCGCCCCTGCCACGTACCCGTCCGCATGTGCGATAATGTCGAACGATATGCACGAATTGACCACCGCGTCGCCAGGCCTTGCGCCCGGCCGCGCTCTCACCATATGCGAAGGAGTCCCATGGCATCCAAATACTCCATGAACGACCGTCCCAGCTGGCCTCGCCGCGCCATCGTTACCGCCGGCGAGCCCTACGGCAACAAGGGCCTTCACTTTGGCCACGTCGGCGGCGTCTTTGTCCCTGCCGACTTCTTCGCCCGCTTCCTGCGCGACCGTCTGGGCCGCGAGAACGTCATCTTCACCTCGGGCACCGACTGCTACGGCTCGCCCATCATGGAGAGCTACCGCAAGCTCAAGGAGAACGAGGGCTACGACAAGTCCATTAACGAGTACGTCGAGTCCAATCACTCCCGCCAGGCCGCGACCCTCAACAACTACAACATCAGCTGCGATATCTACGGCGGCTCGGGCCTTGAGCCGGCTGCGCAGATTCACAACGAAGTGACCGCCGAGATTATCGAGCGCCTGCATGAGCAGGGCACCATCTCCAAGCGCTCCACGCTGCAGTTCTACGACGCCAAGGCCGGCACGTTCCTCAACGGCCGCCAAGTGATCGGCCGCTGCCCCATCCAGGGCTGCAAGTCCGAGAAGGCTTATGCCGACGAGTGCGACCTGGGTCACCAGTTTGAGCCCGAGGAGCTCATCGCACCCAAGAGCCAGCTCACCGGCGAGGTGCCCGAGCTGCGCCCGGTCGACAACCTCTACTTCGACCTGCCGGCCTACCTCGACTTTATGAAGACCTACACCGCCAAGCTCGCCCAGAACCCGCAGGTTCGTTCCGTGGTCTCCAAGACCATGGAGGAGTGGCTGCTGCCGGCCCAGCTCTATATCCAAAACAAGTTCCGCGAGGCCTTCGATGCCGTCGAGGACCAGCTGCCCGAGCACACCGTGCTGGAGCCCGAGGGAAACAAGAGCAGCTTTACCGTCACCTTCCCCAGCTGGAAGGAGCGCGACGACGCCCATGCGGTGCTCGCCAACGGCGGCGTGCGCTTCCGCAGCGGCAAAGCGCTCGTGCCTTTCCGCATCACCGGCAACATCGACTGGGGCGTTCCGGTGCCCCAGGTCGGCGGCGTTTCCGACGTCACCTGCTGGTGCTGGCCAGAGAGCCTGTGGGCGCCCATCAGCTATACGCGTACCGTGCTCGCGCGCGATGCCAAGGCCGCCGGCGTGACCGAGGGCGTCGCCGCCCAGGATGCCGCCCTCATGGGCGAGCCCGCTGCCGACTCCACACAGGTGCCCGCGCCCACCTACCAGCACAGCTCGCTCGACTGGCGCGACTGGTGGTGCTCGGACGACGCACAGATCTACCAGTTTATCGGTCAGGACAACATCTACTTCTACTGCATCGCGCAGACCGCCATGTGGGAGGCCCTGGGCTGGGACCTCACGCAGAGCACCGTCAGCGCCTGCTACCACCTGCTCTACATGGGCAAAAAGGCCAGCTCGTCCTCGCAGACGCCTCCCCCGCCGGCAGACGACCTACTCAACCACTACACCTGCGAGCAGATGCGCGCGCACTGGCTGTCGCTCGGCCTGTCCGAAAAGCCGGTGAGCTTTAGCCCCAAGGCATACGACACGCGTGTGACCGGCAAGGACAAGGACGGCAACGAGGTGCGCGCCTGCGACGACAAGCGCGTTATCGATCCGGCCCTTAAGGAGAGCGCCCTTTTGACCGGCGTATTCAACCGTCTGGCCCGCAGCTGCTTCTACGGCGTCGCCGTCAAGGAAGGCGACGAGAGCCCCTATCGCAACGGCTGCATCCCCGCCGGTGCCGCCTCTGCCGCCGTGGTCGAGGCTGCCGAGCAGGCAGCTCTTGCCTTTGAGCAGGCCATGTACAAGTTCGAGACGCACCGCGCGCTTGCCGTGTGCGACGACTACCTGCGCGCCGCCAACAAGCGCTGGAGCGACGCCTCCAAGGCCGCCAACAAGCTCGAGGGCGACGAAGCAAACGCAGCGATGACGCAGGCCCTGGTTGATGCCTTTACCGAGCTGCGCGTGGCGACCGTCCTGATGCACGGTATCGTCCCGGCCGGCTGCGAACTCATCTGCGAGTACTTCGACGTCGATCCGGTCGCCTTCTTTAGCTGGGATAACATCTTTGCCTCCACGGACGAGTTCGTAGAGAGCCTGGGCGAGAAGCCCGGCGACCACCGCGTGAAGCCGCTGCCCCCGCGCTTCGACTTCTTCAGCAAGCACGAGAGCCAGTACTAAAGCACGCTAGTAGCAACGCGCCCGGGAATGATTATTCTGGGACGGGGATTAAAAAATCATTCCCGGGCGCCACAGTACAGTCTTTTTGTGACGGGAGTCATGGAATGATTATTTAATCCCCGTCCCAGAATAATCATTTAGGTGGAAGGAAAGACGGATGTCCAAGCAGCGTCGTCGTAAGCAGAAAAAGCAGGTTAAGCCCGAGCTCAAGCTCAGGCAGTTTGCCGCTACCGAGCTTTCCGACCAGCTTGCCGCCCTTCCCTGCGCCGCCGACCTGCCGCGCTTTATGGTCGACACGGTCGCCGGCGCCTATGCGCCCGCCGATGCCGAGCTCATGATCGAGGGCTTCGGCGCCGCGGCCACACGCCCGGTCACGCTGCGCGCCAACACGCTCAAGGCGACCGCCGAGGACATCGCTGCGGCGCTCGGTGCCGCCGGCATCGCCCACAACCCCGTCGCTTGGTATCCGGACGCCTTTATCCTGCCCGAGGCCCAGGTTTCCGACCTATGGGACCTCGACATCTACCGCGACGGCAAGATCTACCTACAGAGCCTGTCGTCCATGATGCCGCCTTTGGTGTTGGGCGCCCAGGCAGGCGAGGACATCCTGGACATGTGCGCAGCCCCTGGCGGCAAGACGACGCAGATCGCCGCCCTCACCCAGGGCCAGGCACACCTCACGGCCTGCGAGATGAGCATTCCCCGCGCCGAAAAGCTTGAGTCCAACCTCCACCGCCAAGGTGCCAAAAACGTGCCCGTCATGCGCATCGACGCACGCGAGCTCGACGAGTTCTTCCGCTTTGACCGCATCCTGCTCGACGCTCCCTGCACCGGCACGGGCACCGTCATCAGTGGCAACGAGAAAAGCCTGCGCGGCCTCACCGAGCAGCTGCTCGTCAAGTGCGCCCGCTCGCAGCGCGCGCTTCTGGACCGCGCCATGGGAGCCCTCAAACCGGGCGGCACGCTCGTCTATTCCACCTGTTCGATCATGCCGCAGGAAAACGAGGACGCCCTGCAAGAGGCCCTCGACAAGCACATGGATTGCGAGCTTATCCCCCTCGACGGCACACCGAGCGAAAGTGAAGCGCGTCGCGCCCAGGATGCCGGCGAGGAGCCGCATATCGAGTGCAACGCCCTCACCGAGGCCATCGCCGCCGGCCATGTCTCGGCCATCGCCAACGGTATGCCCGGCACGCTGACCATTCCGCCTAGCCGCGATTTTGAGGGCTTCTACATTGCCCTGATCCGAAAACGCAGCTAGCGCACGGATCAAAAACTCAACAAGCTATCTCTGTGCGCGTTTGCCCTGCTGGTCGCGATGCTGTTTAAGCATCGCGCGCTCCTTGCGTTCGGCCCTTTTGCCCTTAATGGCCGTGACCACAAAGTAGATGACCGCGGCGGCAACGATTGCGCCCACGCACAGGCCAATCGAGCCAAACATTGCTGTCAATTCCATACCGCGTCACCTCTCTTTTAAACGGGACTTTCAAGATAGCACCTCGATCCTCGCCACCACAGCTCCTTCACGTTCTCCCGCCCTTCGGTCTAACGGATGGTGCGGCGGGGAAAAATCAACTCGTCAAACGATTTAGCATTCGCAATTCCGGCTGCATCGCGCCGGCCACCATCGCATAGAATCGAGCCTCCATGGATACCCTCAACGACCTAAACGAACGCGTCGACGCCTTTGTCGGCACCAGCTCCTTCGACACGCCTGCCGCGGCAAACGACCAAGCTCCCATCGATGTACCCGCCGAGGTTCACAAGGACATCGTCGCCTCGGTCGATTTCTCCGAGGTCGAGCTCGCAGACGAGTTCACCGAGCCCCAGGTAGCCGTGACCCCCAACGGACTGCTCCCCATGGAGCCCCTGCCCATCGACGGACGTCTGCGCAAGGCTGCTCTTCGCATGCCCGACGAGATCGAGGAGGCCAGCGGCTTCACGCTCTTCGGCCGCCGCATCAAGTCGCTCATTTACACCACCGATGTCGCGGTTATCCGCAACTCCAACGCCGATGCCGTTTTTGCGGTCTACCCTTTCACGCCGCAGCCCGCCATTACGCAAGCGCTGCTGACCGTCGCCGAGTGCCCGGTCTTTGTAGGCGTGGGCGGCGGAACTACGACCGGTAAGCGCTCCGTGCAGATGGCAGCCGTCTCCGAGATGCAGGGCGCGGCGGGCTGCGTGGTCAACTCCCCCGCCACTGCCGAGATGGTCGAGCACATCACCAACATCGCCGACATCCCCGTCATCGCCACGGTCGTTCGCTGCGACGACGATGCTCACGCCAAGGTGCGCGCCGGAGCCAAGATTCTCAACATCGCCGCCGGCAAGAACACGCCCCAGGTCCTACGCGAGCTGCGCGAGCACTATCCCAACCTGCCGCTCATCGCACCGGGCGGCAAGACGCCCGAGAGCATCCGTGAAACCATCGCCGCCGGAGCCAACGCCATCATCTGGACGCCGCCTTCGGCCCAGCAGCTACAGACCGACATGATGCAGCGTTATCGCAAGATGAAGGAAGACGCCACACCTGTCATCTCGCGCGACGATGTGCCCATTATCGACCAGGTCGCCGCCGCCGAGGTCAGCCAAGTCGAGAACATGAATCCCGACGTGCCGATTCCCGACGAAGTCATCGAGCGCGTCGCTTCGATCCACGAGCGCGTCGAGGAGCATCGCGCCAATCGCGGCCTCAAGCCATCACTGCACGGCTTCTTCTTCCGCGGAAAGAAACGCTAGCCGCAACAGCAAGGCCCGCCCCACAAACGTGAGGCGGGCCGTTTTCGCTTGAACAAACATGCAGCGACGTGATGGGGCAAATTAATCCACGCGCTTGTCGCCCATAAAGAAGAGCGCCACCGTACCAGGTCCGGTATGCGAGCCAATCAGAGTACCGATGTCATTGATCTCAATCTTGCCTTTAAGCTGCGGAACCTGTTCCTCAATCAGCGCCGCAACTGCCTCGGCATCCTCGCGGCACGCCGAGTGCGACATGATGCACTTACCCGAATAATCCGCACCGTCCTGCACGTGTGCCATCATGGTCTTAGCCATCTCGGAAATCGCGCGCTTCTTAGTGCGAATCTTCTCACGTGGCGACAGCTTGCCGTCGCAATCGACCGTCATAAGCGGGCAAATCTTAAGCGCCGTGCCGATGATCGCGCTCGCAGCCGAAATGCGACCGCCTCGTAGGTAGCTCGACAGATCGGTCGAGAAGAACCAGTGGTGCAGGTTGAGTTTGTGCTCCTCGATCCAGGCAGCCGTCTCGTCGAGTGAAGCCCCGCTATCGCGCACGTCGGCGGCATATTCCAGCAACAGGCCAAAGCCCGAAGACGCCGCCAGCGAATCGATGACGCGCACCTTGCCGCCCTCGGGATAGCGATCCGCAAGCATCTGCGCCGCGACGCAGGCCGATCCATACGTGCCCGAAATACCCGACGACAACGTCAGGTGCAGCACGTCTTTACCCTCGGCAACAAACGGCTCCCAAAACTCCTCGTACTCACCCACGCTCACCTGAGACGTCTTGGGCATGGCGCCCGCGGCAATCTGGGCAAAAAACTTGTCCGGCGTAATCGACTGATACAGATCGTCCGTATAGACAACATCGTCGATCTCGTAATGAAAATACGCGACAGGAATATTGCGCGAGTCAAAGAACTCCCGAGTTCGGTCGGCGGCAGATTCACAGGTCAGGACAAAATCACTCATATGAGGCTCCTTACGTATTGCTGCGCAAATTATCGCACAGTGAGCCTACATACGGTACATATGTCCACTATTTACCAAATCGAACCAAAAATAGCGAACATCTTTACCACCATCGTCTCCACCGACCCCACGCATAAATATCTGAGAAAACACCCTCTGTCGTCTCCACTCAACCGCCATATCTACCTCAACTAAATCGATTTACCAAACCGTTCAGCCGACAATTCAGCCGCTGGCGCAAAATCGAAACAAAAGCGGCGCATACTGATAAACGTTTGACGCCGTTTATCAGTTTTACCAGCCCCATCGGAAGGTGTTTCATGGTCGCATTCGGTCGCAACCCGCAAGACTTCAAGTATCTGCGCCTGCTGTCGAGACAGTTCCCCACCGAACAATCCGCATTTACCGAGATTATCAACCTCTCGGCCATCCTCAACCTACCCAAGGGCACCGAGCATTTTATGAGCGACGTGCACGGCGAGTACGAAGCCTTTATGCACATCCTCAACAACTGCTCGGGCGTCGTGCGCGAGCATGTCGACGAGATTTTTGGCGACACGCTCTCCTTTGACGAAAAGGGCGAGCTGTGCACGCTCATTTACTACCCGCGCGAGAAGATTGAGCTGGTCCGCAGACAGCGCGAGGACTCGCCAACTTGGTACAAGACGATGCTTGACCAGCTCATCATGGTCGCTCGCTCGCTTTCAAGCCGCTACACGCGCTCCAAGGTGCGTAAGGCCATCCCGCGCGACTACGCCTATATCATCGACGAGTTGTTGCACACGCACCCGGACGAGAACAACTATCGCGTGCGCTATCACGAGCGCATCGTGGAGTCCATCCTGGAGACCGCCAGCGCCGACGACTTTATCGAGTCGCTCGCTTCGCTCATCAAGCGCCTGGCCGTCGACCACCTGCACCTGGTGGGCGATATCTTCGACCGTGGCGGCGGCGCTGCCAAGATTATGGACCGCCTGCTCACCTATCATTCGCTCGACATCCAGTGGGGCAACCACGACCTGCTGTGGATGGGCGCTGCGGCCGGTGAGCCTGCATGCATCGCCACGGTGCTGCGCAACAACCTGCGTTACGACAATTACGAGATCCTCGAGAACGACTACGGCATCTCGCTGCGTGAGCTTGTCGCCTTCGCAGACGCCACCTATACCGCCGGTGAGTCCATCACCCCGCTGATCAAGGCCATCAACGTGCTGCTCTTTAAGCTTGAGGGCCAGATTATCCAGCGTCACCCCGAGTTCGACATGACCGACCGCCTGCTGCTCGACAAGAT
Organism: Collinsella aerofaciens ATCC 25986; assembly: GCF_964237925.1. Classification (GTDB taxonomy): domain Bacteria; phylum Actinomycetota; class Coriobacteriia; order Coriobacteriales; family Coriobacteriaceae; genus Collinsella; species Collinsella aerofaciens_BJ. The sequence continues at coordinate 124,767 of NZ_CAXSKI010000007.1, read as the reverse complement.
TGACCACGACACCGGCACGGTCACGCTCGCCGATGGCAGCGTGTGGCCGCTCACGACCAACGACTTCCCTACCGTCGACCCGGCAGACCCCTATACGCTCACGCCCCAGGAGCAGCACATCATCGACAAGCTCGTGTCCGAGTTTGTCACCGCCGATCACCTGCATCGCCATATCGATTTCCTCTATTCCCACGGCTCGATGTACAAGGTCGCCAACGGCAACCTGCTCTTCCACGGCTGCGTTCCGCTCAACGAAGACGGCACCTTTAGCAGCATGAACTGTCTGGGCACCTGGCACGCCGGGCGCGATTATCTCGATTTTTGCGACCACATCGCCCGCCGCGCCTGGCGCGTGGGCGACCGCGACGCCCTCGACTGGATGTGGTACCTGTGGATTGGCTTTAACTCACCCGCCAGCGGACGCCTGGTGCGTACCTTTGAGCGCGCCTATATCGCCGATAAGAGCACCTGGGTCGAGCCGATGGACCCGTACTTTACGCTTACCAAGTCGCCCTCGGTCTGCGATGACATCATGCGCGAGTTTGGCGTCGCGGCCATGGCATGCTCGCCGACCGGCCACATCATCAACGGCCACACGCCCGTTAAAACCACCAAGGGTGAGCAGCCCATCCGCGCCGAGGGCAAGCTACTGGTCATCGATGGCGGCTTCTGCCGCGCTTACCATCCCAAGACGGGTATCGCCGGCTATACGCTCATCTCGAGCTCGCGCGGCTGCCGCCTCAAGTCGCACCGGGCCTTTACGACGGTTGCCGAGGCACTCACGCGCAACGTGGACATCGAGAGCGAGACCAACCGTTTTGACCAAGCAGACCGTCGCCGCATGGTGAGCGACACCGATACTGGCGCCAAGATTCGCAGCCAGATCCAGGACCTGCGCCAGCTGCTCGATGCATATAGAAACGGTGCTATCGAGGAGCGCGCCTAGCACCACCCGCGGGGATTGGCTAAACTTGCTAAGTTTGTCATCCCCGCGGCGCTTCGGCGCCAGCTTAAGGCAGGTACCATGCAAAAGCTCCTTGCGCAGATTATGAAATTTGGCGTCGTCGGTGTCATTGCCACGGTTATCGACTTTGGCATTATGAATCTGCTCCACTACGGTCTGGGCCTCAACATCCTAATCGCCAACACCAGCGGCTTTATCATCTCACTCATCTTTAACTACCTCGCAAGCATGAAATACGTGTTTGCGCACAAGGAAGGCATGAGCCGCCGCCGCGAGTTCATCATCTTTGTCGTGCTGTCCGTGATCGGTTTGGTGCTCAACGATGGCATCGTGCTGGCGCTCAACGCCGGCCTGGGACTCGAGGCCAATATCGCCAAGATCTGTGCCACCGCGCTTGTCATGGTCTACAACTTTGTGACCCGAAAAATCTTCCTGGAGGGCGACGAGACAAAATAGCTCGAAACCCCTGTAGCATTACGGCGCCCACGGACGACGCGCACTCAGCGCAGTATCGTCCGTGGGTGTCGCTCGTTTACGGGCAAATTTTCAACGTTTGCGGATTAGCTCTTGAAAATTTGGCGAGTTCATATAGTTCTTGGCAAAGACCTTACGTTTCCCTTGTAAAAGCTCTAAAGTATCCTCTGCTCGATTCATCAACGCATTGGATGTGATTACGTGCGCAAGGCGCTGGCACAACCTCATACCAAGCAGTTCCTCAAGTTTGCCGTCGTGGGTCTTATCTCCTTTGGCATCGACTGGGGCATGCTCATTGCGCTCGTCGAGCTGTTCCACCTCGACTTTTTGATGAGCACCACGGTTTCGTTTATCACGTCCGTCGTGGTCAACTACTGGCTCAGCATGAAGTACGTGTTCGACCACCGCGAAGGCATGAGCCGCAAGCGCGAGTTCACGATCTTCACCATCCTGTCGGTGATCGGCCTGGGCCTCAACGACCTGTACATGTTTGTGGGCGTCACGTTTTTGAGCATCGGCTACCAGGCCATGAAGGCCATCGCCACATTCCTCGTCACCTGGTACAACTACTTCAGCCGCCGCTTCTTCCTCGAGGGCGCACGGTCGTAGTCGATTCACTATTTGCTTGAATGTATAACCGGTTGGAATTCCCGTTCCAACCGGTTTTTTTGTTTGCCGAGAGACCCGGCGATCCAGTCCCATTCGCATGAAAAACGGGCGGCTCGGATGTTGGTCCGAACCGCCCGTCTGGCGCGCTATGTCGAGGCCTCTAGTCTGTAACGTAATACCAGACTACGTTGTCGCCGTTTGAGAGAACGTAGTTACTACAGGCCGTCATGGGCGTTGTGCCGTTGACGGAATACATCCAGCCGCTCGTGCCGCCGTACTGTTTCTCGGCCAAACCACCAATCGCAGAAACATACGTGCCGTACGATGAGCCGTGTGCGTTGACAGAAAGGCCCAGCGCGCACAGGGCATCGTAAACGGTAGCGCCTTCGTTAAAGGTAAAGGTGCCGCCAGAGGACACAGGATTGCCCACAGCGCTCGATGTGACCGAAACCGTCACCGTAACGTAGCTGGACTCCTGTGAGCCGCCCTGTCCGCCCGAGGGAGCACTTCCGCCATAGGAGCTGGAGGCTCCATCAGACGACTGACCGCCTCCCGAAGAAGCACCGCCAGACACATTGGAAGTATCACCGGCTCCCGTATTTTGGGCAGCGGATTTATCGCCAGACTTCTTGCCGCCCCGGTCCTCGGACTTCTTGCTATCCGAGTTTTTGTCCGATTCCTTGTTTGAAGACTCGGAATCGTCCTTGGCGTCGTTCGAACCCTTGGGCTCGTCTTTTGCATCATTCGAAGATTTGGAATCCTTGGAACTAGCCTCGCCCGAAGCGGCAGACGAGCCAGACCCCTTGGTGTCCTTGGCGACGACGCTCTCCCCCGTCACGGTCTGAACGATCCAGTCAATGGACCAGGCGCCGCTCTCGGAAGGATGAACGAAGCCCAGCGAGACGACGATCAGAATGGTGCACGCGGCAGCAAGAACGCCAAGGAGCGCCTTGCGACGAGAGGCGGACGCCGCCAAAGCGGCGCCCTGTTGCTTTGCATCGTCGAACTGAATGAACGAGGAATCTGGTTGCTTGGGGTCAGCGTCCTTGGATTTATTGGACACAACCCTCACCTACCGACGTTTGGTGAACACGAACACGCCGACGATGGCGAGGCCAATCACGCCGGCGGCGATGCCAACGATGGCGAGCGGATTGGTGCCAGTCTCCTGCTCGGAAGCACTAGAGGACTTCTTAGCAGTGGTCGTGGAAACAGCACCCGTATCGGACTTGGAATCGGACTTCTTGTCGGACTTGCCGTCCTTCCTGTCAGACTTCTTGTCAGACTTCTTCTCGTCCTTCTTATCGGACTTATCGGAGTCCTTCTTGCTGGACTTGTTGTCCTTGGTCTCGGTCTTGGTCGACACCGTCGTCTTGGTCACCGGCTTCTGACCCGGGGCGACAGCGCCGCCAGCCTGCTGGCCCTTCGTGCCGGAGCCGGAACCCGTGCCAGCGCCAGCACCGGAACCGTTGCCAGCGCCACCATTGCCGCCATTGGAGCCAGAACCACCATTGCCGCCAGGGTTAACGGCATTCTTGGTCCACTTGGCATACAGCGTCAGATCGGCCGTCACCGGCGTACTGAAGTCATACGCCTGCGTGCAAGCCTCATCGGTATACCAACCGCCAAAAGTGTAGCCATCGCGCGTCGGATCGGCCGGCTTGACCAGCTTGCCATCGGCCGTAGCAACAAACTTAGTGTCGCAAGCAGACCCGCCGTTGGAGTTAAAGGCAACCGTCCAAGACTCGATAGCTCCAAGTTTAAACAGCGTGCCCGAATCATTAATGTAGTAGAGATTGCCAGAAGCATCGGCAATGACCGGAGAGTCACAGTACTGGTAATGGCCAGCCGCATCATAAATCTGCGTCGCCTCTGCATCGCCGAGCGTATAGCGATACACGCCACCACCAGCAGAGTAGTTGACGTAATCCTTGCTATCCGCGCTGTTAACGGTGAAGTACACATAGGTCTTGCCGCCCTGAACACTCACCAGCGGAGTAGCAGCAATACCGTTGAGGCCAGCCGGCAGCGCCTTGCCGTCGGCAGCAGCGACCATCGTGGTCTTACCCGTCTTCAGGTTATAGAGAACCAGAGCAGAGCCAGTAGCCGTCTGTCCGCCGACAATCAGATTGTCACCAGACACCGCAGGGGCGCTCAGATTATTCGTAAGGCCCAGATCAACCGTCTTCTGTTCACTCAGCACGCCCTTCGCCGAAAGCGAAATCACATGGAGCTTTCCGTCGTGCGTCATCTGATAGAAGGTCGAACCATTGGACGGATCGGCGACACAGTCGGCGTTCGCGAGAGCGCCGAGCTTCATGGTCGAAACGACATCGCCCGTCGTCTTATCAATGCACTTAAGCGTGCCCGCGCTCGTAGGAACGATGGCATACTTGTCCGTCAAAGCCGCACCAGTCCAGTAATATCCCTCGGAGGCGTCAATGTTCTGCCAAGAGACTTCGCCCGTGGCAATCTTGATGCGCTTAAGGGAGCCGTTGCCGTAAGTCGCGTTGTAGTTCTCGTCATACGAAATATCGACCGTGCCAACATAGACGTACTCGCCGTCCGAAACGACGGTGCAGGAGTTCTGCGTCAAGTCCGTCAAACCAGGCGTCAGCCACTTGCAGATCAGCTTGTCTGCAGTAATCGCCTGGACCGCACCGCCGTTGAGCGGAACGATGATAAGGCCATTGGTATAGATCGGACGAGAGGTATAGCTCACCTTGGAGGCAAGCGGCGCAGAGGCAACCTTTTTGCCCGTGGACGAATCGATCTTAATGAGCTCGTTCTCGGTCGCGATGTACACAAAGCCGTTAGCAATGACAGGCTCGCTGCAGTTGGCATACTGCTGACCAGACTCGGCCTTCCAATCGAAGGCCCACTTAAGACCGGCGGCCTGCGCAGGCGTCTTGGCATCCGTTACGGTCGAACCGTTGCCACTGTTGCCGTAGCCGGCCCACTCGGCATCCCAATCAGGAGTCGTCGCACTCGGGTCCACGACAATCTTGTCGGGATCGGGCATGGCCGAATCGTCGGTGGTATAGGCAAGCGTAACCTTATCGCCGCTCTTGAGCGTAATCTGATTGGCGCAGAGTAAGGAGGGCTCTCCGTTGATATACAGGTGCCAATATTTATTGGTCGCAGCATCCCAGGCATACGGCTTGTGATCGAACGGCGAGTTGATGGAATTGAGGAACCAGTACTCACCACTCTGGGAGCCGTTGTACGTAACGCCCTTGGCCTTCAGGACCGTCTCAATAAGGTTCTGGGCAGTAGAGCCTTCGAGCAAAGAAACATTGCTTGCCGAGCCCCAGCGAGTATTGTTGCCGTTGACATCGGGACCGATAACATCGACAGAGCCAAGAACCTGGCCAGGAAGGGCATCGGCGTCAGCACCATACATAAAGGTGACGGCATCGCCCTCTTGGAGCTCATAGGCACCGGCGCCAACGTCGGCGAACTTGCCATTTACATAGAAGCGCCAATAGCTATTAGTCGCAGCATCCCAGCCATAGGACTTACTATCGAACGGCGAAGTAATGCCGTTGAGGAACCAGCCCCAAGACGATTCGCCAGCATCGAGAGTAAGACCGGTCTGCTCAAGGAGATCCTTGGCAGTAGAGCCCGCCTTGAGACTCGTCTGGCCCGTCGAAGCCCAAACCTGCTGCTTGCCGTCCTTGTCCTTACCAAGGACCTGAACGGAAGCATGGACGGAATCGGACGGCAACTTATCGCCCCAGCCACCGTAGAACCACGTAACGGTATCGCCAGCATGAATGGTGACATTGTCTGCCGTGTAGTCGCTCGACTTGCCGTTGATGAACAGCTGCCAATAGGTCGAATAATCTTGGGGCGTACCCAGCTCAACACCGTTGTACTTAAGGCTCAGAATGAAGGAGCCAGCAGCAACGGCGTCGATGTCATTCGCCTCAAGCGCGACCTTCGTAAGGTCAAGTGCGCTCGAACCGGACGTCACCACATACTGCGCGTTATCGACCCAAGTCTGAGTCTTGCCCTGGGCATCGCGACCAATGACGGTCACATTTGCGGCAACCTGGTCCTTAACGACAGGGGACGAGCTACCAGCCGTATAGGCAAACTCAACCTTCTGCCCCTGGGTGAGCTTAACGCTGCTCGCGCCAACCGAGGAAGACGCACCGTCGACGAACAGCTGCCAGAAGGCATAAGTCGTCGGATCGAAGGCAAGCGTACGGCCATCGCTCGGGGATGTGATGCTTTTGAGGTAGAAACCGTATGCCGTGTTCGGATCGTAGTCTGCCTTGAAGCCCGTCTTCTGCTGCAGCTTAACGAAGGCATCCGCAGCCGTCGCGCCCTCGTCGAGCTTGAGCTGCGTGGGTGCCACCCAGGTCTGAGCCTTGCCGTCGGCATCGGTGCCGATAATCGAGAACGAGACCTCGACTTGCTTCTTGGCGACATCGCCGGTTTCTGTCGGGTTCTCTGTCTGAACGGCAGCCGCGGCGGCAGATCCTGCTTGGCCAGCGGATGCCGCTGAAGACTGCTCGCTCGCGGCAGGGCTCTCCCCCGTCGCCGAGCCTTCGTCGCCAGTTGCTGCCTTTGATGCGGCGGCACTAGCTGCAGGCGCGCTCCCAGAATCCGAAACCTCGGCGCCGCTCTGCTCAGCGGCACCGCCCGCAAGCGCTGCGTCCTCGCCCGGCGTCGTAGCCTGAGCCACAGCCTCGGCAATGCCCTCGGCGCCCTCGGCCCACAGCTGAGCCGGCGTGGTGCTGAAGGCCATCGCGAAGGCCAGGAATGCCACCAGGCCGCGCTTGGCTACGCCGCGCGCAATTGCGCCACGGCGATGCGAGACGCGCTGGCGCTCGTCCTCAAACATATCCATTTGTCTCCTACTGTCTGTACTTGGAGCGTTGCCTTGAGACTGCCCCACGTCATCGCGCATGTTGCGCTCGAGTTCCCCCATCGGGGACCCCCTTCCCTCCAGAGCCCTATGCACACCGGCGGCAAAAGCCGCAGCCGCATGCAAGACGGGAGGCGATCCGACTTAACCTTAACGACTCGGGCACGTCGTCCGATCTGCGACGCGAGCATCCCGAGCCAAGAGGAATTACGGTTACTGGTACAGCCGGGGACTTGCACCCCGATTCTCCCAAATGCGCAGGATAACCGCGCATTCGTGCGTCTCCGCACCACCATCTAGGCCATCGATTATTACCGTCAAAATGGTATCACGCAAAAGGGCCTCGCACGCAGGCGAAGCCCAAGGTAAAAGCTATTGTTTGCGATAGGAGAATGCGGTGACGGTCGCAGCCTCTAGTGCTTGCCGCCGTGGCTGTTGAGCCAGATATTGCGACCCAGCATAAGCGCCAGCACCAGCGCGCTCACGTAGCCTATAAAGCCAATGACTGGGATACCAAACACAACCGGCTCGATGCGTGCATAGTACACCACCGACGAACCGATAAACAGACCGGCGATCACAATCGCCATCGACATGCGGTCGATGATTCCGCCCAGCTGTCGCAGCGCCTTATCGCTGCTCATGATCTGCGTGTTTACCTTAAGCTGGCCGCGCGTGAGCATGCGCGACGCCAAGCCCAGATACTCGGCCGCCTCGAGCGAGCCTTTTGCCGCGCGATAGCTGCTCGCTGCAAAGTCGCGGCTCATCTCGCGCATGCGGGCGTAGGTGCTCTTCTCGTTTTTGATGTGCGTCTGGATGATCTGGATCATGTTGACGTTGGGCATGTACTCGGTCAACAGGCCCTCGAGCGTCACCATGCCGCGGGCGAACATCGTCACCACGCTCGGCAGCTCAACATCATTCTTGCGCGCGAGGTTTAACAGCGAGGTCAAAAACTCGCCGATATCCAGATCCTTCAGGTCAAGGCCCGCAAAGTCAGCCACGATAAAGTCAAGATCGGACAAAAAGGCCGAATGATCGAGCTCAGCCGAGTCGCCACGCGTCACGGCGAAGCGCATGAGCGAATCCTTGAGCTTTGGCACGTCGCCCTCGGCCACGGCAAAGATCATATCCTTGACGATACCGCGGTCGTGGCTCGACATGCGTCCGACCATGCCCAAGTCGATAAAGTAAACGATGCCGTCCTTGAGGATGATGTTTCCCGCATGCGGGTCGGCATGGAAAAAGCCGTCATCGAGCACCTGCGTCGAGTAGTCCTCGACGATTGCGGCACCGATCTTTTCCAAGTCATAGCCCTCGGCCACCAAGCGTTCAGGATCGGCGATCGAAATGCCGTCGACGTAGTCCATAACCACCACGTGCTCGGTGCACAGGTCCAGATAGGATTTAGGGCACGTCACGCCATGAACGCTCTTATGGAACTCGTAGAAGTCGTTGAGGTTTTTGGCCTCGGCCAAAAAGTTGGTCTCCTCGCGAAACGAGGTCCACAACTCCTCGACTACGCCGTGCAGGTCAACGAATTGATCGGTGTTGACGAACTTGGAAACAATGCGCACCACCGAGCGGATGATATCGATGTCCTGTGCCATAACCTGCTGCGCACCGGGGCGCTGCACCTTAACGGCCACGTCCTCGCCGGTCACCAGGCGGGCGCGGTGCACCTGCGCGAGCGATGCGCTACCAAGCGGATTGGGGTCGATCGCGTCGAACATCTCCCCCAGGCGCAGGCCGTATTCCTCTTCCAAGCAGCGAAGCACTACCTCGTACGGCACCGGCTCCACGTCGGAACGCAGACGGCGCAGCTCATCGCAAAAGCGCTGCGGCAGAATCTCGGACCGGTTGGCCAGAATCTGCCCCATCTTGACGAACATGGGGCCGAGCTCCTCGAGCAGGCGGCGCAAGCGAACCGGCGTGAGGTTATCCCACACACGGTACTTTTTGACCAAGCGAACAATCTGCCCGATGCGTTCGCGACGACCCGCCGGCGTGAGCTGGTATTCCTCGTCCGGCGCCATCGCGTCGGGCTCTTCGGGCACCATATCGACAGCGCGCGGCTTTTTGCGAGCGCCCGAGACGGCGGCATCGACCTCATCGACAACCGCCGCCTCGTCACCCAAAGGATCTAGATTGTTGTAATCGGTGGTGGAATCTGCCATCTGCGCTGCTACTCGGCCTCTTCGGTATCCTTCGCATCGTCGGGCTCAACGGACTCGACGGGCACCGAGGTCACGTTGTCCTCGACCGAATCGACGATGTCGCGCACATGGGCCAGGAAGGCCGTGCGCTCGGGGGCGGTCATGACGCGGACCCGGGCAAGGATGAGCTCGTCAAGCACGCGCTGGGCCGCGGTCTCGCCCTGCATGCCCAAGCGCTCGGTCAGATCGGAGATGGTACCGCCGGCCTGCTCGAACATGTCGGACACACTGCGGGCGATATCGGGGGTGGCGGTGTCCTTGCGGACCTGCTCGCCCTTGGTGTTAAGGTCGTCGAGGACCTTCTTGCCGCCTTCGACAGCAACGGCGGCAGCGCCAAAGCCCACGTTAATGGCGCCGTTAACAAGCTGATCGAGTTTCATAACCATGGTTATCTCCAATCACAAACAACTGCATTGGCGTTCTTGTACCCAAGATTGAGCGAAAGCGACAAAGCGTTTTAGCGCTATTCGATCGACGGGAAATCCCTACCTCACGTTGTCATTCATCGCGAAAGAGTTCTTCATGGCGCAGCTCGTGGTGTAAAGCACCTCGCCCAGCAGGGCATCGGTCTCCACGCGAACACGCTCGGCAAAGGCCTCGTTGGCACGTGCAAGCTCGGCAGGCACCTCGACCTCGGGCAGAGCGGCTACGGCAGCGTCGACGTCATGGATCTGCTTGTGGCCCATGCCACCGATCTTCTCCTGATAATCCTCGACCGCGCGGCCGCACTCATGGAAGCGGACGTCAGCCAGCGCGCCGATCAGGCGGTTGGCCCAGTAGAAGTTTTCGGACGTCACGCGAGCCTGCGTGTCGGCATAGTACTCGGGCATAGTCTCGACGTTGGCGTACAGCGGAACCAGCGCGTTAAACGAGTTGGAACCAAAGGCCATCCACTGCACGGCGCGGTAGGCCGGCTGCGCATAGGGGCGCAGCTGCAACACGGCAAGCTGGCTGTTGCGGTTGATGCCGATGGGGCGATAGGCACCACGCGTAGCGGGCGTGCCCTTGCTGCCGTAGCAGTCGTACTCCGTGCCCTGGTAGTGGCTCGAGAGCACGTACTTGATGTCCTCGATGGTCACCTTGCGCTCGGGCACGCGGCTCCAGGGGATATCGTCGCTCTCGGGCGTGTAGTCGGCGTCGGGGCCATCCCACACGTCGCTGGGGTTGAGGCAGCGCTGCATGTACCAGGCGCGCGGCGTGTTGTAGACATGGTCGCTGTCGCTGTGCGAGCCAAAGGCCTCGCGCGGGTTAAAGACGGCAGCCGGGCCGTCGCTCTCGACGCCCAGCGTCAGGTCCAGATGCCACTCGGCCATCCAGACGCGCAGGTCGGCGGAGCACATATGGTCGGCCTGGGCGCCCTCGGCGTCATCCAGGTCAAAGCTGTCGATGCCCAGCTGGTTGGGCATGGTCACATAGGCGTCGTCAGGCACGCGCTTGGCGATCCAGTGGTGACCGCCGATGGTCTCGAGCCACCAGATCTCGTCCACGTCGCTAAAGGCGATGCCGTTGTTCTCGTAAGTGCCGTAGCGCTCGAGCAGGTCGCCCAAGATACGCACGCCGTCGCGGGCGGACTTGGCATACGGCAGCACCAGGGTCACCATGTCCTCCTCGCCCAGGCCACCGGGCTGCGCCGGCACATAGCCGTCCTCACCCTCGTTGCCCTTGGCGGGCACGTAGTCCACGAGCGGATCGGCGCCGCGAACGCGCTCGTTGGTGGTGAGCGTCTCGGTTGCGGACATGCCAACATTGAGCTCGTTGAAGCCCGCCTCGGCCCAAATGCCGTGGCCCGGGACAACATCGGGGACGCTCGTGTAGCGCATGGGGTTATCGGGCAGTTCAACGGTCAGGTGACTCAGGACGCTCGTGTAGACGCGCGGCTGCTCGTCGGGATGCACTACGCGCATGCGCTTGGGCTCAAACACCCCGTTGGACGAGTCCTCGTTACGCGCGACAAGCGTCGACCCGTCGTAGCTCGCGTTCTTACCAACCAAAATCGTTGTGCACGGCATGCGCATCCTCCTTGAGCGAAGAAATCAAACGGCAACAGTGTATCGCTTCGACGCAAAAAGGGCGAAACCACGGCCTCGGCAGCCCCCGTGGTCAAAAAATGCCAAATATGAGTACTGTCACAAATTTAGTGGCAGCAAATTGCACTGTTCCGGGCGCCGGGAATCCTCACCTGTCCAAAAACTGAGTCTAGTAATTCCCCATACGTCCAATAAAATTGGCTCTTTAACGATATTACTTATCGCTAAAGAGCCAAAATGATCTCAAACATATGTGACTAACTTGGCAACAGTACTCATATTTGGCATTTTTTGACCACGGGGTATCTAACCAACCCCCTAAACAGCCTCCAAACGCCTATTTTACCGCGCGCTCAGCCGCCTCGATCACGTGCTTGGCGAGAATTGCTGTCGTCACGGCGCCCACGCCACCCGGCACGGGGGTGATTGCGCCAACAACCGGCTCCGCGGCATCAAAATCGACGTCGCCGACCAGCTTGCCAGCGGCTTCGTCCCAATTAATGCCAACATCGATAATCGCCTGGTCCTCGCGGACCGCATCTGCGCCAATCGTGCGCGCGCGTCCAACGGCGGCAACCACAATGTCGGCAGCACAGCACTCGGCGGCAAGATCGCGCGTATGCGTATGGCACGTCGTCACGGTTGCGTTGCGCGCCGTAAGCATGGCGGCAACGGGGCGGCCAATTACCAGTGAGCGTCCGACCACGGCAACTTTGGCGCCGTCCAGCTCAACGCCGTAATGATCCAGCAAAGCAAGCACGGCTTCAGCTGTGCAGGGGGCAAAACCCTCGCCGCGCCCCGAAAGCGTGGTGAGCAGCGAAGCCGGCGTCATGGAGTCAACGTCCTTGGAGGGATCGAGCGCTGCGGCGACGGCGTTCTCGTCAAGGCCGGCGGGCAGCGGGCGAAACATCAGACAGCCATGAACAGCCGAGTCGGCATTGATGTCCTCGATGGCCGTCAACAGCTCGTCTTGCGAAACACCGGCAGGAAGCAACACGCGACGCGCCTCGATGCCAACCTTTTCGCAGCGTTTAAGGGCGCCGCGCTCGTAGGATAGGTCGTCCTCGCGTTCACCCACACGCACGATAGCAAGCGTCGGAACAACACCGCGTTCGCGCAGCGCAGCGCAGCGGGCAGCGAGCTCCTCAGTCAAAGCGCGGGCGACGGGAGCACCCTTCAGTAGCTCAGCCATGGCTATCCCCTCTTTCTTGCAGCGTCGGAGGCGCGGCGCGCCAGCGCATCGGCGCGCGGCAACCATGTGTCGAGCAACTCATCACACGCCGTCTCGAGCTCCTCGGCGCGTGCACGATCCTTCATAGACGTGGTGTTCGCAAAGAGCGTCAAGCTCGCGCCCTGCATGGCGGCGCGGCAGAATACGGCGCCGCACGCCACATCGGACAGCAGCTGACGCGAACCCTTGTCGGCCATGTCCTCGAGCAGCGCCAGTGCGCGCCCGCAGGCATCCATAATGCGATACGGCGGCATAGCGGCCACATGCAGCGCATCCTGAATCGCAGCCGGTCGGGCCGGGTCCTCACGCGGAATACCGTACGCAGCGGACACCTGGCCGTACGCACGAACGTCCTCGGCGACCAGACCCACAAGCTCCTGCGCCAACTCGTCTGCCTGGGCAAACGCACGCGTCAGGTCATCCGCACGATCAGCAAGCGCGGGATTGGTCGCACCGTAGCGGGCAACCATTCCGCACAGCGAGGCGCCCAGCGCGCCCACAAAAGCGCTCGCGCTGCCACCACCGGGAACTGGCTCGCGCGCGGCCAGCGCCTCGGCAAAACCGCGACAGGTTTTATCCATCATCTCTTGGCTCATACGCACACGCACCTTCAAGTCATATATATCGGTCGGGCGGCCGACGCCGGCCGACCGCATCGATCACGTAATGGTGCTAAGTCTAGCCCATAAGTACGCGAGCGTCAGCGCACCTGGCCATCGCGGATTTCTATGGCACACGATAGGCCATGCCAACGCAAACATGGGACACATGGCCCACCTTTCGAGACTCCCAAGCAGCACAAGCTGGGGCATATCTATAAGTAAGGAACCCGTTGGGGAACGGCCAGTAAGGAACCCGTTGGGGAACGGCCGCGCAACGGCCACAAGCGATGAACGGAGGCATAAGTCGCACAGTACACAGAGACATCCGCCGCCAGCGCAATCAGTACCCCAACAGCATGCGGCGCCGTGATGTCATCAGCAGACAAGGAGGACGCCACCATGATGAAAAAGACCCTATCAATCCTTTCCCTTTGCATCGCCCTCTTTGCCGCGCTCGCCCTTGTGGGCTGCGGCGGGAGCGCATCGGGCGGCGGCAGCGCCCCCAAGAGCGAGAGCAAGGAAAAGGCCCCCGTCGCCAAGAAGACCGACTGCATCTGGTTTAAGGTCGAGATGCCCGAGGGCGTCGGCGTAAGCGACTCTGCCGGCAAGAATGCCGACAGGGTCCAGCTCACCTTCCCCGAAGACGAGAACGCCTCGGCCGATCGCTTTATCCCCGTTTGGAAAAAAGCGCTGACGGCCGAGGAATCCCACGCCGACCAGGCGGAAAAGAAGGGGGATACGTTCCAGTGGAAGGATGGCGGGTCCGTCGAGTATAACGGCAGGACGTGGCTCGTCGGAACATACGAGGACAACAGCGGCATCTCAACCATGCTTTTTACCGATGTTGAGCCGGGAAGCGTCTACGTCCTCATCTCGAACTTCGACCAGCACAAGAAAGAAGCCGAGGCACTCCTCAACTCCATCGAGTTCCCCGATGACATGGAAGAGGCAGTTTCCGAGGCACGCGAAGTCGAGATTTCGAGCATCGAGATCAAGTAACGGGACACCCGCACGCGCCTACGCGCACCCGCGCACATGCGCCCCATTAAAACAACGGGCGCCCAACCCGGGGAGGGCCGACAGCATCGGCCCTCCCCTCTTTTGCGACCGCACATATTGCCACTTGTCGGCGCAATTCCAGCCCCCAGAATGGGACACATGGCCCACCCTAGCGAGCCGTCCACGCGTACAGTAAAGGCAGGTAATCCATGGGCGGTTACAGATCGAGGAGGACACGACCATGAAAAAGAAGGCCTTTGCGATTCTCACCCTCTGCATCAGTCTCTTTGCCGCGGTTGCCCTGGTGGGCTGCGGTGGCAGCGGCGGCGCTACCGGCAGTGGAGGTGGCGGCGGAGCAGAAAAGCCAGCCGTGGACATGAGGACCGACTTCATTTGGTTTAAGGTCGAGGTCCCCGAGGACGTCGAGATCACCGACGTTGCCGGCGACACGGCCGATAGGGCCCAGTTTAAGTTCACCGAGAGCGAGCACGCCAGCGATCGCTTCATCCCCGTCTTCGACTCTGACAAGAACGCCGATGAACTGTTCGACTACGAGGCAAAGTGGAATGCCAGCTTTGAGTGGACCGAGAATGACCCCGTCAAGTACAACGGCAAGACCTGGCGCAACGCCTACTTTACACACTCGGGCGGCGTGACGACCGAGTACTTCACCGACGTTGACGGTGGCAGCGTGTATGTGCGCATCGACAACGTCGAGGAGCACAAGGACGCCGTCGAGACCATGATGAAGTCTCTGGAATTTGCCGACGACATCGCCGAGGCCAAGACCGAGGCCATGGACGTCAAGCTCGACGATATCGAGATCAAGCGCTAAGTAACTGGCGAGCGCAGCGGGAAACACGGGCGCAGTGCAAACAAGCGACGGTACCCCAGCGCTTCGTACCCAGGGAGGGCCGGTAAACCGACCCTCCCTTTCTTATGCCGGTAGCCAACGAACGCGAGGATGCCGGACGCCGGAACCGCTCCAAATGTAGCAACAGTACGAAAACGACAAGCACCCCAACACGTCCGCCCGCCGATTTATTGCGCCGCGCAGACAATTAAACCAGCATCTTTAAACATCTGAGCAGTATAGTGACCAAAACTATCGCATAACCGCACTCTACGAATGGAGAAGTTATGACCGAACACCACGCCATCAGCCGCCGAGCATTTACGTTGGGCCTTGGACTCGCGGCGTTGTCGCCACTTGCAAGCCTGCCCGAAACCGCGGCATTGGGCATTGGCCCACGAGCGGCATTTGCAGACGACGCTGCCACAGCGTCGGTCAGCCTCGACAATTTCGTCATTCGCCTTCGCCCCGCGGGCTATTTTCGTACCGCAAGCGTTAACGAAGACGGCAACGTCATCGGCAACGTCTGCCATCTGTTTAATGACGGCACGTCCAGCAAGCTCATCCTTGAGAACGTAACGACCAAGAATGACGATACAAACTGGTATGCTATCCGCACCTTGCTCAATTTCGAAGAGCATAAAAAGACGGGCTACAGCATTTGGTCGGTCGACGACGACTCTGACAAAGATGGAAAGGTCATCCACGTATGGGGCGGCGAGTATGACAACAAGCCCAGCCGCGCTTTTGCGTTCGAGCGTCAATCAAACGGAACCTATATCATCCGAGACCGCACGGTCGAGAAAGAAACCGAGAAAAAAGACATTAAGTACCTGGCAATAGAATCGAACGGCGAAGACCAGGACAACAATAAGATCTGCCATAAGAGTAAGAGCATTCCGTGGGAGCTCGAACTTATCGGTTACGACATGAAAAAGAACGATGCCACGGTTAGCAGCCTCGACTGGATCACGTACAGCAGCTACGTCGATGGGCCATGTTGGATGAAATACGTCGACGACAACAAGTTCCTCGACGAGCTGAGCATCCCGGGTACGCACGATTCGGGCACCTGCAGCGTGGACAACGACACTGAGCCCCAATCCTCGCAAGTAAAATGCCAGCAGGATTACATTCCCACGCAGCTGCTCGAAGGCATTCGCTATTTTGATATCCGGCTCGGAAAGGGCGACGACCCCGGTATCGACCACGGGGATTACTACCTGCTCAAAAAAGACGCGTACTTTATGCATCTTTCCGATGTCATAGGCTACTTCAAAACGTTTTTGAACGAAAACCCGACAGAAGCGCTCGTCATGCTTGTATCACGAGGCAACGACGAGGCTACCGACGAAAGTGTTACGACGGCTTTCGCCAAGGTTTTGGACGACAACCCCAAACTGTTCTATACGTCGAGCCGAATCCCCGCGCTACACGAGGTGCGCGGAAAGATCGTTCTGCTGCGTCGATTTAGGCTCGCCGGCAACAGTGTAAGCGGCCACACGTGGGGCCTCGACCTTACCGAATGGGATGACAAGATCAAGGCTCACTCCGACAGCGCCACTATGTGTCTCGTCCAAGACGCGCGGGGCTTTGAAGCCGCGGGGGAAACAGGCGACAAAGAGCCCTATTGCACCAAGGTATACGCCCAGGACAAGTACAAACTCACGGGAACCGACAAGCTCAGCTGGGTCGATAATGCGCTGAAGGAAACGACCGGGCGCACGCGCAACGAGGTAGATGTCGAGGACGACAACGGGGCCAAGGAGCAAGTCCTGGAGCGCTGCTGGTCTATCAACTACACCAGCTGCACGGGCTTGTCGCACGGAGGCAATCCTTTTACCTCGGCACGAGTAGTCAACGAGCATCTGTATAAGAGCCCGTACATCAACCCCAGCGGCACCGAGGATACAAAGTCAGATTACCTCAAGCACATTGGCATCATCGCATCCGACTTTGTTGATGCGGCGCTGGCCCGGAGCATCTACCAGCGCAATTACGATACGGAGCACAAGCAGACGGCTTCGTACTATCTCCCGTACTATCTCCCGACCCGCATGCGCATGACGTACGGCGACTCGCTGAGCGATGCCTCATTCCAGGATGGCAAGACCGTTGGCGAGGGTCATTTCCGCCTTGCTGACAGCAGCAACGCGCTCAACGCGACAGCTTCGGGCCATGCGTTTGCCATTGAATACGTGGATGTCGACGCCCTGGGCAACGAGACCGTTACGGGGCTGCAGGGCTCTGTGCCCATCGATATCGATCCACGCGCGCTGACGCCCCATTTTGAGGGACTCGAAGGCCTTAAGGCCGGCGAAGACGTGCGCGCCAAGATTGCGGCATCACTCGAGGGCAAGCTCGAAACCGATGCCTGCACGGCCCAGCTCGAGTTTGTGCACGACGCGGACGGCGCTCCGGGCACGGCAATGGCCGAGGGCGAAACATTTGCCGCAGGAACGTACTGGGTGCGCGTGAACGGTCTCTTGGGCGACGCGGCGCAGAACTACACGCTCGCCAGCGACGGAGCCGCAAGCTTTACCGTAGCGGCCTCGGGCAGTGCGGGCGGCACCGGCAGCGACACGGGTTCCAACGCAGGCGGCGCCGACAAGAACGGCAAGAGCAACAAGAGAGGCCAGGGCAAGAGCTCGGGCGGAAAGCTCGCCAACACGGGCGACGGCTCTGGCGTTGCCGCCGGGCTCGCCGCTGCCGCCATGGCGACAACGGTCGCCGGCGCGGCGATGCTTGCCAATGACCGCGAAAACGTTGGGGACGACAGCGAATAGGCAAGCCCGCCTTTTAGACACATCGACTCAATTGGGGGGCGCAGAATACCGTTCTGCGCCCCGATTTTTACCTTAGCCCGAACACCGTTATCGGCTACATCACCATGTTCAGCGCATTCACGAACTCCTGAGCTTGGGAGCGGCTGCTCAGACTAAAGACACAGGCAGTCAACAGCCTGTTGCGTAGGAAAACGTCGCGGCCCTTGATCCTGCTGACCCCCGTAATGTCCTTAAGATAAACAATCTCGGTGTGCTTGCCACCAAAAGTGCCCTTCTTGAGCACCTCGATGCGGTTAGGGTAGATCTTGACGTCTTTAAACCTACCCGAACCTTTGTCCTGGAACAGCAGCGTGTTGTTGTCCATACGCGTCACTCCCGTGGGGTTCGCTAAAACTGTCTCTATGGCCACATTTTAGTCACCGCAAGGCTCCCATGCGAAGGTGCCAGACAGCAAAGCAATTCGTGTCCGCGCGAGGCTTTAAACTAAATGCGATAAAGATGCATTCCACAAGAGGAAAGTGGGGCGACAGTGATGGGCGAACTGGTAAACCGTGGAGAATCGGCAATCGTGACCGAAGGTTTTTACAAGCAGGTCTCCTCGATTCTCAACGCCGCTCGCGACAAGGCCTATACCGCCGTTAACTTTGCGATGGTTGAGGCATATTGGGAGATCGGCAAGAGTATTGTAGATGAACAGGGCGGAGAGGAGCGCGCAGCATATGGAGAGGCATTGATTGCAGGCCTCTCCAGAAGGCTTACCGCGGATTTCAGAAGAGGCTTTGGCATCGCAAACCTTCGCAATATGCGTCAGTTCTTTCTTGCGTTTCCAATTCGCGACGCACTGCGTAGCGAATTGAGCTGGACTCATTACCGCAGGTTGATGCGCATTTCCGACCCTGATGCTCGCACCTGGTACATGAACGAATGCGCCGATTCTCGTTGGAGCACGCGTCAGCTCGAACGCCAGATCAACACCATGTTCCGCGAGCGCCTACTTGCCAGCAAGGACAAGGAGGCCGTCACCCAGGAAATCCAAAAGAGCGCCCCGGCTCGTCGCCCCGAGGATATCATCCGCGACCCATATGTACTGGAGTTTTTAGGTTTCTCGGACGATACTGCGTTTCGCGAGAGCGATCTAGAGCAGGCGCTCATCACGCATCTTCAGAAGTTCCTGCTGGAGCTTGGCCGTGGTTTCGCTTTCGAGGCGCGCCAAAAGCGCATCACCTTTGATGGGCGCCATTTCTATATTGACCTTGTTTTTTACAACTATCTGATGCGCTGCTTCGTGCTCATCGACCTTAAGACGGACGACCTTACGCATCAGGACCTGGGCCAGATGCAAATGTATGTGAACTACTACACGCGCGAGCTCATGAACGAAGGCGACAATCCGCCCATAGGCATCGTGCTCTGCGCGGACAAAAGCGATTCGATTGTCGAGTACACGCTGCCCGAAGACAACGACCAAGTGTTTGCCGCCAAATACCTGCCGTATCTTCCAAGCAAGGAAGAGCTGGCGCGCGAACTAAGCGCCGAGTACCGCGCCATCAACGAAGCGACTAATGGCGAAACGCAAGGGTAGCAGCACGTTGCGACCGAAGCCACCGCAGCCGTCGCAGGCGCACTCGCGGTTGCGACGCACGCTACGAAACAATACCGGTCATGGACGCCGGCAACGACATTCTAGCCGTGGCTGGCGAGCGTGACCTGACAGGCAAAGACGCGGCCTTCGTCTGATGTGGGTCCATTGGCTGCCACAGAAAAGGGCCGGTTGCAGCCGGCCCTTTAGACGATAATACCTGCGTTGCCCGCGCTTCCGAAGTGTGACTAGCTGAGGAGCGGGTTCCGCGGCACAACCTGATTTTACCCAGTGAGGAGGCTCTTTTGCAGCCGCTCCACTGTTTATTTACATCTGGCACCCTCAAACAATCAGACGGCAGCCCGCACTCCTGAGAGCTGCCCCGCACCCCCGGCCATCACCTTACGGCAACAACCGGTGCTACTCCCCTACTTCCCAAATAGCGCACCCAGCAGACCGCGGCGTTTGGGCTTCTCCTCTCGGTAGGAACCCTCGACGGCGGCTGCAACCTGGCGCGGTTGCTCGCCGCCTCCACGGCGCACGATCTGGTACAGGAAGGGCGATTTAACGTATTTGACCTCGACGGGCGTGGCGTGCACGGTGCTCTCGCCGGACAGATGCAGGCTCGGGCTGAGCGACGCCACGATATGCGTTTCGCGCTTGTCGCTAAACACCACCGCGGCCGCGCGGCCCGTCTGGCCGTTTACGGCAATGCGCACCTGCTCGCCATCGCGGCCGTCTGTCGCCGGACGATCGACAAAGTAGACCGGCACCATCACCAGGCCGTCCTTATGTTTGCGGGCCTTGCGCGCCCACATGCGAATGCTCTTTTTATTGAGCCCCAGTACAGCCTCGGCGTCGTTGCCCGCAACGTCGAGCGCCAACTTATCAATGACCACCTGGTCCTTGGTAGACGCATCGACTGAGACAACGCGAAAGTCACCTTCCTGCATGGCGGGATCGAACGGACCGACCTTGGCAAAGTCCCACGGCTCCAAAATGCCCATGAGGCGAACGTCCAGGTAGTTTGCCCTGGGGTATGCCCAGTCGAGCACCTCGTAGTACACCAAGGCCTCCTTGCTCAGGCCCTTGCCCGGGAAGCTCGCCATCATGCGCAAGTCCGCCAGCGCCATGGGGAAATAGAAGAGCATCATGTCGTTTTGGATCGCGTCTTCCACGTCGTGCCCGGCAAAGGCATCCGGATACTGGCGCACCAGCTGCAGCGCGTTGGCACGTGCCTGCTGCGGCGAGATTTCGCAGGGAATACCCTGCTCGGGCACATACTCCGCACCAACGCCCATGGTCAGGCGCTTGCTAAACGTCCCCGGCTTGAGCAGGTCCGCAATGCCGATCTTATTGCCGCAGGACGGGCACTCAAACACACGCTGCGTTGACTCGCCCTCAAAGGACGCTCCGCAGAAGGGGCAAGGAATGCTCACATGCGTGGCCTCTTGGAACTCCTGCGCCGTGCCGCGATCCTCCCACAGCAGATGTTCCAGGACCGACTGATTGCGCCAGTGCGCATTGAAGAAATACCAGTCCGGGTCCTGCGGGCGCTCGAGTTGCGACACATGCGTGAGTTTGAGCAGTCCATCCACCACCGTCAACGGCGTATGGCGAATACCCAAAGCGCTCTTGGGCTCTCCGGCGTCCGCCCGCCACGGAACCACCGTGCCGCAATAGGCGCACTCAAAGCTGCGCTTAGCCTGGTGCGAGTACATAGGGCCGCCGCAGTTTTGACATTTAATGGCAAACATCTCGTCCATGGAAACGTCCTCCTTTGCACAGGGGCTGTCGACATTAAGTATGTCGAGCAAGCAGGCACATGCCCATACCCATGTGGCCCAAAATGGACCACCCAGGCAGACGAGAAGGCTCGCTCGTTAGCATCGGCAGACTATTGCTGCATTTTCTGAGCATCGATGCACGGCGCCCCCGCGCGAGCTACACTATCCCCTTAAACATGATTGTGAGGACGACCGCTATGCTATTTGTAAATCGGCTGGTACATACGCTTGTTCCCGGCAGCGAGGGCGAGCCGGTCGATGCATCTTGCCGCACCAACGCGGGCTTTGCCGCAAGCCTCATCTGCATTAGCCTCAACATCACCCTGTGCCTAGCCAAGGGCATCGCGGGCCTGCTCGCCGGTTCCGTCTCCCTCATCGCCGACGCTTTCAACAACCTCTCCGATGCCTCGAGCAACATCGTGAGCCTGCTCGGGTTCCGCCTTGCCAGCCGCCCGGCAGACGAAGGCCACCCCTATGGCCACGGTCGCTATGAGTACCTAGCCGGCCTATTCGTCGCCGTCCTGGTTTGCGCCGTCGGCATCAACCTGATCCTCGAGTCGGTCGCTAAGATCATCAAGCCTTCCCCCACTGCATATTCGGTGCTCTCCTTAGCCGCCCTCGTCTTGTCCATGCTCGTTAAGCTCTGGATGGCCGCATTCAACCGCACGCTGGGCGACCGCATCGACTCGGAGACGCTCATCGCCACAGCGCAGGACTCCAAAAACGACGTCATTACCTCGGGCTCGGTCTTGGTGGCGGCGCTTATTTCGCAGACGACCGGCTTTGACCTCGATGGCTGGGCAGGCCTGGGTGTGGGCATCTTTATCTGCATCAGTGGCATGGGCCTAGTGCGCGACGCCATCAGCCCGCTGTTGGGGCAAGCGCCCGACCCCAAGCTCGTCCAGGCAATCCGCGACAAAATCATGTCCTATCCGCAGGTCTTGGGCACACACGACCTGATGGTGCACGACTACGGCCCTGGTCGTCAGTTTGCCAGCGCCCACGTGGAGATGCCCGGCGAGGGCGACGCGTTTGAGCACCACGAGATTCTGGACACCATCGAGCACGACATCAAGCGCCAGATGGGCATTGGTATCACGCTGCACTGCGACCCCATCGCGACAACCGGCGATGACTTGCGCGGCTGGGTCAAGCGCGGCGTCATGCAGATCGATCCCGCGCTCTCCATCCACGACCTGCACGAGCACGACGGGTTCGTTTCGTTTGACCTGGTGCGTCCCGACGGCTTTGACATATCCGACGAGGAGCTGCTGGAGCTCGTCACGCGCATCGTGCACGAGCGCCGGCCCAACGTCTCATGCGTCGTCACGTTTGATTCGGGCTTTAGCTCGCCCGACCGTCCAGCAGAGCAGCTGTAGCCCACTTACCAGCTAGTTTCCCTGCACGCCCGAGATGCCGTTTTGCAGCGCGTTCCAGGCATCCGTCGCCATATCACCCAGGTTCTGAGCGGTGTCGCCCAGGTTCTGGGCCGTGTCGCCCAGCTCTTGGGCCTTGTCTCCCAACTCCTGTGCCTTGTTGCTCAAGTCCTCCAGCGTATTGGAGCTCGAGCTGTCGGTACCGCTTTGGCCGTCGGACGAGTTGCCCGAGCTGTTCTTGTGCGTGAGTTGAATTTCGAGGTTGCCGTTGTCGTTATAGTAGGCAGAAGTAACGACCCAGTTGGCATCGACGACGGGCGTTGAGCCATCATCAGTCAGGACCACGGCATTCGAAAGATCGGCGCCGCGCGACTTGAGGATCTTCTTGGCGTTGGACCAGTACTGCCCCGGGATATCGCTCAGATCGACGGTGCCGGACTGGGTAGTCTCAGTTTGCTCGGCAGCGGTATCGGCCGTTGAACTCCCTCGCTTGTTGAGCATGCCCGACACAATGGCAAACACAACCGACAGCGCAAAGAAGATCGCCAGCACGATGAGGATTTTCTTGATCACGCTCGACGAACGCGACGGCTTCTTCTCCTCGTCCTCGCCATATTGCGGAATCGACTTGGGGTACTCGCGATACGGCTCGCGCGACTCGTAGCGAGACTGCGCCGTGCGAGGCATATACGTCGTCTGCTGAGGCTGCGGAATGGGATTATGCGGCAGGTCATCATAGGGATTCGGCGTCGAGGCGGCATAAGAATCCTGCGGCGCGTAATCAAACGGGTCCGGAGCTGCGTTGCCATAGGGGCCTTGCGAAGATGCAGCGTAAGAATCCTGCGCCGTGTCGCCATAGCCCATAACCCGGGTGGGCTCGGCAGAAGGCTGCGTCGCGGCGGGGTCGGTATAGCCGGGGTTGGGAACAACGCGGGTCGCATCGGCGCTATCGCCAGCCTGCGCGGAACCGTAGCCGCCCATCACGGTTGTCTTGTCCTGATCCATGCAACGATTCCTTTCCGTCGCGCGTGAGCCTCAAGTTATCCATGCATTCTACCCGCGCAAAAGCCTATGATGGGCAGAGCCCGTCGGTATCTACAAGACATGCGCGGGCCTAAGGATAAAAAAGCCCCGCCGGGCCTTGGGGGCACGGCGGGGCGGGCAGGCAGCTAGGGGCAACAGGCTTAGAACAGGCCGGTGATGTTGCCGTCGTTGTCGACGTCGATGTTCTCGGCCGCGGGAACCTTGGGCAGGCCCGGCATGGTCAGAACACTGCCAGTCAGTGCGACCACAAAGTGGGCACCGGCGGAAACCTTGAGCTCGCGCACCGTGATGCGGAAGTTCTCGGGAGCGCCCAGGGCCTTGGCGTTGTCGCTAAAGCTGTACTGCGTCTTGGCCACGCACACCGGCAGGTTGCCAAAGCCGTTCTCGCGCAGCTCGGCGAGCTGGCGCTTGGCGGCCGGCGTAAAGTCAACGCCGTCGGCGCGGTAGACCTTGGTGGCAATGGCCTCAAGAGCGTCGGCCACATCGGCGCCGTCCTCATAGGCAAACTTGAGCTCGCTCGGCTGCTCAATCAGACGCATGACCTCATCGGCAAGCTCGAGCGCGCCCTCGCCGCCCTTGGCCCAGACCTCGGAAAGCTTAACGTTGACGCCGAGCTTCTGGCACTCGGACTCGATGAGCGCAAGCTCGGCCTCGGTGTCCGTCGGGAAGCGGTTGATGGCGACCACGCAGGGCAGACCATAAACGTTCTGGATGTTGTCGACGTGACGCAGCAGGTTGGGCATGCCGGCCTTGAGTGCCTCGAGGTTCTCCTCGTTGAGGTCGGCCTTGGCGACGCCACCGTTGTACTTCAGCGCACGAGCGGTCGCGACGACCACGACGGCGCTGGGGCGAACGCCCGTCATACGGCACTTGATGTCGAGGAACTTCTCGGCACCCAGATCGGCACCGAAGCCGGCCTCGGTAATGGCAACATCGCCAAAGCGCATCGCCATACGCGTGGCCATGATAGAGTTGCAGCCGTGGGCGATGTTGGCGAAGGGGCCGCCGTGGACAAACGCGGGCGTGCCCTCGAGCGTTTGCACCAGGTTGGGCTTGAGCGCGTCCTTAAGCAACGCGGCCATGGCACCCTGGGCCTTAAGGTCGCGGGCACGGACAGGCTCGCCGGCAAAGCTGTAGCCGACGACGATCTCGCCCAGGCGCTCCTTGAGGTCGTTAATGCTCGTAGACAGGCACAGGATTGCCATGACCTCGGAGGCGACGGTGATATCAAAGCCGTCCTCGCGCGGCACGCCCTGGGCCTTACCGCCAATGCCGTCGATGACGTGGCGCAGCTGACGGTCGTTCATATCGACGACGCGCTTCCAGGTGATGCGCTTAACGTCAATACCGAGCTGATTGCCCTGCTGGATGTGGTTGTCGAGCATGGCGGCCAGCAGGTTGTTGGCAGCACCGATGGCATGGAAGTCACCGGTAAAGTGCAGGTTGATATCCTCCATGGGGATGACCTGAGCCCAGCCGCCGCCGGCAGCACCGCCCTTAACGCCAAAGACGGGGCCGAGCGAAGGCTCGCGCAGGGCCACGGCGCTCTTAACACCGCGACGGCGCAGGCCGTCGGCCAGACCGATGGTCGTGGTGGTCTTGCCCTCGCCCGCAGGCGTTGGGTTGATAGCGGTCACGAGGACGAGCTTGGCCTGGTGATCGGTCGGCTCGTTGAGCAGTGAATAGTCAACCTTAGCCTTGTCGAAGCCGTACGGAATCAGGTGCTTTACGTCGACGCCGGCGTTCTTAGCCACCTCGGTAATGGGCAGCGGCGTGACGGAACGTGCGATTTCGATGTCAGTAGGCATGGGCGGTCCTTTCGTTACCGAATGAGAAAAAGACCAATTCAGCATAGCACGGGCGCGCAATAGTAAAACACCCGTAACCGATGAATGGCGATATGTTTATCCAATGCTCAGCGATAGCCTACAGACTAGCCAAAACAAAGCGCCCTAAACGGTAGGTTCAATACCCAAGTGCTCAAAGGTGCGAAGGGTCGCCTGACGGCCCTGCGGCGTACGAATCATCAACCCGCACTGCAGCAGATACGGCTCATAGACATCCTCGAGCGTGCCAGGGTCCTCGCCCACCGCGCTGGCAAGGGTCGTAAGTCCCACGGCACGACCGGAGAACGTCTTAGCGAGCGTCTCCAAAATGCGAATATCCATCCAGTCCAAACCGAGCTCGTCGATCTCGAAGAACTCGAGCGCCTGGCGGCAGATATCGAGCTCGATGGGGCCGTTGCCGCGCACCTGTGCGTAATCGCGCACGCGCTTGAGCAGGCGGTTGGCAAGACGTGGCGTGCCGCGCGAACGCGAGCCGATCTCGAGTGCACTGGGATGGTCGATCGTCACGCCCAGGATAGTCGCCGAGCGCGTCACAATCTGCGCGAGCTCCTCGACCGTGTAGTAATCCAGGCGATATGAAATGCCAAAGCGGTCGCGCAACGGGCCGGTCAACATGCCTGAGCGGGTCGTTGCCGCCACCAGCGTAAACTTGGGGATATCCAGGCGAATCGAGCGCGCCGCCGGACCCTTGCCAATCACGATATCGAGGGCAAAGTCCTCCATCGCGGGGTACAGGACCTCCTCGACCGAACGGTTGAGGCGGTGGATCTCATCGATAAACAGCACATCACCCGGCTGCAAGTTAGTAAGGATGGCCGCTAGGTCGCCCGTGCGCGCGATGGCAGGGCCACTCGTGGTCTTGATCTGAGCGCCCAGCTCGTTGGCGATAACGGTGGCCAGCGTGGTCTTGCCCAGGCCCGGAGGGCCCGAGAAGATCACGTGGTCGAGCGTCTCGCCACGGCTCTGCGCCGCCTCGATCAGCACTCGAAGGCTCTGCTTGATATGTTCCTGACCGCAGTAGTCGTCCAGGCGCTGAGGGCGCAGGGTACGGTCGACATCGAGGTCTTCGGGCGTTAGCTCCGAGCCCACCATGCGCTCGCCGTGCGCCATGGATGCCGCCGGCGAGTTGCCGGGCGTCGCCCACAGGTCCTGAGAGTCATCGGCTTCCCACATCACGCATCCATTCCGAGTCGCTTAAGCGCCGCGCCGAGCAGATCCTCGACACGCATATTCTGCCCGTCATACCCGCTCAGGGCAACATCGGTCTCCTGCGGGCTAAAGCCCATGGACAGGAGCGCCGCACGGGCGTCATCGATGGCCGAGGGAGCGGCAGCGGGCACGGGCATCGCAACCTGGCCGGGAATCACGTCGACCGGCACAAAGCCCTTATCCTTGGCAAAGGTGCTCTTGAGTTCCAGGATCAGGCGCTGAGCTGTCTTTTTGCCCACACCTGGTACCTTGGCCATGCCCTTGTCGTCCTCGGCCATCACCAGCGAATACAGCTGCCCCACGGTATAAGTGGAAAGCACGGCGAGCGCCAGGCGCGGGCCAACGCCCGAAACGGACACGAGCCGGTCGAACATCGTGCGCTCATCCTTAGAGGAAAAACCGAAAAGTGTCATGGCGTCCTCGCGCACCTGCATACGCGTGTAGAGGCGGACCTCGCCGCCGGGCGTCGGCAACGTAGCCGCAGTACTGCCCGAGATGCCGAGCTCAAAGCCAACGCCCGACACATCGACGACAGCAGAGCTCATCGTGGACTCGACAAGCGTTCCGTGGAGCTGGGAAATCATCAGTATCCGGTTCCTCTCTGTTGATAGAACTCGCCACCGGTGAGGGCGCGGGTGCGGCTGAGGTTTACGTGGCAGATGGCGCAGGCCAGGGCATCGGCGGCATGGTCGGGATGCGGGTCGTGGTCGAGCTGTGTTAACGTGCGTACCATGTAGGCGACCTGCCGCTTGTCCGCGGCGCCGGTGCCCACCACAGCCTGTTTGATCTGCATGGGCGTGTACTCGCCAATCTCGAGCGCGCACTCCGAAAGCGCCACAAGCGCAGCACCGCGGGCATGCGCCGTGGGGATGGCCGAACGAACGTTGGCACCAAAGTAAATGCTCTCGATAGCAGCGGTATCGGGTCGATAACGCTCCACGACACCCTTGAGGTCGCGGGCGATATGCGACAGGCGCACCGCGAGCGGACTGCCCGCGCTGGTCTCGATACAACCGTAGGCACGGCAGCGAACCTCGCCGCGCCGCTCCTCGATAATCCCCCAACCCGTATGGGCCAAACCGGGGTCAATGCCCAAGATAACCAAGCCAACCTCCCCTCGCCACAAGCACAGCACAAGACAAGGCCCCGCGCATCATTCACGAACGTCTGTTCTAGAATAACACAACAGCGACCGTATCTAGCAAGCAAGGTTGAACCATAGGTTGAGCATAAGTCAGCGAGCGAGTCCCTGCCGTGGCAAGGTGTCGCGAAAGAGGAGCGCCGCGTACTTCTGTACGCAAGCGACGGTTTGAGCGGCAGATTGCCCGGCAGGGGCTCGCGCAGCGTCGACTCGTTACGCGGTTTGGTAAAACCGCGTAACCTTGGCCCTATCCCATAGTTAGTTCTGCGAGAAAAAGGGAAACTGACGGGGATCCACCGGCGGATGCGGCATCGGACCACCCTGGGGACTACCTTGCGAGCCGCCCTGACCGCCCATCATCTTATCGATGGCGTCCTGAACCTCGCCCTCGAACTTTTTCATTCCCTCGTGCAAACGACGCTGACCGTCCTCAGAGCGCAGCTCCTCCATCTGCTCGGGCGAAATACCCAGTAGCTCGCCCAGCACGCCCATCATCTCGTTTCGCATGCGCTCGCTCGTATCCTCGTCAGCAAAACGGCGCACCTCGGCGCGCGCCAGCGAATCGACCGACATACGCTCCTTGCCATTAAGCCCCAGGTCGGACCACGCGAGCATGTACGGCCAAGAGCGCTCGGCAAACGAGCGGGACGAGACGATCGGTGCCGTCGGCAACATGCGGCGGGCAGCCTCACCCTGTCGAACGAGCATCAGCAGCAGCGAGCAGGCCTCAGGCTTGCCAGCGGCCATCGGGATATCGTCGAAAGATCGATTGCGGTCCACATGCGCCTCGAGCGCGCCATCGACCTCACCCGGCTCAAGCCCGCCGAGCAGCTGTGCCGCGCGGTCGAGCATATCGACCGGACCGTCGAGCGTCGAGAGCGCCTGCGCCAGCACTCGCTCCATGCAGTCTTCCACCGCGTTGAGCGTCACGAGCTCTTGGGGCACCACGGCAGACGTGCGGTTGCGCACACGCGCCACAAACTCAAGCGTCGACAGGTACACATCGCCAAAGGGCGCGTAATCGCCCTGGTAGCCGCCGCAAAGCGCCGGCGCCGCCAGCGCGTACTCGGTTTTGGACAGCGGGCTCAGCGCCATCGCACCCAGCTCGAGCGCTGTGTCCTCCAGCATGAGGCCCAGCGTGCGCGAGCGCAGACGCTCGGCATCGCCCGCCGACACGCCGCGATCGAGCACACGCGCCGCATCCGGTGCATCGCGCTCGACGGTGCGAATGTGCAGACGCTCGGCGATGGCGCGGGCGGCGGCACAGCGGGCAGCCTCGGTCTCTTCCTGCGCTGGCGTAAAGATACGGTTGCGCCCCAGCACCAGGCCAATCACATTGCGCGGGCCCAGAGCGTCGACGGCCAGCGCCGCCAGCAGGGACGACGGCAAGTCGCCCTCGAGTGCCACCACAGCACGCGACGCACCGTGGGCTCGGGCGTTGTCGCGCACGGCGAGCACCAGCGCCTGCCACAGCCACTCCTCGGAACGGAACTCGGGCAGTTCGTGATCTTCCAGGGCATCGAGCATCACGCCGCGTTGAATCTCCTGAACCAGCAGGCTCTCCTCAAAGCACGGCGCCTGGGCCACCACGCGCCCGCAGTCGTCGAGCACAAACGATCCGCCGGTATACACCGACTCGTCATAGGCGCCGACCGGCGCCATGCAGGCAAACCACACGCTGCGCTTGGATGCGATCTTGCGGTAGGCGCCGCTGCGAACGGCGGCAATGGCGGCAGTCTCGCGGTCGGTCATGTCAAACGCGTTGAATTGGAAATACGCGATGAGGTCGACGCCGGTCGGCAACATCTCGAGCTCGCGGTCCAAGTCAAAAATCACGGTGATGCGCACGCCGTCCACGTCGAACACCGGCGGCGCCCAACGCGTGTCGTTGTTCTCGCCACGCTGCAAGGCAATGCTCGAACGCGCCGGCACCACATGACCGTCCTTGAGCATCATGTAGTCGAGCAGCGGCTGGCCCTCAAACGAAACCGCCGCGGGCACGATGCAGATCATGTCAAGCTCCTGGATGCGCTCGGCGACACCAGTCAAGCCGGCAAGCATGTCGTGCTCAAAGTCGGCAGCGCCCACCAGGCCACCGGGCATGGCGCCCATAAAGAGCGGAGCCGGAACGCACAGCACGCGCGCCCCGCGCTCGTGGGCCAGACGAGCCTGGTCCTCGATGCGGCCGCAAATGCCCTCAATATCACCCAGGCGCATATCGATCTGTGCAAGCGCGAGCTTCATGGCTCAGCCCTTTCCGTCGTAAACCATCGAAATCGTAGTAAAAGCGCCGGCCGCATAATGCAGTCGGCGCTTGCATGTGCATATGCTAGCTATGATACCCCGAGCGGGGGCGCGCTCCTAGAACGTCGCGGACCACAGCCCGTGCAGGTTGCAGTAAGCATAGACGGTACCGGTCTTGGAGCCGCCCGCGAAAAACGTTGCGGGTTTCATGCCGGGCTCAAGGTAATGGACCTCCAGACGGCCCTCGGCCTCAAGGGCGATCCACTCAATATAGTGCTCGGGCAGGCTGGGGTGCTCGACCGAGCCAACGCGTGCGCGAATCACGTGACCGTCGCGCTCGGTCTCGACAACAGGCACGTGCTTCTCGTGCGCCGCGTCCTCAGTGTTTGCGGTCAGTTCCGTGCAACCGGCAGGGGTTGCAACGTCGTTGCCAAGGGCGGCAATGAGCTTACCGTCGGGGTCCTTAAAGAATTTCGCCATGATGTTCTCCTTTGCTGACGTGCCAATGTTCTTGACGGTTCTTATGCCCAAAGGCAGACAAACCATCCACGGCATTGCAAATGAACACATAACGGGCGGGGACGATGGGGCAGCGTGCGCTATCCGCCCTGGCGGCCCCACCCGAGCGGGTTAGCGCCCGTCGCCGCCCAGCAGCGCCAGAACATCTTCGCGGGTAAACAGCGCCGACGAGATGCCGTCGCCGCCGAGCACGCTGTTGACCAGGTCGCGCTTGGACTCCTGCATCTGCATAATGCGCTCCTCGATCGTGTCCTTGGCGATGAGCTTGTACACGGTCACGGTATGTTGCTGGCCAATACGGTGCGCGCGGTCGGTCGCCTGGTCCTGCGCCGCCACGTTCCACCACGGGTCGTAGTGGATGACCACGTCGGCCGCCGTCAGGTTAAGGCCCACGCCGCCCGCCTTGAGCGAAATCAAAAAGACCGGAACCTCGCCCGCTTGGAACTGCGCGACCATCTTGGCGCGGCTCTCCTTAGACGAAGCGCCCGTGAGCTTAAGGAAGGCGATGTCCTCCTTGGCCAAGCGCTTACCGATGATATCGAGCATACCCGTAAACTGGCTGAACAACAGGATGCGATGCCCGCCGTCGAGTGCGCCGTGCACGAGCTCCATGCACGTATCGAGCTTGGCGCTCCCCGCCTTGTAATCCTCGTAGTGTAGACGCGGGTCGCAGCAGATCTGGCGCAGCTTGGTGAGCTCGGCGAGCACCTTGAGCTTGTCCTTCTTAAACTCCCCAGCCTCGCGGTGCTGCACCTGCTGGGCGATGCGGTCCTGGTTGGCCAGGTAGAGCTTGCGTTGCTCGCCGGTAAGCTGTGCCATGACGGTGTCCTCGATCTTCTCAGGCAGGTCGGCCACCACGTCTTCCTTAACACGGCGCAGCACAAACGGCGACACGAGCGCCCGCAGGCGAGCGGCGCTATCGCCCTCGGCATGCTCGACCGGGCTTTCGAAGCGCTTGGCAAACGACTCGCGCGTGCCAAGCAGGCCCGGCATCAAAAAGTCGAAGATGCTCCAGAGCTCGGACAGGCGATTTTCGATGGGCGTGCCCGTCAAGGCAAAGCGCACACCGGCCGGCAGGCGCTTGGTGGCGCGGGCCACCTGGGTGAGCGGGTTTTTAATGTACTGGGCCTCGTCGAGCACAACGCGGGCAAAGTCCTGCTCGGCATACTCGTCGATATCGCGGCGCATGAGGTCATACGACGTCACAACCACGTTATGCTCGGCCACGCCGGCGATCTGCACGCGGCGTTGAGCCTTGGCGCCCACGATGGCGCACACATCGAGCGACGGGGCAAAACGCTCCAGCTCGGCAGTCCAGTTATACACGAGCGACGCAGGACACACCACGAGCGTGGGCTTAGTGTCCCCCGCCTCCACGCGCGCCAGGATATGTGCGATCATCTGCAGCGTTTTGCCCAGGCCCATATCGTCGGCCAAGATACCGCCGAGGCCCAGGTGCTCGAGCGAGCCGAACCACTGGTAGCCGTCGACCTGATAGCCGCGCAGTGTGGCCTTGAGAGATGTCGGCACCGTAAAGTCCATCTTGCCGAGCGTATCCAGGCGTTCGACGGTACGACGGAATGCGGCATCGCGATCGGCTTCGAGCGCGGGCGTGCGCGCAAGCATGCTGTCGACGAACAGGGTACTCGACGCGGGAAGCGACACGCCGTCGAGCAGGTCGACGGCATCGACGCCCAGGTCCTCGGCAAGGCCAAACGCAGCGCGGGCACCTTCATCCAGGCGAACGATGTCGCCGGACGTAAGGCGCGCGAACGTCTGGTGGCGCTTATACGAGTCCAGATAGATGGCAAGGTCGCCCGCCGAAAGCCCGCTCGCACCCAGCTCGACGTCGAGCAAGTTACTCTTGACGGTGGCGCGCACCGAGAGCTTGGGCGCAGGGCGGACCGAAATCTGGCGCAGGCGGTCGCTGAGCATGACCTCTCCAAGCTCAGACAGGGCAGACAGGCCCTCGGTCAGCAAGTGGAACAGGCTCTCGTCATCGCGCTCCTCAAACGCCAGGCCGCCCTCGCGGAAATCAAAGTACAGGGCAGCCGTGTCCATAACGCGAAACTCCGCCAGCGTATCGCGGGGCGGAACGCCGGGGCGTTGCTCTTCGAAAGGACTGCCCGGAGCACCAAGACTAAAGAGATCTGCCGACCAATCGCCGTAGGCCACCGTAATCTTGCAGGTCACAAGGCCATCGTCGACGCCAATCGCCATGGCAAAACTCGGCTCGGGCGCCACGGCGTCAAGTACGGCGGGAGCGGTCAGGTCGGTGTAGTCGCGCAAGATCGGCAGCGCCATGCGGCAGAACTCGCCCACCTGGTCGGCGGCGATATGGACCGGCATGCGGCAGGGCAACAAGTGCGATAGGAACGGCGCCGCATGCTGGGCAAACGCCGTGTCGGTACGGCGCGCGCGGCGCGTATCGACCAGATAGGCTGCGTCGCCTGCGACAAAGCAGTACGTATCGGCCGGCAGGCGCAAGTCGTAGCTGCCTCCCGCCGCCGGTGCAATCTTGGCGGCAAGGAGCGGCGGGCGCTTAGCCGGGACTTCGCCCTCCCCCTGCGGCGACGGCTCGACTGCCACCTCGTAGGCGCGATGCGTCGTCGTTCCCCGCGACCAAGCAGGCTCAAAGGACATGGTCCTGCCGCGCAGCAGGTCCAGCACGGACACGATGGAATGCTCGGATACCGGCAACTGACGCTCGGCGACAAAACCGTTGCGGACAAAGTCATACGACGCCGAGCGCGAGCTCGTAATATCGCCTAGGTAGGCGACCGTCATTGCGATAAAGTCGAGCAGCTTTGTCGACACGTCATCGAAAGCCTCGGGCACATGGGCAAACGTAAGCTTCTTGCCATAGGAGAACGTACCGCCGCGCACATAGGCATCGGCCATGCCGTCGATATCCTTAACCACGTAGGACACCGAACCGCTACGAATGCGAAACTCGAGCGCCCAGTTAAAACGATCGGCAAACAGCGGATTGTAGTACGGCACCAGCGAGGGCTCCAGCACCGCTTTGGGCGCATCGGGGTCAATGGTGCTGGCGAGCTTGCGACGCATGACCGCGAGCTCGTCCATGCGCGCGTCCGAAAGATCGGAAAGCGCCGCCACAAGGCTCGGGCTCGTGGGGACGGGCGCCGGGAAGGGAAAGTTGGGGTTGACCGCAGATGCGGTGGGCGCGGGGCGCGTGGGCTGCTTGGACTGTGCGGGCGGTACTGTAAACGTGCGGACCGGCGTGCGCAAACCCTCGACGGGCTCGGCGCCACTGGCATCCAGATACGCCAGCGCCGTGGCGATGGCGTGCTTGCACATGCCGGAATAGCGGAAGGCGGCGGGGCAATCGCAGTCGTAGTCGATAACCTCGTGCTCGTCCATGTCGAGCGCCACGTGCGTCTTGTACAGGTCGCCGCGCGAGCCACGCACTGCACCCTCAACCGTCACGTTTTTGGAGAAGCGCGAGCCGCTGTCCTCGATCGACAGCACGGCGCCGTTGAGCATGAGCGAGCGGCCCTTCATAAAGGTGCCGCTCAGCGCCGCCTCTTTCCGGAGCGCCTGCACAAACGTCCCCTGTGCCATCACTTCCTCCAATCTCGCACCGAGTACCTCTCAGCAACGCCGTCCCTAGATCACCGTCACGCGACCCTGGTTACCCACAATTGCCTTGGCCTCGGCCAGCAGCGGAATCGAGCGCGCGTTGACCTTGGCAGGCACCTCGGCGCGCAGCACGCGTCCGTCCACCTGCTCGATAAAGATCTCCACACGGTCGCCGCCCGGGTTAGCGGTGAGCACCGTGGCAAGACGCGCCATGTTGCCCTGGCTAAAGCGGCTGTTGGGCACCATGACCTCAAACACCTTGGGCTTGTTGTTCTCCTCGTTGAGCTCCAGCGGCACGATCTCCTGCGCGATGATCTGGTCGCCGCGGTCCGAGCGCTCGAGTTTGCCCTTAATACGAACAAACGCATCGGACAGCTGTGCGCCGGTCTCGGGATCGACCTCGCCGTACAGGTACCCCTCGGCCTCCTTGTAGGTCTTGGGGAACACCACGACGGTGGCCTCGCCTTCCATGTCCTCGAGCTGAACGATGCCCATGGGGTCGCCGTTTTTGGTCACGCGCTTGGACACGCTCGAGACCATGCCGGCCCACCACAGTGCCTTGCCCTCGGGGATCTCCTGGTTGATGGTGCCGCCCGTGGGGTTTTGCACTTCGTAGCCGGTATCGATCTGCGAGAACGAGAAGTCGCGCGCTTTGCTGAGCGCGTACTCAAACGGGCGCAGCGGGTGGTCCGAAACATAGATGCCCAGGACCTCCTTCTCCTGGCTCAGCTTGAGGTGGCGGTCCCATTCCTGGCCGTCCGGATCGGGCACGCTGACCTCGAAGCCCGAGCCCTCAACGTCGCCAAACATATCGAAGAACGAGGTCTGGCCGCTCGCGCGGTCCTTCTGGCGCTTTATCGCGGCGTCAATGATGTTCTCGGGGTTGTTCTTGTCCACAAAGTGCATCATCTGGCGACGCGGATACCCCGTGGAGTCAAAGGCGCCTGCCTTGATGAGCGATTCGATCACGCGACGGTTGGCCTGGCTCGAGTCCACGCGCTCGACAAAGTCGTGCAGCGTCTTAAACGGACCGCCCGCCTCGCGCTCGGCGATAATCGCCTGCGCCACGCCGGTACCCACGCCGCGGATGCCGGCCAGACCAAAGCGCACGCCTTCCTTGGTAGCCGTGAACTCGGTGCCGGACTCGTTGACATCTGGCGACAGCACGGGGATGCCGTCGTGACGGCATGCCGAGACATAGTGCACGATCTTGTCGGTCTTGCCCGTATAGGACGTCAGAACGGCCGCCATGTACTCGTGCGGATAGTGCGCCTTGAGCCACGCCGTCTGCATAACCAGGATGGCGTAGCCGGCGGAGTGCGACTTGTTGAAGGCGTAGGATGCGAACTCGAGAACATCGTCCCAAATCTTCTGGGCGACCTCGCGCGTGTAGTTGTTCTTGATAGCGCCGTTCATCCAGTGGTCGTAGGTGGTCTCGTCCGAGCCATCCTCCCAGTGGAGCACCGTCGACGTGAGCAGCTTGATCTTTTTCTTAGCCACGGGCTTACGGATACGCGAGTCCGATTCGCCCTTGGAGAAGCCGCACATCTCGACGGAGATGAGCATAACCTGCTCCTGGTAGACCATGGTGCCGTAGGTTTCGCCCAGGATGTCGTCCAGGCGGTCGTCGTAGGAGACGGCCGGCTCCTTGCCGTTCATACGGTTGATGTAGGACGAAACCATGCCGGCGCCCAGCGGGCCCGGTCGGTACAGGGCGATCAATGCTACGACGTGCTTGTACTCGGTGGGCTTCATGTTCTTGATCGTGGCCGTCATGCCGGCGGACTCGACCTGGAAGACGCCGGCGGTATGGCCGGAGCCCATGAGCTTAAAGATCTCGGGATCGTCAAAGGGAATCTCTTCCTCTTTGATGTCGATGCCGAAGTTCTTTTTGATGTTGGCCTTTGCCTTGGAGATAACCGTCAGCGTACGCAGGCCCAGGAAGTCCATCTTGAGCAGGCCCATGTCGGCAACGGTATGGCCCTCGTACTGGGTAATCTCGACGCCGCCCTTGGTGTCGAGCTTGGTGGGCACGTGCTCGTTGACGGGGTCGCGGCAGATCAGAACGGCGCACGCGTGCACGCCCTCGCCACGGGTGAGGCCCTCGATCGAGAGCGCCGTGTCGATGATTCGGCGGGCGTCGTCGTCCTTTTTATAGGCCTCGGCAAAGTCGGGGTTAAACAGATCCTCTTTGCCGGGTTGTTTGTCGAGCACCTGCTTGAGCTTGACCTTGGGGTCGCTCGAGACCATCTTGGACAGGCGCTGGCCCATGTAGACCGGGTAGTCCAGGACGCGCGCGGCGTCGTTGATGGCCTGCTTGGCCTTGATGGTCGAGTAGGTGATGACGTGGGTGACCTTTTCGGGGCCGTAGAGCTGGCGAACGTGCTCCACGACCTCGAGGCGCCGCTCATCGTCGAAGTCCATATCGATATCGGGCATCTCGGTACGCTGCGGGGACAGGAACCTCTCGAACATCAGGCCGTTCTCGAGCGGGTCGAACGCGGTGATGTTCATGGCGTAGGCGACGATAGCGCCGGCGGCAGAACCACGGCCGGGGCCGACGCCGATGCCGTTGTCCTTGGCCCATTGCACGTACTCGGCAACGATCAAAAAGTAGGCGGCAAAGCCCTTGTCGCAGATGACCTTGTATTCGTACTCAAAGCGCTCTTTGATGTTGACGCCACCGATCTCGCGCGTGGCCCAGTCGTCGCCGTAGTGCTGGCGCAGGCCCTTCTCGCACTCGCGGCGGAACTGGCTCTCGTGCGTCTCGCCGGGGTCGAGCAACGGGAAGCGCGGCAGGATGATGGAGTCCCAGTCCAGCTCCACGTAGCACTTGTCGGCGATCTCGAGCGTGTTGTCGCAGGCCTCGGGGCAATACGGGAACATCGCCCGCATCTCCTCCTCGGTCTTCATGTAAAACTCCGAGCCGGTCATGCGCATACGGTTAGGGTCGTCGACCTTGGCGTTCATGCCAATGCACATGATGACGTCCTGCACGGGGGCGTCCTCGCGGCGCAGGTAGTGGAAGTCGTTGGTGGCGATGACCTTGACGCCTACCTGTTTGGCAATGTCGATGAGCGTGCGGTCCATCTGCTCGTCGGTCAGGCCGTTATCGGTGGTAATGCCGTGTTCCTGAATCTCGATGTAGAAGTCGCCGGGGTCGAAGGTGTCGCGGAAGGTCTCGGCCCACTTGATGGCGCCCTCCATGTCACCGCGGTCGATGTACTTGGGGATGATGCCGGCGATACAGGCGCTCGTGCAGATCATGCCCTTGGCATGGCGACGCAGGTTGTCGAGCGTCACGCGTGGCTTGTAGTAAAAGCCCTGCACGGCGGCCTCAGAGACCGTCTGCATCAGGTTAACGTAGCCCTCCTGGTCCTTGGCCAGAAGGATCATGTGGTAGAGCTCGGGCTTGTGGTCGCGGGCGAGCGTCTCGTCCGGCGTAAAGTAGACCTCGCAGCCAAAGATGGGTTTGATGACCAGGGGCGGCTTGAGCTCGTCGATGTTGCCCTTCTCGTCCCACATGGCCATGTCCTTCACATACTGGGCATGCTCGCGCGGGTTTTCCTCGGGATCGGGCTCCACCAGCTCGTCGCGGCGGTCCTTTTCCAAGAAGGCCTTGTCGTGGCTCCAGGTTTTGTACTCGGGCGTATTGTGGTTGACGGCGTCGCAAGCCAGCGCCAAATCGGGCACGCCATACATGTAGCCGTGGTCGGTAATGGCCACGGCGGGCATGCCAAGCTCAACGGCACGGTTGACCATATCTTGGATACGGGTTGCGCCGTCGAGCATGGAGAAAACAGTGTGATTGTGCAGATGGACGAATGCCATGTGATGAGCTCCGATGCGGGTTCGTGTTCTGACTGAACGATTTTACCCCACGGCACGGACAGCACCCGAACCTAGCCAAACCCACACGGCTCCTATTGAGTTGCGGTGAAATGCGGACTGTTTGGCGGCTTTTTTGACCAAAACAGTCCGTATTCCACCGCAAGTTATCTGAGGACTAGAGGTTGTAGGTGACCACTTGAGGTTCGGCGGGATTGACGAAGATGGTTGGATTCGCCCGCTCCACGCGAACGAACTTGACGGTCACGACCTCAAAGCCCGCCTTGTGCAGAACGTCGGCGTAAACGCGCGCCTGCAAGGCGTGTTTCTCGAGCAGCTGCTCCGGCGTCTCATCCGGCGTGCCACCCGTCTTGTAGTCGATGACCAGTGCGCGCGACGGATCCGCCGGGTCGGTTGCCAAGGCATCGATGGCGCCCTCGGCATAGGCGCCGTAGCGGGCGATATCCTCGTCCTCGCAGCCCAGCGAGAAGAACGGCACCTCGGCACGGATGCACGGCCACGCGAGCAGCTCGGCACGAACCGACGACTTGAGCCAGCGATCCAGAGCGACATCGAAGCGCTCGCGCTGTTCCGGCGTCAGGCGCCACAAGCGAGCCAGGGCGTCGGCACGCTCAACGGGCAGCGCATCGGCACCCATCTCGATGAGCCACTGGCAAGCGGCGTGGAAGGCCGAGCCCAGCGCCATGGGGTTGCCGGCGGGCTCGACAGCAGCCACGTCCGCATCGGCCATCTCCGAGCCATCCGACTCCGCATCATCGCCGGACTCGTCCATGGGAACAAGCGCCTCGGCGGCACGGTCCTCGGACTCGGCATGCAGCGCCACGGCAATTGACGAGTAGCTATACGAGTCACGCACCGGGAACGGACAGATGCCCATGCGCACGCCCACTGCCTGGGGATACACGAGCTCAAACGCATCGGGCTTGGGGTCGGCAGGACCGGGCACAGTTGAGTGCGCAGCATTATCAGCGACATCGACATCGCCGCGAACGAGCCTGCCCTCGGCATCCAGCGAAGCGTTAGCCTCAAACGCCTGCTCACCAAACGTAAAGTCCGCCAGCGAGATGAGCTCGTAGTCGCCCGGCTGGGAGTTGTCGAACACCAGACGGTCGGCATCGAGCTGCGGCATGTCCAGAGCGTCGGTCGGCAAAATACGGCGCAGCACATCGTAGGTCAGATCGGTCTCGACGTCGAAGGTCGGCGCCGTCACCTTGCCGCGGCTCACGCCGGCATCCATCGCCAGAATGACCAGCTCACGCGCTCGCGTCATGGCGACATAGAGCAGACGAGCCCGCTCCTCGAGCGAAAGCTGCAGGTCGTCGTTGCGCAGGCGAACGAATGCCTCGGCGGGAGAACCCGTCGCGCAGACATCCTCCATGAGCTCCGGCGGCAACCACAGCGACGTGCCCTTGCCCTTAAACGCATGCTCAAACTGCTTTTTGACGTCATCGCCCTTCACAAAGGTCCCATCGGCGAGCTTAACGCCATCAAAACGAGCTGGCAGTGCCACGACCTGCGCTCCGCCCTCGACACGCCCCATATGAGCCGCACCGGACGGCTTGCGCACGCCAAAACACTCGGCAACCGCTACGACCGGATACTCCAGACCCTTGGACGCATGCACGGTCATGATGCGCACCGCGCCGTCGCCCTCCTCGTTGAGGGCACCCGGGGCTTCCTTGCCCGCCAAGAAGCGGTCGAAGGCCAGCGCGATGGAACGCGGCGAGTTGCCGAACTCGGCCTCAGCCTCAGCCACGGCGTCGAGCGCCTTGAGCACGTTGGCGGCAATGGCCTTGCCCTCGGGACCACGCTGTCCCAGGCGCACAAACCAGCCGGAGGCGTTGACCACGTCGCGCGCGATGGCGGCGAACGAATCGCGGCCCACGCGACGAAGCGCATAGCGCAGTACCTCGCGGGCGCGCGTCACCAGCGGCAAGTCTTGCAAACCCGGCACGTCGAAATCACTCATGATGCCCGCATCGATGTTGCGGCGCGACGTCTCGCCTGTCTGCTCGTCGAGTTTGGTCGCCAGCGCCAGGAACTCCTGGGCGCCGAGCGCAAACATCGGCGAGGCGAGCAGCGGCATAAGGCCCTGCGCCGTATCGGCCGGATTGGCGAGCGCGCAGACCAGGGCACGCACCGTCTGCACCTCGGCAGCCTGGGCAAAGACCGAGCCGCCCGCGATAACGCAGTCGAGTCCCTGATCGCGGAAAGCCTGCGCGTAGACATCTGCGTTGGTCATGCGGCCCAGCAGCAGCACCATGCCGCCCTGGGGCTGGCCGGCATCGGCAAGTGCGCGGAAGCGTTCGGCGATCGCGCGGGCCTTGGCCTGCGTGCGCTCCTGCGTACTGCCGCCGGCAACAAAGAGGGCCTGGCGACGCGAGGCGTCCGCCACCAGCGTGTCCTTGCGGCCGTCGCTCGCCTCAAGATCCAAAAAGCCCTGCATCAGGCCGCCATCGTCGCCATCAAAGACGCGCGCCACGTAACGCAGCACCTCGTCATGGCTGCGGAAGTTGCGCACGAGCTTAACGAGCTCGCCAGCAGGGGCGTCGGCCGCGGCAGTCGCCTCGGGCGCGGTAGACGAGCCCACCTTGCGCTCCTGGCGACGGAAGACCTCGACCTCGGCGCCGCGGAAGCGGTAGATCGACTGCTGCGCATCGCCCACGGTACAAAGCGCACGCTCCCCCGCGCCGGTCAGGTAACGGATCAGGTCGACCTGCATCTGGTCGGTATCCTGGAACTCGTCGATCATGACCATCTTAAAGCGGCCCTCGTAGGCGGCTCGGATGGCGGGATAATCGCGCAGCGCCTCATATGCCATGCGCAGCAGATCGTTATTGTCGAGCGCGGACTGGTCGGCCTTGAGCGCACGGTACTCCGCCTCCACGGAACGGGCCAGGCCCACCAGCGCATCGAGCGCCGGGCCACCGCAGGCAAGCACGATATTGATAAACGCATCGGCGGCCTCGGCCTTGAGCAGCTCGGCCTGCTCCTTAGGGAATGCCTTGCTCGCGCGCGGCATGGTACACGACATCATGAGTCGCGCCGCATCGGCCATGGTCTTGCCGCTCGCCTCGAACGCGTCGATGGCATCGAGCGCCGCCTGCGCCTTCTCGGTCGAGGCCTTGCTCGCACCCAGCGCCGCGCGATAGGCATCGGCGAGTGCCGAGGTATCGGCCTGGCCGCGCGCCACGCGCACGTCGTCCATACCGCCCGGCAACTGGCTCGACAGCTCCAGCAGGTCGCGCACCAGACCCTTGATGGTCGTACCGCCGCCAAAGGAACCGCCCTCGCCCGCCATGGGATACCAGGCATAGAGGGCCTTGAGCGATGCCGCGAGCTCGGGGGCGGCATCGGGTGCCGTCGCGCGACCCAGCACATGCTCAACAGCCTGATCCATGAGCTCGTCGGTATCGGTGAGCACCGTGAACTCGGGGTCGATGCCCAGCTCCAGCGCGTGCGCGCGCAGGATACGCGAGCACATGCCGTGAATGGTCGAAATCCACGCGTCGTCGACGGTCAGTGCCTCCTCGTCCATACCCTCGTCGATAAGCGCACGGCGCACGCGGTCGCGGATCTCGGCCGCGGCATCTTTGGTAAAGGTAATGGCGAGCACCTGGTCCAGATGCTCAACGAACGGACCGGATTCGGGCGAGAGCGCATAGACGATGCGGCGCGTGAGGGTAAAGGTCTTACCCGAACCGGCGCCCGCCGAGACAAACAGCGGGCGGTCGAGCGTTTTGACAATCTGCAGCTGTTGCGGCATCAAAGTCGAAAGATCCATGGTCTACACGTCCCTCCTTACAAACGTTCCTTCGTGGTTATACGAGCAGCGCGCATGCGCGGTCTGCGCCGCCGTCGGATCGACAGCGGCGACGTCGCCCGCCTCGAGCTCGCGCAGGCGCTCGGCGATGCCGGCCTCAACGCGATCGAGCAGGACGTCGAAGTCCATGCTGCCACCCTCGCCGGGGAAACCTTTCTTAAGGCCCGGGATGCGGCCGTCGCCGCGCTCTTCCTCGAGCAGCTCGGCGCTCGCGGCACCGCGCAACGCCGGCTTGCCGCCCTTGGTCGAAAAGTAGAGCGCCGCGCGGGTGTCCAAATCCAGCGCCCGGCGCATGGCCTGGGCGTAGATAAGCGTTTGGGTATGTGGTGGCAACCAGCGCGGATCGTCGATGGGCGCCGTGCCCGATTCCTCGTCGCGCACCGTAGGGTCGGCGAGCTTAAACTCCTCAACGCCCGTGCGATGCTTGTAGTCGATCACCACGGCACGATTCTCGGCGTCCACGTCCACGCGGTCGATGCGCCCGCCAAGCGGCCAACCGGCATACTCGACCTTGAGCTCGTTGAAGGCGAACTCCAGGTAGCGCGGGGCAAAGGGGGCAAGTGCCTCGGACTCGTAGGCAAGCACACCCTCCAGCTGCGGCAAGATCTCGGCCACCTGACGCTCCTCCACCGGGGAGAGCGGCACCAGCGGGCCCTCCGTGCCGCGCTTGCCGGCGTGCTCGGCCAACGTCTCGTCAAAGACCTCGTGCAGCAGCTCCTGTGCATGCGGCAGATTCTCGGGCGTCACGCGCTCCATGCCTTCTTGGGGCAGACGGGCATGCAGATGTTCCAGCACGTCGTGGACAAAGTTGCCCTTCTCCATGTTGCCAAAGCCCGCGTCAATAGACTGGGGCTTGACGCGATACGAGACGAACCAGCACAGCGGGCAGGTGGAATAGGCCTCGATCTGCGAGGCGGACGTCAGACGCGGCACGAGCGGCGCGTCCTCACCCTCGCCATCGCGACGGCACAGGACCAAATACGGCACGGCCTCGGCGCTCAGATGCTGAGGGGCTTCACAGGTCACGCGCTCGCGCTTGAGGCCTTCGCCTGCCGCGGGATCGAAGTCGGCGATGATATCGCCCTCGCCCACGCGCATGGGCTTGGCAGCGCCAGCGGCCTCGGCATGTGCCCACAGCTCGGTCCATACGGCTGCCGGGTAGCACTCGCGTGCCTGGCGATCGTGCGTCACACGGGCGAGCGCGACCGGACCGCTCGCCGCCTGCATCGCACGGCCAAAGCGCACGCGCAGCAGGGCAGCGGGCTCCAAAGACACGCCGTCGCGGCGCAGCTCGGCTGTCAACGTGGCAAGCGGGCCCTCTTCGTGCGAAAGCGGATAGCTGTCCAGGTCGACATCGGCAAACAGCACGGCATCGTAGCTGCCAGGGCGAAGAACCGACGCATCGGCAAGCGACGCGAAGCGCACTTGTGCTCGTGGTGTGCGAT
The DNA here is from genome assembly GCF_964237925.1 of Collinsella aerofaciens ATCC 25986. Classification (GTDB taxonomy): domain Bacteria; phylum Actinomycetota; class Coriobacteriia; order Coriobacteriales; family Coriobacteriaceae; genus Collinsella; species Collinsella aerofaciens_BJ. Next base: position 81,664 of record NZ_CAXSKI010000007.1, on the reverse strand, counting down.
CGACCTCATAGGTCTCGTAATCGTAGGCGGTACTGCGCTTGTCCACCTTGGTTCGAACGCCGTCGAGAACCGGCACGGTCGCGGCCTGCGACACGTCGAGCGCGCGAGCATCGTTCATAAGGATGTCGATGGCATGGCGCAGCAAAGCCGTCTCTGCCTGGCGACGGGCCTGGCCGTCAAGGCCGCCTAGAGCGCGATCGGGCAACGCCTCGGCAACGGCAAGCATGGCCTTAAGCGCCGTCACGGGCTTGTCACGCCACAGCGCCTGGAACACGTCCGAGACCACACACGGTACGTTCTTAAACCAGTTATCGTCGCTCGTCGCCTTGCGCGCGCCCCTCACCTGGCCCTGAACGCTCTGCAGCAGGCTCTTGACGCCCGCGGTAGTCTTGCTGCGCGAGAGACGCATATTCTTATCGAAGGTACGGGCATTGACGGCATCAGCGCCCGAAAGCGGACTGTAGATCCAGTCGGTAAGCTCCGGCGCGGGCCACCACTCAGTCTTGGAAGCGGTGTCCTCGTCGGCGGCTTTCATACGCTCGATCAGGTTGGCGAGCGCCGTAAACTGCCTGCCCGCGATGGACTGGGAAAACGCCGTGAACTCAGTCGTCTCGGCCGCAATGTGACGCGCCGCCAAACGGGCGGCGAGCTCGCCGAACAGCTGGGGTGCCCGGGCAGAAACGACGAGCACGCGCACGGGGTCGGCGGGCGTTGCAGTAGCTTTATCGGCCTTGGACTCCTTGTGCGCTTTCACCAACTTATCGATGGCGTCCGCATAGACATGAGCACGGGCATGGGGGCCGGCGACCTCAATAAAGGCAGGCTGAGCGGCGGCCCCGCAAGCGACATCAGACGCGACGGCGTCCTCCCCCAGCGGCGCGATCTCAAACAGCACACCGCGGGCATCAAATGCCGTGGCAAGCTCCTCGCGCATCGCCGCCTGCTCGCGGGCAAGCAGCACGACGACCTCTCCCCCATTGTTCGCCACGGCAGACAGCAGCTCGAGTAGACCGTGCGTAAACGACGTGGTACCGCGCACGCATACGGCGCGGGCGCACGCCGGCAGGCTATCGGCCAGGGCACCGGCCATAATGTCGGCTGCCTCGCAGGGCTCGACCATATCTCGACGGTCCAAACCGCCCGCGTAGGCACGCAAAAGCTCAAACACACGAGCCTCGGCATCGCTTTTTGGCTCAGGCTGGCAATTGTTGCCACCGCATCGCTCGGCCGTCGTCCCCGCCACACCCGGCAGCACATCGCGGGCCATGCGCGCGAGCATGCGCACCGTGCCCTGGCTACGCGAAAGCGGCTGCAGGTCGGCATCGTCGCGGCGGGCAATCATATCCGAAAACAGCATCTGACGTTGCAGGTTGTCGACGAAACCGCGCCCGTCGCCCAAAAGCTCCCAAAGCGAGCGAAGCCACGATGCGGGTGTCTTGTAGTCGATACCCAGCGAAATGCCGGCTTCCGCCGCATCATGACGGCACAGATCGAGCTCGGCAAACGTTGGTGCCAGCAACACGGCACGCCCGTGACGGACAATAAGGTCGGCAAGCAGCGCCGACTCGGCATCGCTCAAATCCGTGCCGGCATTGGTGGTATAGATTCGAACAGGCATGGTCCTCCACTCAAACCGTTCGCAATAATCAATGCATCCATCCTACCCGCCCAAGCGGACACATTGCCACCGCAGTTCCATCTTTTGGTACAAAGCAACCTGAACCCAACGCACCAGCCGATTGCAGGCATATAAAAACCGCCCCCGGAGGGACGGTTCTTCGTAATTCAATGTTGTCGCTGGCCTACTCGCCATCCTCCAACTTAATGAGGATCTTGCGGTAGCCACCGTACTCGCCGTTCAGCGCCTTTGAAACGCGGCTCACCGTGGTGGACGAAGCGCCGGTACGGGCCTGAACCTCAACATAAGGCTCGCCCTCGTCCAAATAGCGCGCAACCTGCAAACGCTGAGAAAGGTCGCAAATCTCGCGCGGCGTGCAGATATCGGTCAAAAACGCTTGGATATCCTTCTCGTCGTCCAAAAGGCTAAATGCGTGGACCAGCTGCTTGACATCAGGCTTGTCAAACATGTTCTCGATATTCATCGATCACCGCCAAACCCGCCAAAAGGCATCGAAGTTGATACTGACATCGGGCATCGTTCGCCCGTTCTATGCAATAGGGCAACGCCTGTGGCTTTTGCCCGTAGCAGTGTAGCACACCACCAAACTAAAGCGACAAGACTCTCTGCCAGCGGCGCGTTTTTCAGGACGAACGCCGTTTAGAAACCATATGCGCACGTAAGCTCCACGAATATTTGAGACAATGGGCGCCCAAACACCGCGGCGCGCCCGCGCAACCATCCAGGTCGCCGCCGTAAGCCGCTTCACGCGACGCCAGCAATCCCGGCGCAAGAAAGGATTCACGCCATGCGCTTTATGCTTAACTGGCTCTTCACCTCGATCGCCATCGCGATCGCCACGTTCCTCGTCCCCGGTATCCAACCCTTCGGCTTTGCCGAGACCTGGGTCTGCTTTGCCTTTGTGGGACTGTTCCTGAACATTGTCGATTCGTTCGTCAAACCGTTCCTCACGGTCATCTCGCTGCCGCTCACGATCATTACGCTGGGCATTTTCCAGCTTGTCGTCAACAGCTTTATGCTTGAGCTCGCGAGTTACCTGTCGGTCAACCTGCTGGGCGTCGGCATCTCCATCGCCAGCTTTGGATCGGCCTTTATGGGCAGCATCCTGGTGTCCATCACGCGCAGCATCCTCGACAGCATCGCCGAGGACTAAAACGGCCATTCCGGCCGTGTCCGTCTCAACAGCCCAAAACGAAGGCCGCCCATCGCAAAAATGGGCGGCCTTCTTATTTGCCAAGTCTCAAAGGGCGAGAAAATCTACCATTTCCACCCCGTCCCCAAATGCAGGTGTGGGTTAGATGACGTAGTCGTAGCCATGGTTGGGAGCGACAAGTTGATCGAGCGTCACACCGTCGAGGTAGTCGTTGATGAGCTTGTCCAGGTTCTTCCACACGTCGAGCGTGGGACACTCATCAGATCGCGAGCAGCCCTTGCAGTCGCCATCCAGGCAGGCGACCGGCGCCAGACTGCCCTCGGTCAGGCGCAAGATCTCGCCCACCGTGTATTGCTCGGGCGGGCGCGTGAGCACATAGCCGCCGCCCTTGCCGCGCATGCCCGAGAGCATGTTGGCGCGCACGAGCGTAGCCAAAATGTTCTCGAGATATTTCTCGGAAATCCCCTGTCGCGCCGCGATCTCTTTGAGCGGGATGCGACCGGCTGCCTGGTGCTCGGCCAGATCGACCATAACGCGCAGGGCATATCTGCCCTTAGTAGAAACCAACATGTATAGTGCTGCCTTTCGGTCATTTAGTCCGTAGAAATTCTAGCCGAAATATTGGTTTTGAAAATACCCGTTCCGGTCAAGATGGTTAATCGACTCGTAATAATCTTCTATTTCCTATTGCGTTACTAGGCTTTACTGTCTACTATGCTTGCCAACAGCAAAACGAACAACCCATAAGGTTTGTGGGTTTCGCTGCTACACACACCGTAAAACCACACGGTATCCAGTCATTTGAACACTTTGGAGGTTCACCATGAGCAATGTTTACACGTCCATCGATCAGCTTATCGGCCACACTCCGCTTCTGGAGCTCACTCACTTTGAGGCCGATGAGGACCTCAAGGCCCGCGTGCTCGTCAAGCTGGAATACTTCAACCCCGCCGGCTCCGTCAAAGACCGCGTCGCCAAGAACATGATCGACGAGGCCGAGAAGGCCGGCAAGCTCGTGCGCGGCGGCGACTACACCATCATCGAGCCCACGAGTGGCAACACCGGCGTCGGCATCGCCTCGGTGGCGGCGGCTCGCGGCTACAAGGTGATCATCACCATGCCCGAGACCATGTCCGTCGAGCGCCGCAAGCTTATGCAGGCATACGGCGCACAGCTCGTGCTCACCGACGGCTCCAAGGGCATGAAGGGCGCCATCGCCAAGGCCGAGGAGCTGCAGAAGGAGACCCCCAACAGCATTATCGCCGGCCAGTTTGTGAACCCCGCCAACCCCGCCATCCACAAGGCCACGACCGGCCCCGAGATCTGGGATGACACCGACGGCGAGGTCGACATCTTCGTCGCCGGCGTTGGAACCGGCGGCACCGTGACCGGCGTGGGCGAGTTCCTCAAGGAGCAGAACCCCGAGATTAAGGTCGTCGCCGTCGAGCCCGCCACCTCCCCGGTGCTCTCCAAGGGCCAGGCCGGCCCGCACAAGATCCAGGGCATCGGCGCCGGCTTTGTGCCCGACGTCCTCGACACCCAGGTCTATGACGAGATCATCCCCGTCGAGAACGACGACGCCTTTGCCACCGGCCGTGCCGTGGGCCACAAGGAGGGCGTGCTCGTGGGCATTTCGTCCGGTGCCGCCGTGTGGGCCGCACTGCAGCTGGCCAAGCGCCCCGAGAACGAGGGGAAGACCATCGTGGCCCTGCTTGCCGACACCGGCGAGCGTTACCTGTCCACGGCACTGTTCCAGGACTAAGGGCCTGTCGCCCATAGGTTGAGCCCACGGACGAGCCGGTCTCCTCTCTCCCGGCAGCCTGAGCCCATCCAATCAGGGTGTCCCACGAGACGTCCGAACTTGCTACAATGTCTGCGGCGCGGAACCAGCCTCCCGCGCCGCTTTTCTTTTTTGGCCACATGCCACCAAGGAGAACCTCCCCATGCACAACAAGCGCGTGCTCGTCGCCATGAGCGGCGGCGTCGATTCCAGCGTGACCGCGTACCTGCTCAAAAGCCAGGGCTACGAATGCGTCGGCGCCACCATGCGCCTCACCTGCCCCGCGCCCGATCCCGTCACGGGCATGAGTAAGGTCGACCGCGACATCGCCGATGCAAAGGCTGTCGCCGAGCGCCTGGGGATGCCCCACCATGTGCTCGACCTGCAGCAGGCCTTCGACCGCAACGTTATCGAGCGCTTCGTGACCGCCTATCAGGAGGGGCTGACGCCCAACCCATGCATCATCTGCAACCGCCACATTAAGTTTGGCGCATTGCTGGATGCGGCGCTGGATATGGGCTGCGACTACATCGCCACGGGCCACTACGCCAAAACGAGCCAGGCGTCCGACGGAACCTGGCAGCTGTACCGCGGCGAGGACCCCAAAAAGGACCAGAGTTACTTTTTGTATTCGCTTACGCAGGAACGCCTGGCGCACACGATCTTTCCGCTGGCTGGGCTGGACAAAGAGCGCGACGTGCGCCGCATTGCCGCCGAGCAGGGCTTTACCAACGCCAAGAAGGCCGAAAGCGAGGACATCTGCTTTATTCCAGACGGTGACTACGCGGGCTATATCGAGCGCCGCTGCGGACATCCCGCTGCACCGGGCGACATTGTGTGGCGCGACGGCAGCGTGGTCGGGCGCCACAACGGTGCGCTGCGCTACACCATCGGTCAGCGCAAGGGCCTGGGCGTCGCGATGGCGCATCCCGTGTACGTAACGGGCGTCGACGCCGACAGCAGCACCGTGCATCTGGGCGAGGCCGAGGACCTAACGGCCACAGCGCTCACGGCCAACGACTGGATCTGGAGTGCCCCTGCCGACCGCATGAAGGCAGAGCTCACGTCCGGTGGCATTCGCGTAGGTGCCAAGTACCGCTATCGTCAGAAAGACCAGGCAGCGACCCTTGCGCGCGGCGAAGACGGGCAAATGCTGCTAACTTTTGACGACCCGCAGCGCGCCATCGCCCCCGGCCAAGCCGTTGTAGTCTACCGCGGCGACATCGTCCTCGGCGGCGGCACGGTAACCGGCGCACTTAAGTAGCCCCATCCCCTTCATAAATTGCGGTGAAATAAGGACTGTTTAAGCGTTTAAAACCGCCAAACAGTCCCTATTTCACCGCAACTTAGAGAGGACGGCCTCGGTCGGTACTGCCGTATCAGCCGAGGCCGCTGCATCGCTAGCGTTGTACGTAGGCGCGGACCAGCTCGTAGGTATTGCGCACGCCGTCGATGTGGCTGCGCTCGTAGTTGTGGCTCGCGTACACGCCGGGGCCGATCAGGCCGTGACGGATGTCGTAGCCGGCCGAGAGCGTGGCCTCAACGTCCGAGCCGTAGTGCGGATACACATCGATGGCGTAATCGAGCTCCAGCTCGCGCGCGATGTTGGACAGCGTGGTTACCAGGTCGTAGTTGTACGGACCGCCCGAATCCTTGGCGCAAATCGACACCATGCGCTCGGTGCAGCCCAGGTCGTCGCCCACGCAGCCCATGTCAACGCTGATCATCTCGCGCGTGTCGGCCGGCACGAAAGCACCGCCGTGGCCGACCTCCTCGTACACGGTAAAGAGCAGCGACACCTTGCGCGAAAGCGACACCTCGCCATCAGCAACAGCGCGGGCAAGACCCAGCAGAATCGACGCCGACAGCTTGTCATCCAGGAAGCGGCTCTTGATGTAGCCGCTCTCCGTCACCGTGGTTCGCGGATCCATAGCGATGATGTCGCCGGTCTGAATGCCCAGCTCAAGCACATCGTCCTTGCTGTCGACATTCTCATCGAGCAGGATTTCCATGTTCTTCTCGATGGTCTTGACCGGCTCGTCGGCCACGTGCGCCGAAGGCTCGGTGTTAAGAACCACGCCCGTGTAGACATTGCCGTCGCGCGTGTAGACGGTGCAGTTCTCGCCATCGGCCGTAGACCACTGATGCCCACCGAGCGCCGTGGGGCGCAGGCGGCCATTGTCCTTAATGGAACGCACCATGGCGCCTAGGGTATCGACATGGCTCGCCAGTACGAGCGGCTCGCCCTCGCCGCCAAGCTCAACGAGCACGTTACCCTTATTAGAACGCTCAGGCCCAAACCCCATATCGCGCAGGGTCTCCATCAGATAATCAGTCGCCGCACGGGTATAGCCCGTCGGCGAAGCAATAGAAGTCAGTGTCTTAAGCTGTCCCGCGATATAGGAGAGCGTCTCCTCTAGAGAAGCATCGATTACAGAAGCCATGTGCATCCTTCCAAGCAAAACTAAGACCGAGTCCCGATTTTAACCGTTCTGCACGCGCAAGGCTCTGGGAGCCGAGCCACCTCCAGACGTCCTCGCGCCGACTTTGTGCACGCGCACGATTTACAACCCGAATCTTGCATAAATTCTATCGGTATCTGCATAAAAATGAGGCATTTTTTTATTTCGTCTCAGGGTACCCCACCTTGGACCGTGCAAAAAACGGAGTATTCAGCACCGTGGGCCCCAACGGCCCCATCACAAACGACAAAACGACGCGGTTACAGCAGTGTTGCAGGTCGTCGCAAAGCAAAAACTCAGTAACAACCCCCTCCGCTCATCGATAGCCCGCCCACAATGGCTGTCGATGGGCGTCTGCGGGCCACTACGGGCCATTCAAAACGTTATGCATTTTTAAGAGCTTGCTGAATACTCCCAAAAATGCACGCTGGGAAGTGCACCACCTATCCGCAGCGGGCAGTATGCCTTGGTTTTGCCCATCTCGGGGCATCGACGCAGCACAAAAAGCCCCGCCGCGCTACGCGCGGCGGGGCCAGTGGCAAGTCAAAAGACCATACGCCTACAGGCGAAAGAACACCAAACGAGGCTAGGCAGCCGGGCAGATCTTCTTGAAGAGTTCGATGACGTCGTCGAGCGTCGCCTCGCGCGGGTTACCCGGGAAGCAGGCGTCGGCCATGGCGTCCTTGGCCAGGACCTCGATCTCGTCAGCCTTCATGGCCTCGCAGACGTGCGGGATGTTCACGTCGGCAGAGAGCTGCTTAACGGCGGCGATAGCGGCATCGGCAGCCTCGTCAGTGCTCATGCCCGTGGTGTCAACGCCCATGGCGACGGCAACCTTGGCCAGGCGCTCGGCGCAAACCGGCTTGTTGAACTCCATGGCGATCGGCAGCAGCATGGCGCAGGCGACGCCGTGCGGGGTGTCGTAGTGAGCGGACAGGGTGTGAGCCATGGCATGGTCGATGCCCAGGCCAACGTTGGAGAAGCCCATGCCGGCGACATACTGGCCAAGAGCCATGCCCTCGCGGCCGGAGCCGGGCTTGCCGGACTTGGCCTCGGCGACGGAGTCGCGCAGGTTCTCGCTGATCAGCTTGATAGCCTCAAAGTGGAACATGTCGGAGAGCTCCCAAGCGCCCTTGGTGGTGTAGCCCTCGATGGCGTGGGTCAGAGCGTCCATGCCGGTGGAAGCGGTCAGACCAGCGGGCATGGAGGCCATCATATCGGGGTCGACGACAGCGACCTCGGGGGCGTCGTTGGTGTCAACGCACACGAACTTGCGGACCTTCTCGGGGTCGGTGATGACGTAGTTGATGGTCACCTCGGCGGCGGTACCGGCGGTCGTCGGCACGGCGATGGTGAACACGGCGTGGTTCTTAGTCGGAGCAACGCCCTCGAGGCTGCGGACGTCGGCGAACTCGGGGTTGTTGATGATAATGCCGATGGCCTTAGCGGTGTCCATGGAGGAGCCGCCACCGATGGTCACGATAGCGTCAGCTTCGGCGGCCTTGAAGGCCTCGACGCCGTCCTTGACGTTCTGGATCGTGGGGTTGGGCTTAATCTCGGAGTAGAGGCTCCAAGCGATGCCGGCAGCGTCGAGCTCGTCGGTCACCTTAGCGGTAACGCCGAACTTGACCAGATCGGGGTCGGAGCAGACGAAGATCTTCTTGTAGCCGCGACGCTGGAGCTCGCCGGGGATCTCCTTGATGGCGCCGGAACCATGATAAGAGATGGTATTGAGAACGAAACGATTAGCCATTGATAGCCTCCAATCGTGTGCGGGGCACCCATTACGCCCCACGCTACGAGTCCCATCCTAACGCTTTTGAAACAAAAAACACGTGAGAACGTCAAAGGTGTTAAAGCGTTTCAACATAATAACGGAGTCCTAGACCTTCCCTCCCGACAACAGCGAAGGCTAGATTATAGGAGCAATCGCCCAAAGAATACGACCACTCAGTCTATAAATTGTTTCTGTTTTAGCAATATATGTTTGACAATACGTTTATAAATGGATACCTTATAGTAAACATCTTAGTTCACTAAAATAACATTAGTGAAATGAAAGAGGCGGTAGAGATGTTAGTTCTACCCATAAAGACCCTCTTGGGCCACTATATTTATGATGCCAACCGAAACGAGATACTTGCAGTAAGCAAAGATCTCTTCAATTACATCTCAGAAGTCCAAGCAGGCGAAGTTTGCCCCAACTCCTATAAATCAGACCAAGAATTCCAGTTACTACAATCATGTGGCTACTGCTGCGATTCGCCATTGCAGGATGTCGCTTATCCATCAATTGACCTTTTGAAAGTTAAGCTGGAAAGAAATTTACGGATGATAACCCTTCAGCTGACTCAATCTTGCAACTTCCGATGTGATTACTGTATCTATTCCGAAAACTCCTTATACAACAGAACCCACAGTCATAACTCTATGTCTGTTTCGACGGCCAAACATGCAATCGAATTCTTTAAGATGCACTCGATTGACAACCCAAACCCGGTCGTAGCATTTTATGGAGGAGAACCTCTCCTTCGATTTAGTGAAATTAAGCTAATTACTCAATATGCAGAACAGGTATTTGAAGGAAAACACATCTCATTTCGAATTACAACCAATTGCTCTCTTTTATCTGAAGATATGGTTAAATTCTTCTTCGATTCTGGGCATGAATTCTATTTGCTAATCAGTCTTGACGGGCCGCAGCAAATCCATGATAAGTCTAGGCATTACGCTAATGGTGAGTCCTCATACCAAGCAGTTATAGACAATGTTCATATGATTTTAGACAACCATCCTGAACGCAACAAATATATTCATTTTAATGCCGTAGTCGACACGAACAACATCTATAAAACAGTCTCTTCCTTTATAAATGATAAGGATATCGAGGCTTGCGATGTTCAATTCAACTACTTGGAACGCAACGGACGTATCGCCCCCTACAATGACAAGTTCTCAAGTCAACTGAATTACGCCTTATTTAAAGCAAGAATTATGGACGAGCGCAAGATCGAAAAAGGAAACCGCAGCGATAGGCTCGCTTCATATACGCTTGCAAGCATCAACCAAAACATTAAGCGATTTGCACCTTCGAACATCCCAACAAAAGCTATACCCGGTGGTCCATGCGAGCCAGGAGTTACGCGTCTATTTGTGACAACAGCAGGAGCGCTTCTTCCTTGCGAAAGGGTCAGCGAAACAACCAAGGACATGTATATCGGTACATTGGATTCAGGATTTGATTTAGGTCAAATTGAAAAGATGATCAATGTTTCAAAGCTGACCAGCGATTCATGTAAAAAATGTTGGGCATTTCAGCTGTGCACTCAATGCATTAAAAGCGCAGATTGCAAAGGAGTAATTAGCCCTGATTACAAGCGAACAGCATGCGACAACTCAAAACGAATTGCCTTTGATCGACTTAATCAGAAAATACTTCGCTTTGAGCTTCATAGACACGAAGTGTCCATTACAACGGCTCTTAAAAGGAACAAGCGATAAAAATCATGAAGACAATTGGACTTATATCTTTCACGAGAGCTGACTATCCTCTTCTAATTGGATTGCTAGGAATTGGCTACAATATTCGGGTATCAACACCATGCGGCATTCTACCGGACGGCGTAGATGTTGCCAACCTTGTTAATTGCAAAGAAATTGGCATAAGAAATCGAATTAACTATGTAACGACAATCGATGAATCAGACCTGGTTGTCGTTTTATCGACGAAAGAAAGCGCCGCAGGACTCATAGAATTTAGTAAACACGCTGAAACCTATGCACATTCTGTAAATAAGGAGGTTGTCAGCCAACTCGCCACTGAACAAATTGAGTCTAGCAAAAGCGACATGCAGGAATTAGCCCTGATACCAAAAATTGTTGTCGGGAATCTATATACACCCGCCGATTCAACAATTACGTTTAGTAGCATCGTTAGCGAGATGAGAAAGCACCATCCCAATCTATGCGCTTTGAGCTTCAATCCTTTAAATGAAATCTGGGGCTGCAACACCCTTAGTTTTGATGGTGGCCAATCCGCCGTCATCAAAATGAATGAGCAGATCAACCTCATCATTGAGAATGATAAATCCGACCTAGCTCTATTAGAAACGCCCAATGTGCTTATGAAATACGACGACCACATTTTCGGAGATTACGGATTAGGATCGATTGCTGCATGTCGAGCTTTCTGCCCTGACTTGGCCATTATCAATATCCCATACACGATAGCCGACTACGACATAATGCTTGGGCTCATGCCCATAATTGAAACGCTTACGCAAGCAGAGAAAGTTCAATTTGAAATTACAAACGAAGTACTTGACGCCACTGAAGGGTTGGAGACGCATAGATTTCAAATAAGCTATTCATCTAGCGATAAAGCAATTCAAGCAGCAAGAGAACTTCGACTAAGAGGAATGCCCTGTTTCTCAGCCAGCTTAGATCCAGAAGAATCATTACTATGCTGCAAAACAATCGAGAACGAGTTGTTTGATTTCGATATTGGGGTGCTGAAATGACAGCATATCGTAAAGATGAAACCATCTACGCAGAAATCGAAAAAGCGATAAGCAATATTAGAGATTTGGATTTGACTCAATTTGACCAAAATCTAAGAAATCAGCAATTGACCGACCCGCCATTCAACTTGTCCTCATCAGATTTAGTTCGACTGCTTATTTATCTTGAAAGCAGGTTTTCTGTTTACGTTGAGTACTCGTCGATTGAAAACCTAGGGTTCAACAGTGTTGAGGAGGTGAAGAAGGTAATAGAACAGTCAGAAACAATCGAACAATGGGAGGCAGATCATGAGAAGTATTCGTCCATTTAACATACATGCAGTAAATAGCGTCATTCATTTTGTTAGAAATTGCCCATGCGGTTATTGCAGCTGCATGTACTGCAACATACTGCGCAATTCTCCGCACGAAGCAGAAGTCGGTTCCAATTCGATCGAGGCGATGACGCGTGGTGGCTACTGGTCCTAAATCGAGCAAGACGGCTACAAACGAATATCGAATCTCAATTGAAGGTAACCCTTATCCGCATGCTCTAGCTCTCATCAACCCAGCTGGAGACAACCTCAATATCAAAAGACATGGGTTCACGGGTCCACTAGGACAGCTATTGAGTCTAAAATATACCGTTTATGACGATGCAAATGAAAAACTCTTTACTGTCGTCGACGGTGGTTTTAGTAACATGCCCAGGGTTGCGCTCATCATCGAACACAAGGAAGTTGCGGTGTTCGATTATGGCCTAAACAGACTTGAGATGAAGTGCGTAACGAACATACCGAATTACACAATAAAAGGTAACTTCCTATTTGGAGATTACGACATATTCAGCCAACGGGAAGTGAAGCTATCTTCAGTTATCGTCCTTCAATGTGATAAACAATCGTGCTTTAGCATACAGGTTTTGGATAAAGCCGAATTGGCCGCCGCAATTGGAATACCCACAGCCATTGCCCTTCTGAGGGCTCGGATTGAAGAGCATCTCGAATAAATCGCAAAAAGCAGTTCGTAGCAACGTTCAGGAGCTAGATAGTTTTTTCTGGCTCCTGAAACTGTATTACATAGTCTGCAAATTGTTCGAAACCATGTCCATGATCCGCAATGATGACGATTCGCTCTTTCATCTCCTGCGCAACCACCATCTTCAAAAAGGATATCGAAGCATTATCTAAATTGTTGCAAGGCTCATCCAAAATAATAATAGAATAACTGCTCAGAAAGGCCCTACAAAGTAATAGAGAAGCCAGTTCTCCGCCAGACAAATTGTGTCCCCTAGCTCCAATGATGGGATTTACTTCAAATAATTTATCGAGGCTAAAACCCTTCAAAAGATAGATGAGTTTTTCAGAGTCAATATCTACAAGACCATAGTAAAGAGCCTTCCTGAAAGTTCCCCCCATTATCAAATGTCTTTGCGGCATAGTTGCGCAGGGTAGCTGGATTAAAGTCGAACCATCGAAAATGACAGTAGACTCATTAACACACAGTCTGCCAGCAACTGGCGACAATAATCCGTTCAATACTTCCAGAAATGAAGATTTACCACATGCATTAGGGCCGCTTACTAAAACCAGACAAGGTGCCTGTATCGTGCAATCTGGAATTGTTATCCTCTCATTAGTTTCGTTCGACGAAAACGAGAGAATGATTCCTTTCCAACTAATTCGATCAGCGTGATCGAAACATATCAAATTAGGTTTTTCAGCTTCCAAAAGACGACGTAATTCCAAGACACGGTGCAACGATCTAAACGACGGCTGAAGCTGAGCCCAACAATTCAGAACAAGAGGAAAAGGAGAATAGCATAGAAGTACAAGTTGATAGCTCTGCACCGCAATCCCGACCGTCAGTCCGCGCTTTGACACAAGGAAAATAAGCAGCAGAACTGAAAGCAGGCCAGTAATGATGTTGCCAGCGTCAACTATTTCAGTTGCCAATCTCGCAAAGACACTCTCCTCAACTCGAGAGTTCCTGCAGGCTTTAAGCATCTTTTTATAGCGAAGTAATTCCAAGTTAATTGAACGAGAAATACGAATGTAAAGTCGACAATTTATTAGTTGGGCTAAATAAGCAGAACCCCTCGCCTGGGCCTCCAATGCCTTTTCGCTCTTAGTCGATAGCTTACTAAGAGCGAACGGATATAGAAGCGAAATAAACAATGCCGAAACACAAACAGGAATCAAAAGCAACAAAGAGATATTAGATAGTGCCACAAACGATACCAAACCCGTCACTAGGCACGGAAGAAACGCAGTTGTAAATATTCCAATCATCGGCTGTAGGTTCCCAGCCTCTTCAATGCGCGATAACAGGTAGTCACTGTCTTTTGCTAAAACTAAGGGCCGCTCTAAAGCATGGCGGGCAAGCAATCTATAGAAGCAGTTAGTGCCATCGGAAGCCAATTGCTCCGCATATTTTGATCTGAACAGGTTTGTCACCAGCTCAACAGAGAGCAATACTAGCAGGCCTAACCCAATGCATAAAACGTTACGATAATTAGAGCGAAGCAGGCCATAGTCTATTATCAACGATTCAGCTTTAACAACAGACAGCTCCACCAGGGCAGATAAAATGCAGAGCGCCATCAACTTGATTACTGTCGTCTTATTTTGAATAAAAAGCTCTGGCATATGTCCATCCCCTCAACTAATAATTATAGCTAGAAAGATGACATTTTTATTCTATAGCCTTAAGCAGCACGCTTTGCTGACGTCAAATCTTGTCATTACAAACATGCACCTTAGGCTTAAGACTCAAAAAAGGGGGCGGCCGAGATGGCCGTCCCCTCCCCATTATCGATCTATCTGGCAAAGGGACAGCCCCTTTGCCGCATTCGGTTACTTTCGACAGCCCTCTTTCCAAGCCTCGGCCGCAACCTTCCAGCGTAAGCGCAAGTCGCGCTCGCGGTCGATGAACATGATGGCAAACGCGACAAACAGCAGCAAGCTCGCCACGACGATGGCGTGCAGGCCCATGCGCTCAATACACCAGTTGCCCAACACGGCGCCAAACACAAAGATAAAGATCACGCCAAAGTAGAGCAGGCCGTTTTCCAAAAAGCCGCGCCTGTGGGTGATGATGTAATCGTCCACGTTTTGCAGCGCGTTGCGCAAGTTGCCGATGCACATGGTCGTAGCGATGCCGTGACCGTGGATCTTGCGGAAGCTCTCGACCTGCATACCGCAGGCAAACGAAGTGAGGCAGTTGGCGAGCAGGTTGAAATCGCCGCCCGGAATAAAGCTCACGCCCAGCAAGATAACGGCTTCAAAGAACACCGTCACCTGACGCCAGTGGATCAAGCTGCCAAAACGCTCGTGTACCAGATCGGCAAGCATAATACCCACGGCAAACGACACCACAGGGAAGAAGTAGCGCCCCGCAAGTGCCCAATTGCCCTCCGAGATGCTCACGCCCACGAGCAGGATGTTGCCTGTCTGCGCGTTGGCGAAAACATGGTCGCGCCCAATGTACGAATACACGTCCATAAAGCCACCGGCGAGCGCCAAGATGATGCCCAGCTCAATAGACTCCGATATCTGTTTGGCACGCTGCATCGTCGTGCATCCTCCTTGTTGACGACTCTCTCGTGCGTTGGCGGAAACATAGCCGCCGTTCATACTGTAACCCATTGACAACATGGCGTGCGCGCGAGACGGCTTCCCCAACGCGCAGATACACAGTCTGGAAACAAACGGCGGGTACGGCACCCGCATCGACGCGCCGATCCGCCAGCCCATGTACTCCACCAGTCTTTTTAGCCCCGTCCCAAAAAGACTGGTTACAATTACGTGCAGCATACAAACACCGGGAGGGATCGTGGCAAAAAAGCCTCAGCACGCTCAGAACAACCAGCGCAGTCAGCAGGGCAAACAGGGCCAGCAGCAAAAGCGCGGCGGTAAGGCCCAGGGCGGCCACGCCACTCATACCCCGGCAGCGCCCGCCCGTCCCTGGCGCCCGGGCCGCGACAAATTCCTCCCCGTCAGCCGCGCCGATATGGACGCGCGCGGCTGGGACCAGTGCGACTTTGTCTACATCTGCGGTGATGCCTACGTGGACCATCCCAGCTTTGGCATGGCTATCATCAGCCGCGTACTCGACGCGCACGGCTACAAAGTTGGCATCATCTGCCAGCCCGACTGGACCGACCCCGCCAGCATCACCGTGCTCGGCGAGCCGCGCCTGGGCTTTTTGGTCAGTGCCGGTAACATGGACTCCATGGTCAACCACTATTCGGTGACCAAGCACCGCCGCCACACCGACGCCTATACCCCCGGTGGCGAGGAGGGGCGCCGTCCCAACCGAGCCGTCACGGTCTACGGCAACCTCATCCGCCAGACGTTTAAGGACGCCCCCATCATCATCGGCGGCATCGAGGCAAGCCTGCGCCGCCTGGCCCACTACGACTACTGGCAGGATAAGCTCAAGCGCTCGGTGCTGCTCGACTCGGGCGCCGACATCCTCATCTACGGCATGGGCGAGCACGCGATTGTCGAGATTGCCGACGCGCTCGACGCGGGGCTGCCCATCGATCAGATCACCTATATCAACGGCACCGTCTACCGCACAGGCTCGCTCGACGAGGTCTACGACTACGACCTGCTACCCAGCTGGGACGACCTTACCGCCGACAAGCTCAACTACGCACGCAGCTTTAACGTGCAACAGCAGAATATGGACCCCATCACCGGACATCGCCTGGTAGAGCCCTATCCCAACAGCGTCTATGTGGTGCAGAACCCGCCGTCGGCGACGTTGACGACCGATGAGATGGACGAGGTGGCCGAGCTCCCCTACGCACGCGATTGGCATCCCGACTACGATGCCGCGGGCGGCGTGCCGGCCTTTGCCGAGATCAAGTTTTCAATCAGCTCCAACCGCGGGTGCTTTGGTGAATGCTCGTTTTGCGCCCTCACCTTCCACCAAGGTCGCGTGTTGCAGATGCGCAGCCACGACTCGATCATGCGCGAGGCAGAGCTGCTCACGCGCGATCCCGAGTTTAAGGGCTACATCAACGACGTAGGCGGACCGACGGCCAACTTTAGCCGTCCCGCCTGCGACAAGCAGCTCAAGCACGGCGTGTGCAAGAACAAGCGCTGTCTGTGGCCGAGCGTGTGCAAGAACATGGTGGTCGACGAAAGCGGCTACACGCAGCTGTTGCGCGACCTGCGCCAGCTGCCGGGCGTCAAAAAGGTCTTCGTGCGCAGCGGCATCCGTTTTGACTACACCATGGCCGATGCCTCGGACGAGTTTTTGCGCGAGCTGCTGGAACACCATGTCTCGGGCCAGCTGCGCGTAGCGCCCGAGCACGTGAGCGACGCGGTGCTGTCCGTGATGGGCAAGCCGAGCCGAGCTGTCTACGACGCATTCTGCCGCAAATTTGAACGCTTGAACCGCGAATATGGTCTTAAGCAATACGTGGTGCCATACCTAATCTCGAGCCATCCCGGCTCGACGATGAAGGAAGCCGTGGACCTTGCCGAAGCCGTGCGCGACATGGGCTACATGCCCGAGCAGGTACAGGACTTCTACCCCACCCCGTCCACCATGTCGACCTGCATGTACTACACCGGTGTAGATCCGCGCACCATGCAGCCGATCTACGTGGCGCGCGACCCGCATGAGAAGGCCATGCAGCGCGCGCTCATCCAGTATCGCAAGCCCGAGAACTACAAGCTGGTGCGCGAGGCGCTAGAGAAGGCCGGGCGTCGTGATCTGATCGGCTATACCAAGCATTGCCTGATTCGCCCCGTGCCGCCACGCCCGGGCGAGACGTCTGCCGGCGGTGGGCATGGCACCGGCAAGAAGGGCGGCAAGGCCCACGGTGGCGCCGCCGGCAAGGGGCCCAAGGGCAGCAAGGGTCACGGCGGTATGTCCCGCGCGCAGAACACTGCCGGTCGCAATCGCGCGGCACAGGGGCGTCAGGGCGCCAACGGAGGCGGCAGACGCAACTAGCGCGGCGAGGCGGCATGCCGCCGTTGGCGACACGACACGCCCCACCAATAAAATGCCGCTCGCTGGGGCGTCGCAGAACGATTCCCCGGCGAGCGGCCGATTAATATTGTCTATCTCAAAACGTCGTTACTTTTTGTCGAAACGACCATAGAGCGCAAACGAGAGCGCCGCAGAGATAACCCAAGTCAAAGCGATGCAGACGACAATCATGATCAGGTTCATGGGATTGCCGCTTGGATCGGCATAAACGGGCAACGAGGTAATGCCGGGCATAACAAAGCCGAAGCACTTTGCGCCGAGAACAACGGTAAGCGCACCGCCAATGCCATCCGCAATCATCGCAGCGATAAGCGGAGTCCTGTTAGGAACCTGAACGGTAAACAAGGCGGGCTCGGAAATTCCCATAAATGCTGAGAAGGCGCACGTCATTGCAGCGGACTTGAGCTTTTCGTCGGTCATGCGCAGGGCTGCACCAAAAGACGCACCGCTTTCGGCGAGGTTATGGCAGAAAGAGATCGGGAGCAGATAGTCATACCCAAGCGTTGCGATATTGGAAATCTGGATAGGGCTCGTTGACTGATGCATGCCGAAGAGCACGATAAGCGGCATAAAGAAGCCCAGCAGAAAACCGGCAACGGGGCCTAACGTCGAGAATAGCCAAACGATACCGTTGGCAAGACCAAGACCGCACCAGGCACCAATCGGAGCGAGCACAAACAGGTTGACGGGAATCACGATAGCAAGGGAGAGCGCCGGAACGACAACGAGCTTAAAAAGATCCGGCACGACTTTGTCGATTGCGCGATATACAAAAGACAAGCCAATGACGCCAAAGATAACCGGGAACACGGAATCGGCGTAGCTAAAAATCGGCACCGCAAAACCGAACAGCGCAAGGGGCGTCTCGCCCGTACCGACAGCGTTGACAATGGTCGGGTACATCAGCGATCCGGCAACACAAAGCGCAAGCGAACGGTTGACTCGGAACTTATCAGCTGTAGACATTGCCAGCAAAAACGGCAAGAAGTAGAACGGGATATCCGAAATCATATTGAATATCGCAAAGTCGCCGGCACCCGTGTCGATTCCAAAAGCCGCGATAGCAGCCAGGATGCCCTTTACGATGCCTCCCGCCACCAGTGCGGGAATGATAGCGGAGAAGATGCCGGTGATGATATCGAATACGCGAGCCGAACCTTTTTGGAGCTCAGGCTGCTCGGCGTCGGCGGAGACCTCGCCACCCATCCTGTCGCCTAGCATGGGCTCCAATTCGTCATATACCGACCCCACGCTGGCGCCGATGATAACCTGCCACTGCCCGTCTTTAACCTGCGCGCCCAAGGCGCCGTCAAGCGTCTTAAGGGCCTCCAGGTCTGCCTTGCTATCGTCCTTCAGGTTGAATCTGAGCCTTGTAATGCAGTGCGTTGCCATAACAACGTTATCGGCGCCGCCCACGAGCTCGAGGACACGAGCGGCCAGTTCCTTCTTGTCTGCCACAACAATCACTCCTACCCAAGATCCTCGCCATTAGTGGCGATACATTTCTGATACCAATAGAAAGAGTCTTTACGCGAGCGCTCCGCAGTGCCGTTGCCGCAATTATCCAGATCGACATAGATAAGCCCGTAGCGCTTGTCCATCGTAAGAGGACCACAGGCAACAAGGTCAATGAATCCCCAGATCATGTATCCGCGCACGTCAACGCCATCGATCACCGCTTCCTTAAGGCACTTTATGTGCTGGCGCAAATAATCGATTCGATACTCGTCGTGGATGCTGCCATCCTCCTCGACTACATCAGATGTACCGAGGCCGTTCTCGGCGATATACAGGGGCAGCCCATAGCGGTCATACATCTGGTTAAGGGTAACCCTCAGGCCAATGGGATCGAGCTGCCAGCCCCACTCACTCGTCTCGAGATAAGGGTTCTTGTTTGCCATGACCAGATTTCCCGCAGTCTTCTCCCATCCCTGATCGCAGGTGGATACCTGGGAAAAGTAGTACGAGAAGGCCAGGAAGTCGACCGTGTTGCGAGCGATGAGCTCTTCATCGCCCGGCTCCATTTGAATCTCGATATCGCACGCGTCGAAATAGCGATTCATATAAGCGGGGTATTTTCCACGAGCCATCACATCCGTATAGAACCAGTTGGAATACTGGTCGTCGTGAATAGCCTGCATGTTATCTTCGGGACGGCAGGTGGCGGGATACGTACAGAATCGAGCGATCATGCCGCCAACGGGAGTATCGGGCGAAAGACGATGGACAATCTCGACGGCACGCGCATTGGCAACGAACTCGTGGTGCAGGCACTGGAAGATGGCTCGATCGAAGTTCTCCCCCTCTTCGTCTTTGACCAGACAGACCCCGTCCCAAGGCGAAAAACGCGCTGCATTGAACTCGTTAAAAGGCAGCCAGAAATCGACCAGATCGCCCAATTCCGTAACGATTGTCTCGACATAGCGGGCGAAGAAATCAATCGTCTTGCGATTCTTCCATCCCCCATATGTGGTGACAAGATTTACCGGGATGTCATAGTGGAGCATGGTGACGAAGGTTTTAATGCCGTGCTTTTTGCACTCACCCAGCATGCTTCGATACCACTCGATGCCTTCGCGGTTAGGCTCAAGATCATCTCCGTTAGGATAGATCCGGCTCCAGCAAATAGAGGTGCGGAACAGCTTGAGGCCCATCTCCGCAAAAAGCGCGATGTCCTCACGGTAGTGATGATAGAAGTCGTTACCGCGCCTAAACGGGTAGAACTCAACACCATCATCTGCGAGAGCGTTCATTAGTTCGTCATGGCAGAAGGGGTTGTTTTGATGCTTGTCCTCAATCTGGTCATGAGTCCAGGTACCATCCAGCCATCGACAATCCTGCGTCGACTTTCCCTTTCCGCCCTCATTCCAAGCGCCATCGGCCTGCGAGCACGATATGGCTCCGCCCCATAAAAAGTCGGAGTCAAACCCATGTTTTAACTTACTCATTTGCCCTCCTTGATCGGATGCTCCAGCGGATAACCCAATACTAGGAAGAACAAGATGCATAAGATATCGCATAGAAAGCATGGGCTTATAACATTTTTTTAGATATAATACCGTTTAAGGCATCGATTCTACCGTTCACCCCTGGAGCACCCCATGGATTCGAATCTCAAACAGCTGCTCTACACGCATACCGAGACCGAAGAGTGGCATCGCACGCATCCAGGAGAGCTCAGCCCGCGATATAACAGGGTGGAAACCACAACCATTAACGGCGAAGAGGTCTATCTGTTTGACTGGAAAGAAACCCTCGACGAAAACCCCGTGGGCCTTATCAAGGAGTCGCGCTTTACTGACATTCCTCCTCATATGAATCGGGATATGGAGCTTAACTACGTGTACGACGGCGTCTGCACGTTTATCGTCAACGGACGGCGACTACTCCTTAAAAAGGGCGACGTGCTCATTTGCAACACCGGCGTAGTCAGAAGCGTTCCGTACGTTAAGGGCGAGCACGATATCGTCATTTCAATCGTCTTCAAAAAAGAAATGTTCGATTCGTTGTTCCTGAGCCAGCTACCCGGCGCGTCACCATTAACGAATCTCCTATTTGATTTTGTGTCCAAAAACCGTGAGGCCCGCAAATATCTCATTCTCCCAGAGGAATACGCCCGACATGCGCGACGCCTCATCGAGATGCTCTTTATCGAATATCACTTTAAAGATGCCTACTCTAATGAACTCATGAGGCACCTCGCCGTCAGCCTATTCCTTGTTCTCATTCGAGGACTGTACCGACGCTCCGCAACTGATAACCAGGCAATCATGTCGGACGAGCGCATCGTGTCGATTCTGAATCATATTGAGCGAAGCTACGGCGACTGCACGCTCGAAAGCATTGCGAGCGATACGGGTTATAGCACCAGCTATCTCAGCAGCTTGATCAAGCAAAAAACCGGCAAAACGTTTTCGCAAATCAAGCTCAACCAGCAGCTCACAGAGGCGGCATATCTTCTCAATAACACCGAGCGCAGCGTGCAGTATGTAGCCCGAAAAGTCGGCATCTCCAACATGTCATTCTTTTACTCAAAATTTAAAGAAGCATTCGGCGAAACGCCAGGTGCGTTCAGGACGCATCGGTCTAATTAAAGGCGTTATTACTCAGACCGATCAGCTTCGCGCGACACGGGAATGCACAATCGAAGCAGCGAGCGCATCGCCTCTACCAGCAGAAAGCCGGCGATGCCAACCGTGACCACAAGGTCGAGCGGTGTGCTCACAAACCACAGCAGCCCCATGAGATACGACCCGGCGTTAAAGGCAAAATGCAGCAGGATCGTGTAGCGGAGCTTTCCGGTGGTCACGAGTACCCAGCCAAAGATGAGGCCGGCGGCACCCGCATAGCAGCCCTGTACCCAATTCATGTGCATAAAGCCGAAGATTGCCGCCTGCGGCACAATCGCCGCGGCGATACCCCAGGTACTCGGGGCCGCCCAGGGCACCATGGCGCCGTCTTGCGGTCGCACGAGACGTCGGCGCTTCCAAAGTGGGCGACACTGCGGGTTAAACGCTCGGAGCGAAAACTCAAAAATGATGCCGCGCACCAGCAGCTCCTCGCAAAACGGAGCGCCGAGCACCGTAGTCAGGACGGCGAGATAGCTGGTGTCGCCCATGCCTGTTTCCTCGACAAGTTCACTGTAATCGGCCGCGACCTCGGGCAACAATGACAGTACGGCGTCGGTCACGTAGCCAACGACCACCTGCAGTGCCAAGCCGATCACGATAACGCAGGCAATGCGCTTCCACGCGCTACGCACTCCCCCGCCAAGCGGACGCTCACCTTGCCAGCGCGCGATAAACGACCGCGGCCACAAATAACGCCACCATAGCAGCGCCATCAAAAACGACGCCGTCTGAGCGACGGCTTGAAACCATTGAATATCGAGGTTGTCGATCGGGAAACCCGTCAGCGCCGACACGATGTCCAGAACGGAGAACAAAACCATGCTCAGGACAATATCGGCAGCGACGACGCCAAAACAGGCAAGCGCCCAAACCAGCGCATTGAGCATGCCGACCTCCTCCCAACGACTAGTCATTGGGGACGTTCTTCAACGACTAGCTGTTGGGGACAGTCTTTGCCAAAGGCCCCGCTGGGCGAAATGTCGAACGGAAAGGTGCCGCAGCGATTGAAGGCAGCGATGAACATGCGGATGGCGTTGGACGGCGTGGTGCCTACGAGTTGGGTTGCCGCCGCGAAGGCCGCCTTTTCCTCGGGCAAGACCTTCGCGACAACCGGGGTCATGTGTTCTGCCATGGCGCTTCCTTTTTGAAACGACGGTGGTGCGGATAGATGCGGGCCACGCGGCTGGGCGACGGGCTGTGAAGGCAACCCGATTGGCCCGCATCTGGAGTTTGTTTCTACTGCGTTGGTATTACTTCGTAATCCTAAGTATTACCCCGCAGATAGAATACCATACCCAACCCTATGGGGACGGAGAAAAACGGATCATTTTGTTGCTGAATAAGTATTTAGAGCGTGATGATGTCCGAGATATTGAGGGCCTGAGCGTCGACGGCATCGTGCGTAGCAAGCAACAGCATGCGGCCGTCGAGCAAGTCGAGCACGACCTCGGCGCATGCGTCGCGCGCAGCGGTATCTAGGCCGGTAAAGGGCTCGTCCAGAATCACTGCGCCGCCCGGACACAGCAGGGCTCGGGCAATCTCGACGCGACGGCGCTGCCCGCCCGAGAGCTCGGCCACACGAGCATGCACATCGACCCCCGGCACCAGCAGGCGCAACAGGGCCGCGGCACTCGAGGCGTCCACGCGCGCGTCGGCGCACACCAGCACGTTATCCAAAGCCGAGGCGCCCTCTACCAGGCGCACATCCTGAAACACCATGGAGCACGGCGCGCACTCCCCCGCCGCCAGCGCAAGCAGCGTCGACTTGCCCACGCCCGAGGTGCCCATCACGCAGGCGCGCCCACCGGCGGGCACACGAAGCACCAGTCCGTCGAGCGCCGGAGCCCAGGGAGCGCGATCGCCCACGGCGAGCGCAAGCTCCGCAGCAGCCCTGCCGCCAGCAGAGCCGCCTGCACGTCCGCGAGGACAACGCCCATGCGCCCGCACAGCAGCACGCCATGCTGCGGGCCCCGAAGCCCGCAGCAGCCACACCAGCACGCGCTCGCATGCCCACGATGCCGCCACGACCAACACGGTCCACGCCAGCAGGTCAGCCGTCTCGATGAGCAGCTTCGCCTGATAGATGCGCTCACCCACGGTGCCCACCGCCATGCCGATCAGCTCCGCCGCCACGCCGGCCTTCCAGCTCATGCCAATCACGGCGCGGGCGCACGAAAGCACAAACGGCAGGACTTCGCGCCAGGTGTGGGCACAAAACAGTCGCCAACCCCGCACGCCATGCAGACGAAACATCTGCTCCAGCGGTTTATCCGCTTGCGTCAAGCCCTCGACCAGCGAAAAATACACTCCCGGCAGCGCCATCAAAAAGACCGCCGCAATGCTTACGCGCGCCGACCCCAGCCAAATGAGCAGCAGGACCACCACGCAGGCAACCGGCGTCGCCTTAACAAACGAAAGCGCCGGAGCCACCAAGCGGGCAAACGCCCGCGAGCGCGACGAAATTCCGGCCAGCAAACCACCGCACACCGCGGCAAGCGCCAAACCGCCTAGAATCCGCACACCCGAGCCCGCCAGAATCGCCCACGTGCCGACATCGCATACCAGCCGCAGCAACGCCACCACAACAGCACCCGGACCCGGCAAAATCAGCGGCTGTGCCACCAGCGCCGCCACGAAGACCCACACGGCAAGCCAAAAGGCGGCAACGGCACCTGCTGCCGCCACCGCCTTCATACGCTCTATCATTTGTCGAGCAAACGCACGCACGGGTTACTCCATGTAGTAGAAATCATCAGCCGGGAGCTTGCCGCCCACGGCGCTCGCGTCCGCATCGGCCAGCACCTTCAGGTACCCACCGAGCGCGGCCTTCATATCCTTCCCCGTCTGGCACACGAGCATGCACCCGGGAATCGCCTTTTCGGCAATCGTGGCGTTATCGACGATACCCGCATCGACTACGGCCTGCGCCCAGTCTGCCGGCGCCGCATTGACGGCCTTCACGCTCGCCTCATGGCAGCTCAGGAATTCCGCCACGGCCTCGGGATGCTCCTCGGCAAAGGCACGGCGCACCACGGTCACACCCGTCAGCAAGCGCGAGTCCGTGTCTCCTGCCAGCTCGTCCCACACATCGGTCAGGCTCACCGGTGCCGACGGCTTGCCCTCGCTCTTGGCGATGGCCGCCGTCTTGAACGGCTCGGGCAGCACGCCCACGGCAGACGGATCAGCAAGCAACGCCGACAGTACCTCGGTGGGCTCGCTCTTAAACTCAAGCGCCACCTGGCCGGTCAGGCCCGCGCGCTCTAGCAGGTAGTTCATGACGTACTCCGGCGTGGTGCCCTTGCCCGTCATGTAGACGGTATGGCCCGCCAGATCGCCAAACGAGGCCACGCTCGCATCGCCCGTCACCACGTTCAGCACGCCCAGCGTGTTGATGTCGATGACCTGCACCGCGCCCTCGGTCTTGTTGTAGAGCACGCTCGCCACGTTGGCGGGCACTAGGGCGATATCGATATCGCCCTGAATGACCTTGGGCACAATCTCGTCGGCGGCAGTGTTGATCGCAAAGTCGAACTCATTGTCCGTCTCGCCATCGGCAGCCTGGTCCATAAACTGCACCAGGCCAATCGAGGTCGGCCCCTTGAGCGAGGCGACGTGTACCTCGACCGGCTCTGCGGCAGCACCGGCGCCGTCCGTGGCAGCCGAGCCCGCGGCGGACCCGGCACCGGCAGCCCCGCCGCCACAGCCCGCGAGCGCAAGTGACAGGGCGCCCGCGGCGAGCGCCGAGGCAAACCCCCGGCGCGACATTTCAAAATCAAACGCGCGCATCGCTAGCACGTCCCCTCGTTAGGCATCGTCCATGCGTGATGGTCGGTATGCAGCAATTCCTCGGCCAGCGGCGAGAGCGGCGCACCCAAGAACTCGCTATAGCACGCCTGGACATCGGGATTCTCGTGCGAGAAGCGAATGTCCGCCTTCGCATCCAGGCCCCACAGCACCTGACCGCGCTCGGCTGCCAGCTCGCAGCCGTCGTGGATGGGCTGACCGCCGCCGCCGACGCAGCCGCCGGGGCACGCCATGACCTCGACAAAGTCATAGCTCACACGGCCGTCGCGAATTGCGTCGAGCAGGCGGGCGGCATTGCCCAGCCCGTGTGCCACGGCGACGCGCACCTTGGTGCCATCGATATCGGCCACGGCTTCCTTCCAGCCGTCCAGGCCGCGCACGTCGGTAAAGAAATCGGCGTCGGGGTTCTTGCCCGTCACCAGGTAATAGGCCGAGCGCACAGCAGCTTCCATCACACCGCCCGTGGCGCCAAAGATCACACCCGCGCCCGTGCCAAAGCCCAGCGGCGTGTCGAGCGGCTCCTCGACCAGCGTGTCCACGCTCACGTGGCTCGCGCGAATCATGCGCACCATCTCGCGCACCGTCAGCGCAACGTCCACGTCGGGCGTGCCGTCCTCGCCCACCATGCTCGGCAGCGCACACTCGGCCTTCTTGGCCGTGCACGGCATCACGGACACCACGAACAAGCGCTCGGGCTCAACGCCCAGCACCTTGGCGTAGTATGTCTTGGCGATGGCGCCGAACATCTGCTGCGGCGACTTGGACGTGGACAGGCTGTCGACAAACTCCGGATAGCGCGCCTTCACAAAGCGCACCCAACCCGGGCAGCAGCTCGTAAACATGGGCCAGCCGCGGCTGTCGCCTTCGCCCTTAGCGGCGGCGCCTAGGCGCTCGAGCAGCTCGGAACCCTCCTCCATAATGGTGAGGTCGGCCGAGAAATCTGTGTCGAACACGTACTCAAAGCCAACGCGGCGCAGTGCGCAGGCCAGACGCTCGACGGTTGCCTCCTCGCGAGATATGCCGAGCTCCTCGCCCCAGGCGCTGCGCACGGCAGGCGCGATCTGCACCAGCACGATCTTGTCGGGATTAGCAAGCGCGTCAAACACGGTCTCGGTGTCGTCGCGCTCGCGCAGCGCGCCCGTCGGGCAATGCGTGATGCACTGGCCGCACGCGACGCAATCGGTCTTGCCGATCGGCACGCGCCCGCGGGTGCCCACGGCGGTATGCGTGGCGCGGTTGGTCAGGTCCCAAATCCCTAGGCCCTGTACGCTCTCGCACACCTTGATGCAGCGCATGCATTTAATGCACTTGTCGTTTTCGCGGATGATGGGGAAATCGAAATCCCAGCCCTCGCCCGCCAAATGCCTTTGATACGGCAGATAGAAAATGCCCAGGTTGTTGGCAATGGTCTGCAGGTTGCAGTTACCGCTGCGCACACAGCTCGTGCAGCGCGAGTCGTGCTGGGACAGCAGCAGTTGCACGTTGGTGCGACGCGCCTCGCGGGCTTTGGGGCTGTTGGTGTGGACCACCATGCCGTCGAGCACGTAGTTGTTGCAGGCGGCAACCAGCTGGTCGCAGCCCTCAACCTCGACCACGCACACGCGGCAACCGCCAATCTCGTTTAGATCGCGTAGGTAGCACAGGGTGGGAATCTGGATGCCGACGGACTTGGCCGCGTCCAGGATCGTGGTGTGCTCGGGCACCACGACCTCGCAATTATCGATAGTGAGCTTGACCATGTTGTGCGCTCCGTTTTCGCTGTTGTCGCCGACGGTGGTTTTGTTGAGCTCTACCATTCCAGGTTCCTCCCTCCGCGGAACGCGCCAAAGCCAAAGTGGTCGCAGCGCAGGCAGCGGCTCGCCTCCTGGCGCGCCTCCTCCTCGGTGAGACCCTGCTCGACCAGATTCCAATCGTGAATGCGCTCGCCGGCCTCGCGCTCGCCCAGCTCGCAACGGCCGCACTCGTGCTTGCCCTTAAACTGCACGGTCGGCAGCTCCACGTCGAGCTTGATCTTGTGGTCGAAGCCCAGATAGCGGTCGATGTTTGCCGAAGCCACGCGGCCGGCGTTGATGGCACGGATGACGGTGGCGGGACCGGTCTGGCAGTCGCCGCCGCTAAAGAGGCCATCGAAGTTGGGCACGGCACCGTCCGAGTCGGTGACCACGCAACCCCACTTGCAGGCGATGCCCATGTCCTCAAACGGCTTGGAATCGATGTCCTGGCCAATGGCGACAAACACGCGCTCGCAGGGGATGACGCGCTCGGGCGTAGCGGCGGCACGCGGAGCCGGACGACCGCGGCGGGGCTCGCCGATAATCTGCGGTTGCACGCGCAGGCCGCTCACGCGACCATCTTCGCCCGTCTCGATGGCGAGCGGCGCCGTGAGCTCCAGAACCTCGCAACCCTCGGCCTGGGCGCCGGCAATCTCGGCGTCCTGGGCCGTCATATCGCAGATGCGACGGCGGTAGACGATGCTCACCTTTTCGGCACCGCAGCGCACGGCAGAGCGCGCCACGTCCATGGCCACGTTGCCGCCACCGATGACGCACACGCGCTGGCCGCTCAGGTCGGGCAGCTCGTCGTCTCCGATGGCGCGCAGCATCTTGACGGCCGATTCCACGCCGGGCGCCTCTTCACCCGGAAGGCCGAGCTTCTTGTCGCTATGGGCACCGATGGCCAGGTAGACGGCATCGAACTCGTCGCGCAGGCGAGCGAGCTCCTCGCCGTTCACGGAGTGATCGAGCTCAACGTCGATGCCGGCGCTCAAGATCCAGTCGATCTCGGCCTGCAGGCGCTCGCGCGGCAGACGATAGCTGGGGATGCCGTAGCGCAGCATGCCGCCCAAGTGGTGGCGCTGCTCAAAAATGGTCACCTTGTGGCCCATCACGGCCAGGTAGTAGGCACAGGAAAGGCCAGCCGGGCCGCCGCCGATCACGGAGACGCGCTTACCGGTGTTGTCCACTACATGCGGCTTGTGGTCGTTGAGGTCACTGTGCTCAACGGCAAAACGCTTGAGGGCGAGGATGTTCATGGGGTCGTCGACCATGCCACGGCGGCAATGCATCTCGCAGGGATGCTCGCACACCAGGCCGCAAACGAGCGGCAGCGGGTTATTCTTGCGGATGACCTTGACGGCATCGGCATAGCGGCCGGCCTCGACGAGCGAAATGTAACCGGGAATGTCGACATGCGCCGGACAGCCCGAGACGCACGGGACGCGGGCCTCGCGGTCAAAGCCACAGGAGTGCTCGCGGATGTGGTGCTCAAAATCGTCACGGAAACCGCGGATAGCCGTAAGCGCCATGGCGCCGGCTTCGTAGCCGATGGCGCAGTCGCTCGAAAGGTAGATGGTGCGGGCGGTGCGCTCAATCAAGTTGAGCGTGGACTCGTCGGCGCGGCCCTCGAGCACATCGGCGAGCAGGTCGCTCAGCGCGCTCAGGCCCACGCGGCAGGGCGTGCACTTGCCGCAGCTCTGGGTGGAGCACAGATTGACGAGCGCTGCCGTAAACTCAACGGGGCACGGGGCGAGCGAACTCACCGCCAGACGACGTCCGAGCGCATCGTGCAGGTCGTCCATGACGGCCTGAGCGTGGCTGCGTTCCATTACGTGCAGTCGAGCCATAAGATCCCCTCTCACATGGCAGCCCGGAGGCGAGGCCGGGCGAAGTTGCTACACGCACAACACTGACCTAAAAAGTTGTTAGGTCTCCACGCAGTTCGGCAGGCGGTATGAAATGTCACCCTCGGCGGTGAAATAGAACATTACCGCAGATAAATGCCATATTTGGTAAAACGCGTTACCAAATGACAATGCCCCGCCCACGCAATCACGTGGACGGGGCATTGCTCCAGGTATGCGGCCAGCGACCCTGTTGCTTTTACTTAAGCTCGGGCCAGTAACCCTTGTTGGCCTCGATCATGTCGTCGAGAACCTCCTTGGCGACCTTCATCGAAGGCACGGTCTTGTTCAGCGTAAAGGCCTTGAGCGCCTTCTCGTAAGAACCCTCGATCGTAGCCTCGACCACGAGCTTCTCGGAGTTCAGCTGCTGCATCATGAGGCCCTGTTGGAACAGAGGAATGTTGTCGCGGCTGATGACCTCGGGGCCATTCTTGCCAATGTAGGCAGGCAGCTCGACCATAGCGTCGTAGGGCATGTTGGGGATAGCGCCCTTGTTCTCGCAAATGACCAGGAAGCGCTGCTTGGTGTCGTTCTTCAGAGCGATAGCCAGATCGGCAATCCAGTCGCCGTGGCTGCCCGCATAGAACGTGCTCTCGTCGATCTCGCCCGTCTTCTCGTAGTGGTCGATGCCGTCGAAGAGGTTCTTCTCACGCGTCTCCTCAACCTCGTTAGCACGGGTGCGCTCGGGGTTGGAATGCTCGACGAACTCCTTCTGCTGCAGGTAGTAGTTCAGATACGTGTTGGGCAGGTACTCCGGGAAGCACTCCATGATCTCGTACTCGCCCTTCCAGACGTAGTACCAGCTGCCCTTGGTGTGGCGGTTCTGCTCGGGGTGCTCGTCAGTGGCCTCCTCGGGCTTCTTTGCCATGAGCGAGCCCATGCCCTTGAGGTAGGAGTCGGGCAGCAGAATCTCATGCTCCTTGATGTACTCGCGCAGCTGCGGGAGCACCTCCTCGCCCTTGTGGCGGATCGAGGTGAACCAACCAAAGTGGTTGAGGCCAAAGTAATCGTACTCGACATCCTTCTTGTCGATATCGAGTGCGGCGCAAACCACGTCGATGATCGCGATCGGCATGTCGCAGATGTTGATGATGCGAGCGTTGGGACGCAGCACGCGGCAGCCCTCGGACACGATGGCAGCAGGGTTGGAGTAGTTGAGAATCCAGTAGTCCTTCTTGGCGTACTTCTCAACGTCATCGATCAGCTCGACCATGGGGAAGATGGTGCGCATGCCGTAGGCAAGGCCGCCGCAGCCGCAGGTCTCCTGACCCACGCAACCGTGGCGCAGCGGAATCTTCTCGTCCTGCTCGCGCATGGCGTAGCCGCCCACGCGCATCTGGGCAAACACGAAGCTCGCGTCGGTAAAAGCCGTCTTTTTGTCGGTGGTCACCGTAAGCTTGATGTCCAGGCCAAGGTCCTCGTGCAAAATCCAGTCCACGAGCACGCCGATCTTGCGCTGACGCTCCTCGTTGATGTCGTACAGACGAATCTCGTCAACGTCGAGCTCGTCCTTGCGCAGGGCGATGGACTTGACGATGCCGGGGGTAAAGGTGGATCCGCCACCACACAGAGTAATGATCATTGTTTACTGCTCCTTCTCAATTGCGTTTTCGACCTTGTCGCGCATCTCGGCGACCTTCATGCCAAAGATGATCTGGATATTGTTGCCGTTGCGGTTGATGCCGCTGTTGGGCACGTGGTTGATGAGGTTCTCATCGATGAGGTCCGGGTTCTTAACGTTCACGCGGAGACGCGTAAAGCAGTTCTCGAGCTCCTCGATGTTGTCCTTGCCGCCAAGACCTGCGACCAGGTCGGCAATGCCTGCATCGACGCCCTCTGCGGGAGCTGCGGCAACAGCGCCCTGCTTCACCGCGACAGACGCGGCGGCCTCGCCCTCGGCAACGGACTCGGCGAGCTCGGACTCCTCCTCGCGACCAGGCGTGTGGAGGTTGAGCTTCTTAATAAGGAAGGTGAAGAGGAAGAAGTACAGCGCGGCGTTGACGACTCCAAGCACCAGCATAACCGGCCAGTTGGTCTTGTCGGCACCGAGGACCAGGTTGGAAACCACGATGTTGATGATGCCGCCTGCAGTCGAAGCGGGCACGGAGAGAACCTTGAGCAGGACCAGGAAGATACCGGAAAGAACCGAGTGAACGACAAAGAGCACGGGAGCGGCAAAGACAAAGAGGAAGTCCATGGGCTCGGTGACACAGGAGAGCACGGCGGTGATGATCAGCGGGATGATAACGGCCTTGGTCTTATCCTTGTTCCCCTTGTAAGCGGTGAAGATAAAGGCGAGACCGATACCGATGTAGGGCCACAGGTTGTTGAAGGTGTAGCTGTTGAAGTAGGTGCTATCGGAGAAGGGCTGGCCCGTCATTGCCATCTCGGCGACACGGATGGGATAGGCGCCGGCGATAACCTGATCGCCCAGCGTCAGGGTGCCACCCACATCGGAGAACTGGAACGGGGTGTAGATGAGGTGGTGCAGACCGGTAGGAACGAGCAGCTTGTTGAGCATGCCGTAAATAAAGAGGCCGATGTTGCCGGATTCCTTAATAATGCCGGCGACGGAGGAGATGGCACCCTGAACCGGAGGCCAAACGATGCAGAAGCCAGCACCCATGATCCAGGAAATGATGATCATGATCAGGAACGGAAAACGAACGCCCGAGAACATCGAAAGGGCAATGGGGAACTGCTTGTTCGAGTACTTGTTGAACACGGCACCGGTGATGCAACCAAGAATGATGCCGCCAAACACGCCGGTGTCGAGCACCTGAATGCCCATAACGGTGCTCTGACCGGTTCCGGTAAGACCGAGCATGCCGCTCGCTTCGGCAAGAGAGCCGGTGGCGTTGAGCACGATGTTGTTAGCCTGCAGGAACAGGAAGAACGACATCAGGGCGATCAGCGAAGCATGGCCCTTGTTCTTCTTTGCCATGGCGCCGGCGATGCCCACGCAGAACAGAATCGAGAGGTTGTTGATGATAAACATCAGCGACTGATAGACAACGGCGCCCACAAGCTGGAACGGACCGGAGCCCAGTACGGGGATCAAGGCGCAAATGGTCTTGTTGGTCAGAATAATGCCCACGATGAGCAGAATGCCGGCAACCGAGAGATACATCATCGGCTGAACGATTGACTTCGCGAACACCTCCAACGGCGCTTTGAAATTGAACTTCTTTTTTGCGGTCATAGCGGTACTCCCCTTCCTTTTCCGCAAATTAAGACAGATGTGCCCTGGACAAGGCCATAAGCCCTGCCTCATATCAATCGATGTGTGGGCACGTTATGCCTAGAGACCAGGTTCTCCAAGCAGGTTAACAATGTGGTAAGCGAGATAACTCTTCTCGGCATTGGTAACGACAACGTTATAGGTAGACGACAAGTGGGCGGCTATGGCGTCCGCGCACGAGAATGCGCACGGGTACACCGTTTCATCGATTCGGAACAGCGCGTCACCATT
The DNA here is from genome assembly GCF_964237925.1 of Collinsella aerofaciens ATCC 25986. GTDB lineage: Bacteria > Actinomycetota > Coriobacteriia > Coriobacteriales > Coriobacteriaceae > Collinsella > Collinsella aerofaciens_BJ. The sequence continues at coordinate 49,037 of NZ_CAXSKI010000007.1, read as the reverse complement.
GATTTGCCCGGCCGCAGGATCGAACGCTCGCTGCGCGAAAAACTGCAGGTGACGAACGAAACGTTCGTAAGGCAGCGAGGTGTCATCGAGGGTCGTGGCATAGCGCTCGGAAACAATCGCGAGCACGTCGCGAACAAGCTGGACCGAGATGATGAGACGGTCGGAGCGTTGCGGCATGGTGGCGTTGACGATATGCAGCGTAATAAAACCCTGCTCTTCTTCGCTCATCTGGAAGCCCATATACTCCTTGACAATCTGCAGCGCACGGCCCGCAAGCGCATACTCCTTGCGATAGAACTGCTGGATCTCGAGCAGCAACGGATTCTCGCAGGAGACGCCCTTGCGCTCGCGCTCCAAAGCAAGGCTGATATGGTCTGCAAGAGCAATGAGAATCTTGTCGTTGACATCAACATTGAGCTCTCGACGGAGCATCTGAACAATGTCCTCGGCAATCACGAGGTTGACGGTGGGAATGGACTCCAAAAGATGTGCCAAGCGGTCAATCGTACGCGAATCCTGAGAAGTGCCCTCCTGCAGCGCATAGGTCTTTTCGACCGATGCTTCATCGATAGCGTCGCCGGCATGACGGCCAAAGCAGAGGCCTCGACCGATGACAATGAGCTCGGAGCCATCGTCCGAAGTGACCATTGCGACGTTATTGTTGAAAACTCGCTTGATAACCACGGTACCCACCACAAGAATTTACTCGGAAAGCCAGACGACAGGCTCTTTAACAGCAACAGGGCCGGAAGCATGCTCACGAAGAGTCGAGTTCTCCGAACGCTCGCATACAATAACGAAGACCGTGGGATCGAAGCCGGCGGCGCGGACCGCGTCAAAATCGACCTCAACGAGGGGCTGGCCCGCGTCGACATGGTCACCTTGGGCAACAAGCGCATGGAAGCCCTTGCCCTCAAGTTTAACAGTGTCGATTCCGATATGCAGCATCACCTGAGCAGAGCTGTCGTCGGACATGATGCCCAGTGCATGCTCGGTCGGGAACAGCGCCGCGACGGTACCGGAAACAGGAGCGCACACCGTTCCCTCTTGGGGAACCACGGCAACGCCATCGCCCACGGCACGGCTGCTAAAAGCGGGGTCATTGGTATTTTCTAGATGAACAAGCTCGCCGGAAACAGGAGCGAGGATTTCGAACTCGGAAGTTGCAGTCTTCTGCTCATCCGAACCGCCCATCAGGCGAGAAAAGAAACCCATGGTGGCATGTCCCTTCATAAATATAGCCCAACCAAAATCAAGCGAATGCGTCCATAGAGACACATCCGTTCAAAGACTTTGGTTAGGCCCACGTCCGAGGGACTCGGTAACCTTCCGCATTTCTTTTTACGGGAGCTATTGTAGACAAGCCCAAAGCCAGAATAGTCATTATGACCGGTGAGCGGTATTTTTTCTTCGATAAACGGTATTTAGGCAGCACTTGGGGACGTTCCTTTTCTGCCGGCACTCGGGGACACTCCTCACTCTGGTGCATTGGGGACAGGTTTGTTTGCACCAGGTTGGTGCAGATTAACCTGGCCCCATTGCACCAATTTCGTATGCGCTAGACAAAGAGCTCGCATTCCTTCCGCACGACGCAAACCTTGCTCAGCATCTGGGAAACAGCGGATAGCTTGTTGGGATCAAGCTTACGAGCGCCTCGCGGGCATACGGCAATGCAGCGCATGCAGGAGATGCACGCCTCGCCAGCTGCTCGTTTGGGGTCACCCTTGTCGATAGCACAAACGGGGCACGCCGCGGCGCATGCACCGCAGGAGACGCAATCCTCTGTTGCCTCGGGTGCCATGCGGTGACCTCTGGCTTGTTTATAAGGACGATTGCCGGGAATAGAGGGCTCGGATGCATCCTCAGCCAACAGCTTTTGCTGAATTTGCTGCGCAAACTCTGCGAGCTGCGCCGCATCCTGCGCATCCGGACGACCGGCAGCAAACTGTCGCGCAATGGAATGTTCTGCAATGGCTGCAACTGCCGCGATTACCTGGAATCCCGCATGCTTCGCAACGTCCTCCAGCTCTACGAGCGTGTCCTCAAACGCGCGGTTTCCGTAGACGCACACCAGAACGGCCCGCGCTCCGTTGCCGTGAACCATGTTCAGTCGGTCGACCGCCACGGCAGGGACTCTACCGGCATACGCCGGCACAGAGATTACGGCCACGTCGTCCTCAGTCATCGAGACAGCGCTGAAATCTAGCCCGCTATCGGCCAGATCGACGGTAACGGTATTCTTGCCCAGTGCCCCGGCCACAAGGCCAGACACCTTCCGCGTTCCACCCGTCGGACTAAACACAATTTCGAATACGCTCATCGAGGCACCCTCCCCTACGCCTGGCAACGCGTCAAGCCGCTTTCACATCCAGCCAGAGTATACGGCGCATGGGATCCCCGTTTTGGTGCACCAAGCACCCCAATGCACCCACCCTACGCTGTCTGCCTCTTCGTTTTGTATCAATTACGGTACAGATTGCATATACTTACTGGATACCGCCGCGTTCTCCTGAGGTACCCCATCCCGGCACGTGCAAAAAACGGAGTATTCTGCAACGTGACCGCGTCAGCACCGCCGCGGGTGGGCAAAACTGTAGGGCGCCGTATCATTCTAAGTCCCGACATGGCGAGAATGACGCGCCCCTGCTCCGGAAAACGGCGAAATCTGACTCGGAACGCTCGCTAGGGATATCCGAAGGCCACCGTTGGCGACGTCGAATCATATGCAGACAACTCGAACTGCAGAATACTCCAAAAAATGCACGGCGCACCCCATGGGACCCATTGCTGCATGGCAGAAAATAGGTCCTCGGCATCCCCCAGATGCATTCCCGAGAACATCACGTTTGAATTAGCGATGGACACGGCAAACAAAAGGGCCCGAGCGTTGTTTGCTCGGGCCCTTAGCTTGTCTCACGCTAGCGCGCGATGCGCATCTTACTTGCGCTTGCCGCCGCCGTCGCCGGGGCGACGGGAGCTGCCACCGCGCTTGCCGCCACGGCTGTTGCCGTAGCTGCCACGGTTATCGCGACCGCCGGCACGGCCGCCACGGGAGCCGGCCTGGTTGCCGCCACGACCACCACGATAGCCGCCGCGACGCTCTTCGCGGGTATCGTCGTAGTTGCGCCAGTCATCGCGACGATCGCGGCTGGCACGCGGGTCACGACGATCACGCGACTCGTTAGAACGACCAGCGCCGCCGCGGCCGCCATTGCCGCGAGCACCCTCGCGACGCTCGCCGCCGCGGCTACCGCGCTCTTCAAAGCGCTTGCCGCCACGGGACTCACCGCCACGGGCAGTACGCTCACCGCGACCCTCGCCGCCGCGACGCTCATCACGGCCGCCGCGCTCGTCATCACGACCGGAACGCCGGCGGTCGCCCGCACCGCGCTTGCCACCGCGCGAGCCACGGCCCTCGTCCTCGCGCTCGACACGACGACGACCGCCGCGGTCCTCGTCCTCACGACGACGGCGGTGTGCCTCGCCCTGGAACTGCTTGGCACGACGCTCGGCACGGTTGCCGCGCGCAGGCTGCTCAGCGGCACCAGCACCGCCGCGCTCCTCGGCAGCTACCTCGCGAGCCACGCTCTCAACAGCCTCGTCCACGCGAGCCTGAACGCCCTCGCGCACGCGGGTCTTGCCGCCGCGCTTGGGACGGCTCGGACGCTCGCCGTCGCCGCGGCGCTCGTCGCGACCGCGGTTGGAACGACCGGCAACATCGCCGTAATCGTCGCCGTTGCGCTTGCCGTCGCGACGCGCCTGCTCAAGCTTCTTCTTGCTCTTGGACTTGCCGCGCTTGGTCTTCTTCTTCACCTTAAAGGCCGCAGGATCGCGCTCGGGGTCAACCGCGGGCGGATTGGGGCCCACATGCAGGTCGCCGGCCTCGTAGATGTCGGCGGTCTTGTCCATGAGCTTCTCGATCTCGTAGAACTCATCGACATCCTGCTCGGTCACAAACGTGATGGCCCAGCCCAGCTCGCCGGCGCGGCCCGTACGGCCAATACGGTGGATGTAGTCGGTCGGCTCGGCCGGCACGTCAAAGTTCACGACGTAGCGCACGTCGCTAATGTCGATGCCGCGGGCGAGAACATCGGTTGCCACCAGCACGTCGACGGTGCCGTCGCGGAAGGCAGAAAGCGCGCGCTCGCGCTGGGCCTGGCTGCGGTTGCCATGAATCGCGGCGGCCTTGATGCCCTTACGCTCCAGACGACGGCAGCAGCTGTCGGCGCGATGCTTGGTGCGCATAAAGACGATGGTGCGCTCCGGGCCCTCCTTCTTGAGGAACTCGGGCAACAGGTTATTCTTGGCCTCGATGGACACCGGGAACACAAACTGGTCGACGGTGTCGGCGGTCGACGTGGCGGGCGCGATCTCCACGCGAGCCGGATCGCTCACCAGGTCGGTGATCTCGCCCACGGCCTCCTCGTCGAGCGTCGCCGAGAACAGCAGCGTTTGGCGCTCGGCCGGCGTCTCGCGCACAATGCGGCGGACGGCGGGCAAAAAGCCCATGTCGAGCATGCGGTCGGCCTCGTCGAGTACCAGCACCTTGACCTCGTTCAGGTGGCAGGCGCCCTGCTCGATCAGGTCGACCAGACGGCCCGGCGTGGCGACCAGGATATCGCAGCCGTACTTGAGTGCCGCGGTCTGCGGCTTGTAGCTCACGCCACCCACGACGGTCACGGCAACATGGCCGGTGACATCGGCGATCTTGCTCGCGACCTCGTCGATCTGCTGGGCGAGCTCGCGCGTGGGGGTGATGACGAGCATCACGGGGCCGCGGCCGTTGCCCTCGGGCTTCTTGGCACCGCGACGGCGGTTGCGGCCGCCGCGCTCGCGCACGGGTTTGGGCGGAGCAATGTGCTCCAGATTGTTCATGGTCGGCAGCAGGAAGGCGGCCGTCTTGCCGGTGCCGGTTTGAGCGGCGGCAAGCAGGTCGCGACCCTCGAGCACCACGGGGATCGAGCCGGCCTGCACGGGCGTCGGCGCCGTGTAGCCCAGGTTCTCGATAGCACGGAGTATCTCGTCCGAAAGCCCCAGCTCGTTAAAGGCGGGCAGGCTCTCGGTAGCGGACTCGGCGGCCTGGGCAGCATTGGCCTCATCGGCGGCATCGAAGGCAGCCTGGGTCATGGCCTCGCGGGCCTCGTCCAGAATCTCGGCGTCGGTGACGTCGGATACAGAATTACGCATATGTTGTTGTTCCTTATCTGCACGCGTCATGAGCGCGGCATGCGGCCGCGCGGGCGTGCTTGGTAGTGCGCTAATACATACAAAACAGGTGCGCACAGAGAGGACGTTGCTCAGCACGCTGGCGATCGCTTTGGCAGCCCTATCACGCGCCGTCCAGACGCAGCGGCCCTAAGCGATGGAGCAGATTCGCCGCCGGTTAGTATACCCGCACTCCGTATGCCCCCACGTAAACCACAGATGACGAGGCGGACGGGGCGGGCCTGGCTGATTGTCTCAATCTGTAACAGTTAACGAGTAAAATCGGCCCTAATTGTTATAGATCAAGACAGAGGGGGATTTCCGTTCAATCCAAACCAAATCTCTCGCTCTTCCTGCAATTTCGAACATGTGGCCTATAATGTTGCTTTGGTTACGCTATATATTGCGCAGCCATTTAATACGTCGCCCACCGGGGGCCATTAATTCCTATCGCCATATTGGCTAGGAAGCAATCAAAGGAGGTATCCGTGGCAGCAGAGACGCCTTGCTCGGTCCTCTATAACGATATTCGCTCGTTCGGCGGTCTTAAACATCTCGAGATCGCCCGAATGCTCATCAATGGAAACTCTTATCTCGGCAGTACCCTGCTCGAGAAATGCTCTTCCAACCGCTCGTATCTCACCCGTTACATCGTCCATCGCAAGCCTGACCAGTGCGCGCCCTCCATCTACAGCGACTTTACCGTCGCCACGCTCAACCTTTCCTCGGCAATCTGCAGCAAGCTCGGCGGCGGCGAGTCCGCCTATCGGGCAATCGCCGAGCACTATCGCGGTCCGGCCGCCAACGAAATGATGTCGGCTCTCGCCAGCTACAAGCTGGACAGCCGCCTATATGCAAATGCCCTCAATCGCATCGACAACTTTGACGGCAATGCCGTGCGCGAGAAAAGCACGCTTTACCTTATGCTCTTTGTGGCAACGGGGGCGCTCGCCGATCCCGTTCAGGGCGTGGCCACCGTCGAGCGCTTTTGCGACAGCAAGACGGGCGGGCACTTTGGCACCACCGAAACTACCGTCGGACGTGGCTTTATGAGCAGCCTGGAGCAGCCGCGCACCGTCGCTCCCAACCTCGGTCTGCTCAGAACCCATGCCGACAACTGCGCCGACATGCAAATCCATCCCCTCACACGCGATCCGCGCGGCACCGTGATTGGTTCTTTGCCCAAAACCTCGCCCAGCATCACCGATGTGGGCGCCGACGCATCGCGCGAGCATCTTCGCATTTGGCTTGAGGGTGAGCACTGGTACGCCCAGGGCCTTGGATCGACCAACGGCACGGTACTCGAATCGGGTGCAGGCGACGGCGATATTGTGATTGAGCCGCCGCGCGACCAACGCGAGCCCGGCAAGATCTATCCCCCGGTGGAAATCGAAAACAGCGACAGGCTCCATCTGGGTCTCTACACGACATTTCTCGTCATTGTGGACTAGCACGGACGGCGATCGAAAGACGGTCGCCGTCCGTCTTTCGTCTTCTACCTTCTGCATCGTAAACGACAATACTCAGCGGTATACATGGGCAGTGCGGCTATCATGGTACTTTACCGATATCCGCACTGCTCGCGTAAACGTGCGGTAACCCATGCCAGACAAAGGAACGCCATGGATACTACCGATAGCGCCTATGGCGACAAACTCATCCGTCTCGATACGTTCGATACCGCCGTGGCGGTCGACCCCAGCGCCGAGGACGACGCCAAGCGTCGGTTTATGACGCTTATTCTCCAGACGGACCACCGCAACAACGGCAATATCGGGCACGTGCTTCGCGCGACCAACACAAGCGGCGAGGTCTTTGCCGTCAAGCTGCTCAAAGACAACGCCATCCTTTCTGGTCAGGCACCCGATCGCTCCGCCGAGCAATCGGCAGCGCACCTGGCCAACACCGCTGCGCTGTTCGAGGAGTACCGTCATCTGTGTACCGTCTCGCACCTGCGCGGGTTCCCGCGCGTCTATGGCTACGGCTCTTGTGAGGACGACCCGCTCATCCTCATGGAGTGGGTCGAGGGCACCTCGCTCAAGCAGGCGCTGCCCCTGCTTCCGCACGATACCTCGGGCGGGCTAACCACCCAGATGGTCGCCGCCGTTGGAAACGCCGTGCTTCGCGCGCTCTTGATGACCCAAGGCCTCGTGAATCCGGTCGTCCATCGCGATCTGTCGCCCGCCAATATCATGTTCCGCACCACCAGTCGAACGCTCGAGCAGCAGATTGCCGATTGCTCCTTTGACCCCTGCCTCATCGACATGGGCTCCGCGACCATGGCCCTCAGCGACGATACGATCACCCGACGTGCCGACATCTGGCGCTTTGCCACGCCCGCATATGCCGCGCCCGAAATGCTCACGCAGGATATCGAAGGCATCGCGGCCCTTCGCCGCTCGCCCGCCATCGATGTCTACGCGCTTTCGAGCATTCTGTACCAGCTCTACAGCGGTCGTAAACCGTTCGATGTCGAGTCGACGGGCGCTGCGGCAACCGGCTCGTTCTATCTCATAAAGACCAAGACCAAGCCGGTGCCGCTCGAGCCGCGTTGCGATGACGACGAAGCGCTCATCCAGATCATCATGAAAGGCATCTCGGTCGAGCAGGGCGATCGCCCCACCGAGCAGCAGATGCTCGAGGTGCTCTCGACATACCTCCCCGCTGCAGAATCCGAGGGCCGGGAGGGCGCGGGCAATGACGCCGTGATCGACATCGACTCCGGTACGCACCTTAAGGTCGACGTCGCTGGCGAGCGCGCGCGAGAAATTCTGGAGCAGACCCGACATGATGCCATAACCCGCCGCCGCTTTATTATCGGCGGCGTCGCTGCAGCCGTTGCGGGGCTCGGCGTCATTGGCGCGGCAACCCATGGCTTTGGCATTCCCGACTACCTGGTCGGCATCCGCAGCTCGCTTGACGACTACACCTGGGATCAGCTACAGGAGATTTCGCTCAAGATTAAGGCCGCCGAGACCCGTAGCGAGGCACGCGAGATTGCCAAGCGCTACCACCTGCTCGACGCCGATGGGCATATCCCCTATCCGTGCACCAAGCGTGTAACGCTCACCAACGGGCTGAAGGTCGGGGCCCAGCTTGTGGGCATCCGCCACGACGAGCTATTGGATGGTACGGGCAAGGCCGGGCTGACGTTTATGTTCGATGCGGGTATTGCCGAGCGCGACGCTGCGGTTGAACCGCCGAGTGCCGGCTGGGCAGATTGCGAGCTGCGAGAATGGCTCGACAGCGACGCCCTCAAGCTGTTGCCCAACGAGCTGCGCGCGCTTATCAAATCGGTCAAGAAGACCTCGAACAATGTGGGTGTCGCCAAAAGCACTTCGTGCCTGAGCGAGCTGCCCGCAACCCTTTGGCTGCCCGCCATGGTCGAGCTCTGCGGTGTGCAGCCGCCCGATTCGTTTGTCGAGGACTATCACTACCTGGCAGATATCTACAACGGCGAGGGCAAGGAGTACCAGCTCTTCCGCGAGCTCAAGGTGAGTGCGTATTCCACCAACTCGACCATGGTGCGCCAGTGGAAAGGTAAGGACACCTGCTGGTGGGAGCGCACGGTGAGCCCCGACACGTCGGAGACCGAAGGCACGCTCTACATAAACCGCGTGGGCCACGACGGCGACGTCTTTACGTACGCAACGCCCGCGAACAACCCCAAGAAGCGGACCTGCGTGATCCCCGGGTTCTGTATCTAGGCGGCGGGCGTCTTGCCGTGACGGGCCCCCTCTCCGGCAATTGTCTCGATCTGTAACAGTTAGAACCCAAAAACCGGTCTAGATGTTATAGATCGAGACAAAACCCCAGCCCCGCGAGACAACATCTCAATCTGTAACAGTAAGGGGTTAAAAACCTCTCTAGATGTTACAGATCAAGACATTTGAGTTGACCCCGGGCAGTCTGTCTCAATCTGTAACAGTTAGAGGTCATATTTGCTGCTAGATGTTACAGAACGAGACATTAGCTTGCCGCCAAATTGTTTGTCTTGATCTGTAACAGTAAGGGGTCATTTTCTCTGTCAGATGTTACAGATCGAGATTCTGAGTTGATGTCCGACGGAATGTCTCGATCTGTAACAGTAACTCGGCAAAAACGGGTCTGGTTGTTACAGATTGAGATGTTCGCCGGACGGTCCGCCGGCCCGGCAGTTGACCCCTTCTGTAACGAAATGTCATACATTTTCATCTCCACTGGACACCCCCAGGGGGTATGGGTGTATAGTATCGGCAGGTTAACATTTCTGACACTACGCCACAGAAAGGAGAAGCCATGGCTCAAGATAAGTTCGACGTGGGTGGCATGACATGCGCCGCCTGCCAGGCGCACGTGGACCGCGCCGTCAGCAAGCTCGACGGCGTCCAAAGCGTCGCGGTCAACCTACTCGCCGGATCTATGCTGGTCGACTACGACCCCGCGCAGGTCACGCCCGACGACATCTGCACCGCCGTCGACCGCGCGGGCTACTCGGCATCGCCCGTCAGCGCGGGCACCGAAGCCGCCCCAAGCGGCAGCGCGCAAGCCAGGTCCGGCGCCGCCCATATGGAGTCGCCCACCAAAAAGCTGGAGGTCGCCGCCTCCGCCATGCGCACCCGCCTCATCATCTCGATCATCTTCCTCATCCCGCTGTTCTACATAGGCATGGGCCATATGCTCGGCTGGCCGCTACCCGGCATCTTCACCGACCACACCCACAGCATGACGCTCGCGCTTACCGAGCTCGTCCTGCTCATCCCTATCGTCTACGTCAACGACGCGTACTTTATCAACGGCTTCAAATCGCTCGCGCACGGCGCACCCACCATGGATGCGCTCATCGCGGTCGGCGCTACCGCGTCCATCGCCTGGTCGCTCTACGCTATGTTTATCATGGCCGACCAGCTGGCCGCCGGGCAGGTCCACAATGCCATGATGACGGGCATGGACAACCTGTATTTTGAGAGTGCCGGCACGATCCTGTCGCTCGTCACCGTGGGCAAATACCTCGAGACGCGCAGTAAGTCCAAGACCGGCGGTGCCATCGAGGCGCTGATCGACTTGGCGCCCAAGACCGCGACCGTCGTGGCCGATGACGGCAGCGAGACCACCGTCGACGTCGATGCTATCCTGCCCGGCCAGGTGCTGCGCGTGCGCCCCGGCGAGTCCATCCCCGTCGACGGCGTGGTACTCGAGGGCGCCTCGGCCGTCGATGAAAGCGCGCTGACCGGCGAGTCCATCCCTGTGGAAAAGACCGCCGGCGACACCGTCAACGCCGCCACGGTCAACCGCACCGGATCGTTTACCTTCCGTGCCACGCGCGTGGGCGCCGACACGTCGCTCGCCAAGATCATCCAGCTCGTCGAGGACGCCACCGCCACCAAGGCGCCCATCGCCCGCATGGCCGATAAGGTCGCCGGCGTGTTCGTACCCGTCGTGTTTGCGATCTCGGCCGTGACTTTTGTGGCGTGGATGGTACTGACCGGCAGCGTCAACGAAGCGCTCACCTCCGCCGTGGCCGTGCTGGTGATCAGTTGTCCGTGCGCGTTGGGCCTGGCCACGCCGGTCGCCATTATGGTCGGCACCGGCAAGGGCGCCGAGATGGGCATTCTGTTTAAGAGCGCCGAGGCGCTGGAGAATCTGCGCAACGCGGGCACCGTGGTGCTCGACAAGACGGGCACCGTTACCCGCGGCAAGCCGGCCGTAACCGACATTGTGGTTGCCGAGCGCGTCGACGGCGCGCCCGTCATGAGCGAGAAAGCGCTGCTCAAGCTGGCCGCCGCACTGGAGCGCCAGAGCGAGCATCCGCTGGCAGAGGCGATTATGGCCGAGTGCGAGACACGCGGAATCGTCGCGCGCATGGTCGAGGACTTTGCCGCCGTGCCCGGCCGTGGCGTCACGGCGCGCGAAGGTCAAAACGCCATTGCCGCCGGCAACGTGCAGCTGATGAACGAGCTGGGAGTCACCGTGCCCGAGGGGCTCGCCGAGCAATTTGCCGCCGAGGGCAAGACGCCGCTGTTCTTTGCCAAGAACGGTGAGCTTGCCGGTACCATTGCCGTGGCCGATGAGGTTAAGGAGACGAGTGCCAGAGCCATTGCCGCGCTGCGCTCGCTCGGCGTCGACGTGCGCATGCTCACCGGCGATAACCGCGTGACGGCCGAGGCCATCGCCCGCCGCGTGGGGCTCACCAGCGAGCAGGTCATCGCCGACGTTCTACCCGCCGACAAGGAGCGCCACGTGCGCGAACTGCAGGACGCGGGCGGCAAGGTCGCCATGGTAGGCGACGGTATCAACGACTCCCCCGCCCTGGCGCGCGCCGACGTGGGCCTTGCCATCGGTACCGGCGCCGACATCGCCAAGGAGGGTGCCGACGTGGTGCTCATGCGCAGCGATCTTATGGATGTCGCCCGCGCTATTGAGCTGTCGCGCGCCACGATCCGCAACATCAAGCAGGACCTGTTCTGGGCGCTGTTCTACAACGGCATCGGCATTCCGCTGGCCGCGGGCGTGTTCTTCCCCCTCACCGGCTGGCAGCTCTCGCCGATGTTTGGCGCCGCGGCCATGAGTCTGTCGAGCGTATGTGTCGTAAGCAACGCTCTGCGCCTAAAATCCTTTAAACCCAAGACGGCGCGTTGAGGCACCCGACCTTGCCCCTCAAACCGTCGCTCGCGTACCCAAGTACGCTTCGCTCCTCTTTCGGGGCAATCTCGGGCACCTCAATGCACCTTTAAGATGACCTTGTTCACAACTAAACTGTCAGATAATCTCAATCGATAAGGAGACAACCATGAATTACACGATCAAGACTTCGGGCCTCATGTGCGGCCATTGCGACGCCACTGTCGAGACCGCGCTGCTCAACGTGGCCGGCGTGACCGACGCCGATGCCGATCACGAGACCCAGACCGTCCAGGTTGAGTGCGCCGACACCATAACCGCCGAGCAGCTCGCCGCCGCCGTCGAAGGCGCCGGCGAGAAGTTCCACGCCCTGTCCGTGACCGCCGCCTAGCAACTGATGGGGACATCCGGAAGATCGACCAGAAACGAGGACTCGCCATGATGGCAGATCACAAATCGGTGACCCGCATGCTCAAGACGGCGCGTGGGCAGATCGACGGCATCCTGCGGATGGTCGAGGAGGACCGTTACTGCGTCGACATCTCCACGCAGCTCATGGCGACGCAGGCACTCATCGCGCGCATTAACGCCGATGTGCTCAAGGCCCATATCGAGGGCTGCGTCGCCTCGGCCATCGAATCGGGTAACGAGGAGCTCAAAGCCGCCAAGCTCGCCGAAATCGAACGCGTCGTCGACAAGCTCGCCAAGTAATTGGCGCATTGGGGTCAGGTTTCTTTGCACCACCTTGGCGCATGGGGGACAGGTACGTTTGCACCACCTTGGTGCAGATTAACCTGTCCCCCATGCACCAAATGGGGTATAAAGGCGTGCAGCATATCGAATGAGAGGCAGTTTGCATGGATAACTTTATGAAAGGTCGCAACGGCGCCGACGAACTCACCATCGTGCTCGGCTTTTTCGGCATCATCCTCGCGATGATCGGGTCGCTCGCACATTTCCAGTGGCTCAGCTGGATCGCCATCGCCGTCATCGTGATCGGCGTGCTGCGCGGCCTGTCCAAAAATATCGACGCACGTCACAAGGAGAACGAGGCCTTTGTCGCCGCGACTGCAAACGTACCCGGCTTGGGCAAGTTTGTAGCTAGCTTGGGCGGCGGAGCTGCAGCGGCCAACGCCTCGCGCGCAGCCGGTACTAGCAAGGAAGACTTTGAACGTGCCAAGCGCACAGCCAAGAAGATGTGGAAGGGCCGCAAGACCACGGCCTATCTCAAGTGCCCCAACTGCGGCCAGATGCTCTCCGTTCCCAAGGGCAAAGGCAAGATCCGCGTCACCTGCCCCAAGTGCCATGCCAAGATGGAGACGCGCTCATAGCCGCCATACCATGGGACAAATAAAAGCCGAGGCCTCGCACTGGGACCTCGGCTTTTTCTGATTATGACAAAAGGATTGTCCCTTTGTCGCATCGCCATATCGCGCGCTTACGCCACGCCATCGCGGGCAAGCTCCTCGGCCAACGCCTCGGCAGGCATGGCCATAATCGCGTCGAGCTCGGCGTCCACCTCGGGAATACGCTTTACCTTGAGCTTGCGCACCAGATCACCGCGACACATCACGTGCGTCGGCTCACACAGTGCGCACAGGTCATCGAGCGGATTCTTGCGCGTCACCAGGATATCGGCGGCCTTGCCGCACTCGATTGTGCCGGTCTCGCCGCCCAACCCCAGTAGCTCGGCATTGACCTGCGTGGCCGTATGCAGCGCGAAGGCGTTGCCCACGCCGACATACTTGGCAAAATAGGCCACCTCACGCCACATGTCGTACTGCGTCACGAACGGGCAGCTCGAGTCCGTGCCAAGGCCCACCTTAACGCCAGCTTCCAGTGCGGCACGGGCGCTCTCGATGATGCCCGAGCACACGATGTCGCCGTTCTTCTTTTGCGTATCGGTAGAATGGGTCTTTTTCGGGTCGAGCAATACAAACGGCAGCGCCGGGCTGATAGTGCAGGTCACACTCGGCGCACGCCCCTCGAGCTGTGTGCCCGCGGCGCCACGATACAGCTCCAAGATTTCGGGTGTCAACGGAGCGCCGTGCTCAATCGTGTCAACGCCGGCCTCAAGCGCGGCCTTCACGCCCTCGGTGCTCTCGACATGGGCCATGACCGGAAGGCCCATATCGTGCGCCGCCTTGCACGCCGCCGCGGCAACCTCCACCGGCATACGCAGCACGCCCGGCTCGCCCACCTCGGTCGCATCGAACACACCGCCCGTTACGAACAGCTTAATGACGTCGGCACCGCGCGCATACAGGTCGCGCACCTGTTCGGCTGCCTCGGCGGGACTGTTTGCCACCTGGGCGAACAAGCCCGCACCATGGCCGCCCGGCACCGTGACGCCCGTTCCCGGCGCCACCAGGCGAGGACCTTGATACTTGCCGGCATCGATAGCATCGCGCACGGCCAGATCGGCAAACAGCGGGTCGCCCGCGCCGCGCACCGTGGTCACGCCGCTTGCCAGCTGCTGCTGAGCGCTGCCCTTGAGGATATGGCGCACGATGGCGCGCCCCACGGGATTATCGAGCTTCTTCATCAGCGCGCCCGCATCGCCCGCCGAAACCGGTTTGCCCGAACCGCACAGATGCACATGCATATTGATGAGGCCCGGCATGAGATACGCCCCTGCCAGGTCGATGACCTCGGCGCCCGCCGGCGCCTGCGCCACAGCACTCGGCCCCATCCATGTGATGACACCGCGCTCAACGGCCACGGCCATATCGGGCTGCGGCTCCATATGCTCCGAGCCATCCAAGACGGTCGCATTGATAAACAACGTGGGACGATCGGCAGACGCCATATCGAGCTCCTCCCTCACGATTAACATGAACATTTGTCCATTATCACCTAATGCAGCGACCTAAAGTCGAGCATATCGGTTAACGGAGGGAAGAGGGGATGTGGGGGACGGAATACGTTGCAGCCCCACCCCAGCAACATCAGGGGAATGTCTCGATCTGTAACAGGTACAGGGTTATTGGGCCCCTTGATGTTACAGATCGAGACATTCGGTCGACGTTTCACCGGTTTGTCTCGATCTGTAACAATTACGAACTCAAACAACTTCTAAACGTTACAGATCGAGACAAAACCTCTCAGCGCCCATACCACTGGCGTCTCCACTCCTCAGCCAATTCAGCCTGCCGAGGAATACCCGCCAACCTCATTTTCTCGACCAGCTTCCCCGGGTCTTTGAGTTCGTTAAACGTAAACCGAAGCACCTTATGCCCGAGCATTGTCAGATGAGATTCCCGCTGACGCTCTGCCACGAATGGGTCGACCGACTCCCGGCCCTCACCGTTCTGCAAGGTGTACTTCCCCTTTCCGTCGAGCTCGCCGATGACACACGTCCCGTCCTCGAGCCGCCAAAAATAGTCGACGCGAAACACCTGGCTCGGATCGAGCGGGTCGCGAAACTCCGCCTGCAGCTCCGGAACCGGAAAGCCGTACGCAATAAAGAACGCTCGGAACCGAGACTCGCCGCCGTTTTCGGACAGCCCGTCCGCATACGACGCAATCGCCTGTGCCCTGCGATACCCTCGCCTGCCCTCGCAATCGGCGCGGAGGCGCTCGCACAAATCCCCACGTGATACGCCCTTCGCCCGCAATGCAGAATCGGCGATCGCCAGACCATACGAAAACGGCGCACGCAGCAGACAATCCTCCACCGTGCGCCAAAACGACGTCACCCGCACGCCGTCGACGCGCTCAAGCGCTCCCGCCATCTGAGGACGCAACAACCTGCACCCGCTGCTCAACGTCACCGAACAACCCGTCTTAACAAGAAAACGCGGCCCGAGCAGATCATTCGGCACCTCCAGGCCCCACAAAAGTGCCGCGTCATAACCCCAAAACGCCCAATCGGGATGAAATTCCGCAAGCCCTTTGATAGTCCTCAGCGCTCGCTCCGCCGGCGTCAATGCATCCCAATCATGCTGAAAACAGAACAGGTACGGCTCGGGCTCCGCGATATCGTCGGTTCCAACATGGCGTCGCAGCCACATGAGCTCGGTATTGTCATGCGTTGCGAGCAGCGCACCTTGCTTGGCCGTCTCCGTGAGCCGCGCGAGCATCCTATTCCGCGCCAACGTGTTGCGAGTCGCATGTTTGTGTTTGAGAACGGTATTAGACACTTTCATCACCACCACGTCAGACAAATGGACCATCGTCACCGTTGCCTCCGCTGGCAAATGTCTTGATCTGTAACAGGAAGACAGTCTTTAAGCCTCTAGTTGTTACAGAACAAGATCTTTCGGCAGCCGCCAACCTTCCGTCTCAATCTGTAACAGTTACGGGCCCAAACAGCCGCCAAACGTTACAGATTGAGACAAAGTCAGGGCTGTAGGGCGGCACCAGTCACATCCCCTACTCCCATTCTTGTTCGTAGATGTTGAGGGACTTCACGTAGCGCCCCTGGGCGCCCATGATGTCGCGGACCAGGCGCAAAAAGAAGCTAACGCACGAGGTGTCAAAGCCGTCCTGCAGATCCTCGGGATGCACCGCACCCGGTCCATCGACCGCCGTGTCACTCAGGCGCGCGATGTCATACAGATAGAGCTGTCCCGCCGTCAGCCAGACATCGTCGACGCAGGCGAGGCGCACCGCGATCGCGCCGTCGCTCCAATGCTCCTTTTGCACGATATGCGGGTCGTAGACATCAAAGCGAAGGTCGGCGCGCGTATCCTTCAGCGCAACCATGCCGTTCGCAGGATCCTTGTCCAAAATGCCAAAGCGCGAGAAATACTGTGTGTCGCGCACCTGCTCGAGCCGCTTAAGCGAGGCAGGCGAAAACGATGCCGGCGGCTCATCAACATACAGCTCGAGCAGCGTCTTGCCATGGCGATAGGGGCGCTCGAAGAGCAGCCAATCGGTAAACGCCATGTTGTAGGCCATGATTTCGTTTTGGGAAGGCTCGGTGCGATAGCTGAGCCACGGGTCGACAATAATCTCAAACTGCTCGCGCGCCGGCTCCAAAAACTGAAACTTCCGCAGCATCCAAAAATGGGCCATGTCGGCAATATCGTTGCCGACGGCTTCGGCCAGATGAGCTCGGTCTAAAACGTGGTCAGTCACGGCATCCTCCTCAAACTGATGAACCTCAATTTGAGCTTACGAGGAGGGTGGGCAGCCACTGTCAGCACGGACAAAATAGGCCGCCGGCTGCAAACCAACTGCTGACCAAACACTTGACGGGACACTTGACCGAATATGCGCGCCGCAACAAAACCGCAGGTAAACATAGACGGCCAACCCGCTCTTTTGAACCAGATGCCCGTAGCCACCACAGAAACAACAGGTGACCACAGCCCAAGAAGTCGACAAATGAACACCCGTACGTCGGCAAACGAACAAATCGGTCGCAAACCCGCAAGGAGTGTCCCCGAATGCCGGCACATAAGGAACGTCCCCAGCTGCCGGCACTTGGGGACGTTCCATTTGGGCCAGCCGTTGGGGACAGCCCTTGTCGATTCAGCTGTGGACAGCCGCCTTACAGCTCCAGCGCCTCGGCGACTTCGGCTGCGCAGGCCAGGGCGTCGGCCATAGCGTTCACCACGAGCGAGCTGCCGTTACGAGCGTCACCGGCAACATACACCGGCGCGGCATCCGCGGCGACGCCGTCGACACGCGCCGCGAGGTGCGAGCCCTCGGCAGCCATCACAGGCAGCGGACGACCAGCGGTGGCAACAGGCACGCCTACCGCATCGAACACGCCATGCTCGGGACCCGTAAAGCCGCAGGCGATGAGCACCAGCTGGGCCGGCACCTCGTGCTCGGAACCTGCAATGCGTTCGGGCTTTCCCGCCGACCAGTCCAGATCGACCACGCGCAGACCCGCGGCCGCACCCTTCTTGTCCAGCAGCACCTCGAGCGTATCCACGCCCCAGGCACGCATCTCGCCGCCCATCGCAGCGATAGCCTCCTGCTGGCCGTAGTCGGTCTTCTTAACGTTGGGCCACTGCGGCCAGGGGTTGCTCGCCGCGCGCTTATCGGGCGCAGCCGGCAAGAACTCAAACTGGCGCACGCTGCGCGCACCCTGACGTACCGCGGTGCCCACGCAGTCGTTACCGGTATCGCCGCCGCCAATGACGACGACGTCCAGGCCACGTGCATCGATGACAGGCTCGCCGCCATCGAGCACCGAGACGGTCGAAGCCGTCAGGTAGTCCACGGCATACACCACGCCCGGGGCATCAATGTTCGCAGCCGAAAGCCCACGCGGAGCACGGGCGCCGGCAGCCACCACGACGGCGTCAAAGTCGTCGAGCTTGGCGGTAACCTTGGGATCGCTCACGTCGGCACCCAGCTCGAACACAATGCCCAGCTCGCGCATGAGTGCCACGCGACGCTCGACCACAGACTTCTCGAGCTTCATGTTGGGAATGCCGTACATGAGCAGGCCGCCCGGGCGGTCGTCACGCTCAAATACCGTCACACGGGCACCGCGACGTGCAAGCTCCCATGCAGCCACCAGGCCAGCCGGGCCAGAGCCAATCACAGCGACCGTGGGTGCATCCTCCCCTGCCGGCTCAAAGCGGCGCGGACCGCCATTTGCCCACTCATGGTCGCTGATCGCACGCTCGTTGTCATGGATCGTCGTGGGTTGGCCATCGACCGAACCCAGGTTGCACGCGGCCTCGCACAACGCCGGGCACACGCGACTCGTAAACTCGGGCATGGGCGAGGTGAGCGACAGTCGCTCGGCAGCCTCATCCCAGCGGCCGCGGTACACCAGCTCATTCCACTCGGGAATCAGGTTGTGCAGCGGGCAGCCGCTCAGGCGTGCCTTGCCAAAGCTCGCGCCCATCTGGCAAAACGCCACGCCGCACATCATGCAGCGGCTCGCCTGGGCACGGCGCGCATCGTCGTCGAGCTCCACGAACAGCGGATCGAAATCGCGGCTGCGCTCCTCCACGGGGCGCAACTCATGGGCCACGCGATCGATATCAAGAAAAGCACCTGGCTTACCCATGGCACTTACGCCTCCTTCTTGGTCGAAGCAAAAGGGCTGGCAGCCACGGGCACAGCACCCGCAGTACCGCCCGCGACATCAAAGCGAGCGACATCCGCGGCGCTCGCGCGACCGGTCACAATGTCAAACGCCAGCTCCTCAGCCTGCGCATGCGTCTTACCGATGGCCTCGGCGGCGGCGACAATCGCCAGCACGCGCTCGTACTCGGTCGGAATGACCTTCACAAAGTGTTTGCTCATCGTCTCAAAGCTGTAGAGTAGCTTAATGCCGCGCGGGCTCTGAGTCGCGTCCACGTGCTCCTGGATGAGCGCACGAATCTGCGCCAGCTCGCCGGCCGTCGGGGCCTTGAG
Source organism: Collinsella aerofaciens ATCC 25986 (assembly GCF_964237925.1). Lineage (GTDB taxonomy): Bacteria > Actinomycetota > Coriobacteriia > Coriobacteriales > Coriobacteriaceae > Collinsella > Collinsella aerofaciens_BJ. The sequence goes on along the minus strand of NZ_CAXSKI010000007.1, from coordinate 29,903 downwards.
CTCAACGCTCTCGTGGTTCACGCGGGCATCGAGCGTGCCGTACTGATCGAAGACATAAGCCACGCCACCCGTCATACCTGCGGCGAAGTTCTGCCCGACCTCGCCCAAGATGAGCGCCAGACCGCCCGTCATGTACTCGCAGCCATGGTTGCCGCAGCCCTCGACCACCACCGTGGCACCGGAGTTGCGTACGCCAAAGCGCTGGCCGGCCAGGCCGTTAATGAAGCCGCGGCCACTCGTAGCGCCAAAGAACGCAACGTTGCCCACGATGATGTTCTCGTCGAACTTGTAGGTCGCATGCGGGTTGGGGCGCACCGACACCTCGCCGCCCGAAAGGCCCTTGCCAAAGTAGTCGTTGGCGTCGCCGCACACGTTGAGCGTAATGCCGCGCGGCAGGAAGGCGCCAAAGCTCTGACCGGCCGAACCATCGCAATCGATGGTGATGGAGCCGGCGGGCAGGCCCTCGGGATGCGCCTTGGTCACCGCGTTGCCCAAGATGGTGCCCACGCAGCGGTTGACGTTGGCGATATCGGCGCGGAAGCGAATCGGGCGCAGGTGCGCACGGGCATCGGCCGTATAGGGCACAAACAACGTGGAGTCGAGCGTCTTGTCGAGCTCGCTGTCCGCAGCCATCTGGGGCAGGAAGTGACGGCCGTCGGCATCCGGGATATGGGCACCAAACTCACAGGTCGCGCTCGCCAGCACGGGCGACAGATCGAGCAGGTTGGCCTTGCGGTTGCCCGGGACCTCAATCTGGCGCAAGCACTCGGGATGGCCGACCATCTCGTCGACGGTGCGGAAGCCCAGGCTCGCCATGACCTCACGCAGCTGCTCGGCAACAAAGAGCATAAAATGCTCGACGTGCTCTGGCTTGCCGCGGAAGCCGCGACGCAGGCGGCAGTTTTGCGTAGCGATGCCGGCCGGGCAGGTATCCTGCTGGCAGTCGCGCTGCATGAGGCAGCCCATGGAGATGAGCGGCATGGTCGCAAAGCCAAACTCCTCGGCACCCAGCAGGCAGGCGACGGCAACATCGGTGCCGTCCATGAGCTTGCCATCGGCCTCGAGCACCACGCGTGAGCGCAGGCCGTTTTGCAGCAGCGTCTGCTGGGCCTCGGCAAGGCCAAGCTCCAGCGGCAGACCGGCGTGCCAGATCGAATCGCGCGCCGCAGCACCGGAGCCGCCGTTGTGGCCGCTGATCAAGATCTTGTCGGCGGCACCCTTGGCCACACCGGTGGCGATGGTGCCGACGCCGGCCTCGCTGACCAGCTTGACCGACACGCGTGCGCCGGGGTTGGCGTTCTTAAGATCGAAGATAAGCTCCGCCAGGTCCTCGATGGAGTAGATGTCGTGGTGCGGCGGAGGCGAGATCAGGCCGATGCCGGGCGTGGACTGACGGACCTCGGCGATCCAGGGGTAGACCTTCTTGCCGGGCAGGTGGCCGCCCTCGCCGGGCTTGGCGCCCTGGGCCATCTTGATCTGAATCTCAAAGGCGCTGCACAGGTAGCGGCTCGTCACGCCAAAGCGCGCGCTTGCCACCTGCTTGATGGCGGAATTCTTGGAGTCACCGTTAGCCAGCGGGGTCTCGCGGCGCGGATCCTCGCCGCCCTCGCCCGAGTTGGAACGGCCGTGCAGGCGGTTCATGGCGATGGCCATGCACTCGTGTGCCTCTTTGCTGATGGAACCGTACGACATGGCGCCGGTGTTAAAGCGGCGAACGATGTTGAGCGCGGGCTCGACCTCGTCGAGTGCCACCGGGGTGCGGCCGCCGGCATCAAAGTCCAGCAGGTCGCGCAGGCGCACGGCACGGCCGGTGCGGTGCAGGCGGGCGCTGTACTCCTTAAAGGTGTCGTAGCTGTCCTCACGGCAGGCGGTCCGCAGCAAGTAGACAGTCTGCGGATCGATGAGGTGATCCTCGCCGCCGAGCGGGCGCCACTTGGTCAGACCCAACGTGGGCAGCTGATCGGGAGCCGGGCTCTTAAGGATAGCGAGCGCGGCGTCGTAACGCTCGTTTTGCTCGCGCTCAACGTCCTCGACACCCATACCGCCCACACGGCTCACCGTGCCGGCGAAGTACGCGTTGACGAACTCCGGCGTAAAGCCGACGGCCTCAAAGATTTGCGCGGAGTGGTAGCTCTGCACCGTGGAGATGCCCATCTTGGACATGATGGAGACGATGCCCGCCGTCGCGGCCTTGTTGTAGTTGGCGATGCCCTGCTCGGCTGTCACGTCCAGATCGCCGTGCGCCGCCAAGTCGCGGATGCACGCATGCGCGTTGTACGGATAGATACCGCTCGCGGAATAGCCCACCAGCGCCGCAAAGTCGTGCGGGGACACGGCGTCGCCACACTCCACCACGATGTCGGCAAAGGTACGCACGCCGGCGCGGATCAGGTGGTTGTGCACGCAGCCCACGGCGAGCAGCGACGGCACGGGCACCTCGCCCGCTCCGGCGCGATCGCTCAACACCACGATGTTCACGCCGTCGCGGACCGCGGCCTCAACGTCCTCTGCAAGCTGCTTGAGCGCAGCCTGCAGCGCACCCTCGCCGGCATCGCGGCGGTAGACGGCACGGAAACGGCGGGTCTTAAAGCCCACGCGGTCGATGGCGCAGATACGCTCGAACTCCTCCTCGTTGAGCAACGGGCGCTCCAGGCGCACCAGTTGGCAGGCCGTACGGGAGTCCTCGAGCAGGTTGCCGTGGTTGCCCAGGTAGAGCGTGGTCGAGGTGACCATGTGCTCGCGCAGGGCATCGATCGGCGGATTCGTGACCTGGGCGAACAGCTGATAGAAGTAGTCAAAGAACGAGCGCGTCTTCTTGGACAGGCAGGCCAGCGGCGCATCGATGCCCATCGAGGCGAGCGGGGCCTTGCCCTGCTGGGCCATGGGGCGCACGACCTCGTCAACATCATCCCAGTGATAGCCGAGCTTGGCCATGCGTACGGCGGCGGGCACCTCGGCGTCCTCGGCGGGCGTTGCCGCAACGGGCTCATCGAGCGCGTCAACGGTCAGCGTCTCCTCGGCAATCCAATCACGGTAGGGCTTTTCTTTGGCATAGCGGGCGCGCAGTTCGTCGTTGTAGATCACGCGGCCGCGGGCAAAGTCGACCTCGAGCATCTGGCCCGGCCCCAGACAGCCGCTCGTCAGGATGTTCTCGGGGCGCACCTCGATGGTGCCCACCTCGCTTGCCAGCATAAAGCGACCGTCGCGCGTCACATAGTAGCGGGCGGGACGCAGGCCGTTACGGTCGAGGGCGGCACCCAGCGTGCGACCGTCGGTAAAGGCGATGGCCGCCGGGCCATCCCACGGCTCCATGAGCATGGACTGGTAGGCGTCGTAGGCGCGGCGCTCCTCGCTCAGACTGTCGTTGTGGTCCCACGGCTCGGGCAGCAGCATGGACGCGGCACGCGTGAGCGGACGGCCGTTCATGACCAGGAACTCGAGTACGTTGTCCAGAATCGCGGAATCGGAGCCCTCGCGGTTGATGATGGGCATCACGCGCTCAAGATCGTGCTGCAGCACGGGGCTGTACAGGTTGGGTTCGCGGGCGCGAATCCAGTTGACGTTGCCCTTGAGAGTGTTGATCTCGCCGTTGTGGATGATAAAGCGGTTGGGATGTGCGCGCTCCCAGCTGGGCGTGGTGTTGGTGGAGTAGCGCGAGTGGACGAGCGCCACGGCCGTTTTGACGGCGGCGTCGTTGAGGTCGATGAAGAAACGGCGCATCTGCGTGGCCACAAGCATGCCCTTGTACACGATGGTGCGCGAGCTCATGGAGCACACATAGAAGATCTTGTCGCGCAGGGCGAACTCGGCGTCGGCCTTCTTCTCGATGGTGCGGCGGCACACATACAGGCGGCGCTCGAAGGCGTCGCCGGCGGGCGTGTCGTCGGGGCGGCCCAGGAAGGCCTGCAAGATTGTGGGCATGCAGGCGCGGGCCGTCTCGCCCAGGTCGTGCGGGTCGACGGGCACCTCGCGCCAAAAGAGCAGCGGCACGCCGGCCTCGGCGCAGCCCTCCTCAAACACGCGGCGGGCATCCTCTACGCCCTTGTCGTCCTGCGGGAAGAACAGCATGGCCACACCATAGTCGCCCTCTGCCGGCAGAATCTGGCCGCACTTTTGAGCCTCTTTGCGGAAAAAGTGATGCGGAACCTGAAACAGGATTCCGGCGCCGTCGCCGGTGTTCTTCTCGAGTCCGGTGCCGCCGCGGTGCTCCAAGTTGACCAGAATGGACAGTGCGTCGTCCAGAATCTGGTGATGGCGCTCGCCGTTGATATCGGCAAGCGCGCCGATGCCACATGCATCGTGGTCGAATTCGGGGCGATAAAGGCCCTGCTGCTGAGCGGAATCTGCCTGCATCGCGATCCTCCCCTAGGTGTTAGACAGTCAGTTGACTAGGCATACTAGAAGCATCACCGGTCCGTTGTGTTTCCCGCCCGTTTCGAAACAATCGCTTAACGCACGCCCTACGAGTGGACACCGCCGACCTCAAGGGCGACAACATAGGCCCCCAAGTTCAGCCCGTATGCTCACCGCTTCAAACATCTCAATCCGTAACAGGAAGACCCAATTTTGGCGCCCAACTGTTACAGATTGAGATGTTTTTGAGAGACGGCTCCGAATGTCTCAATCTGTAACACGAAGGGCCGGTTTTGGCGGTCAGCTGTTACAGATCGAGATTTTCCATAGAACCATTTCTTCCTGTCTTGATCTGTAACAGCTAGGTCCAATTTCCATCCCTAGTTGTTACAGATCAAGACATTTCGGCAGTCCCCTTCCTCATCCTATTCAAATACAGCTATTTTGTTAGTCTTGGTTAACTTCGAGCCTAAAACGGGTATCCTTTGCGGCGTCAAGCAAACGGCACGCAGGAGCGCACCATGATCAACCATCTCAAACAACACTTTGGTTCCCGGCGCACCGGTGGCCACGGCGGACTCGACATCGCACGGCATATCGGCCCTGGGCTGCTCGTGACCGTTGGCTTTATCGACCCGGGCAATTGGGCCTCCAATATGGCCGCCGGCTCGCAGTTTGGCTACGCGCTGCTGTGGATCGTCACGCTGTCCACGATCATGCTCATCGTGCTGCAGCACAACGCGGCGCACCTGGGCATCGCCACGGGCATGTGTCTTGCCGAGGCCACGACGCGCCACCTGCCCCGCCTCGTCGGGCGTGCGATACTCGGCAGCGCGTATCTAGCCACGGTCGCCACCGCCATGGCCGAAGTCCTGGGTGGCGCGATTGCCCTTCAAATGCTCTTTGAGCTGCCTGTGCGCACCGGCTGCATCATCGTGGCGGCAGTATCGATGGCGATGCTCATGACGAACTCCTACAAGCGTGCCGAACGCTGGATCATCGCCTTCGTGGGCGTGGTGGGACTTTCGTTTTTAGCCGAGCTTGCACTAGTCAAGATCGACTGGCCGCAAGCCGCCACAAGCTGGATCACACCCAGTATGCCCACCGGCTCGGCAGCGATTATCGTAAGTGTCCTAGGCGCGGTCGTTATGCCCCACAACCTCTTCCTGCACTCCGAAGTCATCCAATCCATGCACTTCGAAGGCCAAGGCGAGCGGGTTATCGAAGAACGTCTGCGCTACGAGCTCTTCGACACGCTCTTTTGATGGGCGTGGGCTGGGCAATCAACTCGGCCATGGTCATCCTGGCCGCAACGACCTTCTTTGCGCACGGCATGGTCGTAGACGACCTCGCCGTCGCAGCGGCCACGCTCTCCCCCATTCTGGGCCCGGCAAGCTCGACCATCTTTGCCGTGGCGCTGCTATTTGCGGGGCTCTCGAGTAGTGTGACGGCGGGCATGGCGGCGGGCACCATCACCGCGGGCATGTTCTACGAGGAATATGACATCCACGACCGACATTCCTCGATCGGAGTGGCGGCCTGTTTCGTCGGCGCAGTGGCGGCGTGCCTGGTCGTCCCGAATCCTTTTGAGGGTCTCATTTGGAGTCAGGCGCTGCTGTCGCTTCAGCTGCCGATTACGGTCTTTGTGCTCATACGGCTCACCAGCTCAGCCCGCGTTATGGGCAAATACGCCAACTCGCGCCCGCTCAACGCGCTGCTCGTAGGGATCGGCGTCATCGTGACGATTCTCGACATCGTGCTGCTAACGGGGATGTAATTGGGATGGCGTGACTGTCCAGATATAACGTCTTAATCTGTAACACGTGAGACCGTTTTAAACCGTCAGATAAATCAAAAGGGTCCCGGCCGAGAATTCGACCGGGACCCTTGGACAGAGCTATGTTCGGCTTTCGCCGTGTGCCTGCGAGTTACTCCTCGACGAGCTCAAACTGATCGGGACCGACGCCGCACACCGGGCACACGTAGTCCTCGGGCAGCTCGGGCGTGTCGACCTCAACCTCGTAACCGCAAACGGTGCACACGAACTTATACGTCTTCTTCTCCTCAGCCATGATGTTTTCCTCTCGAACGTGACTGCTGGTGTACTTGCTTATTAGTATATATTCTCAATAATATAATGCAAGTATTTTTAGAACATTTCTAGCCTTGATACGACGAAGCCTTGGGCGGCGTCTTGCCCTTTAACACCTTGTGGTAGTAGTCATAGGTCAGCGGGGCCTCGCCGCTCAGACGCTCGGCATCTTCGACCTCACCGATAAAGAGCAGGTGCGTGCCCACATCCACGGCATCAATCAGACGGCAGCTAAACAGCGCCGCCGCGTGCTCGGGCACATAGGGCATGCCCAGCGCGGTCTCGTGGGTCTCGTACTTGGCAAACTTGTCATAGTCGCTACTGGTACGGAATCCAAAGTTGCCAATGTAGAGCATATCGGCCGTCTGATCGATCACGGTCAGCGCGAACGCTTTGGCCGATGCGATGACGCCCGAGGTGACATTGTCCTTGTTCACGGCAACCGAAATACGCGGCGGCATGGACGTCACCTGCACCGCAGTGTTGATGACGCAGCCGGCGCGCAGCCCGTCTGCCGCGGCGCTCACCACGTACAGGCCACTCGGCATGGTAAAGAACGCAGTTTTGTCCATAACGATCACTCCCCTAGCTCGGGTTGGAACCTCATGAATGTATGTACCCACAAAAAAAGGCGGCACCCATAACGGACGCCGCCTTTGAGACATATGTGTCAGAACAGTAAGAAAGATGAGACGCCCGCAGTTGCGGTGAAATAGGGACTGAATAGCCCCTCAAACAGGCAAAACAGTCCGTATTCCACCGCAACTTATGCAGAGTGCCTAACGGTTGCGTTCCTTAAGGGCGCGGTCGATTTCGCGTTGGACATCACGCTTGGCCATGTCCTCGCGCTTGTCGTAGAGCTTCTTGCCGCGACCCAGACCCAGCAGCAGCTTTACGCGGCCGTCGATATTAAAGTAGAGCTCCAACGGAACCAGCGCATAACCACGGTTGCGAAGTTTGCCGTCAAGAAAGTCGATCTCCTTGCGGTGCAGCAGCAGACGACGCCGACGGTCGGGATCGCGATTCCACACGCCACCATGGCTATAAGGGTGGATATGCAGTCCGACGAGCCAGCACTCGCCGCCACGAATCAGCGCAAAAGTGTCAGTGATCTGACAGGCGCGCTCGCGAATCGACTTGACCTCGGTGCCGCTCAGCTCAATACCGCACTCAAACGTCTCATCGATAAAGTACTCGTGATGTGCCGAGCGATTCTTGGAAATGAGTTTGCGCTCGCGCTTACTGGGCATCGCCGGCCTCCTTGGCTCCATCGGCGTTTGAGCCCGCAGTCTCGCGCTTTGCCTTGCGCTCGGCATTGAGCTCGGCATCGCTCTCGCGCACCAGTTTGATAATCGCCGCGCAGGCCTCCTCGCCCACCAAGTCGCGAGCACGCACCGTCAGGCGCGTCGCCTCCTGCTTGTCGCCGTCACTTGCAGCATCGGTCGCGCACATAATCAGGCAGATGGCAATCTCGGCCGAAGGCGAGGTCGGCACGCCTTGCAGGGCCAGTTCACCCATCACGTGGTCGTCGCTCTCATCAGCGGCATCCGGATAGGTGGTATGGATCTTGTTGAGCAGGCGCGTCGTATGCGCATCGTTGGGCGCCAGGCGCAGCGCCAGACGCGCGCAGCCCACGGCAGCCGAAACGTTCTCGGTCTCGGGCTCCAAGAAGTACTGACCTAGATTGGCGTAAGCGCGGGCGGCGCACTTGCCATCGCTTGCACGCTCCAGCACCGAGAACGAGAGCGATGCCCATTCCTGCTTGTCCTCGAGTGCGCGGAACAGCTCGGCCAAATCCAAGCGATAGTTGCAGTTCATGGGGTCCCAACGCACAGCCTGCATCAGGGCATTACGAGCGCTCACATAATCCTGCTGGCGAATGTAGGCAAACGCCATGTCAGAGTACAGGCGGTCAAACGGCACCTCGACCTGCACGAGCTCGCGCGGATCCTTCTCCACGCGGCGATAGGCCAAGCGCTCAAACTTGCTATCGAAGCTAAAGTATTGACGCTTCTCCTCCGTCTTGCACTCAGCATCAATATACTCCTCGGCGAGCTCCACCAGACGCTCCAGCAGCGGCGTCGCCGTAGCCAAGTCGCCCTGCGCCAGATAGTTCTCGGCATACGTGATGTCTTGCAAGCTGATGGGCAGATCCATGGCTACTCCTCGATCTGAGCGAAACACGGCAGGCGCCGTATATACGGTCAATACACAAAACCCGGGTCTCTTACGAGGCCCGGGCGTTCAATTTTGGTAGCCCGTACCAGATTCGAACTGGTGATCTCCGCCTTGAGAGGGCGGCGTCCTAAACCGCTAGACGAACGGGCCATATGTAGCAAATGCAATGGCTGGGATGGAGGGAGTCGAACCCCCATTGACGGAACCAGAATCCGCTGTCCTGCCATTAGACGACATCCCAATGACTGCATCGCTGCGCTCGGCTGTGCCTTTGCGCAAGAAAGAAATATACGGGAAGTCTCGCCGTGACGCAAGCCCCAATTTTGACTTTTTTGAAATTCAGTCAAATTGGCCTAATTTAGTCCAACCCGTGAAGGACCTGTGAAGCCAACCGCTGTACGCGAAGGGCAAAACGCCGCGAGCGGTAGCCGTCAACCGTTGGCAGATTCTACCGTGAAAACGATAGCGCCAGGCAACACAATCGAAGTATCAATGATCGCGTAGATATGAGGCGCCATGGACGAAGAGCTTGATTACCTATGGGAGACCCTGGGCCTCGAGATCACTGCCGACCTTTGGCCCGAACGGGACAAAATCCATCCCACACTGCGCCCCGCCATTACTGTGGTGCAGGCAAAATACCGCCGTGCATCCTTTTTGATCATGCGGATGTCATGGCACGCGGGACTCCCCGACCTTAAGCGAATCCAGGCAAGCCTCGTCGAGCTGTCCGGCATGCCGACCGTCATATCCGAGGCGCATCTGGAGCAGCGCCAGCGCGAGCGACTGCAACAGCAGCGGATTCCCTTTATCTGCCCCGGCGTTCAGGCATATCTGCCCTTTATGGACGAGGAGTACTGGAGCGGCAAGCCCAACAAACACGTAAAGGTCTACGATCCGCACGAATGGGCACAGCTGGCGGACTGACTGGGGCAGGCCCGCCGGCGGAAAGTGCGTCCCAGATTTCAAGCTCAAACTGGTCCCCACTTTCCCGTTGAGCCCTCAACCGGAAACCGTGTCCCGCAATCGAAGCTCAGAATGGGACGTGCTTTCCGCAACCGGCCACTTTGGGAAAGTGCATCCCATTCTGGAAGCGAATTCCGGGACGCACTTTCCGCAGCCGCTACAGCAACGCCTCGGCCCAAGCCGATTCCCTAAAGCCGGGAATCGCAAAGTCGTCGCCCACCAGCAGCGGACGCTTGACCAGCATGCCGTCGGTCGCCAGCAGCTCGTAGCACTCCCGATCCGTCATGCCCGCATCCAGACGCGCCTTCAGGCCCAGCTCTCGATATTTCATGCCCGACGAATTAAAGAAGCGCCGCACCGGCAGCCCCGAACGAGCAATCCAGGTCGCAAGCTCATCAGCCGTGGGATTGTCCAAAACGATATCGCGATCGATATACTCTACCCCATGTTCGTCCAGCCATGCCTTGGCCTTCTTACAGGTCGAGCACTTGGGATATTCAACAAACAGTACGGTCATGGGAATCCTCCGAATATAGATCGGCCAACGCAGGCACACGCCACACGAGGCGCCTTCGTATGATGGGCCAATTGTAGCCCACGGGTCACACGCTAAACGAACCGTACCCCGAATCCGCGTTTAATGAACGGCAGCAGCTCCATTGCCTCGGGCGTGATATGGCCCGCAACGTTCATGCGCTCGTCACCGGGAAGATCGACCCGCGCAATCTCAAGCTCGCCTTCGTAGCGCCCATATCCGCTATTGCTCACAGCGATCGACCCCGCCTTTCGCGGCAGGCCGGCTCCGACATCCGTCGGCACGGAATCCGGCTTAAGCGTCGTACGTGACTCCTGAGACCTAAAAATGAGGACGCTCGAGTCGGGCCGGTCGTGATGAATCTGCCCGCGCACATAGGCATAACCGGGCTCAAGCTCGCATTGCAAATCCACGTATCCGGCGGAAACTTGAGCAAACTGCGCCCAGCCCGCATCGGATAGATCGGGGTCGCCGACCAACACAATGTCGCAATCGGCGCCATGTGCAAGCTCAAGCATATTGAGAGCAACCTTTGACGCGCGACCGCGCTGCGCCTCGACCGTCGGCAGTCCCTCGAATACCGGCCCGCGAACGTTAGCATCACCCGGCACAAAAGCCATGATTTCGAATCCAAGCGCCGCAAGACGAAGATTCACCCGAGCAATGTCCTCCAGAGCTAAACCGGTATAAGGCTTGGGGTAAAAATTGTGGCAGGCGGCAAAACGAGTCACATCGGCACCGGCCTCACGCCACGATGCGATTTCATCAGAACTCACCGTCGATGCATTGACCACAATGTGAAATACACCGGACAGCTCCGCGACCCGCTGGTCGCTAAAGCCATAGTCCAAACGAAGGTATTCCAACCCCAGATCGCGCAGGTCCTCGATGCGCTCAAGCCCGAGCAAATCGCACGTGCGAGGCCCCACATCGGCAATGAGCGCAATGCCGCGGGCGGAAAGCAGCGACAGCACATGACGGACCTTATCGGCATACGCCGCTCCCCCATCCTCGGGAATATGCAGCGAGGTGAACGCATAGCGCGCACCCGCCGCGGCACCACGCTCAATCGTCCGCTCAATATCCTGCAGAGGGCTGGAAAGATAAATCGAAATACCCGTTTTCACGCTTCAACGCTCCTTTAAAAAAGGCCGGCGGAGCAGTTAGCCCCGCCGGCACAACCATAGCATCAAGAAATCTGCCGCGCACCGCGAGCCCCGAGCAACACGGCTCGCGATATCAAACTACTCGCCAAAGAACTCGTTGATCTTCTGCTCGTCGACGCCAAAGAACCACGTCAGGACAAAGCCGGCGGCATAGGCAAGCAGCATAGCGGCAACGTAGCCGAGCTGCTGGCCAGGAACGACGATCAGCAGGCCAAACAGACCGGAAACGCCCTGAGAAACCGTGCCGATGTGAAGCAGCGCCGCGAGCGCGCCGCCAAATCCGGCACCCAGGCAGGCCGTCACAAACGGACGAACGAGCGGCAGCGTAACAGCATACATCAGAGGCTCGCCCACACCCAGGATTCCAACGGGAATGGACTCTGCGACGTACTTCTTGAGCTTGGCGTTCTTGGTCTTAAAGTACAGCGCCAAACCGGCACCGACCTGGCCGCCGCCAGCCATCATAAGGATGGGAAGCAGGTAATTGATACCCTTGGTAGCGCCGTCGGGATCGTTGAGCATAGCGTGGATCGGCGTGAGCGCCTGATGCAGGCCGACGGAAACCAGCGGCAAGAAGCCTGCCGACAGGATATAGCCGCCCAGGACGCCCAGCTTCTCGAAGATAAAGGTCAAAACGCTAAAGATGGCAGTCGTCAGCCATGCGCCAACCGGCTGGATGACGAGCATCAGAGCAAAGGCGCCGATGATGAGCACCAGCAGCGGAGACAAGAACGTGTCGAGTGCGTTGGGCATAACCTTGCGAATCTGACGCTCCATCCAGGCAAAAAATGCGCCAGCGATGAGAGCCGCGATCATGCCGCCCGCTGCGGGGTTGTACTGCGCACTGGTGAGCGGCAGCAGAATGGCAGTGGCAGGATCAGCCGCGCCAGGCGCAAGCAGGGGCATGGCACTGTTGGCGATACACATCATGCCGGCGATGCCGCCCAGCGCAGCGGAGCCACCAAACTCACGTGCCGCGTTATAGCCCACCAAGATGGGCAGATAGGCAAACAGGGCCCAGCCCATGGAACGAATGCCCTGGTACCACCACTCGCCTGCAAGCGCGCCTGCCGTCGAGACGTTAATGACGTTGCAGATACCGTTGATGAGGCCAGCCGCAATGATGCCGGGAAGCAGGGCGACGAAGACATTGGAAATCTTCTTGAGGAAGGCCTGAACCGGCTTAGACTCGTACTTGGCCTTCTGCGCGGCCTTGTTTGTGGCCGCAGCGTCAACCACGCTCTCGTCGGCAACGCCTTTCGCAAGGCCAGTGAGCTTGGAGAACTCCTCGAGCACCTTATTCACCTTGCCCGGACCCAGCACGATCTGCATCGTGTCGTCCTCGACCAGGCCCATCACGCCGTCGAGTGCCTTAATGCCCTCCGTGTCGACGTTGCCCGCGTCTTTGACGGTCACGCGCAGGCGCGTCATGCACGCCGCGTTTGCCAGCACGTTGTCTTTACCGCCCAAAAGGTCCAGCAGCTTTTGAGCCAGCTCTTTGTTCGTCATAACTCCTCCTTGTATTGGGTATCTCGTCTGGATGTCATATCAGCTCACGCCGCGCACCTATTGGGCGTCGGCATTGCTCTTCTCATGGCCACTCACCGCAGCACGGACATGGCCTCGCGCCCGCTCAAGAGCCACCGCAGCCTGCTCGGCATCGCAGTCCAGCAGTACCGAGACAATAGCGGTTTTTACGTGGCCGCCGGCATCTGCAAGCGCCTGAACGGCGCGCTCGCGCGTGCAGCCGGTCGCCTCCATCACGATGTTCTGGCCGCGCACCACCAACTTCTCGTTCGTCTGCTGCACATCGACCATCAGGTTTTGGTATACCTTGCCAATCTTGACCATGGCACCGGTCGAAATCATGTTGAGAATGAGCTTTTGAACCGTTCCCGCCTTGAGCCTCGTTGAGCCGGTCAGCACCTCGGGACCGGGCACGGGCTCAATGGCAAGATCTGCGCTCTCCCCGATCTTCGACCCTTGGTTGCAGGCAATTGCAATGGTCTTGCACCCAGCTGCCTTGGCGTACACAAGGCCGCCCACCACATAAGGAGTACGACCGCTTGCCGCCAGGCCAACGACAAGATCCTTGTCCGAGAGTCCACGCTCTCGCAGGTCGTTCGCGCCAAGCTCATCGCTGTCTTCGGCACCTTCGACAGCCTTGATAAACGCCGTCTCGCCTCCGGCAATGAGCCCGACAATCAGATCGGGTGACACGCCAAACGTGGGCGGACACTCCGAAGCGTCGAGTACGCCCAGACGACCGCTGGTGCCTGCGCCCATGTAAAAGACGCGCCCGCCGCGCTCGAGTGCCTCAGCAGCCCAGTCGATTGCTGTGGCAACCTGGGGCAACACTTTCGTGACCGACTGGACGGCACGAAGATCCTCATCGTTCATCGTCGTGACGATTTGCAGCGATGTCATCGTATCGAGGTCCATTGACCTTTGATTACGCTGTTCGGTCGTGAATTTTGTTAAATCGAGCATTTCATTCACCTCATCTTTCCTGTTTCTCGATGTAGTTTTGCTTAATGACATGCGTCGCCCGTTCGTAGTCGCTGGCAACGTAAGCAGCGTACAGGGCATCGACAACCATAAGCTGGGCCATACGCGAAGCCATGGCACCGCTGCGGACCAAGGGTTCACTCGCAGCAACGCCGAGCACGGCATCGGCCATGGTGGCAAGCTTGGATGATCCATCTACTTTGGTAACGGCCACAACGGGACAGTTGTGACGTTGAGCCTCGACGGTGCAGTCCAGCACCTCTTGCGTCAAGCCCGAGTAGCTAAAGGCGATTGCCATATCGCCCTCATGCATGTTCTTGGCACATAAGAGCTGATCATGCCAGTCGTCGTACAGATGGCACTCTTTGTCGACACGCATGAGCTTTTGCGCCAGGTCGTGCGCGACCAAACGAGAGGCACCAATACCGAACAGATTGACCGCGCGTGCCCGCTTAAGACGGGCCGCGCATCGCTCCAAGACGGTGTAATCGAGCGTTCGCGCCGTCGCCTCGATCGTGCGCACGTTGCTTTTCATCACCTTCCCCACGATACGTTCGACGCTGTCATCCATGGAGATGTCCTCGAGGGCTACGTCTTTCTTGTCACCTAAGAGCGCCAGCTCGGCAATCAGTTCGCGCTGGAACTCCTTGTAGCCCGCAAAACCCAAACGCTTGCAAAAGCGCAAAATGCTCGAGGGCGAGGAGAACGTGACATCGGCAAGACCGCGGACGGACAGCCCGACCACCTCGTGCGGATGAGCGCTTACATATGCGATGACATTGCGTTCCGCCGGGCACGCGCTGAGCTCACGCTCGCGAAGCCGCAAAAGCAATCCGTTTGCCATCTCAAACACCTCCGTTGAGAAGAATTAAAGACCAACGAACGATTCGTACCGGATACAAACAGCTTTTGCGGTACATTGTGCCGCATCGTGGCGCACAAAGGGCGAGCGTTCTACCGCTCGCCCCTCAAATCCGACCGCTCGGAAATACGCGCGACACAAAATAATTCAACAAGGTCGCATTATCAGAAACGGGTTTGTTACCGGCTAGCGCCTCGCATGGGCGCCGATCGGCCGAGTCGCATGGCGTACCAACGCCGCTGCCAGCAATACCAACAGCATAGCGGTGATATAGCCCGCAGCATCGAATCCTAAATCGATAACGTCGAAATGCCTGCCGGGAACAAAGATCTTATGTACCTGATCGCCAACGGAGCAGGCGGCGCAAAAGAGCAATACGGGCACGCAACGGGAGCACACGCTCCACGGACGCCTGGAAAAGCAAGCCACGATCACCGAGGCGAACAATCCGACGAAGAAAAACTCTACGGTATGGGCAACGCGACGGACGTTCGCGCCCACCCACATGCGAATGGAAGCAAGTCGGCCAGACCGGACATTCGAGGCAGCCGAATCGGTGCCCCCGGTCATTCCGTTCTCCGTCTGGGCTTCACCCGTGGCATCGGCGGCCTGAACGCCCGTAGCCTGACCCTCCACCACACGCGCGGTGGACTCGCTCAGCAACGACGTCTCCACCGCATTTTGCTCCGTCAGCACCCAGATGCCCGCCAGCGTTACAGCGAACAGAACGATCGCGGTCCATCCGATTATTTGTTTTACGCGCGCCAAGGGCCAACCTCCTTTTTTTGAATATCAGCGAGTGTAGCCCCAAATGACATCGTCACCGTATCAAAATTTGAATCGCAACAGGAAGCGACAAAGCGACGCAAACCCCTACCCCGCCTCGCGCATCCAGCGATCGAACGTCCCCACGCACACGCCCAGGCACTTTGCTGCCTGGCTGCGGGTAATATCGCCCGCCTCATAGCTATCGCGCACCAGCTCAAACTGAGGAGGGCACGGCTTGCGGGGTCGACCGAAACGGACCCCTCGCGCCCGCGCCGCTGCAATTCCCTCCGCCTGGCGCCGATGGATATTCTCGCGCTCCACCTGCGCCACGTAGCTCAGCAGTTGCAGCACAATATCGGCAATCAGGACGTTGGTCACATCCGGCGCGCCGCTGGCCCTAGCGCGCGTGTCAAGCAATGGCATGTCCAACACCACAATGGCAACCCCGAGCTCCTTGGTAATGCGTCGCCATTCCTCAAGAATCTCGGAGTAATTACGACCAAGTCGGTCGATAGAAAGCACCACCAGCACGTCCCCGTCTCCCAGGACGTGCAGCAGCTCGCGATAACGCGGTCGATCGAAGTCCTTGCCGCTCGCATGGTCGGCATAAATATTCGCTGAGCCCACGCCATAGGCGCCCAGCGCATCCAGCTGCCGATTCAGATTCTGATCGCGCGAACTCACCCGCGCATAACCGTACACCGTCGCCATCTCATCCCCGCTTTCTTGTAAACCTGCCAAAAGGGACAGGTTTATTTTGGTAGGTTTTACCTCTCAAATAGCAGGTAAGCGGGCGGCCGAGCAGACGGCAAGGTACTCACGATTCAAATGCGAAGGGCGGTCCCGAAAGGCCGCCCTCCGCTCCCCCACCATGAGTCGGGATTTGGCTAATGGATAAGCTTAAAGTCCAAGTGCCCACGCGTGGTATTGACGCGCGAGACCTCGATGATCACGCGCTGCCCCAGCTCGTAACGGGCGCCCGTGTCGGCACCTGTGAGCGTTAGCGCGTCCTCGTCGAACTCGAACCACTCGTTGCCCAGGCTCTTGATCGAAACCAAGCCTTCGACCTGCGTTAGATCCAAGCGCACAAAAAGGCCCATGCTGCTAACCCACGAGACGGTTCCGGCATAGCGCTCGCCCAGACGGTCCTCATAGTACTGGGCAATCTTGATCTTTTGCGTCGCATGGCTGGCGGCATCTGCCGCGCGCTCGGCATCGCTGCATGCGCGGCAGATCTGCGGCAGAATGCGCGGCAGCGACTCGCGCCCCTTGCCGATCAGCCGCGGCGTACGGACCAAGGCGTCCTTGCCGCCGAGCCGCTCATAGGCCAACTGCAGTTTGAGCACGCGGTGCACCACCAGATCGGGGTAGCGACGGATGGGACTCGTAAAGTGACAGTAGCACGGCGCGGCGAGCGCAAAGTGGCCCTCGTTGCGCGGCTTGTACAGCGCGCGCTGCATGCTGCGCAGAAGCAGCGTGTTGACGAGCGGTGCGTTGGCCGTACCGGCGGCAGCATCAACTGCAGCCTGCAGCTCATCGGGGCTCCCCAGGGCAATACCGGCAGCACGGCGATCGTCGATGATGCCTAGCTGCGCCAGCGCAACGGCAGCACCGTGCAGGCTATCGGGGCTCGGATCCTCATGCACACGATAGCAGGCCTCGATATCACGGTCTGCCAGCCACTCTGCAACGCACTCGTTGGCGAGCAGCATGGCTTCCTCGATAAGCGACGTGGCACACGAACGCTCACGCGCCACAATCTGCACGGGCACTCCGTCCTCATCCAATAGAGCGCGAATCTCGGCCGTGTCAAAATCGACTGAGCCGCGGGCGCGACGAATACGACGGCGAAGTTCGGCGAGTTCGTTAGCGGCGACAAGGAAATCGCCGAGGTCGATGTTGTAGCCGCGGGCGGCCTCCTCGCACGCAAGACCGCGCTCAAGCGCTTCCTCGCGCGAGGTCTCGGCAGCCGCAACATCCTCGGCTGCACCCTCCAGCACCGAATACTCAACCGCGCCGGCACGCACCAGCAGCGCCTCGGCGCCGTCATAGTCCATACGCACACGCGAGCGAATCACGCTGGGGTACGGATCGTAATGCCGCACGCGACCCTGCTCATCGAGCTCGATATCGACGGTAAACGCAAGACGGTCCTCGTCAGGGCGAAGCGAGCACAGGTCACAGGACAGGCGTTCGGGCAGCATGGGAAGCACGCGATCGGCCAGATACACCGATGTCGTACGATGGCGAGCCTCAAGATCGATATGCCCGTCCCAAGCCACATAGTGTGAAACGTCGGCGATATGCACACCCAGCTTGTAGCCACCCTCGGGCGTGCGCTCCAACGAAATGGCATCGTCAAAGTCGCGCGCGTCGACCGGGTCGATCGTGATGACAAAGCGGTCGCGCAGATCGCGGCGGAGCGGGTCCTTAAGCGCCGCGGACACATCGAGCGAAAGCCCCTCGGCCTCGGCCAGAGCGGCCTCGGGATAGCTATCGGTATAGCCGTAACGCGCCATCACATATTGAACGCCCAAATCGGGCGCGTCATCTCCGCCAATGCGGCGTTCGATCGTCACAGTGCCCGATTCCAGGCGCGTCGGGTAGGTCAAAATGCGCGCGACAACGGCATCACCCGGGTGGACACCCAGACGATCCGCCGAGGTATCCTCGGGCAAAATGAAGAAGTCGGCCTTCAGGCGCGAATCGAGCGGCTCAATCACACCAAGCGGACCGGCGGTCTGGTACGTACCCACCACGCTTATGGCTGCGCGCTCAACCACGCCTTCGATCACGGCGCGCCGCTCACCGTGCGGGCTGTTCTTAATGCTCACGGCAACGGTATCGCCATCCATAATCTCGCGCTTGCCGCGGCCCATGACCTTGTAGTCGCCATTCTCGGTTATGACATAGGCACTGTGCTCATGGAGCTGCACGCGCCCGGTCAGGCTCGGACGGCGTTCGCTGCGCACCGGCCCGCGCTGATTGCGAGCTCCACGCTTATGCTTGTTATTGCGCCCCATGGCGCCTCCTAACTATCGATTGCGAACTCCAAAGAGTCTACCCAAATGATTCGCTTTCCTGCCGTCCCCTAGGGATCAAAAAACGGGCCGCCCCATAAGAGACGACCCGTTGGAAGGGATGAATTCCAAGCATGCCTACACGCGCAGGTAGCGGCGCATGGCGATGGCAGAACCAAAGAGACCGATAATCACACCGACCAGAATCAGCGCAGCATAGGTCACCAGGTAGTACTGCATCGGCAGGGCAAACGACATCCAGCCGATGCTCTCCTGCAGACGCGGAATCATCAGATTGCGCAGCAGCTCCAGAACGCCGATGGAAAGCAGCGAGCCCAAAATGGCCTGCAGCACGCCCTCGGTGATAAACGGGCCACGAATGAAGCCGTTGCTGGCGCCGACCAGACGCATAATCGCAATCTCACGACGACGCGCCGTGATGGACAGGCGAATCGTGTTGTTGATGAAGATGAATGCGATAAAGGTCAGAAGACCAACGAGCACCACGGCGGCGATGCGGATGTAGTTGGTCACCTGGAACAGGCGGCTCACTTCCTCCTGGCCGTACAGCACGCTCGCGTTGACGTCGCCGTCATCCGCGATCTTCTGGAAATCGGCATCCTTCTTGAGCTTCTTTGCCGTGCTCTCGACCTTGGACGGATCGTCCATCTCAATAGCGAAGGAAGCCGGCAGCGGGTTCTGGCCATCGAGCGCGCTCATGGTGGCGTCGGCGTTGCCCGACATCTTGCTCGTATACTCGGCCAGCGCGTCGTCCTTGTCCTTATAGGTCACGGACTTGACGTTATTCCACGTCTTAAGCTCGGCCTCAAAAGCCTGAACATCGGCCTGATCGGCGTCATCACTAATGAACGCGTTGATGACAACCTGATCCTCGACGGTGCCGATCACGGAGTTCAGCATCGCAGAGCCCATGATGAACAGGCCGATGATAAACAGCGAAAGGAAGATCGTGATGACGGCGCCGAGCGAGGTAGTCCAGTTACGGAAGAAGTGGCTGATTGCCTCTTTGAAGGAGTAGCCCACGTTAGTTGGTGCCATAGTTGCCGTAACCTCCCCTCTCCTGGTCGCGGATGACGTGACCGCCCTCGAGGGCGATCACGCGACGGTGCATGCTATCGACCATCTCGCGGTCGTGCGTGGCGACGATCACGGTGGTGCCGGTGCGGTTAATACGCTCAAGCAGCTTCATGATGCCCAGCGAGATCGCCGGGTCGAGGTTGCCCGTGGGCTCGTCGCAGATCAGCAGCGGCGGACGGTTGACCATAGCACGGGCGACGGCAACGCGCTGCTGCTCGCCACCGGAAAGCTGGTCGGGCAGCGAGTCCATCTGATCGGCCAGACCGACCAGGCGCAGCACCTCGGGCACCTGGCTGCGAATGACGCCCTTGGGCTTGCCGATGCACTGCAGGGCAAACGCCACGTTTTCGTAGGCGGTCTTTTGCGGCAGAAGCTTAAAGTCCTGGAACACGGCGCCAATCTGGCGGCGCAGGAACGGAACCTTGCGGTTCTTGATCTTCATGAGGTCCTGACCGGCAACCAGGATGCGGCCGCTCGTCGGCTTGACGTCGCGGTTGAGCGTCGACAGCAGCGTGGTCTTACCCGAGCCGGAGTGACCGACCAGGAAGACGAACTCGCCCGGATAGATCTCGATGTTGATGTCGTCGAGTGCAGGCTTGTTGGGCTGTGCCGGATAGATCTTGGTGACATGCTCCATAAGGATGACGGGCTCGACACCGGCCTGCTTGGCCATCTTCTTGCGGCTGGCCTGCGGATCGATGGGCGCAAACACCGACGTAAAATCGGGGTTGTTGAGCGCGTTATCGAGGCTTGCGACCTCGGCTGCCTGATCGCTCTCGACCACCGGGGCAGCAGGCTGCGTGGGGTCGGGAATAGCGGCAAAGAGACCGGACTGCGCAGGCTGAGGAGCCGGCGTCGCAGGGGCCAAGGGGTCGGGAATGCCGGCCATGGTAGGCTGCGGCGTGGCGGCACCAGCCTGAGGCTGCTCCACGCGAGCGGTCACGGCCTGAACGGGCTCAAAACCCGCCGTGCCGGAAAGCGCGACATCGCTGGTTGGATTGTAGGCAAAGGGATCGGATGCCGGCTGTGCCTGATCTGCCGGCTGAGCGGGGGCCTGAGCAACAGGCTGGCCCTCTGAATCCGGAGTGGCGAAACGACTGCCCTGGACGCCTGCCTGCGTCTTGGGGGCATCATCGCCCGCACCGGAGGTACGGAAGTGGTTACCCACTGGTGCTCCTTATCGTCGTGCGTTTAAACTACATGAGCGCTTTGTATTTTAGCAGCATTAGCTTTGCTGCACATAAGAAGCATGGCGTGGTTAGGGATCCCGTCGGCCGGACACAGGGTTACTCTCCAAATCGTCCTCGGACATGTCGGAGCCCCCGCTGCGCGCTTCGCGCGGCGGGGGCTCCTCCGTCCTGCGGAAAGATTTGGAGAGTAACCCTGTGCCCGGCCTGCGATAACTAAGGGGTCGCCGCGTTTATCTTGAGGTGCTGCATATACAAAGCTGGAAGGGTCTGAATTGCGCTTTGTCGATATATGCCCTTTTTCCTGATGGGACCGTGCTTGAGGGGCGTCTTCATGAGTTGCGGTGAAATAGGGACTGTTTTACCAGTTAAAAGGTCTAATCAGTCCTTATTTCACCGCAACTGAAACAGGGGCGCTCTCCAAGAGAGCGCCCCTGCCGGGTTTCCATAGTTCTGGCGAAGCAGTCCTTGAGATCCGCCTTGCCTTATGCCAAGAACTCCTTGGTGGTCGCCACGATGTTGGCGGCGTCCAGGCCATACTTGTGCAAGAGCTCGGCACCCGGGCCGGACTCGCCAAAGGTGTCGTTGACGCCGATCTTCTTGAGGGGCGTCGGGCACTGCTCGCACAGGACGTCGGCAACGGCGCTGCCCAGGCCACCGATTACAGAATGCTCCTCGACGGTCACGACGTGGCCGGTCTTGGTGGCGCTCTTGACGATCAGGTCGGCATCGATGGGCTTGATGGTGTGCATGTTGATGACCTCGGCGTCGATGCCCTCGGCAGCGAGCTGCTCGGCGGCCTCGAGAGCCTCGCCGACCATCAGGCCGCAGGCGATGATGGTGACGTCGGCGCCCTCGCGCATGACAATGCCCTTACCTAACTCGAAGTTGTAGGTCTCGGGGTCGTTGATAACCGGCGAGGCCAAACGAGCGAAGCGCATGTACACCGGACCGTCGCACTCGTAGGCGGCGCGCGTTACGGCGCGGGCCTCGACGTCGTCGGCAGGAACGATCACAGTCATGCCGGGGATGACGCGCATGAGGGCAATATCCTCGCAGCACTGGTGCGTGGCGCCATCCTCGCCCACCGAGATACCGGCATGCGTGGCACCGATCTTAACGTTGAGATGCGGGTAGCCGATGGAGTTACGGACCTGCTCAAAGGCGCGGCCGGCGGCAAACATGGCAAAGGTGCTCGCGAAGGCAACGCGGCCGGTGGTCGCGATACCGGCGGCGACGCCCATCAGGTTGCTCTCGGCAATGCCCACATCGAAGAAACGATCGGGGCAGGCGGCCTTGAACTTGCCGGTCTGCGTGGCGGCGGCCAGGTCGGCGTCGAGGACCACAAAGTCATCGTGCTCGTTGGCGAGCTCGACGAGGGCCTCGCCGTAGCTTACGCGCGTGGCGATTTTTTTGACGTCTGCCATCCTAGAGCTCCTCTCCGGCGGCCGTGAGCTCTGCCATGGCCTGCTCAAACTGTTCATCGTTGGGGGCCTTGCCGTGCCAACCAACCTGGTTCTCCATAAAGGAAACGCCCTTGCCCTTCATGGTCTCGGCGATGATGGCGGTCGGCTGACCCTTGGTGGCGCGGGCCTCGGCAAAGGCGGCGCGGATCTGATCGAAATCGTTGCCGTCGGCAAGCTCCACCACGTGGAACTTAAAGGCGCGGAACTTGTCGGCGAGCGGCATGGGGTCGTTGACCTCCTCGACGGGGCCGTCGATCTGCAGGCCGTTGTGGTCGACGATCACGCAGAGGTTATCGAGCTGATGGTTGCCGGCAAACATGGCTGCCTCCCAGACCTGGCCCTCCTCGCTCTCGCCATCACCCAGCAGGGCGTACGTGCGGTAAGTATCGCCCCAGTGCTTGGCGGCAACCGCCATGCCCACGGCGGCGGAGATGCCCTGGCCGAGCGAGCCGGTGGACATATCGACGCCCGGGGTGTCGTTCATGTTGGGATGACCTTGCAGGTGGCTGCCGATATGGCGCAGCGTCTCGAGATCCTCCTTGGGGAAGAACCCACGCTCGGCGAGCACGGCGTACAGGCCCGGAGCGCAATGGCCCTTGGAGAGCACAAAACGGTCGCGATCGGCCTTGCGGGGATCGGCCGGGTCGACGTTCATTTCCTCAAAGTACAGATAGGTCATGATGTCGGCAGCGCCGAGCGAACCGCCCGGATGGCCGGACTTGGCAGCGTGCACGCCGGTGACGATGCCCTTCCTTACCTCGTTGGCAACCTTTTTGAGCTCTTCGTCGCTCATTGTGCCTTCCTTTCATCCTCATTAGACAAAATGCGCACGGCACGGAAAGGTAATCCCAACACAGCCGCAATGCACGTACGTCATTCATTATGCTGGAAACTGATGGCTTTACCAGAGTTTTTATCATTATTTGAACAATTTAGCAGGCAGAACCGCTGATGAAACGGTTTATCAATGTGAACGTCTTTTGGATGGAACGCGATCGACCCTACGCGCTAATGTCCTTGAATCCCTCGCCGAAGGCTTCCGTAACGTCGGCAACCGTCACGATGGCATGAGGATCGCGCTCGCGCACGATCGTCTTGAGGGTATTGAGCTCTCGACGGCTCACGATGACCATAATCACTGGCTTCTCGGCACCCGAATACATGCCAGTCGCCTTAAACTTGGTACAACCACGACCCAGGCCATACATGATATCGGCAGCGATATCAGGGAACTTGTCCGAGATGATGAGTACCATACGGCGTTTGTTGCCACCATCGACCACGGCATCGATCACGTAGCCGCTAATGACCATCGAAAGGCCTGCATACAGTGCGTTTTCGATTGAAAAGACCGGAGCCGATAGCGCGCATACGGCAACATCGATCGCCATGACGGTCGAGCCCACCGGCAGCGAGGTGTTACGCGAGATGATTTGGCCAATCGTGTCCGAGCCGCCGGTGTTGGCGCCGGCGCGCAACACCATGCCGTAACCGATGCCCGTAATAATGCCGCCCCACATGGCAGGGAGCATCAGGTCCGCATCCGCCAGAGGTGCTACAAACGGGGCGAACAGATCGGTAAAGAAGCCCAGCAGCACAAAGCCCGTCGCGGTCTGCACCACGTAGAACATGCCGCCCTCGCGCATAACGACCAACAACAGCAAGGCGTTCATCACGATCGTCTGAATACCAACGGGAAGCGATAGGCCGCGCGCCGCGCCGACCGCCTGGATAATGGTGGCAAGGCCCGTAACGCCACCGGCGGCAAGACCGTTGGGAATCAAAAACAAGTCGGTCGCGATGGCGGCCAAGGCACACCCCAACATGATCTGGGGCAGGTCGTGAAAGAAGTTCATCGAAAGAATGCGCTTGATGTCCAGACGATATGCCATGCTGCCTCCCTCAAAAAAGCGCACCCAAACGGATGCGCTTTGAACTTCTTCTTGTATTCGATTCTACCGATTCGCCGGACAAAAACCACCCCTGCGCAGGGTTTATTCTGGATACAAACCCGTCCAACCGTTGGGCTTGGCATCGGCTTGAAGCCACCCGATGTTTTAGACCTCCGAGCCTTCTGCATCGGCGTTGCCGGTAGCCCAGCGATGGTAGCCAATAACAAACGGGTCCAGGTCGCCATCGTCAAGGACGGCCTCGACATTGCTGGTCTCCACGCCCGTGCGTAAGTCCTTGACCATCTGGTACGGGTAGAGCACGTAGCTGCGAATCTGGTTGCCAAAACCAATCGTGGTCTTGGGTCCGCGGATCTCATCGAGCGCCTCGGCGCGCTTCTCGAGCTCAATCTCGTACAGGCGAGCCTTGAGGATCTGCATGCACGCGGCCTTGTTCTGAATCTGGCTGCGCTCGTTTTGGCAGGTGACCACAATGCCGCTGGGAAAATGCGTCACGCGCACGGCGGAGTCGGTGGTGTTGACGCCCTGACCGCCCGGGCCGCTCGCGTGGTACACGTCCACGCGGATGTCATCGGGACTGATCTCGATGTCGATATCATCGGGTAGCACGGGGATGACCTCGACGCCGGCAAACGTGGTCTGGCGGCGCTTCTTGTCGTCGGTGGGGCTAATGCGAACCAAGCGGTGGACGCCGGCCTCGGCGCGCAGCATGCCAAATGCGTCCTTGCCCTCGACGGTAAAGGTCGCACGGTCAATGCCGATGACCTCGGCCGCGGGACAGTCGTTGATGGTGACCTTCCAGCCGCGACGCTGGCAGTACTTCATGTACATCTTAAAGAGCATGAAGGTCCAGTCCTGGGCCTCCAGACCACCCTGTCCGGGCTTGATGGTCACAATGGCATCGCCGTGATCGAACTCACCGGTAAACCAGCTCGAAAGCTCAAGCTCATCGATGGCACGGGCCAGGCGCTCAGCCGTGGCTGCAGCCTCCTCGCGAAGGGCGGCGGCGTCGGGGTCATCCCCCATCTCCTCGGCAAGCTCCAGCGCGGCGCGGGCATCGGAAAGCTCGCCGCGCGCGGTGTCCACAGCAGCGATATCTTCCTTGGTGCGCGCGATCTCCTCCATGGTGGCACGGGCGGCGTCGGCGTCATCCCAAAAGCCAGGGGCAACACTTTTGGCCTCGAGCTCGAACACGCGGGTACGCTTCTCGTCCAGGTGGAGATACGACTCGACCTCACCGAGCCGGTCCGCAAACGCGTCCAGCTCGGCGGGCGTTACCTCTAAAGCCTCAGCCATTAACGATTCCTGCCGTGGCAGTACTTAAACTTCTTGCCGCTACCGCAGGGGCACGGGTCGTTGCGGCCCACGTTGACGTACGGATCGTCGCTCTCGGACTTGCGATAGGTGGTCACCTTGCCACCGTTGTTGACGGCAGCCGGACCACCCTGGACAGCCGTGCGGGCCTGCACCTGCGCCTGCTTGCGCAGCACCGAGCCGCCGTTGTCACCATCGACCTCGGCAGGACCGGAGAAGTGCGCACCCTCGAGCGCGGGCTCCTCCTTGTGCTCCACGGCACGCGGGGCAGCCTTGATCTCGATGCGCAGAACCGTACGCAGATAATCCTCGTACATGGTATCGACGAGTATCTGGAACGCGCCGTAGGCCTCGGTCTTGTACTCAACCAGCGGGTCGCGCTGGCCAAAGCCGCGCAGGCCGATGCCGGTCTTGAGGTAGTCCATCTCCTGCAGGTAGTTCATCCAGCGGGTATCGATGACGCGCAGCATGACCTGGGTGTTGAGCTCGCGCATCAGGTCCTCGCCCAAGCGCTCGGCCTTCATGTTGTAGCACTTCTCTACGTAAGCCAGGACATCGGCAGCCAGGGCCTCATAATCCTCGTCGGGGAACTTCGGCGTATCGATGTGGCCGGTGAGCTCCACAACCCACTTGCGCAGACCCTCCAGGTCGCGCTCGCCATCGTGGCTGTCCTTGGTGCAGAACTCCTGCACGCAGCGGTACACGGTGTCGTGCATGACCTCGGTGATGTGGTCGGTCAGGTCCTTGCCGTCCAGAATCTTATTGCGCTCGGCGTAGATGACCTGGCGCTGCTTGTTCATGACGTCGTCGTACTCAAGGACGCTCTTACGCATGGAGAAGTTGATGCTCTCGACCTTGTGCTGGGCGCTCTCGACGGCCTTGGAGATGATCTTGTGCTGAATGGGCATGTCGTCGCCCATGTCGGCCGTGACCATCATCTTGGAGACGCGGTCCATCTTGTCGCCGCCGAACAGGCGCATGAGGTCGTCCTCGAGCGACAGGTAGAACTGGGTCTCGCCCGGATCGCCCTGACGACCGGAGCGGCCGCGCAGCTGGTTGTCGATACGACGGGACTCGTGGCGCTCGGTTCCGATAACGGTCAGGCCGCCGGCGGCAAGCACGCGCTCGCGCTCGGCCTTGCAGGTCTCCTTGGCCTCGGCGTTAAACTGCTCGAGCTGCTCGGGCGTCACGTCCTCCATGGTCAGGCCCTCGTACTCCAGGCGCTCGCGCACCAGCTCGTCGGGGTTGCCGCCCAGCAGGATGTCGGTACCACGACCGGCCATGTTAGTAGCGATGGTCACGGCGCCGTAGCGTCCGGCCTGGGCAACGATGTGGGCCTCGCGTTCATGGTGCTTGGCGTTGAGGACCTCGTGTGCGATGCCGCGCTTGGTAAGGGCGGCGGACAGCTTCTCGGAGCTCTCGATGGAGACGGTGCCCACCAGGACCGGTTGGCCCTTGGCGTGACGACGCTCAACGTCGTCGGCAACGGCGTTGTACTTGGCCTGAATGGTGCGGTACACCAGGTCCTCGTGGTCCACGCGCTGCACGGGCTTGTTGGAGGGGATGACCTCGACGGGCAGCTTGTAGATCTCGCGGAACTCGGCGTCCTCGGTAAGCGCCGTACCGGTCATGCCAGAGAGTTTGTCATACAGACGGAAGTAGTTCTGCAGGGTGATGGTGGCCAGGGTCTGGTTCTCCTCGCGTACGAGCACGCCCTCTTTGGCCTCGATGGCCTGGTGCAGGCCCTCGGAGTAACGGCGGCCTTCCATAATGCGGCCGGTGAACTCGTCGACGATCTTGACCTCGCCGTTGGTGACCACGTACTGTTTATCGCGGTGGAACATGTACTGGGCCTTCAGCGCCTGCTGCAGGTGGTTGACCAGCTGGCCGGAGAGATCGGCATAGATGTCATCGATACCCAGGCGGCGCTCGATTTTCTTAAGGCCGCGCTCGGTGGCGGCGATGGTATGCTTGGCCTCGTCCATGACGTAGTCGCCCGTGGGTTCAGCATCCTCGGTGGCGGTGAGCATGTCGTGCGACACGTCCTCGCCGCGCTCAAGGCCACGCACGGCACGCGCGAAGTCCTTGTAGGTACTGGCGGACTTGGTGCCAGCGCCCGAGATAATGAGCGGCGTCCTGGCCTCATCGATCAGGATGGAGTCGACCTCGTCGACGATGGCGTAGTTGTGGCCGCGCTGTACGCGCTGCTCGGGACGGGTAACCATGTTGTCGCGCAGGTAATCGAAACCGAACTCGGAGTTGGTGCCGTAGGTGACGTCTGCCTGGTAGGCCGGACGCTTGAGCTCGAGCGGCATGTTGTTCTGGAGCAGACCGACGGTCATGCCCAGGTACTTATAGATGCGGCCCATCCACTCGGAGTCGCGCTTGGCAAGGTAATCATTGACAGTAACGACGTGTACGCCTTTGCCGGCAATAGCGTTGAGATAGCCGGCCAACGTGGAGACGAGGGTCTTACCTTCGCCAGTCTTCATCTCAGCAATGTGGCCCTCGTGCAGTGCCATGGCGCCAATGAGCTGCACGTCAAAGTGGCGCATGCCCATGGTGCGCTTGGAAGCCTCACGCACGGTGGCAAAGGCCTCGGGAAGCATGTCGTCGAGCGACTCGCCGTTGGCGTAACGCTCGCGGAACTTATCGGTCTGGCCGCGGAGCTCCTCCTCGGTCATCTTCTCAAACTGGGGCTCAAGACCGTTGATCTGGTCGACGATCTTGTAATAGCGCTTAAGGTCCTTATCGGATCCAAAGGACAGCAGCTTTGACATGAATCCCATGTGGTTTTCCTTTTTGGCCATCGCCCACGCCGTGCAGCTGCGGGCGAGTTAAACACAGATGATTGTACTTTAGCCAAACAAGGCGCGGCCTATACGGTCGACCTCGACCGCCACGTAATAACTACGACCAACCTGCCAAAAGGGGACTGGTTTATTTTGGCAGTTTTTATCTGGGCAAACGCCGCCTCTCTGCCATTTGGTGCAATGGGGGCAGGTTGGTTTGCACCAATAAAAAGAAAAGGACCGCGCACCCAAACGGATGCACGGCCCTTATGCCATGAATGCGAGTGATTCCGCGGCGAGCTATTTACTCAGCAGCCTCGGTGGTCTCGGCCTCGGCAGCGGTCTCCTCGACGGGAGCCTCTGCGGGAGCCTCGGCGGCCTGCTTGGCAGCCTCCTCGGCAAACTTAGCGGCACGCTTAGCCTTCTCGGCAGCCTTAGCCTCAGCGGCGGCCTTGCGAGCGGCCTCGGCCTCAGCAGCCTTGGCGGCCTTGGCAGCCTTGGCCTCCTCAGCCTTCTTGAGCTGGGCGGCAGCGGCGCCACCGAACTTGTCGGCGAAGCGCTGGACGCGTCCACCGGTGTCGACGAACTTCTGCTGGCCGGTGTAGAACGGATGGCACTCGTTGCAAAGCTCGACCTTCATCTCGGACACGGTAGCGTGCGTCTTGAAGGTGTTGCCGCAGGAGCACGTCACCGTGCACTCGACATACTGGGGATGGATACCCTGCTTCATGGTAGGACTCCTTATTGGTCAGGCGCTGGTTACCGATCAGCGCATAAGGCGTCTTGGTTTCCGACCAAGACAACAAACTTGGCTATGGTACCACGGCGCCGCGTGTCCCACAAAAGGTTCACGGTCTTTTCGGAACGACACGAATCTGACCCATCGAAACACATCTCCACCGTTCCTTCAACTGGGAAAATGCCGTCCCCGGGGCCTGAGAAGGGCCCCGGGGACGTTCGACTGACTGCGGGAACGGCCTTTCCGCTCAATGTGTTCGGCTGAGATCGGAAATCAACCAAACTGAACTAGGTTCAGTTGACATGGTTAAAAACGGGGGCGACGCTTTTGCGTCGCCCCTCGTCCCAGCCGGTTGCTTTAGTTGTACACACGGTAGTTACACTTGAACTGGGTTATGTGTCCATAGTTGGAGCGGTACCAACCCGACGTATAGCTGATTGCCTCTGCGCCTAGATAGTCGTAGCCCTTGTTGTAGCGAAGCTGACGGTAGGTCGTGTCGTACTCTGCTACGTAAAACGTGTCTCCAGAGAAGGCTTTGTACCGGTCCTTAACCGTCGAAGCCATGTACGCGGGTTCGACATCGCCTTTCTCCCCGTTGAGCGCATAGACGGGTGCCGCGATTCCGCATAAAGCCGTTGCCACGAGGATGGCGTAGACAGCCATGCGCGACGCATTGGACTTCAGCTGTTCAAATAGTTTCATGTCATTCACCTCCCTCGTATGTATCGAGGTATTCCTGCTTGAGCGTCTGCGAGGACGACTTGATCTTTTCCACGAGCGTGCCGGCTTCGATGAAGTAGAACGAGTTGGTAAGGTCTGCCAGGTCGTCGAGTAGATGGCTTGAAATGAGCACGCTGCGTCCCCGCGCCACTTCGCTGCGCATCGCGTCGCAGGAGGTTTTCCGCTTTCCCGGATCGAGGCCGTTCAGCGGTTCATCGAGGATGAGGTA
>NZ_CAXSKI010000006.1:64124-136150 GCF_964237925.1 Collinsella aerofaciens ATCC 25986 | reverse complement strand
CGCGGACAGAGTGATGCCACCTGCCTCCGTGAAGTTCAGGGCGGGCTCGTAGGAGTTCGTGAAGGTCGGCGACCAGCCTGCCCCCGCACGCCCGCCGGCTTCCCCGTCTCACCGGCGGGCACGACCTTGCCCGTTGTCTCCGCCACGCGAACGGACGCACCTTCATTCGCGCCAGCAAACGGCGACACGACGATATCGGCCCGAGCGCGGTCGGACGCAATGTCAACTCCCTCAGGCGGTTGTCCCGAAATCGGCATGTCGGAATAGAGCGCCACGCGCCCGCCAGAAAGCAGCCGCGCCGACACTCGCTTGATGGCCTCGGGATTCGAAACGGGGAGCCCCGCACAGCGCGCCCACGTATCCACCGCCCACACGCCGCGGACGTCGGTCGCCGTGGTGATGACGGGAATGGCCCCTGCCGCGCGTGCCACAGTTTGCGCAAGCTCGTTCGCACCGCCCAAATGCCCCGACAAAAGCGGGACGGCAAAGCGCCCCGCCTCGTCGATCGCCACAACCGCGGGATCGTTTACCTTCGAGGCGACATGCGGCGCGATCGCCCGCACGGCGATGCCCGCCGCGCCCACGAACAGAAGCGCGTCCGACGCTTCCCACGTGAGCGCCGTCCATGCGCGCAGGTCGGCCTTCCCCTCGCCGAACCCGCGCGAAACGGAAACGTCCCAGCCAGGGTCATCTTCACCTGTCTGCGCGCAATCGGAAAGCGCGCGTGCGGTGCGCTCCGCCAACGCATACCCCCTCTCAGTGAACGCTATGCAGGAAACCCTCATCTAGCGCACCACCATCGTCGAGAAGTAGCTGCCCCGATCGGGCACATCGTCGAGCGAGCGGTACACGCGCTCGCCCGGAAGCCCACAGTCCTCTACGAGCTCGGCACCGTCGAAGGTGCCCTCCTCGCGAAGGATACGCTTCGTGTCCGCAAGCGAGCGGCGCGCCTCCATAGCCACCTTCGTCCCTGGCCAGCCGATTGCGCGGCCCACCCCATACAGCACGCCTTTACTCATACGTCGCCCCCAATTCCCCGATAACTGCATCGGCGCCCGACGTGCGGAAAAGCTCACGGCGCTCCGCGTCGAACACGACCGCGGCGATGTCGCATGCGCCCGCCGCGCGGCGGCGCAACCTGTCCTCGATTGCCGCAGCGAGCGAGGCGCGCGCAGCGTCCCCCACGCCGGCGGCCTCGATTACCTCGAGCGCCACCGTGGTCGTGACGGACGTCATGATCTCGCGCACGGTCTTCGCGCCCGCGCCGGCCATGGCCGCGTGGGCGGCCAGAATCTCCGCGCGGCAGTCGGCGGTACGCGAATGGGTGTCCATGATGCCGCCCGCGACCTTCACCAATTTGCCGATGTGTCCCACAAGAAGGACATTGGTGAATCCCTCGCGAACGCAGCAATCAATCGCATCGCCCACAAAGTTGGAGATGAAGACCACCGGCGCACCGTTTAGGTGGAAATGCCCCGAGATGAACTGCCCGCCGTAGTTGCCGGGCGTGAGCACGACTCCGCGCCGCCCCATAGCCGCATGCTGCCGGATCTCGAGCTCGATGCTGTCGCGCAAGGCAGCGAGACTGCGAGGCTCGACGATGCCCGTCGTGCCCAGGATGGAGATGCCGCCCTCTATCCCCAGGTGCGGGTTGAAGGTCTTTTCGGCTAGGGAAACGCCCTCGGGTACCGAAATCGTCACAGCAATATTTCCAGAAAAGCCGTGCGCGGCGCACACCTCGCGCACCGCCGAAGTGATCATCGCGCGCGGCGTCGCGTTGATGGCGGCCGCCCCCACCGGCTGCTCGAGCCCGGGCAACGTCACGCGCCCCACGCCCACGCCGCCATCGACGGAAACTTCCGATTCGTGCGCGGGCACGTCCTTGCTGTCCGCAGCACCCGTGCCCGACCCCGAATGTTCCACGCGCGCGTACACGAGCACGCCGTCGGTCACATCGGCATCGTCGCCTGCGTCCTTTCGCACGGCGCACTGGGCGCACACCTCGCCGATGCATGCGTCGACCACGTCCGTCTCGACGGGCAGCCCGCCGGGGGTGACGATCGACACGCGGCCCACGGTCTTTCGTGACAAGAGCATCTCGCAGGCCGCCTTCGCCGCGAGCGCGGCGCAGCTCCCCGTGGTGTAGCCGCAGCGCAGGCGGGTCGTCCCAGTATATATGTAGTGCTCGAAGGCCACGCTAGCTGCTCGCCTTCCGATAGCCCGTGGCAAACGAAGGGTCGTAAAGCTTGCTGCGCTCGTACGACTCCGCTTGCGCGCCGTCGTGCGCAAGTCCGCCGCGAGCTCCGAGCACGCGGCCAACCACCACGAGCGCCGTGCGGTCGATGCCCTCTCGCGCGCCCGCATCGGCGAGCGTGCCCACTGTGCATCGCACCACACGCTCCTCAGGCCAGGTCGCCTTGTACACGAGCGCCGCCGGCTCGTCGGAGCTGCGGCCCGCGGCCAAAAGCTCAGCGGAAAGCTCGGCGAGCATACCCGAGCTCAGGAAGATGACCATAGTCGAGCCGCTTTCCGCCATGGTGCGCATGCTCTCGCCCGCGGGCATGGGGGTGCGGCCGGAAAGCCGCGTGATCACGACCGACTGGCTGATTCCCGGCAGCGTGTATTCCTGGCGAAGCGCCGCCGCGGCACCGCAAAAGCTCGACACGCCGGGCACCACCTCGTAGTCCACGCCGCGCGCGTCGAGTGCGTCCATCTGCTCCTGGATGGCGCCGTACAGGCACGGATCGCCCGTGTGCAGGCGCACCACTTCCTCGCCCCGCGCATCCGCCGCGCACATCACGTCGAGCACTTCCTCCAAGGTCATGTGCGCGCTGTCGTAGACGATGCAGGATTCCTTGCACTCAGCGAGCAGCTCGGGGTTCACAAGGCTTCCCGCCCAAACGACCACGTCGGCCGCGCGCAGAAGACGCGCCCCGCGCAGCGTGATAAGGTCGGCGGCGCCCGAACCTGCGCCAACGATATGAATCATCCGAGCCTTCCCTTCCCGTTTCTCATCGCAACCGTTTACGCCGCCATTCGCGCAGCGGGCAAAATACGGCGCCCGTGGCGGCAATCGGCGCAAATACGCAGGCAGGAGGCGCAATGCCGCCCGCCCTGGCTTTGACACGTTCACAAGCGCCCACTATCATAGTAAAAGTTTCGGCAACGAGCATATGACAATCGGATAAAAGGAAATGACCGGCGCGGCGCCCGCACAGCCCGCGCTGGCTTGCGGAGGGAACCAGGTGGGAATCCTGGGCAAGGGACATTACTGTATAGGACGCGCGGGCGAAACGCCTCGCGCCCCAAGCCAGACTGCTTCGCCTTTTCCTCACGGCATCGCCGTGGCGTTAGCTCCTTGTGAACCCCGAGGGGCGCGCTTTTCTTTCGCTTGTGCCGACAAGCAACTGTCGCCGGGGGACCGGCAAACCGAGGAAAGGAAAAACCATGTCCGACCAGATGTCACGCCGCGGCTTCATGGGCGCCGCAGCAACCGGAGCCTTCGCGCTCGCCGGAGTCGCGCTCGCGGGCTGCTCCAACACCTCCGCGAGTTCCGAGAAATCGAGTGAAAAGAAGAAGGCCGTGAAGCCGGTCATCCTCGTCACGAGCTTCGGCACGAGCTACAACGACTCGCGCCACATCACCATCGGCGCCATCGAAGACGCTATCCGCGAGAAGTACTGGCAGGACTACGACATCCGCCGCGCCTTCACCGCGCAGATCATCATCGACAAGCTGAAGAAGCGCGACGGCATCACGATCGACAACATGACCGAAGCGCTCGACCGCTGCGTGGAAGACGGCGTGAAGGAAATCGTCGTGCAGCCGACGCATCTCATGGGTGGCCTGGAATACACCGACGTGAAAGACGAGCTCGACAAGTACGCCGACAAGTTCGACAAAATCTCGCTCGGCGACCCGCTGCTCACCTCCGACGACGACTACAAGAAGGTGGCCGCAGCCATTAAGGAGAACATGGCGTCCTTCGACGACGGCAAGACGGCGCTGTGCCTCATGGGCCACGGCACCGAAGCCGATTCCAACGCCGACTATGCCAAGATGCAGGAAGTGTTTAAGAACGAGGGCTTTACGCAGTTCTTCGTCGGCACCGTCGAGGCTGAACCGACCTGCGAGGATGTTATCGCCGCCGCGAGCGCCGCAGGCTACAAGAAGGCCGTGCTAGCGCCGTTCATGGTGGTCGCGGGCGACCACGCGAACAACGACATGGCAGACGAGACCGACCCCGACAGCTGGGCTGCGAAGTTCGTGGCCGCCGGCTTCGAAGTGACGTGCCTGCTCCAGGGTCTGGGACAGAACGTCGCGGTCGACGACATCTACGTCTCGCACGTGGACGACGCCATCGCCAAGCTGTAAACTCGCCGCGCACGGGGGCGCCGGTCGCGTCCCCGTGCAACGGGCATGCGCCTTCCCCGACTGACGGCGCATGCCCGTTGCATTCGCATCCCGCCCGCCCACCGCACGGCGCGGGCGGTCGAAGCGATTGAAAGGAACCCCCTCCATGTTGAAGAAAACCCTCGCCTTCGCCCTGTCAGCGGCGCTTTTCGCGTTCTCGCTCGCCGGCTGCGGCGGAAATTCAATCGACAGCGCAAAGGCAAGCGATGCAGATTCCCAGGAAAAGACCGAACAGGCGGCCGATGCGCCCGAGGGCGCAAGCGCTGCCCCCATCACCGCCGACAAGGTGGCCGACGGCACCTATCCGATCAGCGTAGATTCCAGCTCGAACATGTTCAGGATTGTGGACGCCCAGCTCATCGTGGAAAACGGCTCCATGCACTGCGTGATGACGCTTTCCGGCACGGGCTACGGCAAGCTCTTCATGGGCACGGGCGACGAGGCTGCCGCCGCGAGCGAGGCCGACTTCATCCCCTATGTGGAAAACGCGGAAGGCAAGTACACCTACGACGTGCCCGTTGAAGCGCTCGACGAGGACACCGCCTGCGCCGCGTGGAGTATTAGAAAAGAGCAGTGGTACGACCGCACGCTCGTGTTCGAATCCGCCGGCGTCGATCTGCGCGCCGACGCACTGAAGTAACGCCATGCGGTCGATTCTTCCCAAGGGGGAAAGCAGGAAGCGTCGCAGCATCGCGGTGCGCGCGATCGCCTGCGTTCTCGTCGCCCTGCTCGCGCTTCCCTTCGCGGGGTGCAGTGCGAGCCCGAACGCGACCGGTGGCACGGCAGGCTCTCAGGAATACACTGTGAGCGTCTCGCTCTCCGGCGGGTCAGGGCGCGCAAGCATCGCCTCACCCACCACAATTGTGAAGGATGGCGACACCTACACCGCGACCATCACCTGGTCGAGTTCGAACTACGACAAAATGACCGTCAACGGCGTGGACTACGCGCCCGTAAAC
The DNA here is from genome assembly GCF_964237925.1 of Collinsella aerofaciens ATCC 25986. Classification (GTDB taxonomy): domain Bacteria; phylum Actinomycetota; class Coriobacteriia; order Coriobacteriales; family Coriobacteriaceae; genus Collinsella; species Collinsella aerofaciens_BJ. Next base: position 130,778 of record NZ_CAXSKI010000006.1, on the reverse strand, counting down.
GACGGCGGCAACTCCACGTTCGAGATACCCGTCACGCTCGACGAGGACATCGCCGTGTCGGCCGAGACCGTCGCCATGTCGACGCCGCACACCATCGACTACACGCTCTACTTCGACTCATCCACCATGAAGGAGAAATCGGGCGACGAAGCAAGCGGCGGCTCCCCTGCGAGAACGGCTTCAAGCGCCGCGGCCGACTTCCACAACGCCGATTTGGGCTGCGGCTGGAAGCCGACGGGGACGCTTCAGCTTGAATACGCCGAGCACTTCACTGTCGACGAGTACGAAGGCGGCCTGCGGCTTATCTGCATTTCGAACGGGGAGCGCTTCCTCGTGGTGCCGCAAGATGCGAAGGTACCTTATGGGTTGAGCTCCGACATCGCGGTCATAAGGCGCCCCGCCGACAAGGTGTACCTCGTGTCGTCGGCGACGATGTGCCTGGTCGACGCGCTCGATGCGAACGACAATATCCTCATGTCGGGCACGAAGGCCGACGATTGCTCGGTCGCGGGCTTCAAAAGCGCACTCGAAAGTGGGGCGATCGCCTACGGCGGCAAGTACAGCGCGCCCGACTACGAGCGAATATCGGCCTCGGGCTGCACGCTCGCCATCGAGAACACCATGATCAACCACACACCCGATGTGAAGGAAAAGCTGCAGAAACTCGGGCTCGTCGTGCTCACCGAACAGTCGTCGAGCGAGCCCGAAGCACTCGGGCGCGTCGAGTGGATTAAGCTTTTCGGCGTCCTGTTCGACAAGGAAGACGAGGCCGCGCACCTGTTCAACGAGCAGAAGGCCCGCGTCGAGCAAACGTCGGGGCTCGCGTCGTCAGGTAAAACCGTGGCGTATTTCTACATTAACTCGAACGGGGCCGCCGTCACGCGGCGGGCGGGCGACTACGTGGCGCAGATGATCGAGCTTGCAGGCGGCAACTACGCGCTCGATGACGCGCAGACGGCGTCGACGTCAGGTTCGTCAGTAACGCTCGAAATGGAGCGCTTCTACGCGACGGCGAAGGATGCCGACATTATCGTCTACAACGGCACCATCGACGAATCGGTTGCCACCTTGAACGACTTCGTAGGCAAAAACGCGCTATTGTCGCAGTTCAAAGCCGTGAAGAACGGCAACGTCTGGGTCACAAGCGCCGACATGTACCAGCAGATGACTTCCACCGCCGACATTATCGACGAGCTGCACGGGGCGTTCACCGGCGATGACGCGAGCAACTTCCATTATCTGAGGAAGCTCGGCTAGCACCATGAGAAGCCGACTTTCCATGGCATACGACGAATCGGGGCGCGCCGCGCGGTGTCGCGTCGTGACGGCGCTGCTCGCTGTTGCCCTCATCGTGCTCGTCGGGGCCAACCTGTGCATCGGGAGCGTGCTCGTGCCCGCAGACCACATCCCCGGCATCCTTTCGGGCGGCGCGGCCAATTCCATGGAAAGCCAGGTCATCTGGGAGATTCGCCTGCCGCGCGTGCTTTCAGCCGTGCTTCTCGGCGGGGCACTTTCGCTCTCCGGGTTCCTGCTGCAGACGTTTTTCAACAACCCCATCGCCGACCCGTTCATCTTGGGCGTCTCCTCAGGCGCAAAGTTCGTCGTCGCGCTTACGATGATCGTACTTCTGGGCGCGAACCAGACCATGTCCTCGCCGGCCATGGTGGCCGCAGCGTTTCTGGGCTCGCTTATCACCATCGGCTTCGTACTCCTCATCGCACGGCGCATAAGTTCCATGGCCATGCTCATCGTAGCGGGCGTCATGGTGGGATACATCTGCTCGGCGGGGACGAACTTCCTCATCGCCTTCGCCGACGACCAGTCCATCGTGAACCTGCACAACTGGTCTTTGGGCAGCTTCTCGGGTTCGAGCTGGGACGACATCGCGGTCATCGCGGTCGTGGTGATCACCGTGAGCGCATGCGTATTCGCGATATCGAAGCCCCTTTCCGCCTTCCAGCTGGGAGAAGCCTACGCGAAAAGCGTCGGCGTGAACGTCGCACGCTTCCGCGTGGTGCTCGTCCTTCTAGCGAGCATGCTATCCGCCTGCGTGACCGCGTTCGCTGGTCCGGTGTCGTTCGTAGGCATCGCGGTTCCGCATCTCGTTAAGTCGGCGCTAAAGTCGTCGAAGCCCATCCGCGTGATTCCTGCGTGCTTCTTGGGAGGCGCCATCTTCTGCGCGGGCTGCGATTTGATCGCGCGCACGCTGTTCTCCCCCGTCGAGCTTTCCATCAGCGCCGTCACCGCCATCTTCGGCGCGCCGGTGGTTATCGCACTCATGTTGAAGAAGCGGGTGAGGTAGATGGGGAAATTCGTGCCGCAGCCCAAAACGCTCGGAGGGGACATTCCATGCTTAGACAGTCCAAAGCTCGCACGAAAGCGCCAGAAGGCACTTTCGGCTCGTGCGGAACTGCGCGCGGAACGCCTCCTCCGAGCGGAGTCGAACCTCGAAACCCCGGTCGAAACGCAGGCTGACGGAGCGCCGCTTTTCCGCATAAGCGACCTGACGGCGGGCTACGACAAGAAGGTCGTAGTCGAAGGCGTCGATCTGGAGGTTCGCGCGGGCGACGTCGTGGCGCTCATCGGGCCGAACGGCTCGGGCAAGTCGACCATCTTGAAAACCATCACACGCCATCTTGCACCGCTTGCCGGCGCGGTCGAGCTCGACGGGCGGGAGATTTCCCGATGGAAGACGGCGGAGTTCGCAAGGAACCTTGCCGTTATGCTGACGGATCGCCCCCGGACCGAGCTCCTCACCTGCCGCGATATCGTAGAGGCGGGAAGGCATCCCTACACCGGGCGAATGGGCACACTCTCGCCCGACGACCATAGTCGGGTCGATGAGGCCATGAAAACCGCACATGTGGAAGAGCTCGCCGAACGCGACTTCATGCAGATAAGCGATGGGCAACGCCAGCGCGTCATGCTCGCACGCGCCATCGCGCAGGATCCGCGTGTGCTCGTGCTCGACGAGCCCACGTCGTATCTCGATATCCGCTACCAGATCGACCTGCTGCGAATACTTCGCCACCTTGCGAAATCGCGGAATGTGGCTGTCATCATGTCCATCCACGAACTCGAGCTCGCGCAGAAAAGCGCCGACAAGGTGATTTGCGTGAAGGACGGCCGGGTCTTTCGCGCCGGCGCACCCGAGGACATATTCACGCGCGAGACAATTGGCGAGCTCTACGGCCTTCAGCATGGCACCTTCAACGAGCGCTTCGGCAGCGTGGAAATTGGGCGCCCACACGGTGATGCGCACACGTTCGTCATCGCCGGCGCAGGTACGGGGTCGGCTGTGTTTCGCCAGCTCATCCGGCAGGGCAAGGCGTTCTACGCGGGCGTTCTGCACGAAGGGGACATCGACTGCGAGCTCGCGCGCGACCTGGCGACGGAATGCGTGGCCGAGCGCGCCTTCGAGCCGATCGGGGATAAAACCATAGCCCGCGCCAAAGAGCTCCTCGTCCACTGTGCGCGCCTTATTGTGTGCCCCGCCGCCTTCGGCACCATAAACGCCCGCAACGCAGAGCTCGTCGAGTTCGCACGCTCGCATGGTATCGAGGTCGTGCGAGCGTGCGAAGGCGCATCGGAGGATTCCCAATTAGAGTGAGAAGGATAAACTGGACTTTATTTTAAGGATCCTCAGGCTACAGCTCCTACGCCGGCGAGGTCTACAAGGCGCCGGAGAACCTCGTGAACAAGAATTTCCACGCCGACGAGCCCAACTAGGCCTAGTCCAAGCGAGATTCCAGACTCGACAGGCCGTTGAGAGTCAGATCGTTGGCGACCTCAGAGACGCGCTCGATAGGAACCGATCCGTCAGACAGTGCCCACGTGCGATAGATGCCGATGATACCCGACAGCAAAAACGCCAGATAATAGTCGAACATCTCGTCCTTGAGACCTTGGGGCAGCAGATCGCGCTCGGCAATCTCATGTTCGAGCGGCGCACGAAGACGAGCCATGAAATCATCGAGCGGAATATTCTCGATCAGCTGACGATTGAGCACTAAGTTGTTGCACAGTGCCTCGTTAACGGTTTTAAAGAAGGTCGCCGCCGCGCCAAGAGCGCGCTCGTTGGTGTCACCGTCCATAGAAGCAAGCGTTTTCTCGACCGAGTCGACAATCATCTCCACCACATCGACGGCAATGGCATCGAGCAGGCCGTCAACCGTACCAAAGTGTACGTAAAAGGTCTTGCGGTCGACATTGGCCTCGCGCGCGATGGCACTCACCGTAATGTCTGCCAGCGGCTTTTCCATGAGCAGGCGCTCGAAAGCAGAAAGGATGGCATTGCGGCTGCGAACGATGCGGCGGTCAAGACGCGGTTTGCTGGTTGCCATGGGCGTGTCCCTTCGATATGCGAGCATTCATCAACAGATGAGAGATAATCTACGTAAGAGGATTATCCCCCATACGGCACAAATATGCCCCGCGTCATGAAGAACGCACGACTGCCCTACTGCGACTTAGGATGCTTCTTCTTATTAAGTGCCGACGGAGATACGCGAATACCATCGCCTGTCTGGCGCACATAGGCTTTATGAGCCGGCTTAGCGGTCCCAGAAGCCTTCTGAGCGTGCTTCCTGGGATCAACGGTAACAGCATTCGTGGGGTGCGGCTTAGTGGGCGCAGAGGGCGTCTGAGGCGTGCGGCCGAGCTTGCGCATCACACGATCCCAGCGCGCATGGATGCTCTCGTTGTGGGCGCTCTTAAGTCCCAGCAGAGGCGCAGCCAAAATGGTAGGGGCAATAAACGTAATGAGACGCCACAGCAGATAGCCGGCGGTCGAGGCCGAACCGAAGAAATGACCCAAGAACAATGCAAAGCCGCCCTCAGCGCCACCAGTTCCACCGGGCAAGGGAACCGCAGAGCTTAACAGCTGGACAAAGGCGCTCGCGGCCATGACCGAGAAAAAGTCGACCTCGTGGTGGCCAAAGGCAAGCATCAGGAAATACGGAACCAGATAGAAAAACGCGAGCTGCAGCATGGTGATAAACACGGTGAGCAGCATGGAAGAAAAATGTCCGGCCGAAAGCTTGAACTTCTCGGAGAAGGAGTAGATTTCGCCATCGACAAACGTGCGCCAACTCTCGATCTTAGTGGCCGAGACACCAATGCGCTCGAGCCAATTGATGATGCAATGGGCGACGCGCGTGACGGTCTTAGGCATGAGAGCGACGGCGAAGATGCCAAGCAAGATGCAGCAGTGTCCACCAAAGCTAAAGACGCACAGCAGCGTCATATCGCCATAGCGCTCGGCAAAAAACGGCATGCGAGCAAGCAGTAGGATAGCGCCCCAGGCAACGAGGCCAAACTGATACACGATAAAGCGCGTGAACTGCGTGGCTCCGGCCTCGCCGACATTTTGGCCCGCTTTGGTCAGGCGGTAGATCTGAGCAGGAGTCGAGCCCATCATCATAGGGGTGAGGTTGCCAAAGAAGATGCCACTCGCCTCGACCGAGATCAGGTCGCGAATGCCGACGGGTGAATTGGGGTCGAGCCAGACAGCGATCGCATAGGCCACAATGCCAAAGAACAGATACATGAACATGCAGAGACACGCGACAACGAGCCATGACGCCTGGACGCTCGACATAGCGGCCCAGAACTGCCCCATCTGCCCGGTTACCACCAGATAGACGATATAACCCACCAGCACGACGCCGATAAAGATGGCGCCGCGGCGTGCGCTCTTATTGTCATCTCCGCCCGAGGTCTCAACCTCGACCTGGGGCTTAGACGTATGCTGAGAGGACTCCGTCATAAGACTCCTTCTAACAGTCAAAATATCTTGGATATTGTACCCGCAAGGACCATAGACAGAACGCAAAGCTCTGGTTCAAACGGGAATTGCAGACGCTTGTTTGAAAATAAAAAACCCGGCCTTCCATGGGAAGGCCGGGTATCAGATGCGTGGTAGCCCGTACCAGATTCGAACTGGTGATCTCCGCCTTGAGAGGGCGGCGTCCTAAACCGCTAGACGAACGGGCCAAATGACATCTGCACTGCCGTGCTGCGAGGAAATATATTACGGGACAAAAAACATCAGCGCAAGAAGAAATTCCAAATTGCCGAAAAATTGTCGGCAGGTTATGGAACACGCAGGTAAACTAGGTAGCTAATTCAAGTTAAGATGGACCAAAAGAGCTTCGCGCTCGTTGGGAATGTTGTCTTCGATCACGGCGTCGAGGGCGGAGTTGAGAAGCTGACCCAGTTCCGGCCCGGGCTTGACTCCGGCACGGATCAGGTCGCCGCCGTTGATGGCGAGCATCTTGAGCGTATAGGGCTCCCCTGCCTTCAGCAGCTCGTGCGCCAGCGCGCGCATCTCCTCAATCGTCTCAACATAATAGAAGCACGACGGGGCCTTGCCAAGTGTGTCGGCACGCTTAAGGTCCATGAGCTCGTCAATCAGGCGGGCCGTGTCGACGCCCTCACCCGAAAGCGCGCGCATCATATTGAGCAGGCAGGAGCGCTCGGGGCGCAGCGGCTTGTCATGGTATTTGATGAGCAGGCACACGTCGCGCACCAAGTCGTGCGAGAGGGCCAGGCGATCCATAATGACGCGCGCCTTCTTGGCGCCGAGCTCGGGATGACCGTAGAAGTGTCCGCTGCCGGCGTGATCGACCGTGAAGCACTCGGGCTTGGACACATCGTGCAAAAACGCCGCCCACATAAGGCTCGACGAGGGCGCGACGCCGTCACACAGCGCGAGCTCCCCCGCCACCGTCAGCACACGGGCGATATGCACGTAGACGTTAAACGCATGATAGACACTGCGCTGATCAAACCCGCGACCCGCTGCCAACTCGGGCACGGCGGCGCAGATGAGCTCGGGATAGCGGAGCATCGCGTCTCCCCCATGACCGGTCGAAAGAATGCCCTCGAGCTCAATACCCACACGCTCACGCGCCACGGCATCGAGCAGCGACGCGCACTCGGCAAGCGCACGCTTGGTCTCGGGCTCAATCATAAAGTCCAGACGGCAGGCAAAGCGCACCGCACGCAGCATGCGCAGGGCGTCCTCGTTAAAGCGACGCCTGGGATCGCCGACAGTGCGAATCAGCTTGCGCTCCAAGTCACCCTGGCCGTCGTAGCGGTCGACAAGCCCGCGCTCGGGATGCCAGGCCATGGCGTTGACGGTAAAGTCGCGGCGCGCCAAATCGTCCTCGAGCGAGGCAGCACGCTCCACACTCTGGGGATGGCGACCATCGGTGTAAAAGCCATCCAGACGGTACGTAGTGACCTCGATACGCTCGCCATCGGAAATAGCCGTGATTCCGCCAAATTTAATACCCGACTCCACAACCGCAATATCAGCGGCCTCGAGCGCCACCTTGGACTCCTGCCACAGGCCGCTACAGCACATATCAACATCGTGGCTGGGGCATCCCATCAGGGCGTCGCGCACCCAACCGCCAACGTACCAAGCCTCAAGACCGGCTGCCTCGAGCGCGCGCAGGACACGGATGGAGGCATCGGACGGTTGCGTACCGTTGAGCGAAACATTGCACATACCTGTGGCCTCCTGAGACTATCAAATTGGCTATCGATTGCGTCTGCAAGAAGTCTAGCAAGAAACAGCCTCCACTGCACACGCAAGTCCGATAAACAAAAACGCATCCGTCCTAGTCTAAGACGGATGCGAAATAATCAAACTATTCAGACAAGGTGCCGGAACTAGCAGACCTGGCGAACCTCGATGTGCTTCTTATATTCGTCCACCTTGGCAAAATCGCCCAGACCGGGGCACTCGACCACGTTGGCGCCGGTAGCCATCGAAAGGCGCAGGGCATCCTCGACGCGCTCGGGAGCGTCGTGCCACACGGACAGGAAGGCAGCGAGCGAGGAATCGCCGGCGCACACCGTCGACAGCAGCTTGACGTCGAAGGTGCGGTTGGCAAACCAGATGTGCTCACCGTTAGAGAAATACGCGCCGTCGCCACCGAGGGTCAGCAGCACGTTCTTGGCGCCCTTGGCGTGCAGCTCGGCCATCGCGCCCTTGACGGACTCGTCGTCGCCACCGCTCACCTTAATGCCAAAGATGTCGAGCAGCTCGTCGTCATTGGGCTTGATCAGCAGCGGCTCCATGGCAATGAGGTCTGCCAGCTGATGGCTCGAGATGTCGAGGACGAACTCGGCTCCCTTGGCCTTGACGCGGCGCAGGACCTCGGCCAAGAAGCCCTCGGAAGTGTTGGGAGGCAGCGAGCCACTAATGACCAGGCAGGTCATGTCATCGAGCGAATCGATAAGCTCAAACATCTCCTGCTCGTTGGCCTCGTTGATGGCGGCACCGGCGTTGACCATGTTGTACTCGGTGTCGGGGCCGGCATTGAGGAACACGTTGACGCGCGTGATGCCGTCGGTCCACACGGGCTTGACGGGCACGCCCAGGGCCTCGGCGCCCTTAACGATAAACTCGCCCGAGAAGCCGGCGAAGAAACCCAGGATCGTGGTGTCGACACCATAGTGGTCAAGCGTAAACGAGACGTTGAGGCCTTTGCCGTTGGGCGTGTAGACGGCATTGCGGGTACGCGTGACGGTATTGGCAGTAAGGCCGTCGCAGGCGATGTTGTAGTCAATGGCGGGATTTGCAGTGAGCGTGTAAATCATGAATGTTCCTTTCACGAACCAACGTGTTAATGAAAGTATATTCCACGCATCGGTAAAAGGCTAGGACAACTCGGCGAACGGTGTGGAAGCGATGAAGTACGGCATAACATCTCTCCCCCATGACGGAACAAAAAAAGGCGCCCCGGCCGAAACCGGGGCGCCGCATGTGCACGAATATGTCGCGTTTCGATTACTGACGATCGAGCTTGCGGACAGCAACGCGCTTGCTGTACTCGTCGACGTGACCAAAGTCGCCAATGCCGACGGACTCGGCAACGTTGGCGCCGGTGGCCATAGCGAGCTTCATGGCCTCCTCGACGTTGTCGCGATCCCTGTACCACTTGTGCAGGAACGCAGCGAGGGTGCAGTCGCCGGCGCAGACGGAAGAGACCAGCTTGATGTTGAACTCACGCTTGGCGTACCAGATGTCCTCGCCGTTGGAGAAGTAAGCGTCGCCGCGGCTACCACGGGTGAGCAGCACGTTCTGAACGCCGGCGTCGTGAGCCATCTTCATGGCAACGCGGACCTCGTCGTCGGTGTCGACCGGCACGCCGAAGATGGCCTTCATCTCGTGATGGTTCGGCTTGATGAGCAGCGGCTTCTTGTGAGCGAGCTCCTTGAGCTTGTCGGAGGACAGGTCCAAGACGACATCGGCGCCACGAGCCTGAGCGTGCTCCATGACCTTAGCCAGGAAGTCAGGCGTAGCTTTGGGAGGCACGGAGCCGGAAACGATCAGGCACTCGAGATCGCCCGCGGTGTCCAGGATGTTGTAGAGCTCCTCCTGGTGCTGCGGCGTGATCGGAGCACCCGGGTTCAGGATGCCGTACTCGTGCTGGCCATCATTGACGTAGGTGTTAATGCGCGTGATACCGTCGGTCCAGACCGGGCGGCAAAGGCAACCAAGGTTCATGACCTCCTCGACGATGAACTTGCCCGTGAAGCCGGCGAAGAAGCCGAGCGCGACGGTGTCGACGCCCATCTTCTTAAAGGCGAAGGACACGTCGAGGCCCTTGCCGTTAGCCGTGTAGCTGGCCGAACCGGTGCGGACGTTCTCGTCGGGCTCGAGCGGAGAGCTCGAAACCGTCATGTCGACAGCCGGGTTAGCGGTTAGCGTGTAGAACATTTACAGTACCCCCTGTATATGTGAGGGCCGCGTGGCCGGCCCATTCCAACCACGCAGTTACCTCTGATACCAAATTAGCGAGCTGCGGACTCGAGCAGTGCCTTGACCTCGGCGGCGGTGTTGCAGGCGAGCGCCTTCTCGGCGAGCTCGTCGCACTCGGCCTTGGTCCACTGGCTGATGGTCTTACGAGCGCGCAGGATCGAGGGAGCACTCATCGAGAACTCCTCCAGGCCCCAGCTGATCAGCAGCGGCTCGAGCAGCGGATCGGCAGCGGCCTCGCCGCACATACCGACCATGATGCCGGCCTTCACGCCGCTCTCGATGATGTTCTTGAGCGAGCGGAGCACGGCGGGATAGTAAACCTGGTACAGGTTGGAGATGGTGTCGTTGCCACGGTCGGCGCACATGGTGTAGCCGATCAGGTCGTTGGTGCCGATGGAGAAGAAGTCGGCGACCTCGGCAAGACGGTCTGCGAGCAGCGAAGCGGCAGGCGTCTCAACCATGATGCCGACCTCGATGTTCTCGTTGAACTTGCGACCCTCTTCAGTCAGCTCGGCCTTGCACTGCTCGACAAGCTCCTTGACAGCCAAGACCTCCTCGACGCAAGTGACGAGCGGGATCATGATCTTTACGTCACCGAAGGCGCTAGCGCGCAGCAGAGCGCGGAGCTGGACCTTGTACTGGTCGGGATTGGCCAGGCAGTAACGCACGGCGCGGAAGCCCATGAAGGGGTTATCTTCCTTGACCATGTGCAGATACGGAATCTCCTTGTCGCCACCCACATCGAGCGTGCGGATGATGACCGGAGCGCCCTTGAGCGCGCTGGCGACCTTACGGTAGGCGTTGAACTGCTCCTCCTCGGAAGGAAGCTCGGCAGAGTCCATGAACAGGAACTCGGAGCGGAACAGACCGATGGCCTCGGCGTCGTGATCGAGCGCGTTGGGCACGTCATCGGGGTTACCGATGTTGCAGGCGATGATCTTCTTGATGCCATCGGCAGTCACGGACGGCTTGCCACGGAAGACCTCGAGGGCTGCCTTCTCGGCAGCGAAGGCCTCGGCCTTGGCGGTGTAGGCAGCAAGCGTCTCCTCGTCGGGATCGGCCTCGACGATACCCTTGCCGCCGTCGACGACAACGGTCATACCGTTGCGCAGCGCGGTGCAGCTGTTGGAAACCGAAAGGACAGCCGGGATCTCGAGGGCACGCGCGATGATCGCGGAGTGCGACGTGCGGCCACCGGTCTCGGTGACGATACCGGCAACGTGAGCCTTATCGATCGTGGCGGTCATGGACGGCGTGAGGTCATGCACGACAACGACGGTGTTCTCGGGCAGGACGGAGAGGTCGACGACCTCCTTGCCCAGCAGCTCGGCCAGAATACCGGTGCGGATGTCGGCGATGTCGGCCGCGCGCAGACGGAACATCTCGTCGTCCATGGACAGGAACATGTTCTCGAACATGGTCGAGGTGTCCATGAGCGCCTGCTCGGCGCAGGTACCGCCGTCAATGGCGGCGTTGATGGCGTCGGTCATGCCCGGGTCCTGAGCCAGGACAATGTGTCCGCTCATGATCTCGGCCTCGGCCTCGCCCACCGTCTCCTTCATGTGGTCGGCCTGAGCCTGGGTCTTCTCGCAGAAGACCGAAAGAGCGGACTGATAGCGCTCCTTCTCTGCTGCCGAATCGGCAACCTCGTGCGGCTCAAACGTCAAGTCGGGATCGACGGCGACCATGACGGTGCCGATACCGATGCCCTCGGAAGCGTTGACTCCCTGATACATTCCCATTCCTCTCTCCGTGTCATGTGATAAAGCGTTTTGCCATATCCATGACAAAAGAGCGCAGCTACCTTACAACAGGTCACTGCGCCCCCAAATATGAACTTAGTTGTTCAACATGCGACCCGTTTGAGTTCTACTCGCCAAGACCGCTCTTGATGAGCTCGATGGCAGCAGCCAGAGCCTCGGCCTCGTCAGCGCCGTCGCACTTGACCTCGACCTCGGTACCGCAGGGGATACCAGCAGCCATGAGGGCCATCGGGGACTTGCCGTTGACCTCCTTCTCGGGGGTGACGACCGTCACGTCACAGGCGTACTTGCCCATGGTGGAGGCGAACAGACCAGCCGGACGCATGTGCAGACCCTGAGGATTAACGAGGGTAGCCTTCTCAGAAACCATAATTGACTCCTTTTTTGTGTTTAACCCCTGTCGTGCGTGCGGCAGGAGTCAGATTCACGACGTTGTTTATATTAACTCACATCAAACGGTTTTTCATTGTGTTTCGGACGAATTATTGGACGGATGTCGTTCCTGCACGCTCGCCTGCCGGGCGGGGCGGTTAAGTTTGCTGCTCTACAGTCCTGCGCAAGACGGAAAGCACATTAAGTGCTTTCCTTTGCGTGCGGAACTCGCGACAAACTTAACCGCCCCGCCCGGCAGGCGAGCTGCGGAAACTCGGTCGGTCCAAAGTAATATCGTGCGAACGGAATTCTGGCTGGATCTCTGATCGTATGGGAGATCTGGTTGATGCGGTTATCTATGCCCGTCTGCGGACTGAGGAGTGTCCCTGGGTGCCGGCAGGATAGGAACGTCCTTAAGTGCCAAGTTGGAAAGAAAAAGGCGGAGGCCCGGGAGTGGGTCTCCGCCTGATATACAGGGGGCGATGTTATTCGCGAGCGCCGGGATTAGACCAGACGAGCGTTGATCGTCTTGGCGATCTTGGCGGCGTCGGTGGAACCCTTGACGGTGGCACGGAAGCCCTCGTCCATGAGCGCCTCGGCGACCTTGGACAGGATCTTGAGGTGCGTAGTGCCGGCCTGTGCACCGGGGATGAGCAGGGCGATAGCCACGTTGACGGGAGCGCCGTCCATGGTGTCCCAACCGGTCACGCCGGACTCGTCCTTGACGACGATAACAGCAGCCTCGGTAATGGCGTCGGACTTGGCATGCGGGATGGCGAAGCCCTCCATCATGCCCGTGGTGCCCTCGGCCTCGCGGGCCAGGAAGGCGTTCAACACGGCGTCGGCGTCGCTGGCGATACCGGCCTTGACAGCCTGGTTGGAAACGAAGCTCAGAGCCTCGTCACGAGAAGCGAAGTCCTCGGCAACAAAGACATTCTCGACCTTAACGAAGTCGGCAGCCTCGGCCTTGGGGGCCTCGACGGCAACGGCCTTGGGAGCCTCAACCGGCTTGGCTGCAGGAGCGGCCTTCTGGTTCTTCTCGAAGTCGTACTTCTTAAAGGCCACGAACAGGATGCCACCGACCACAGCGCCGATGAGGATCGCGAGAACCCACAGCGGACCGTTCTCGACAACGGGCAGGACCAGGAAGCCACCGTGAGGCGCCGGATCGTGAACGTTGAACATAATGGTCAGGATCGAAGCGATAGAAGAACCGAGCATCATGATGGGCATGACGGGCCAGATGTTCTTGGTCATGAACGGAATGGCGCCCTCGGTGATGTGGGTGCAACCAAGGATGAGGTTGACGACACCGGCGTCATGGTCCTCCTGGCTGAAGTACTTCTTGCCGACAACGACGGCGAAGGTGGTGATCAGCGGCGGAACGATGCAGGCGGCGGAAACGGCAGCCATGAAGTTGGTGCCGAAGTTGTAGGTATCGGTGCCAACACCGGCGGCCAGAGCCTCGGTGAGCATAGCGGTACCGGTGACATAAGCAGCCTTGTTGACCGGGCCACCCATGTCAAAGGCGCACATGCAGCCGATAGCAAGACCCAGGACAACGGCGCCAGAGGCGGACAGGCCCTTGAGGAAGTCCATCATGGCGGTGTTGATGGCAGCCATGGGGCCGGAAATGCCGAGCATGACCAGGCCGACGATAGCCGTCGAGAACAGCGGGTACAGGAAGATAGCCTTGAGGCCGTCCAGGTTCTTGGGCAGACCGGCAAAGACCTTCTCGAGCAGCAGGATGACATAACCGGCAAGGAAGCCGCCGACGATGCCGCCCAGGAAGCCGAAGCCCACGCCGGCGCCACCGGCGTCGATCATGCCGGTCTCGGCGTTAACAGGCAGGCCCTGGATGGCGATCATACCGGCAACGAAGCCGGGGACGAGCGCCGGGCGCTTGCCGATGGATTCGGCGATGTAGGCGGAAAGCACCGGAACCATAAGGTTCATGGCGATGCCGCCGATGATCTTGAGCATCGCAGCAAAGCTGTTGTAGTCAGACGCCGTCGAATCGAAGGACGTAATGCCCCACAGGAACGAGACAGCGGTCAGAACACCACCAGCAACAACGAAGACCAGCATGTGGCTGACGCCGTTCATGAGGTGCTTGTAGATGATGTGGCCGATGGACTCCTTCTCCTCGACCTCATCCTCGATATCGGCAGCAGCTGCAACCGTGTCGTCACCCTTGGCGGCGAGCGCGCGGTCAATCAGCTTACCGGCGGCCTCAACGGACAGGGCCTTGGAAACACCAACGGAAACCATGGGCTTGCCGGCGAAACGCTCAGCCTGGACATCCTTGTCGGCTGCGACGACGACGGCCTTGGCACCAGCGATCTCACTCTTGGTGAGCTCGTTCTCGACACCGACCTGGCCATGAGTCTCAACCTTAATGGTCAGACCGCGCTCGGCAGCTGCCTTCTCCAGCGCCTCCTTAGCCATGAAGGTGTGCGCAATGCCGGTCGGGCAACCGGTCGCGGCGATGATGTCAAACTTAGCCATGTGTCCCTCCTTCTTGAGTACAGCGCCCGCGGGCGCTCCCCTACACGCGCTTCGATGCGCGTTTTTCCACAACTGAAAGATACCAACCTACCGTCCGCGTGAGAAGAGACAAGGTGCAATTCTCCGGTGAAAGGTTCTTTCATAACCGTAAACGGTAGGTGAAAGTTTACCATCAACACTTGAAACGGCAAGGTGTATCTTGTAATTGAAAATCCCCCTATACTATGGCATTACAAAACGAGTCCGATTTTCATGCCAACCAGGAGCCATCCATGACCGATAGTAGCAAGAGCGCACTTTCCCTCATTAGCACCCATCAGGGATACAGCGAGTCCGAGCAGCGCATTGTCGACTATATATTGGAGCACCAGTCCGAGGCGCCACGCCTCACGGCCGCTCAGCTCTCGCGCGCCGCTGCCACGTCCGAGGCGACCGTTTCGCGCTTCTGCCGCAAGCTTGGGTTTGGCAGCTTCCGCAGCTTTCAGTTTTCGTTGGCGAGGGATTTGGAAAGCCAGCGCAACGAGGGCCTGACCGACGAGGTCTCGCTCGACAATATGGAGCAGAGCCTCAAGAACATCCTGGCTGCCAAGGTGAGCGAGCTTAATGCAACCATCGACGGTATCGACCACGATACGCTGGCGGCTGTTGTGCATGCCCTTAAGCATGCAGGGATTATTGAGTTTGCGGCTGTGGGCAATACGAACGCGGTCGCGCTCGATGCGACGTTTAAGTTTTCGCAGCTGGGCCTGCGCTGCATGGCGAGCACCATTAGCGAGACATCAATCGGCTTTGCGCTCACGTTGCGCCCGGGTGACGTCATCGTGCTAATCTCAAACTCCGGCAAATCGCGCCGACTGAATCGCATGGCAAAAGCGGCTCGCGACTGCGGCGCAACCGTAGTCGTTATCAGCAGCGACAGCAAATCCCCGCTCGCGCGCCTGGCAGACTACACGTTTAATACCGTCAACCACGAAGCGCTGCTGACGACGGGAGACTTTGCGTTCTCCAAGATCAGCGCCACGATGATCATCGAAGTCATCTACAACTTCCTGCTGCCCGAGATTGAAGACGCTCGCGAGCATATCAGCTACTACGAGGAGCTCATCCAGCCGGATAAGGTTGTGGAGTAAAACGCGTAGTGGGACATAAATATCAGTCTATTTGTCCCACCAACACCGCTGATACGATCTAACCTCGAGCTTCTTCCAGCATCTGCTTTGCGTGGGCCAAGCTTGCCTCGGACTGATCGCCACTCAACATGCGGGCGATCTCGGCGGTACGCGCTTCGCCGGTTACCTCGTCCAAATGCGTCTGGGGAACATCGCCCGGTTCCTTGCTGACGACATAATGCTTGTCAGCCATGACGGCAACCTGCGCCAAGTGGGTTACGACAATCACCTGATGCGTAGCGGCGAGATCTGCCAGCACGCCCGCAAGTGCACGCGCCGTGGAGCCACCGACACCAGCATCGACCTCGTCAAACACCAGTGTATCGACACCGTCCGCGTTACCGAGGACAACCTTGCTCGCCAGCATGACGCGGCTTAGCTCACCGCCCGACGCAATTCGACGCAAGGGGCGCGGCGTCAAACCGGCACCGCTGCGGTATAGCAGCTCGTAGCTCGAAGGACCAACGGGCGTCCACTCAGCACGGGGAAGATCACGCGACTCCCAAACGAGCTCGGCACTACCCATCTCCAGGCGAGCCATCTGGCGGCCGACCTCGTGGCAGAAGCGCGGGGCCGCCGTATTGCGAGCGCGCTTAAGTGCCTTGGCAGCGGCAAACAACTCGCGCTCGGCGCTCCCGAGTGCCTCACGCGCCTTTTTGATCTGTTCATCGCCATCATCGACCAAGGACAGCAGTTCTTGCGAGCGATCGCGCATGGCAAAAACATCGTCCATGGTGGGACCCCACTGACGCAACAGACCCTTGAGGTCGGAATACCGCTCACGCATGCGAGCGAGCTCGCGCGGGTCGAAGGCGACGGCATCGCGATAGGTACGAAGCTCGTTCGCGCAATCCTCAAGGGAGATACAGGCATCCGAAAGTGCATCGGCAATGTCGCCCAGTTTGCGATCGACGGTAGCCATTCGGGAAAGCTCTGCCACAGCACTGTTCACGGCATCGAGCGCTCCCCCTTCAGAGGCAAGCGATGCATGGGCATCGTTAGCGGTGGCAACCAGTACCTCGGCATGTTCGGAGCGCGGCAGCAGTTCCTCGAGTTCCTCATACTCGCCCGGCTTAGGGTCGACCTCGCCGATGCGCTCGAGGGCAAAGCGCGCCTCCTCGACGCGGCTCCCCTGCGCACGCGAGGCCTCTTCGACGCGACGGACCTCCTTAGCGGCCGCGCGCGAGGCTTTAAAGCAAGCACGGTAGTGCTCGAGCGCCTCGAGCGCAGAGCGCCCCGCCCACGCATCGACCATCGCAACGTGATGCGCCGGATCGAGCAAGCGCTGGTGCTCGTGCTGGCCGCACAGATCCATCATCACGCCAACGCGCTCCGAAAGCTCGCGCACGCTGGCGATGCGGCCGTCAATCTTCACGCGGCTGCGGCCCTCGGCAGAAAGACTGCGCTGCACGGTGAACCCTTCCGTGTCGTGCGGCCCGTCGAAGAGTCGTGCCTCGACGCTCGCGAGCGCCTCGCCCTCGCGCACCGTCGACGAATCCGCGCGCTCGCCCAAAATAAGCTTAAGAGCCGAGAGCAGCGCGGTCTTGCCAGCGCCGGTCTCGCCGGTCAGGACAGTCAGGCCGGCACTCGGCACCAACGTCGCCTCGCGAATGAGTGCAATGTTAGAAACCTGCAGCTCATCGATCATGACGGACTCCGTAGAAAACGCGACTCACCGAGTTATAGAAGCTCTCGGGGCCGTAATCGAGGAGCAGCACATCTCCGGGCCCGCGGCGCACGGCCACGCTGTCAACGGTACCATCGCAGGTAATAAACTGTCCATCGATAGCGATCGCCGGAACACTCGGACGGTCATCAGACATAAAGATCTCGACGACATCACTCGGCGAAGTCAAGAAGGCACGGGCCTGAATGGTGTGCGGCGCAATGGGTACGCAGACCATGCCCGTATAGTCGGGGCTCACGATGGGGCCACCGGCACTGAGTGCGTAACCCGTAGAACCAGTCGCCGTGGACACGACCACGCCGTCGCCACGCAGACGGTCGATATGATGGCCGGACACCGTGATGTCGAACTCGACCATATCGGACAGGGGGCCGCGCGTAAGCGCCATGTCGTTGAGGGCGAAGGTGCGCACGACATCCTTCGTACCATCTTCGCGCACGGACACGATATCCGCGGCGATGGTAGCGCGACGGCTCACATGCAGCTCGCCGGACAGGGCGTCGCTCACGACCTTCAGAATGTCGCGCTCCTCGGGACTCGCAGCAGTTAAAAAACCCAGGTGACCATAGGAAAGACCGAGGATAGGAATCTCACGATGGTTGAGGATGCGGGCAGCGCGCAGCAACGTGCCGTCGCCGCCGAGCGTAATGACCAGATCGGAGCCGTCAATATCAGGCGTGCTCTGAATCTTGGATCGCTGGTCGGCAGCCCATGCGACCTCATAGCCCTGGCGAGTCAGCCAAAGCTCGAGCATCAGGCCGCTCTCGACCGCCTCTTGCTTGTAGTAATTGGGAACCAGAAAGACCTTCATAGCGTTGCAGCTTTCTCGCTCATAACCGATACCTGGGATTGCAGCTCGTCTTGCGAGCGATCGCCGGGGTCAAATCTCGTGCCGTACAGGAAAAACTCAACGTTGCCCTTGGCACCATGAATGGGCGACACGCACACATCGACCGGGAACAGGCCCTTGGCGGCAAAGAGTTCAACCGCCGCCACGAGTGTATCGCGGCGCACGGCGTGATCGGTCACAATGCCGCCCTCGCCCACCAGCGCCGCCGGAGCCTCAAACTGCGGCTTTACGAGCGTGCAGAATGCTCCCGTAGGAGCCAGGCACGCCAGTACCGCATCGATAATGTTCGCGATGCTGGTAAACGAGACATCACACACAGCCAGGTCGATGACGCCGGCATAGCCAAGCTCAGGCAGCTGCGTCACGTTTGTGCGCTCATGCAGCGTCACGCGATCGTCCTGACGCAACGACCAATCGAACTGGGCGCGACCCACGTCCACCGAGACAACGGTCGCAGCTCCGCGCTTGAGCAGACAATCGGTAAAGCCGCCGGTAGAGCAGCCCACATCCAGACAGGCAAGGCCCGTCGGATTGATGCCAAACGCATCAAGCGCGCCTTCGAGCTTAAGACCGCCGCGGCCAACATAGGGAATGCGCCCCTTCACGTGCAGCGGAAGGCCCGGGATTACCTTAAGGCCCGGCGAAGTCAAGCGCTCGCCGCCACTCGAGACCAAGCCGGCCATAAGAGTGCGAAGGGCATCCGCGCGATCAGCGCAGATGCCCTGTGAAATCAGTTCGTCATCAAGACGCACACGTTTCATGAATGCCATCAACCATTCGTATCCGGAGATGCGGCCTAGCTATCCTGGGATTCGTTTGCCGCATCCTCATCGTATTCCTGCTCGAGCTTGTCGGCCTCACGCGGCGTCAGCTCAAACTTATCGACCATGTCGACCGCACGGGAGCCCAGCTCAATCGCCTCGTCAAACAGATCGAGCGAACGCTCCAAGGACGTATCCTTTGAGCGAACGGTAGCGATGATCTGGTCCAAGCGGTCCGAGATCTCGTCGAAGTTGCGGACGGAACCCTCTGGCATGACTACTCCTCGACGGAGTCGGCCTCGACGGCCTCAGCAGCGTCCGCATCCTCGGCAAGTACACCGGCGGCAGCCTGAGCGGCAGCGACCTTGGCGGCCGCCTCGGCAGCCTGCGCCTCCTCGCGAGCGCGATCCTCGGCCATCAGCTCCTGGTACAGGTCCTCGCCCGGCAGCTCCTCGCTGCGAGCGATCTTGCCCAGCACGCCGTTGACGAACGACGCGGACTGGTCGGTGCCATAGGCCTTGGCAAGCTCGACAGCCTCGTTGATCACGATGGCGTCCGAAACCTCCTCGTCGGTGAGGAAACGCATCTCGTAAACGGCGATACGCAGCAGATTACGGTCGGCGCCGGGCATGCGCATAAGATCCCAGTTCTTGGCGACGGAGCGCAGAGCGCAGTCGATGCGGTCGATATGCTCGTAGGCACCGCGGCACAGCTCCAACGCATAGGGGTCGAGGGGACCCTTCGAGATCAGGAAATCACCCTCGAGGACGCGCTCGAGCGGGCTGTCCGTGGCCTCGGCCTGGAACAGCAGCTGCAGCGCCTGACTGCGGGCAAGCGTACGCCCGCGATAAACCTTAAGACTCAAAGGTTACTCCTTGGGGAAAACGAGGCCGTCGATGCAAACGTCAACGCGCTCGACCTCGACGCCAACCTGGGCATCGATGGCGGCGACCACGGCGGCGCGAACGGCCTCGGCGAGTTTCTTGAACGGATAGCCAAAGAACACCACGACACGCACGGTGAGTGCGAGCTTGTCGCCGACGACCTCGGCCTCGACCGCCGGCTCGGAAGCAGGGGCCTTGGACGAGAGCATCATGGAGACAAGGTTGGTGGCAAGGTCCTTGACGCCAACGGAGGCGATGCCCTCGACATCCGACACGGCGCGCGAGACGATGGCGGTCAGAACATCGGGCGAAATGCCGATGCCGTCAATCTTGATTTCCTGGGGCATGAGTCCTCCTAGAAGAGTTGGTTGCTAGACGCGGGAGACGAACTTGCCGTCGCGGGTGTCAACCTTGATGACCTCGCCCTCGTTGAGGTACATGGGGACCTGGATGACAGCGCCGGTGTCAATCGTGGCCGGCTTGGTGGAACCCTGGACGGTGTCGCCCTTAAAGCCCGGGTCGGTCTGGACGATGGTGGTCTCGATGAACATCGGCGGGGTCACGCCCATGAGTTCATCGTCGGCGAAGAGCAGCTGGCAAATGTCGTTCTCGCGCAGCCACTTGGAGTTCTCGCCCACCATGTCCTCGGGAACGGGAACCTGCTCATAGGTCTCGTTGTCCATGAAGATGTAGTCGGCGCCATCGTTGTAGAGGTACTGGAACTCACGGGTGGTGAGCATGACGCTCTCGAACTTGGTGCCGGCGTTGCAGGTGTTCTCGACGACACGGCCGCTCTTGATGTCGCGGGTCTTGTAGCGCACAAACGCGCCGCCCTTGCCCGGCTTGACATGCTGGAACTCGACGATGGTGTAGACCTTGTCCTTGATGCGGAGACCGAGGCCGTTCTTGAAGTCGGCGGTAGAAATGGTAGGCATAGCGACCTTTCTTGTTATGGGCAGAACGCACAAGCGTCCAAATTACATACGACCGAAATTATACACTTGCTGACGGCGCCTGCAGCGAGCGCATAAAAAGAGAACGCGGGGCGTCCGAATCGATCCGGACGCCCCGCCCCAAAAATCTATCGAAATGGGCTAGCAATCGATGACGTGCAGGTCGTGCGGGGTCTTGGTGAAGGGCTCGTAGCCGTTCTCGGTGACCACGCCGTAGTCCTCAAGGCGCACGCCGCCCACGCCGGGCAGGTAGACGCCGGGCTCCATGGTGACAACCGAGCCGATCTCGATGGTGTTCTTGCTGCGGTTGAAGTTGGGCAGCTCGTGGATGTCGATACCGACGCCGTGGCCCAGACCATGGTTGTAGTAATCACCATAGCCGGCATCGCCGATGATCTTCTTGGAAAGCTTGAAGATGTCGTTACCCTCAACGCCCGGATGGATGGCGGCGACGCACTCCTCGTGCGTGCGGCGCACGAGTGCGTACAGGTCGAGCTGCTCCTGGGTGGGCTCGCCAATCACGACAGTGCGCGTCATGTCGGAGCGGTAATCACAGTAGCCCGCGCCGTAATCCATGAGGACAAAGTCGCCCTTCTCGATCACGCGGTCGCTCGGCACGGCATGCGGGTTGGCGGTGTTGGGACCGCTCGCTACGATGGAGCCGAAGGCAAGGCTGTCAGCGCCATTGGCGAACATAAAGTTCTCGAGCTCGTTGCGAACTTGCTTCTCGGTCATACCGGGCTTAATAAAGCCGAGCATGTGCTGGAAGGCGGCGTCAGTGATCGACTGTGCATGGCGCATGAGCTCGATCTCCTCGGCATCCTTGATGGCGCGCATCTTGCGGATGTCGTCATGCATCAGTGGCAGCATGCAGGCAACGGAGCGGTCCTCCAGGCCGCGCTGAATACCCTGGTAGAAGTTGATCTGCATGTCGTCCTCGACAGCGCAGACGCGGCACTTGTTGGCCGCGATTTTGCCGGCGACCCAACCGGGGATGGTGCCCTCGTCCATGTCGTAGACCCAGGGGCTGCCGGCGGGCGTGTTCTCCTCAAAGCTGTTGAGGTAGCGCGAGTCGGTATGGAACAGGCACTGGTCGGCCGTAATAAACGCAGCGTGCGGGAACTCGAAGGTGTAGTCGAATACGCCCTTCACGCCCGTAAGCCAACGAAGGTTGGCCTCGTCGCGCACCACGATGGCATCGTAGCCACGCTCGGCCATCAGGGCACGGACACGCTCGATACGACCGGCAGGACCGGCAGCAAACTCAGACATGCAGATTCCTTTCTTGTTGTCTCTATATAGACGGGACGGGTCTCAACCGAACGACGGAATCGCATGCGATCCGCAACCGATTGAAAACCCGCCCCTCAACATGATACGAAAGACGATGGATGTCAATAAATCTTAGAGAAGTTCTTTGCGAGAAGCCAAGTAGGCGTGAGCATGGCGCTCAAGAACCTCGTCCTCAACGCTCGTTAGGCGAATGGCACCGAGTGCTGCGGGCAGCGGCAGCATGCTGCGATTCGAGCGAGCGAACTGCTGCTTGCGGAACTCCTCGATAAACGCGGTGGGCTCCAGGTCGAAGGCAAGCTCCTCGATACCAAAGTCCTCAAGGCAGTCATCGACCTCAAAGACGTAATCGATATCGAAGTCGCAGGCATCATGTGCTAGGCGCACCTCAAAGCGCATGCCCTCGGACAACAGCTGGTAGGCAGGAACCTGCGAAGCGGCATCGCCCAAGCAGGCGCGCAGGGTACGCTCCCCCGTCTTGCCAAAATCGAGCGCATGGCGGGCGCTCGGGTTCGTGGCCATCAGTACGTCCTTGCAGGCAGTTTGAGACCATTGAACGGCATTAACGAGCGCGACCTCCTCACCCGCAAGAATCTCGGGGACGGTCTCAGTAAACTGATTCCAGCGGGACTTACTGCTCGAAAGCATGGTACCAACAAGTACCACATAGCCGAGCTTGAGGTCCTCGGGGTCCGCCTCGCGAACAAGGTTGAGGTCACACACGACCAAGCCCGGCTCGGGACGGAACGCGATAGCGGGAAGCGCATACGCCGACGAGGCGACGAGCGGCTTCATGGTCGTCGCGACCGTGAGCATGGCGTCGAACGTCGTCGGCAGCAGCGCGCACTCCGTTCGGCCACACCACTGGTTGGCACACCAGCTAACAACCGAGCAGGTTGCGGCATCGCCAACGGCGACAACCAGATCGTCGCAGGTAACGCCGTTGGCAGACAGGGCGCCAAAGATCGCATCGGCATCGGCCAGCGTGGCACCAGCAGGCGAAACCTCAAGGACGAGCAGCGACACGGCAAAACCGGCGTCGACCAGCGCATGCTCGACGACCTCGCCAAAACGCTCGGATATAGCGTCGTTCCAAACCACCATCGCGCGCTTAGGCTTGCCCACGGCCGAGGCAAACATGCGCGAAAGCTCATCGAACGCGCCCAATCCGACACGGACATCGACGCTGCGGTTTTGGAAATTGATCAGTTGACGGCGAATCATAGCAGCCCACGCTCCAAAAGCATCTCGGCACAAAGGTAGGAAACGTCCTCGAAGGACTTGTTGCGAATATCAAGGGTAAGGTTGGCGGCCTGGCGATACAGCGGACGGCGATGCTCAAACAGGCGCGCAGCATGCTCGGGCGAACGGAAATCGGGGCGCGTGTCGGACCGACGAATCTGTCGAATCGAATCCTCGAAGTCGCCCTCGAGGTACACGCACGTACCCATTTCGTGCATCAGTTCAATATTCACCGGCGTTTCGACGATACCGCCCCCGCACGAAACCAACAGGCTGCGCTCGCTTTGGAGCGAACGGAGCGCCGAGGTCTCGAGCTCGCGAAAACAATCCTCGCCCTCGGTCTCAAAAATCTCGGTTACCGACTTACCGCAACGGCGCACGACCAGGCGGTCGGTATCGATAAAACGCCGCTTGAACATGGTGCCGACGTTGCGCGCGAGCGTCGATTTGCCCGCGCCCAAAAAGCCGATAAAGAAGATATGGTCGCAGCCGTGTTTGATGTGCTGAGACATGGCGAAACCTATTCCTCGCAGGGAAGGTCGCGCAGGGCCCGGCGCTCAAAGATACGGAAGATCTGCGTATACCACAGGTCCTGCGTCGCCTGCGGCTTTACCAGTATGGTATCGACGCCGGCGAAATTGCCGCTCCACACGTCAGTGTAGAGCTGATCACCGATCAGCACCGCCTCGTCGGCCGTGGCGCCGAGGCGCTTAAGACCCGCCTTGAGGGCAAACGGCGCCGGCTTCATGGCGTGGCTGATGGCCTCGAGTCCCAGCTCGCGTGCAGAGCTCATGACCTGGTCGCGATGCCAGTTGTTGGACACCATGCACAGCTTAAAACCTTTGGCGCGGGCGGCGTCGAGCCAAGCAGAAACCGCGGCGGGAACCTGCTCGGTGTCGCGCGGCACCAGGGTGTTATCGCGATCGAGCAGAATGGCGCGTTTGCCATCGGCCCACAGGGTATCAAGGTCGATGCGATCGACCGAGGCAACGTATCGTTTGGGGCTAAAAATCCTCATGCTAATTCCAAGACTGTTGATGCTCTTCGTAGGTTTGCGAGAAGTACTCCTCGTCCTGCGTAATGTAGAAATACAGGTCCTCGGAGTCGGTCGGCTCAAGCGTGGCCTTGAGTGCCTCGAGCGACGGAGAGCAGATGGGCGTGGGCGGCAGACCCTCGTGTTTATAGGTGTTATACGGACTATCGCTCTGCAGGTCGTCGGCGGTAACCTCGCCACCGGTGACATACATCATGGTCGCATCGCTGTTGAGATAGCGCAGACCGTCGAGTTTGCCGGCAAGGCGGTTGTAGAAGACCGAGGCCACGTGCGCACGTTGATCGGCGTTGAGGCCCTCGCGCTCAACGATGGAGGCCAAGTTGACGATGTCGTAGTCGGACATCTCCACACCGTAGCGTTCCTTGATCTTGGCTTCGCAGCTCGCAAAGTCAAGCGACTTGTACTCGGTCTTAAACTGATCGAGCATAGCGCGAATCACGCCATCGGCCGTCGGCGAATCACCCAACGAATAGGTCTTGGGGAACAAGAAACCCTCGAGCGAGTCGTTGGCGGCACCCTTAAGGAAGCTATAGTCGTCCACGTAGTTGGAGGCCTTGGCCTGGTTGAGGAAGTCTTCCTTAGAGATGCTGTCGTAGGCCTGGGCCACACGGTCGGCGACTTGATCGACCGTCAGGCCCTCAGGGATAGTCAGCGTATTGGAGCCCGCGTTGGGGCCTTCCATGAGCTGCTGAACAACCTTGGTCGCATCCATGAGTGTGGTGAACGAATAATCACCAGGCTTGAGCGACATATCGGCGTTGAGCTTTTTCACCGCCGCATAGTAATCCTTGGGATTTTCTACGATATGGTTCTCGGAGAGAATCGAAGCGATGCTGTCACCCGAGGCATCATCGGGAATCGTGATAGTAACCTGCTGGCCTGCAACGACTTTCGCACCCTCACCGCCAAAGAAGCCCTTGACGGCTGGCACGACAAAGAAAACGATCGCGGCAAGCGCGAGCACCGCCAACACAACGCCGATGATCATGGGAACCGGAGAACTCTTCTTTTGAGCACCGCGACGAGCATGCGTGTTGTAGCTCGAGCGGGTCGCCGGAGCAACGCCATGCGAACCACGAGCGTGATGCGAATGTGATTGGGGGGCCTGCGTTCGCTGGGTAGGTGCCTGCTGCTTAAAGCGGGTGCCGCCTGCAGGCTGGGCCGTACGAGCAGTGGGCTGCTGAGCCGCGTGAGAAGCCGAATGCTGAACCGAACGAGCAGAAGGCTGCTGACCCGTCCGTTGAACAGGTTGGGCCGAACGAGAGAAGGACTGCGCCGGGCGCGCGGCAGGCTGAGCTGCGCGCTGCGTCGGCTGTGCCGGACGCTGGCCAGGCTGGGCAGGGCGCGACGCCGGCTGCTGTGTACGATTCGGCTGGCGCGGATCGGAAGCACTAGGCATGCGAAACCTCCTCGTTTTTACGATCGAGCCACGTCTGCAAAAACAGGCTGGCGGCAATCATGTCGATCTTGCCCCTCATCTGCTTTTCGTTGAGTCCCTGCTCGCGCAGGATACGCTTGGCCTCTTGCGAGGACAGACGCTCGTCCTCAAACTCCAACGGAAGATCGAGCTCGTCGGCAATCTTTTGCGCCACAGCGGCAACGCGCTCGGCCTGAGGGCCGGGCTCACCGGCCATGGTCAGGGGACGTCCGCTTACCAGGATGTCGGGCTCATAGTCCTCAACCAGGTAGCGGAACGTCTTGGCCATACCGGTGACCTCGGCAGCCGGAAGCACCTTGACAGGCATCGCCATCTTGCCATCACGGCTCGAGACGGCGATGCCAATCCTGGTCTCCCCTATGTCCAGCGCGAGCGCAACCACAGCGACTTCTTAGATTCTTAGGCGCCGAGCGCGGTCTTAGCGGCCGCGAGGGCATCGGCGATGCCGGCAGCATTCTTGCCACCGGCCTGGGCCATGTTCGGACGACCGCCACCGCGACCGTCGACCAGACCCGCGATCTGCTTGATCACGTTACCGGCGTGGAAACCGGCCTTGACGGCGTCATCGGAGCCGGCAGCGAGCAGGGCCGGAGTGCCCTTCTCAGTCACGCTGGCGACGACACAAGCAACAGGGCCGGCGACCTTCTGATGCACGGTATCCCATACGTTGCGCAGGTCGGTAGCCTCAAGGCCCTGGAGCTCAGCGACAACGAGCTTATAGCCGTCGAGCTCGACGGCGCCCTCGATGGCGCTGGAGATGGCGTCGGAGGAGCCACCGGTCAGAGCCTTCTTGAGCTTATTGGACGTCTCGCGCAGCTCGGCCTGCAGGTTCTCCACGCGAGCGGGAACCTCATCCACGCGGCACTTGAGCGCAGTAGCAGCGGCGTCAACGAGTGCCAGGCGGTCGGCCATATAGTCGAGGGCACCCTTAGAGGTCACGGCCTCGATACGGCGGACATTGGAGCCCGTGGAGGACTCGGAAATGATCTTGAATAGGCCGATCTCGGCGGTGTTGGCAGCGTGTGTGCCACCGCAGAGCTCGCGAGAGAACGGCTGGTCCTCGGCGCCCACGGAGACGACGCGGACGACATCGCCGTACTTCTCTCCAAACAGAGCGACAGCGCCGGCAGCCTTAGCCTCGTCGATGCCCATAACACGGGTCACGACCGGCTTGGAAGCAAAGATCTGCTGGTTGACCAGGTCCTCAACAGCCTTGAGCTGCTCGGAGGACAGGGCCTCAAAGTGCGTGAAGTCAAAGCGCAGGTGCTCGGGCGTCACCAGCGAGCCGGCCTGAGAGACATGCTCGCCCAGGACCTGCTTAAGCGCGGCGTCAAGCAGGTGGGTGGCGGTGTGGTTGCGGCGCAGGAAGCCACGGCGCTCGGCGTCGAGCGCGGCGGTCACGGTAGCACCGACGGTCAGCGTGCCCTCGGCGACGAGCGCGACGTGGGCATACAGGCCGTTGTGGTTCTTGGTATCGGAAACGGTCAGCGAAACGCCCTCGGCGGAAAGCTCGCCGGCGTCACCCTGCTGGCCACCCATCTCGGCATAGAACGGGGTGCGGTTGAGCACGACCTCGACATCCTCGCCCGCGACAGCGGACTCGACGGACTCGCCGTTGCGCACGATGGCGACAACCTTGGCACCCTCGATCACATCGTTGTCATAGCCGTCGAACTCGGTCGCAGCGACCTTGTCCGAAAGCTCGACCCACACGTCGTTGAAGCTACCCCAGGCGTCGCCCTTGACATTGGCGCGAGCACGGGCCTTCTGGTCCTCCATGCAGGCGGTGAAGCCGTCCATGTCGACGTCATGGCCAGCGGTGCCGGCAATCTCGACGGTCAGGTCGATGGGGAAACCAAAGGTGTCGTGCAGCTTAAAGGCGACATCACCCGGGAGCACGGCGCCATCGGCAAGCGCTGCCAGGGCCTCGTCCAGGTAGACGCGACCGTTGTCGAGCGTCGTGGAGAAGCGCTCCTCCTCGGAAGCGACGATACCCTTAACGAGCGCGACGTTCTTGAGCAGCTCGGGATAGGCCTCGCCCATCTGAGCGTTGACCTCGTCGATGAACTTGGTCAGGAAGGCGCCCTCGATGCCCAGCAGGCGGCCGTGGAACACGGCACGGCGGAGCAGGCGACGAAGGACGTACTCGCGACCCTCGTTACCGGGCAGGATGCCGTCAGAGATCATGAAGTCGACGGCACGGGAGTGGTCGGCGATGATGCGCAGGGAGCGGCTGGCACCGGAGTAATCGTCGGCGTCATAGGTCTTGCCGCTGATCTCCTCGCCCAGCTTGATGAGGTGCTGCATCAAATCGCCGTCGTAGTTGGCGGTCTTGTGCTGCATGATGGCGGCCATGCGCTCCAGGCCCATGCCCGTATCGAGGTTGCGGTGCGGCAGCTCCGGCATGGAGCCGTCCTCCTGGCGGTCGTACTGGGTAAACACGAGGTTCCAGAACTCAAGGAAGCGGTCGCAGTCGCAGCCGGGCTTGCAGTCGGGGCTGCCGCAACCGACCTCCTCGCCCATGTCAAAGTAGATCTCGGAGCAGGGACCGCAGGGGCCGGTGGGGCCGGCGGCCCAGAAGTTGTCGTCCTCGCCCAGGCGGGAGATGTGATCCTCGGCAACGCCCAGAGAGCGCCACACGTCATGAGTCTCGTCGTCCTCGGTAAAGACGGTAAAGTACAGGCGGTCGAGCGGCAGCTTGAACTCCTTGGTGATGAGCTCGAAGGCCCAAGCGCAAGCCTGCTGCTTGGAGACGCCGCCAAAGGAGAAGTCACCGAGCATCTCGAAGAACGACAGGTGACGGCCGTCCTCGCCGATGCAGTCGATGTCGTTGGTGCGGACACACTTCTGGCAGGAGATCGCGCCGATCTCCTTCATGGTCTTCTTGCCCTGGTAGTACTCCTTAAACTGGTTCATGCCGGCGTTGGCAAGCAGCAGCGAGGGGTCGTCAGGAACAAGGGACGAAGAAGGATAGAGCTTAAGACCGCGCTCCTCAAAGAAGTTGAGGAATTTGGAGCGGATCTCGGCCGTAGTCATTGACGGGTAGTCAGCACTCATAGAGGGAATCTCCTCGGTTTCACATCGAAACAGTTCAAACGTAACGATATTACCATCCCACCGCCCCAGCGCAAAAAAGAGGGTCGCCAAACAGCGACCCTCCAGCGAAAGTGCACGTTATTTAGTACTGCGCGATCCTTTGAAAAAAGACTGCTGTAGAATTACATATAAGATACACCCGGAAGGAGCGATCGATGAAAAGCAGACGATTTGTCCTGAATGCACTTTTGGTTGTAGCACTTTTAGCGCTCTTGGCCTTCTCATGCTGGTACGCAAACCAACCAGCATTTGGCTACGTATTGTATGCAGTAATGTCCGGCGATAAGGCTTATTACACTCTACGCGCAATTGACGTTCTCTTTTTCTATGTAGCCGGCCCCTTATCAATCGCTTTGCTCGCGTTTCTTGTCATTTACAACTTCAAGAAACGCTAGCGGTGCCTATTTGGAATCCGAATCGTCCATGGAGCCGTCGATGCCGGTTTTGGTATCGTCGTCCGAGTTGGAGTCATCGTCCTTGGCGAAGGGATTCTTGAAAAAGCTCGTCGCATCGGGCTGCAGGCCCGAGAGCTTGATCCAGGGATTCTCGAGCTCGGGCTTGGGCATCGCCTGGGCCTCGGGCGCGGTCTCGTTGCCGATGAGCTCGGACTCGTAAATGAACGTATCGTCTCCAAGCGCGTCGTAGGCGGCGACCGGGTTACCCTCGGCATCGCGATACGGCGTGCCCTTAAACACGGCGCCGTCGTATGCCACGAGCTGGCGACCGGTCTCGTTCTCAAAGTAGTAGACGAAAATGCCCTTGAGGGCCGCGCACAGCGGAATGGCGATGACCATGCCGATGGGACCCATAAGTGCCGAACCAATAACGAGGGCCGTCAGGCTCATGATGGGATGCACCTGCACCGAACTCTGCATGACCTTGGGGGAAATGACGTTATCGGTGACGTTTTGAGCCACCATGGTCACAACGAGCGTCCACAACGCCAGCATGGGGCTGAACATAAAGCCGAGCACCGTGGCGATCGCTGCGCTTACCCAGGGACCGACAACCGGGACCAAGTGCATGATGCCGGTAAAGATGGCCATGAGTGCCGCATAGGGATGGCCAATGAGCGTAAAGCCGATAAAGGCGAGGATGCCACCGCAGATGGACGTCACGACCATGCCGCGCATATAACCGCCGACCGAGCGCGAAAGAATCGCGACCATAAAGCGGTACGAGGTCTCTTTTTCCTGTCCGATGATGGTACAGACCTCGTGGTGCATACGGGGATAATCACAGGCAAGCCAGTAGGCAAGCACCAAACCCAGGAAGATTACGAACAGCTGCGAGGCCGTGTTGGTGATCAGCGGGAACACGCCGCGACCGAGCTCAGCGGCGATTTGCGATACGTACTTGGACGCCACAGTAACCAGCGAGGACAGATTATCGTCCAGGTACTCCTTGAGCGGCGTGTTGTTGAGCGTCTTAGCGTGCGAAATCATCTCGTTGAGATCACCGCCCGCAACGCGAAGCTGCTCAGGCAGACGGCTCAGGACTTCCATAATCTGACCGAGCAAAATAGGCGACAGGATGCAGACGACGCCGACGAGCACTGCCACAACCACGATCAGCGCGATGAGCGAACCGATGCCACGACCGACGCCGTGATGCTCGAGCCAATTGGTGATCGGCGACATCACAAAAGCGATAATGGAACCGACAGCTAGAAACTCGATAACCGGCGCCAGGATACCCATAAGGTTAAAGATGACGGCGGCGATGACAATGCAGCCGACGACGGCCCAAATGCGAAGCGTCAGAATACGGGTATCGCGCAGCGTGCGGTCGGTCTGTTGGGGGTGCTCACTCATGAACGAACCATCACTCCGTCGGGGTCGATCTTGTCCTGAATCTTCTTAAGGGTACGGCGCAGCAGGCGCGAGACTTGCACCTGCGAGATACCCAGCTTTTTGGCGATCTCGATCTGGGTCATGCCCTTCACAAAGCGCAGCTCGATCACCTCGCGTTCGCGCGGCGAGAAATCGCGGATGGCCTCCTCGATTACCAGGCGGTCATCGGTAAAGTCGAGCTCGTTGTCGTCATCGGCATATCGGTCGAGAATCGAAGGGGCATCGTCGGAGTCGGACGCGCCAGGAGCCTCGATGGGCACCGAGGTATAGGCCGAAGACGACTCCATGGCCTCCAGCACTTCGTCGACGGTCACGCCCAGGTACTCAGCGATTTCTTCAACCTTAGGCGAGCGCTGCAACTCATTGGTGAGCTTGTCGGTGGCCTGGTTGACCTTGGCAGAAAGTTCCTGCAGACGGCGCGGCACGCGCACGCTCCAGCCCTTGTCGCGAAAGTGACGCTTGATCTCGCCCAGGATGGTAGGCGTGGCAAACGTCGTGAACTCGAGTCCGCGCTCCGGATCAAAGCGGTCGATCGCTTTAAGCAAACCCAGGTATCCGACCTGCATCAGGTCGTCGAGCGGCTCGCCGCGGTTCTTAAATTTGTTGGCAAGAAACCTTACCAGGTTCATATGGGACATAACGAGCTGCTCACGTGCGTCCGGATCACCGGTCTCTTTGTAGCGACGAAACAACTCGCGGGTTTTCTCCTTGTCCCAAGCGGTCTTACCGCTCCGGGAACGTTCGGTCATATTAGATATCCGCCTTGAGGTCGAGGGAAAGCGTCAGGGGCGCCGCAGTCTTTTCGTAGGAATCGCACACGCTCGCTAAAATGAGCTCGGCATACACGGCAGCCTGGTCATCCTCATCGACAGTCGCCTGATCGCCAAAGGTAAAGGTCATGCCCACGTGAGATTCGTCGACATCGAA
Source organism: Collinsella aerofaciens ATCC 25986 (assembly GCF_964237925.1). Taxonomy (GTDB): domain Bacteria; phylum Actinomycetota; class Coriobacteriia; order Coriobacteriales; family Coriobacteriaceae; genus Collinsella; species Collinsella aerofaciens_BJ. The sequence goes on along the minus strand of NZ_CAXSKI010000006.1, from coordinate 99,153 downwards.
TTTAATCGAGATATCATCAGAATCAACAGCCGTGCAGCCAAAGATGAAGGCTTCCTCGGCAGCCATACGGATGTCCTCGATGCGATCGACGGACATGGAGCACAGGGCACCAACGTTGGCAGCCGTCATACGAACGAGACGTGCCAGACGCGGATCCCCGGCAACAGTCAGCGTGATGGGGCAAGTTGCTTCGCTACTCATCGCAGGACTCCTCGGAGGTCTCGACGGGCGTGTAGGTGTAATACTGGGCTGCTTTAGCAGCAGTCTTCTGTGCATCATCGTCACCAGCAGTGACATCGTCCCCGGCTTCGCCAATCAGGACACGCTCGGTCGGCTGCTCGGCTTCGGCGGCAGCGGAAAGCTTGCGCTCGGCGTCAGCCGCGGGGGCCTTCACCTTGTTAAAGAGTTTCTGCACGGCACCGGCCGCAGAATCGGTCACGCTCGACACAGCGTTGCTGGCCTCGGCCATGCTACCCGTAACCTCGGAAATGTCGCGAACGACTGCCTCAACTTCGACAAGGTTGGAGGTAAGGGCATCAACTGCCGTCTTGCTCGACTTAAGCAACGGCTCCATCTGGGCAAGTGCCGGCGTAAGCTCGTCGACAGCGCCGTCGAGTTTTGCCACCACGGGCTGAGCCTCGGCGATGGTGTTATTGAGATCGTTTACGGTCTTGTCGAGCGAATCAACGACGGTGCGGGTCTTACGCAGCGTGAGCGCGAGCTCGATAACAGCCCACACACCGGCAACGGCGAGCAGCAGCAGGGCGATTTGAATGGGACTCATACAAGCCTCCCGAAGGAATCGAAATACAGACGCTGTTCATGGTACCCCAAAGAAGGGGAAAGATACCCAAAGGGAATGTGCGTGGTGCCAATGACCTACTTGGGTGCGTTACCGCTACGGTCGCGTTCGCTTTGCTCCACACGCCACTCTTCCCAGCCGCGGCCCGCAGGCTGCCAGAATGCGCCGCGCTCCAGCCCCTCGGGCAAATAGCGCTGATCGACCCAGCCTTCGGGATAATCGTGCGGATACTTATACACGCCGTATTCGTCGCTGCCCGGACGGTGACGATCGCGCAGGTAACTGGGCACCTCGCGAAGTCCACTTGAATGAATATCGGCCAATGCCGCGTCAATCGAGGCCTCGCACGCGTTGGATTTAGGCGCCAAGCACACATAGAGAGCAGCCTGAGCCAGATTAATACGGCACTCGGGATAGCCAATGACCTCGGCAGACTTAAATGCGGCATGCGCCACCAAAAGCGCCTGCGGGTCGGCGTTGCCAACATCCTCAGAAGCCTGAATCATAATACGGCGAGCGATAAACTTGGGATCCTCCCCTGCATCGATCATGCGCGCGAGCCAATAGATCGTGGCATCGGGGTCACTACCGCGCATAGACTTAATAAACGCACTGATGATGTCGTAGTGCATGTCACCGTTTTTGTCGTACGAAAAGCCACGGCGCGGGTTGGCAATCTTCACGTCGTCAACGGTGATGGGATAGCGCTCCCCCGCCGCCGGCGCGGGCGTCCCTTCCGTATCGGGACGCGTGACGGCAATCTCGCTCGCAAGCTCGAGCGTAGTGAGCGCCGAGCGAGCGTCGCCCGCTGCCAGCGTGCAGATGGTCTTAACCGTATCCTCATCGGCCGAGAACTTGCCGTTCAAACCCTGCGGAGCCTCGAGCGCACGCTCAATGAGTGTGGCTATATCCTCGTCTTTAAGATGCTCAAGCTCCACCACGCGACCGCGCGAGAGCAACGCCGAGTTGACCTCGAAGTACGGATTCTCCGTCGTGGCGCCAATCATTATGACGGTACGGTTCTCAACTGCATGCAGCAGGGCATCCTGCTGCGACTTGGAGAAGCGGTGAATCTCATCTATGAAAAGAATGGTGCGGCGGTCGTAGGTATTCAGGCGCGTCTTGGCCTCGTCAATCACGCGACGAAGGTCCTTTACGGTGCCCGTCACGGCGCTGACCTCGACAAACTCGCTCTTAGTATGGTTGGCGATAATGTGGGCCAGCGTCGTCTTGCCCGTACCGGCCGGCCCGTACAGAATCACACTCGACAGCACGTCGTGCTCAATTGCGGCACGCAACCACGAACCCTTACCGACGGCCTTTTGCTGGCCCACATACTCGTCGAGCGAATTGGGCCGCATGCGCACCGCAAGCGGCGCATTCTGAAAGGAACGCTCACGCGTCGAAGCAGAAAAAAGGTCGTCCATAGCCATCCTGTGCGTCAATCAAAAACGTTTTCCACCAACAGTATACCGAATAAATACGAACTACCGTTCGTTAATATAGGTGCGGTGCGGAAACTTCAATCCCGGGAACAACTTGCTCGTCAGCTCGCAGAAATAGCCGTCCGTCATGCTCGCAATGTAATCCACAACCGCCTGGTCCTTATCTTCCTGCCACGCATAGGTGCGATCGTAGTAGGAAAGCTGCTGCTCAATGCGCGAAATATGGTGCTTAAAGATGTAGGAGGACTCGTCGCCTTCGTTTATATCCTGCAGGCAACGGTCGTAGAGCTTTTCGAAGGCCTCGCGCAGCTCCTTTTCGGAGTCGCCCTCGATACCGCCCTTACTATAGATCTTCTCGTAGTTCTCGCGCTTGGCCCGACGGATTTCCTCAAACAGGTCCTCGCTCATCTCGATGTGCGGCTTGCCATAGCTGTGTTCAACGATATCGATGGAGGCATGCGTGAGGATCCAGCTGTTGTATGCTCCGCCCCGACCGTCATCAAAAGCTTCGGGTGACAGCAGTCCCGCCGCAATGGCGTCTTGGCGATCGCGTCCAACGTAGGCAAGGATATCCGAGATGCGGACCACGCAGCCTTCGAGCGTCATGGGACGCAGGTGCTCAATTGCGCTATAACCCGTGGCAATGCAGTCCTCAACCGTCTGATCAAACTGTTCAAAGGAGCTCATGTCCGAGAGCTCAAAGACGCGCTGTTCGTACTCGCCGTTATGGCACAGCACGCCGTCGAGCGTCTGGAGCGACACGTTGCGGCCGTACAGCGCGTCGAGCACGCGGACCGACTGCACGTTATGGAAAAAATAACGACCCGTGCGCTCGTGATAGATATCGTTGAGGAATCGCTCACCGGCATGGCCAAAGGGCGTGTGGCCCAAGTCGTGGCCTAAGCCAATCGCCTCGATCAGATCGCAGTTGAGCCCCAGGGCACGTCCGATATCGCGCGCGATGCGCGAAACAAGCTGCACGTGCAGGCCGCGACGCGACAGGTCGTCGTTGCTGCGAAAACTAAAGACCTGCGTTTTGCCTGCATAACGGGTGTATGCGGGCAGATGCAAAATCTTTTCGGTATCGCGCATAAATGCCGGACGCATGAGCGTGCCCACATCTGCGGCTCGATCAACACGGCGGATAACCTGACCATCGTTGCATCGATAAGGGTTAATGACACCCGAGGCACGGTCGGCAGCGATACGCTCGACCAGCTCGGGCGACAACGCCGAGGGAATGCGATCCATACGCGCCTTGATGGCGGCTGTCTGTTGATTGATTGCCATGGCATGCTCCTTAAAAAGGGCGCGCAAACGGTTACAGCGTACTACCCACAACCTCGATTATGGCAAATATCGGCACCAAAAACGGCAGCAATGGCAGGGAGCGCGATTTTGCGATGAGACAGGCGGCGGCAAGGGCCAGGAGCGCAGCCGCAAACGCGACGATACCACCCAAGGGATCGAAGGTACAAAGGGCAAAGAGCGCCTTGGCGTCCCCCATACCAATGCCGGGAGCGTGGCGAACACGACGCCAAAGCGACTCAGTAAGCATAAGGGCAAGGTAGGCGATGGCAGCAAGACCGGCATGGTCAAGCGCCGTGTTAACGCCCTTGTCGAGCCAAACGCCTGCAAACGCCGCCACCGCACACGCGCCGGCAAGCTGATTGGGAAACCGTCGCTCACGGGCATCAATCGCCGCGCCGGCAAAGATGCAAATCCAAAACGGAATATAGACCATCTAACACCTCCTTGGGCAGCAGCTCAAACGCAAAAACCACCACAAAGGTGCCTGTCCCCTTTGTGGTGGTTTTGATCGTGGTTATTTGGCGCCTTGCATGACCTCATCGAGGGTAACGTTGACGGCGTGCTGCGTCGGGACCCAGTCGACCTTTAGGAACAGAGCAGCCACCGTGATGGGGATATAGCTGAACATAAAGATCGGGAAGGTAAACAGGTTGGTCACCAAACGCCACTTTTGCGCACAGTGAATATGCTTGTACTCGAAGATGGTCGTGAGTAGCGCCAGGATAAAGAAGGTCTGGTACATCATCGCGAAGGTCATGATGAGCGAGGCGGCGCACGCCTGCATCTCGACCTCGGTGGCCAAAAAGCCGTGCGAAAGACCGCCCACGACGAGGAAGGTCACGTTGGCGAGCATAGAGATCAGGGACAGCAGCATGCCCGGAGCGATGGTCATAAACATGTCGTAGGCGGCAAAGCGATGATAGCGGAAGGTCGACTTGACCAAGTGCTTACCATAGGTAAAGAATACCTGGTAAAAGCCCTTAGTCCAACGCATGCGCTGTTTCCAGGACGCCTTAAACGTCACGGGCTGCTCGTCAAAGAACTCCGCCGGTGCATAACCGATGCGAATGCCATGGATGGCGCAGAACGTGGTGAACTGAATGTCCTCAGTCAGCGTGTGGAACTGCCAGCCGTGCATGCCTTCGATCACGCTGGCAGAAATGAGATAGCCCGAACCCGAGACGGCGCAAGACGTCTTGCAGATATTACGCGCGTTGTTGAGAAAGCGTGCCTCACGCAGATACCAGGTGGCATTAGCTGCCGAGACCCACGAGCTGCCGAAGTTCTTGGAGTTGCGATAGCTCGTGACCACATGGAAACCCTGGTCAAAGGCATCGTTCATCTTAGACACGTAATCGCGGGAGATAACGTTGTCGGCATCGAAGATGAAGTAGCCCTCAAACGTGTCGGGATACTCGTTAAGGATACGGTCGAAACCAAAGTCCATGACCCAGCTCTTGCCCTTACGGGCCAGATCATTGCGCTCGTAAACAATGGCACCGGCCTCGCGCGCAAGCTGCGCCGTGTTGTCGGTGCAGGCGTCGGCGACGACGAAGACCTCGATAAGCTCGGACGGATAGTCCTGATCCTTGATGGAGCGTACGAGGTTGGCGATCACGGCTTCCTCGTTATGCGCCGCGATAAAGAACGCATAGCGGTGGAGTTTTTTGGCCTTGGGAGGCGCGACCTCGCCACGAAGAGCACCGATGACAAAGAAGACCACCTGGTACAGAAAGCAGACCGTGAGCAGCGTGACGACAATCTGGTTGAAGATCACGATGGGTGTGTTGGTTTGTAAAAAGGCGAGCATGCAGGCTCCCGAGAACGCATTACGTAAACAAACGTATATCTTACCGCAGGCTTACCGAGTTCAAGAAACCACCTAATACTGGCTAGGCTTCGAGCAGACCGAGCTGCGGGACAATTTCGTCACCGGCAGCGGTGCGGCCAAGCGAGCGCGGGGCAAGGTCATCCAGAACCGCGGCAAGGTCCCACGGCAGCTCATCGCGGCACTCGATGCGCTCGCCCGTCACGGGATGGTCGAACGCCACGCGCCAGGAATGAAGGAACTGCCTGGTCAGACCCTGATCGGCACGCGCCTCGCACTTACCGTAGAGCGGGTCGCCCACGCAGGCATGGTTGATATGGCGCATATGCACACGAATCTGATGCGTGCGACCGGTAAACAGATGGCACTCGACGAGCGTATAGCCGTCGTCAAAGCGCGTGGAATCAAAGCGCTCGAGCACCTTGAAAGTCGTGATGGCCTGGCGCGCAAAGGGGTCATCGGAAACCGCCATCTTCACGCGGTCGCGCGTCGATCGGGCAATACCAGTGTTGATAGTGCCCTCGTCCATGGCGATGTGACCGTGAACGAGCGTGATATAGCGACGGTCGAGCGTGCGCGTGCGGATGAGATTTTGAAGCGCGCGCTGGGTGTCGTCGTCTTTTGCCGCGAGCATAAGGCCCGAGGTATCGCGATCCAGGCGATGCACGATGCCGGGGCGGTCCTCACCCTGCACGGTACCCAGATGGTCGATGCCGCAGTGGTAGACCAGGGCGTTCGCAAGGGTGCCGCTCTCGTGGCCATGGGCGGGATGGCACACCAGGCCGCGCTGCTTTGAGAGCACGATAAGGTAGTCGTCCTCGTAACGGATATCGAGGGGAATGGCTTCGGGAATCACATCGGTGGGGTCGTGCGGCTCGGGCAGGTCAACCGAGATACGGTCGCCGGCACGAACGGCATACTTTTTTGATAGGCAGGTCTCGCCGTTGACGGCAACGGCGCCTCCCTCGATCAGATGCGCGCAGGCAGAGCGTGTGGGACAGCCATCGTTGGCGCCCAGATAGGCGTCAAGACGCTGACCAGCGGAATCGTCGGCAACAAGAATATGGATGTCGGCCATTAGCGCTCATTCCTTTCGCGAATCTTGCGGGCACGCTCCCCACGCTGCTTGGCTTTGCGTTTGGCGCGAGCCTCATCACGAGCGTTGAGTTCGGCGGTCGCATCGACCTCGCGAGCGGCGGGGCTCAAGAACATGTAACCGATGAGCGCCAGCACGACGCCGACCGTAATGCCGATATCGGCCACATTAAAAACGGGGAAGTCGATGAAGGTGGTGGCAATAAAATCGGTCACGAAGCCCATGGTCAGGCGATCGATAGCGTTGCCGACGGCGCCGCCCGCAACCATGGCCATGCCCACAACCTCAAGATGGGCGAGCTGGGGTGCACGAACGAGGTACACGGCAATAGCGATAATGACTGCCAACGCCAGCACGGCAAACGCGATGCCATGCCCCTCGCCCATGCTAAAGGCGGCTCCGATATTGCGAACAAACAGAAAATCGATCACGCCGGGGATAACGGTCACATGCAGAGCATCGCCCACGGCACGAACCGCAAGCTTGGTCAGCTGGTCAACAAGCAACACAACGAGCGCTACCCCACCAGCAACACCTAACCGCCAACGCAAAGGCGGCATCATATCCGCACCACGACCCAAAGAAATCCCCTACCCTCAAGAACAATCGAATTCCGTTTAACGCAGTAGATAATCATACATTGACGCAAGCAAGAAGCGACAAATCTCCCAAGAACGGAAACACCGCAGGTAGAGCATAAATGAGCGAGCAGGTCGCATTTGAGACAAGGTGACGTGAAATGAAAGGGCGCTGACCTTTCGGTCGCGCCCTTGAAATTGAACGTCAGATTGTCCAAATGCGGCCCGCGCAGCGTCGGTAGGTTACGGCGTTCTACGAACGCCGTAACCTACAGCGCATCAGCGCAGCGCTTACAGATATGCGCGTGGCCGTTGTACTCGCCGACAGTGGTGCGATAGTTCCAGCAACGGTCGCAGCACTCGCCCTCGGCAGCCTCAATAGCAACAGAAAGCTCCTCGCCATGGGTCAGCTCAACATCGGAGACGATGTAGAACTCGGCGAGGTCGACGGCTTTGTCGCCGGTCAACAGCGCATACATCTCGGCGGGAACGACCGCCTTGACGCGAACCTGCTGGCTCTTGGTGAAGGTGCCGGCAGAACGGGCATCCTCAAGGGCCTTGGTCACGGCGCTACGGAGCTCGAGCGAAGCCTCGAGCACGCCCTCAAACTCATTGGCCTCGTCGACCGTGATAGGCGACTTGTACCAATCGAGCAGCGCGGCGTACTTCTGGTGATCGACGCAGCCGGCGGGCGCATAGGCCATGGCCTCGTCGACGGTGTAGGACAAGATCGGCTGCAGATCGCGCATGAGCATCGAGAAGAGCTCGGCGAGCACGGTCTGAGCGCTGCGGCGCTCGAGCGAGCCGGGCTTCTCGCAGTACAGACGATCCTTCAGGGCGTCGAGGTACACGTTGGAAAGCTCGGTAACCACAAAGTCGTAAAGCGCACGGTAGGCGCGCGGGAACTCGTAGCAGGAGTAAGCGTCGTCGACCTCGGCCTGGACCTGGGTCAGGCGGGCAACCATGAGCTTGTCGAGCGGCAGCAGGTCGACAAAGGCGACGCCGTCGGTCTCGGGCTCAAACTGACCCTCGAGCTCGGAGAGCAGGAAGCGCAGCGTGTTGCGGAAACGACGGTAGGCATCGGACGTACGGGCAAGGATCTCGTGGTCGATGGAGACGTCGGAGCTGGTGTCGACCGAGGCGACCCACAGACGGATGATGTCGGCGCCCATCTCGTCGCAGACCTTATTGGGGTCGATGACGTTGCCGAGCGACTTGGACATCTTGCGACCCTGGCCGTCGAGCGTGAAGCCCTGCGAGACGACCGCCTTGTACGGAGCGTGGCCGTTGGCACCCACCGAGGTGAGCAGCGAGCTCTGGAACCAACCACGATGCTGGTCGGAGCCCTCGAGATACACGTCCGCCGGGTACTCAAGCTCGGGGCGATACTCGCAGACGGCCTTCCAGGAGACGCCGGAGTCCCACCACACGTCGAGGATGTCCTTATCGGCCTTGAGGTGATGGCCACCGCACTTGGGGCAGACGCAGGCCTCACCCAGGTAGCTCTCGGGAGCGTCGGTAAACCAGGCGTCGGAGCCCTTCTCGTGGAAGAGCTTGATGACGGCGTCGAGCGTGGCGTCGTTCATGACCTTCTCGCCGCAGTCGGCGCAGGAGTAGCTGGGGATAGGCACACCCCAGTTGCGCTGGCGGCTGATGCACCAGTCGGGACGCTGCTCGACCATGGCGCCAATGCGGTTGGCGGCATGGGTCGGATACCACTTGACGTTCTCGCGGACCTCCTTGCCAGCCTGCTCACGCAAGCCGGTCTTGTCCATCGAGACAAACCACTGGTCGGTAGCACGGAAGAGCACCGGGTGCTTGCAGCGCCAGCAGTGCGGATAGCTGTGCGTGATCTTCTTCTCGAGAACAAGGGTGCCGCGCTCGCGCAGGAACTCGATGATGTGCGGGTTGGCCTCATCGGTATCCATACCGCTGAAGGGGCCACCGGTACCAAACTCCTCGCCGGTGTAGAACTTACCGTCGTCATCGACCGGCATGCAGATGTCGGTGATGCCCTCCTTGAGGCAGGCAAAGTAGTCGTCGACGCCGTGGCCGGGCGAGTTGTGGACGATACCGGTACCGTCATCGACACCGACGTAATCGGCCAGCAGCGCCACGCCCTCAACACCATCAAAGATCGGCTGCCTGTAGTGGATGTGGTGGAAGGTCTCGGCAGGAACCACGTAGGGCTTGCCGTCGACCATAACCGGGGTGTACTCCCAGCCAAACTCCTCGCAGCACTTGGGAGCCAGGTCCTCGAGCATGACCTCGGCACGACCCTCGTGCTCAACGGCGACATAGGCGGCGCCGGGCTTAAGGGAAACGGCCTGGTCGGAGGGGATGGTCCACGGCGTGGTCGTCCAGATGATAAAGTCGACCGGGCCGTCGAAGTTCTCGAGGCCGGCGGGCTTGGAAGTCATCTCGAAGCGCACGAAAATGGAGGGGCTCGTCTCGTCAGAGTACTCAATCTCGGCCTCGGCGAGTGCGGTGTGGCAGTGCTTACACCAGTGGACGGGCTTGTGGCCGCGATAGATCATGCCCTTGTCGAACATAGCCTTGAAGACCTCGATGTCGGCGGCGTCATGCTGGTGATAGAGGGTCAGATACGGGTTGTCCCAATCGCCGAGCACGCCCAGGCGACGGAAGCCGGCCTTCTGCAGCTCGATATTCTCGACAGCGAACTTATTGCAAAGCTCGCGGATCTTAGCCGTGGAGGTCTGGTTGAAGTTCTCGGTGCCGAGCTTCTCCTCGACCTTGTGCTCAATCGGCTGACCGTGGCAGTCCCAACCGGGGACATAGGGAACCTCATAGCCCTGCATCATCCAGTAGCGGTTGATCATGTCCTTGGAGATCTTGTTCATGGCATGGCCGATGTGGATCGGGCCGTTGGCGTACGGAGGGCCGTCGTGCAGCACGAACTTCTTATGCCCCTCGTTCTTCTTTAGAACTTGCTCGTAGACCTTGTTGTCCTGCCAGTCCTTGAGTCGCTTGGGCTCGGACTTGGAAAGACCGGCACGCATGGGAAATCCGGTTTTGGGCAGATTCATCGTCTGCTTGTACTCGTTTGCCACGGTACCCCTTTCATGTCGTGGGCGCGCACGCCCTCTGGGCACCAAAAAAGCGCCCGTCCCTACAAGCTGGGACGAAGCGCCATAAAACAGGCAGTCTGCCCGTAAAAGCTCTTCGCTTAACCACCCAGCTTAGATGCCCTCGCCCGCGTATTCGCGCGCTCGCATCCGTTACTCGGCTGGCCTGTATCGACGGCCATCTCGGCGATGTCTACTAAGACGAACCTGCGCGGCACGTCCGTTGGGATCGCAGCTCCGGGGTGATTTTCATCGGTCGCATGCACGGGTTCTCAGCGCTCCCCGCTCTCTGTGGCATGCGGACGGCCGACTACTCGTCCCCATCAACGCTTATGCGGAGTATGCTAGCACGTTCCGCGCCGACGAAAAACCCTCAACACTGGTTTTATACGTTCGAAATTTCTCGCGGCTGTGGACCTTCTCTTGGAGCAAAATACCTGAAAGCACTTTATCGAACGAAAGAAGGTTGCTATGCGCACGATTGGAATGAGCGACTACACCGTTGGCGAGGATTGCTTTGACGAGCTGCCCGCCGCACTGGCGGAGTACGGCGCGACAAAGGTCGCGATCATCGGTGGCAAGCGGGCACTGGCCGCAGCGCTTCCCGGTATCGAAGCTGCGCTGGCAGGTACCGACGTCGAGATTCTGGAGACGCGCGTTTACGGTACCAACAGTACGCGTGCCAATATCGCCAAGGTCGTGAACTCCCCTGCCTGCCAGGAAGCCGACGTGCTCATTGCCTGTGGCGGCGGCAAGGCGCTCGATACCGTGAAGACGGCGGCCATCGAGCTCAAGAAGATCGTCTTTACGGTGCCGACGATCTGCTCCAACTGCTCCGCCGCTACCGCCATTGCCGTTGTCTACAATGACGACGGCTCGCTCGAGGGCTATTCGTACCCCAACCGCCCCGCGCACATCTTCATCAATCCCAAGATCATCGCCGAGGCGCCAGCGGAGTACTTCTGGGCCGGCGTGGGCGATGCCCTGTCCAAACAGCCCGAGGTCGAGTACGCCACGAGCGCCGGCAACTTGGAGCACACCGCCGGTCTTGGCCTGGCACTCGCCCACACCTGCTCCGAACCGCTGTTTACCTACGGCGTGCAGGGTCTTGAGGATGTGCGTCAGAATCTGTCGAGCGAGGCCGTCAAGCAGATCGCGCTCGACATCGTGGTCAACACGGGCTACGTCTCCAACCTGACCAACCAGAACGATTACTACTACAACTCGAGCGTGGCGCACGCGTTCTACAACGCAACCTGCAGCATTCCGCGTGAGGGCACTTACCTGCACGGCGAGGTCGTGAGCCTGGGCGTACTCGTGCTGTTTGCCTATACGGGCGACACCGAGAACCTTGAGCGCTATGCTGCCTTTAACAAGCAGATGGGGCTGCCCGTGACACTTGAGCAGGTCGGGCTTTCCGAGTCCGATATCCCGGCCCTGTGCGAGTACGCGCACGCCACCAACGAGTGGAAGCAAGGCAACCCGGAGCCCTTCACCGACGAGAAGTTCGCCGCCGCCATCAAGGCCGCCAACGCCTACGGCCACACCCTCTAGGTCTAGCCCAAAACCACCACAAAGGGGACAGGCACCTTTGTGGTGGTTTTTTATTGCTCCAGTATGCTGGGGTCGAACTCACTCGCCGGAATGACGCGGTAGCCGTGACGCAGCAACAGATCAACGAAAACGCCGTTGCCCGCGGTGAGCGTACCGCTAAAGGTGCCGTCGTAGATGTGACCCGCACCGCACGAGGGGCTGCGGTCCTGAAGGATGCACGCGACTATCTCTTCCGGTCCGCCCGCCTGCTCGCACATATCGAGCGCACGTTGGGCACCCAGGCGAAATTCGCGATCAACCGAGATGCCCTCGCAGGTACGAACCTCGCCGTTCACAATCTCGGACGGCTTGCGCGGCGTGGGAAGACCCCCAAAGACCTCAGGACACACCAAGAGGACCTCGGTCCCCGTGCGCTCGCAGGCCTCGACCAACTCTCGATGATAGTTGTCGAGCCCGTTATACTTGCAGCTCTCGCCCATCAAGCAGGCACTTACCACGATCTTCATATACAACTCTCCCTACGCAAAACGCCCCATTTGAGATGGACACTCAAATGGGGCGATTGAGACTGCGCAACCAGTATTACTGCTGCTTCGGCATCAGCGGATTCTCGCGCGTGAGGAGATTCATAAACTCCTCGCCCGTGATCGTCTCCTTCTTGTACAGATAACGAGCCAGCTCGTGGAGCTTGAACTTGTTCTCCTTCAGGATCTGCAGAGCGCGGTCGTGCGCGTCCTCGATCAGCTTGGCGACAATTGCGTCCACGCGCTCGGCCGTACCGGGGGCGCAGGTGAGCGACGTGTCCTGGTTGAGATACGCATTCTGCACGGTACCGAGCGCCATCATGCCAAACTCATCGGACATACCAAAGCGCGTCACCATGTTGCGGGCGAGCTTGGTAGCCTGCTCGATATCGTTGGCGGCGCCGGTCGTCATCTCACCAAAGATGAGCTCCTCGGCGGCACGTCCGCCGCAGTAGACGGCGAGCTTGTCCAGGACCTCCTGGCGTGTGGTCAGGAAGCGCTCATCCTCCTCAACCTGCATGGTATAGCCCAGAGCGCCGCTCGTGCGCGGCACGATGGTAATCTTGGTGACCGGCGCAGACCCCTTCTGGCGGGCGGCGACGATAGCATGGCCGATCTCGTGGTAGGAAACGACCTGCTTCTCGTGGTCGGACAGCACCGTGGACTTACGCTGCTGTCCGGCGATAACGACCTCCACCGACTCCTCAAAATCGTCCTGCGTGGCACGCTTGCGCCCCTCGCGGACGGCACGTAGGGCGCCCTCGTTGATGATGTTGGCCAGGTCGGCGCCCGAGGCGCCGGGCGTGGCGCGGGCAATCGCGGACAGGTCGATCGGTGGCTGCGTCTTCACGCTCTTCGCATGCAGCTCGAGGATGTTCTTACGGCCGGTCAGGTCGGGCAGCTCGACGGGGATGCGGCGGTCAAAACGACCGGGGCGCAGCAAGGCCGGGTCAAGGCTGTCGGGGCGGTTGGTAGCGGCGAGGACGACGATGCCCTTGTGGTTATCAAAGCCGTCCATCTCGGTCAGCAACTGGTTGAGCGTTTGCTCGCGCTCGTCGTTGCCGCTAAAGCCGCCGCCATCGCGCTTCTTGCCGATCGTGTCGATCTCGTCGATAAACACGATGCACGGGGCCTTTTCCTTGGCCTGCTTAAACAGATCGCGAACCTTAGCGGCGCCGCGGCCGACAAACATCTCGACGAACTCAGAGCCCGAAATGCTAAAGAACGGAACGCCCGCCTCGCCGGCAACAGCCTTGGCAAGCAAGGTTTTACCGGTACCCGGAGGGCCGACAAGGAGGGCACCGCGCGGCAGCTTGGCGCCGATCTCCTCGTAGCGCTGCGGCTTCTCCAGAAAGTCGACGACCTCCTTAAGGGATTCCTTGGCCTCTTCCTGGCCTGCAACATCCTTAAAGGTCACGCCCACATCTTTGGAGGCGATAACGCGAGCGCCGGACTTACCCAGTCCGCCGCCGCCAAAGCCACCACCGCCAAAGTTCATCGACGGACCGTCATCGCCCATGGCCTTCTTCATACGGCGGTTGAGCCACCAGCCGATGAGGAAGAAAATCGCCATGGGAAGAATGAGGGTGAGCAGGTAGTAGGTCATCAGACCCGAGTTCTTATCGGGAACGACCGACTCAAGCGAGGCGCCAGATTCAAGCACGCGATCGGTAAAGCCCGCATCATTCGGCACACCGGTCGTCTTGTAGGCGATGTTCTCGTCCTCGCCCTTCTTGGTGTAATAAATCGTGTAATCGTCCGTGTTGTACTCAACCTTGTCAACGCTCTTCTTATCGAGCGCTTTGACAAACGTCGAGTAATCGGTCTTCGTAATCTGCTGCGTGTGACCGATGTTGGGGAACAGAACGGTCGAGAGCACGAGGTAGACGACGAAGGCGATGAGCACGTAGAGGATCATATTCCGTCTACGTTTGTTGTCATCCATCTCCATCTGCTTGAACTCCATCTACTGGGGTTGATAATGCTAACTAGAATACCCAACCCGGACGGCGATAAACCGACGCCGGGCACGAAAGGACAGAGATGGCATCACTTGAAGTCGGCAAGGTTCAGATCTATACGGGCGACGGCAAGGGCAAAACCACGGCTGCGCTGGGATTGGCGATGCGCGCCAAAGGTTATGGGCTCGACGTACTCATGCTGCAGTTTGCCAAGAAGCTGCACTGCGCCGAGCACGACGCCGCGCCGCGCCTGGGACTGCGCATTGTACAGGCCGATCGCGACACACCCGAGGCCTGCGCCGAGCAGATCATGGAGCTCGCACGCGAGCAGATATCACAGGTCGACGTTCTGATTTTGGACGAACTCGGCGAAGCGATGCGCCGCGGATTCGTGACGCGCGAGGATGTGGAGGGGCTGATCGCGCTGAAGCCTGCCACCACGGAGCTCGTGCTCACCGGCCGCGGGCTGCTGCCTCTCGCGGACCTCGCCGACCTAGTCACCGAAATGCGCCCCGTCAAACACTACTTCGACGAAGGCCTCCTAGCCCGCCAAGGCATCGAATACTAATTGATCCGAAGGGGACGGAGGAAAACGGATCATCGACATCACGACGGAAAGCAATGATCCGTTTTCCTCCGTCTCATACGGATCATTTGGCGGTGGCGCGGCCGAGCCAGTTGCCGCTGTGGTGGTAGATGGTAAACATCGTGGCCGTGATGAGCCAGGTTACGGGGTAAACCAATAGCAGGTGCTCAAGCGACGGATCAAACGGCATGATCGCAAACACCCAGATCACCCTGAGCACGACGGTGCCAAAAATCGTGAGCAGCATGGGCTGCAAGCTCACACCGGCACCGCGAATGGAGCCCGACGCGTTTTCGATAATCGAGTAGATCGCGTAGAACGGCGCGATAAAATGAAGGATCGTCGTGGTATACGCCGAAATCGAAGCATCGTCGACAAACAGACGCGACAACGGACCCGAGAACACCAGCAGCACGGCAGACAGGCCACCAATGAGCATAAACGACAGCACGAGCGAAGTATGGTAGCCCTTGCGCATGCGCTCGTAGTTGCGCGCTCCAAAGTTCTGTGCCGAGAACGTGGTGATCGAAACGCCAAGCGCCTCGGTAACCATCCAGACAATGCCATCTAAGCGGCCCGAAAGACCCCACGCCGTGGTGACATCGGCGCCAAACGAGTTGACCGACACCTGAATCAAAACGTTGGAAATCGAATACGCAGCAGACTGAAAACCAAGCGGCAGACCACACGAGATCATGCTCTTACAAATGCCAGGATCAATGCCGAGTTTGGACAGCGAAAGCCGCCACGCACCCGGTGCGTGCATCATGCGAATCACGATCATCGTGGCGTTGGAGCAAATGGTCAGCGCCACCGCGATGCCGCAGCCCAGAGCCTCCATATGAAGCACGGCAACGAAGATGACATCCAGCACCGCATTAACGAGGCAGCCGGAAGCGATGATCACAGCAGGTCCGCGCGTGTCGCCCACGGCGCGCAGCAGTGCTGTTCCCATATTGAGCAGCAGCGCCGCAACCATAGCGGCAAAATAGCAACGAGCATAGGCCACGCCCTCGGCCAATAATTCATGCGGTGTGTTCATAAGCACCAGCATGGGCTCAACGAACACTATGCCAAGAATCGAGAAAACGATACCGCCCACCAGCGCGAGGGTCATGGCCGTATGGACCGAACGACTCAGTCGCTCATCATCGTGCTGGCCAAAATACTGACCGGTAATGACCGCGCAGCCGGCGCCGACGCCAACGCAAAAGCCAATGCAGAGCTCGGTGAGCACCATCGTGGCCTGAATGCCACCCAGTGCAAGCTTGCCGCCAAACTGGCCGACGATATAGGTACCGATAAGCGTGTAGGCCTGTTGAAAAAACGAACTAAAAAAGATGGGAACGCACAGCGAAAGCAGCTGCTGCCAAATAACACCCTGCGTTACATCGATAGCCGTAGATTTCTTAGCCACACGCCCTCCCCACCAGCATACGTCAAACAACAAAACGGCAATTTAAGGCCAAAACCAATAGCAGCTTAGCACCGACCGGCGTCGACCGAAACACCCCGAGTCAGAGCCCGGTGCGAACTATCTGCCTAGTGATACAAACCCGGCTGGTAGTGATACTCATTGCTCACATGCGGGCACAGCTGCCAAAAGGCGACGGCACTCGCCGCGGCCACGTTGAGCGAATCGACCCCGTGCGCCATCGGAATGCGCACGGCCCGGTCGCAGCCCGCGATGGTCTTGGCGCCCAGGCCGGCACCCTCGGTGCCCATAAAGATTGCCAGGCGGTCAATCTCCTGGAGCGCGGGATCATCCAACGACACTGAATCGTCCGTCAACGCCATGGCGGCACACGAAAAACCGGCATCGTGCAGCGCCGCCAGGCCGTCATGCGGCCACACGCGCGCCTCACTGCCAATACGCGTCCACGGCACTTGAAACACGGTCCCCATGCTCACGCGGGCCGAGCGACGGTACAGCGGGTCACAGCACGTAGGGCTCACCAGAATGCCGTCGACATTGAGCGCGGCGGCCGAGCGGAAAATCGCGCCGACGTTGGTGTGGTCGACAATGCCCTCGAGCACGCACACACGCACCGGACGCTCCCCCGCCGCCTCGACGACGCCGCCCAAGAACTCATCGACTGGAATCTGCCGCGGGCGACGAAACGCCGCGAGCGCACCGCGCGTCACGTTAAAGCCCGTCAATTTCTCCATGAGCTCCATGGAGGCAACGAACACAGGAACAGGGCCGGCGTCCTCGCGCACAACCAGGCGCTCAAACAGCGGCATCATCTGGTCGAGCCAGCGTTCGCCCAAAAGAAAGCTCACCGGCTCATATCCGGCACGCACCGCGCGCTCGATAACCTTGGCACTCTCTGCGATAAAGATGCCCTTTTGCGGCTCAAGCACGCAGCGTAGCTCGCGTTCGGTCAGTCGCACGTAGGCGTCGAGCCGCTCATCCGTAAGCGAGTCAATTCGCAGCACCTCAACGGCATCAGTCATAACAGCAAGCCCGTACCCTTCTTACAGCAACATCTATATCAAACGAGGCGACGCCAGGCGCCGCCCCTTCCTCATTCCAACCCGATAATACCGTGGGCAAATAGGAGATTTACGCCTCAACGCGACGATACGTCACGAACTCATAATCGACACCCTCATCGCCCTCGCCCGAGGCAATCGTGGCAACTCCTTCGCGCCGCGCAACTTCCCAAGTAGAATCGGCATCCAAATTGGGAAAATGCGTATCCACGGGATGGACACAGTGGTTGTGCGTGACCTCGGCCTCGGCGCAATACGGCAAAAACTGCCGATAGACCTCGCCGCCGCCGATCACCCACGCAACGGGTTCATCGGCTACCGTGGCGAGCGCTTCGTCAACGCTATGTACCACGTCAACGCCCTCGACCGCAAAATCCTCGTCGCGGGTAAGCACGATATTGCGGCGGTTCTTGAGCGGGCGCCCGCCGGGAAAACTCAGTAGCGTCTTGCGCCCCATGATGACCGGGCAACCCTTGGTGCAGGCCACAAAATGGCGCATGTCGGCGCGATTGGACACCACCATGTCGCCCTCGCACCCAATGCCCCAATCGTCACACACGGCGACAATGGCAGAAAGCTTACACGTCATGAGCGCCACCTACACCGCAATGGGAATGTTCTTGACCTGCGGGCCGTGCTCATAGCCCTCGACGATCAGGTCGTCGGTCGTAAACGCATAGAAATCGTGCACATCGGGGTTAAGTGTTACCTTAGGCGCCGCAAACTGCGGACGCTCGATAAGTTCACGGACGATATCGACATGACGGTCGTAAATGTGGGCATCGGCAATCACATGCAGCAGCTCGCCGGGAATCATATCGACCGACTGCGCGACCATCATCAGCAAGATGGCGTACTGGCACACATTCCAGTTGTTGGCGGCCAAAATATCTTGGCTGCGCTGGTTGAGAATCATGTTGAGTGTGGGCTTATCGTCCTGCGGGCGCTGGGTCACGTTATAGGTCACGCTGTAGGCGCACGGATACAGGTGCATCTCGGACAGGTCGCTAAACACGTAGGTGTTGGTCATAATGCGACGGCTGTACGGCGTGTTCTTAAGGTCGTACAGCACGCGGTCCATCTGGTCAAAGTCACCCTCGGCATAATGGCTTTTCTGCCCAATCTGGTACCCGTAGGCCTTGCCGATGGAGCCAGTCTCGTCGGCCCACTCGTCCCAAATATGGCTGTTAAGGTCATGGACGTTATTTGACTTCTTTTGATAGATCCACAAGATCTCGTCCATGGCAGACTTAAGCGCCGTGCGACGCAGTGTGAGCGCGGGGAACTCCTCACGCAGGTCGTAGCGAGCCGTAACGCCAAAGTTTTTAATGGTATAGGCAGGGGTGCCGTCCTCCCACACCGGTCGGACCTTTTGGCCCTCGGTGGTGGTGCCATGGTCCAAGATATCGCGGCACATGGTTACAAACTGTTGATCAGCCTTGCTCATTGACCCTCCTGTCAGTCGCCTATAAGCGAAATTCATTGTAGCCCAGGCGCACGCGGCCCCACAGCCCAAAAATAAGCCCTCATTTTCTGACATATGCCAAAAATGCCTTGCACGGTTCAGCTCGCGCGCTATCTTATTGTTGACATATGTCAGATTTGGAGGGTGTATGGCAGGAAGACGCGAGAAACTACGCCGCGTAGGGATCATCCCCGAATATCGCGGTTTTACCCCCGACGGCCTTGCCAGCGGAGATGCCATCGACATGACGGTCGACGAGCTCGAGGTCCTGCGCCTATGCGACCTGGAAGGCCTCAATCAGGAGGAAGTCGCCCAGTGCATGGGCATTGCCCGCGCCACGGTGGCGGCAATCTGCAGCCGCGCGCATCGCAAGGTGGCCGAAGCGCTGGTCAACGGACGAGCGCTCGTCATCGCGGGCGGCAATATCGCGTACTCCCCCATCGCCACGACGACGGCCGCATGGCCAGCAAAGGAGGTCGGCACCATGAGGGTGGCAACGACGTACGACAACGGCAACATCTTTATGCACTTTGGCCGCAGCGAGCAGTTCAAGATCTACGACATCCAGGATGGCAAGGTGCTCAACGAGCAGGTCGTAGGCACCGGTGGCACCGGCCACGGCGCCTTGGCGGGCCTGCTTGCCAACGGTGGCGTTGACACGCTCATTTGCGGCGGTATCGGCGGCGGCGCTATCAACGCGCTTGCCCAAGCCGGCATCACGGTCTATGCGGGCGCCCAGGGCAGCTGCGATGCCTGCGTCGAGGCCCTCATTGCCGGCACGCTCGCACAGAACGACGAGGCCACCTGCGACTGCCATGGCCATGACCACGAGCACGCCCATGAGCACGGCGAATCCTGTGGTTGCCACGGCCATCACGAGCACGAGGGCCACGAGGGCTGCGGCTGCCACTAACGGCAAGCATCTCAACGTCAACACGCTTCCGCGCGTGCGACAACCTGCGAACGAACGGCGAAGGCCGCCTGGAATACGATCCAGGCGGCCTTCGCCATACACGACTCAACCAGTCGTTATTTCTTATTGCGCATCTGCGCTTCCATCTGGCGCAGCAGGTCCATATCGGACTTGAGGCCGCCCGTACCCAGGCCGCCCATGCCGCCCAGACCCATAGCGTCCAGGCCAGGGATATTGGGCATGCGCATCTTCTTGCCCTTCTTGCCCTTTTTGCCCTTCTTGCCGCCGGCCTGAGCCTGATTGGCCATCGTGCGCATGCGGCCCATCATCTTGTTCATCTCGCCCCACTGCTTCATAAGGCTATTGACCTCGGTGGGAGTCACGCCGGCGCCCTTGGCAATGCGGGCACGGCGCTGGCCGTTAATGATGGAAGGACGCAGACGCTCCTCCTTGGTCATCGACATGATGATGGCCTCGTTCTTGTCGAAGATGCCCTCGTCCAGGTTGCCGCCCATCTGGTTGAGCGCACGCTGGCCGCCGGGGAGCATGCCCAGGATGCCCTTCATGCCGCCCATCTTCTTGACGGCCTTCATCTGGTCGAGCATGTCATTCATGGTGAAGCCCTCGCGCAGCATGCGCTCGGCGGCCTCGAGCTGCTCGGCATCGGCGGCCTCCTGGGCCTTCTCGATAATTCCGACAACGTCGCCCATACCCAGAATGCGCTTGGCCATACGATCGGGGTAGAACGGCTCAAGCGAATCGGGTTTCTCGCCCATGCTCACGAACTTGATGGGCTTGCCGGTCACCTGGCGCACGGAAAGCGCGCCGCCGCCACGAGCGTCGCCATCGAGCTTGGAGATGATCACGCCGTCAAAGTCGGTGCGCTCGGCGAAGGTCGAGACGACGTTGACGATATCCTGGCCGGTCATGGCATCGACGACCATCAGCACCTGATCGGGCTTGACAGCCTTCTTGATATCCACGGCCTCCTGCATCATCTGCTCGTCGATCTGCAGACGACCGGCGGTATCGACGATGACCACATCGCGCAGGTGGTCGACGGCCTCCTGGATGGCACCCTTGGCAATGTCGACCGGGTGCGCGCCGTCACCGCGGAAGACTGGCACGCCGATCTCGCCACCGAGCGTGGCCAGCTGGTCGGCAGCGGCGGGACGGTAGACGTCGCACGCGGCGAGCAACGGCGAGCGACCCTGCTTCTTGAGCAGGTAGGCCAGCTTTACGGCAGCCGTGGTCTTACCGGAGCCCTGCAGGCCCACGAGCATGATGACATTGGGAATACGGTTGCTAAAGACGAGCTTGCTCTCGGTGGAGCCGAGCATCTCGGTAAGCTCGTCGAGCACGATCTTGACGACGTTTTGCGCCGGAGAGAGCGACTCCATGACCTCTGCGGTCATGCAGCGCTCCTTAGTCTTGGCGACGAACTCCTTGACAACCTTAAAGTTAACGTCGGCCTCGAGCAGCGCCATGCGAATATCGCGCATGGCCGAAGTAATATCGGCCTCGGTCAGCTTGCCCTTGCCGCGCAGGCGGTCAAATGTGTCGTTGAGGCGATCGCTCAGGGAATCAAACACTAGTCACTCCTTAATTGGACTCGCCCACCAGGGCGCGGCAGAAATCTTTGGCATTGAACTCCTGCAGGTCATCGACCTGCTCGCCCACGCCGATGCGCAGGATCGGGAGCTTGAGCTTCTCGGCCACGGCCATGGCGATGCCGCCCTTAGCCGTGCCGTCGAGCTTAGTCATGATAATACCGTCCAGGCCCAGCGCCTCGTTAAACTCGAGCGCCTGGTTCAGACCGTTTTGGCCCGTCGCGGCGTCGATCACAAGCACGACCGAAACCGGCATGGGACCGGCGGCCATATTGGCGGCGCGCTTACGGGTCACATTGACCACCTTGGCAAGCTCGCGCATGAGCTCAGGGCTCGTGTGTAGACGGCCGGCGGTATCGATAAGCACCAGGTCGCTGCCGCGCTTGTCGGCCTCGTCGAGCACGTCGTAGCAAACACTTGCCGGGTCGGAGCCGCGGTCGCGCTTGATGACGGGGACGCCAGCGCGCTGGCCCCACACATCAAGCTGCTCGATGGCGGCGGCGCGGAAGGTGTCGGCCGAACCGATCACCACGTTCTTGCCGCGGGCAGCCATGGCGCTCGCGATCTTACCGACCGTCGTGGTCTTGCCGGCACCGTTAATGCCCACAAACAGCACGCAGCTCGGCGTATCGGAGAACGGATCTCGCTCGATGGGCACAAAGTGCTGCTCAAGCTGCTCGGCCAGGGCGCGGCGAAGCTGCGGAGCGGTCTTGAGGTTCTTCTTGGCCGCGGCATCGCGCAGGTCATCGGAGACCTTGATAGCGACCTCGGCGCCCATGTCACCCATTACGAGGGTGTCCTCCAGGTCCTCCCAAAAATCCTCGTCGACCTCACCGCCAAAGTAGAAGACCTCGTTGAGGGCCTCGCGGCTGCGCTCAAGTCCGCGCGAGAGAGCATCGAAGAATCCCATTATGCATTCACGACCTTTCCGGTTTCGCGATCGAGTTTTTGCGAGACGACGCGACTGACGCCGTCGGCTTGCATCGAGACGCCATAGAGGACGTCAGCGTCCTCCATAGTACGGCGCTGATGCGAGATAACCAAGAGCTGCGTATCGGAACGCAGCACATCGAGGGCTCCGATGAGCTTGGACAGGTTAGCGTCATCAAGCGCCGCCTCGACCTCGTCCAGCACATAGAACGGAACCGTACGTGTGCGGTACACGGCAAAAAGCAGGGCGAGCGCCGTCAGACTCTTCTCGCCGCCCGACATGAGCATCATCTTGGTGATGCGCTTGCCGCGCGGCTGCGCCACGACCTCGATACCCGTCTCGGCAGGATGCTCGGGATCGGTCATCTCCAGATGAGCCTGGCCGCCCGGGAAGAGCATAGCGAAGATCTCGCGGAAGTTCGCGTCGACCTTCTCAAACGTCACCAGGAAGGCCTTCCGCATCTTGCGATCAATGGCCACCGTGATCTTGGTGAGCGCCTTGCGCGCGCTCTCCAGATCGGCCAGCTGTTCCTCGATGTAGTCGGCGCGGCGCTTGAGCTGCTCGTACTCCTCCATGGCAACTTGGTTAACGGGACCAAGGTTGTTGATCTGGCGCACAAGCTGGTTGAGTTCGCGCTCGGCGGCATCGCGGTCCGTGGGCGCCGGAAGCATGAGCGCTTCCTCGAGCACCGTCGTGCCATCGGCGGTAATGGCCTTGATGGCAGCCTCGACCTGCACCTCGAGCTTGCCACGCGCGACCTTGAACTCGTTTTGCGCGGCGGAGGCGGTATCGACTCGCTCCTTAGCGCGGGCAACCTCTGCCTTGGCATCCTCGATGGTCTTCTTGAGCGAAGCGGAGTCCGCCTCCTCCAGAGAGGCCTGGTCACGCAGGCGCGCTGCCCAATCCGACGCGCGTTCCAACAGGGCAGAATAGCGTTCGTGCATGGGGTCGACGCGCAGGCGCAGCAGCTCGAGCGAGCGCGAAGCCTGGCGTGTTCCGCGGATACGACGGTCGATGCCCTCAAGACGATGCTCAAGGTCGGGCACGCGGCCCTTCAGCGAACGCAGGCGCTCGCTCGTCTGGGCCAGGCGCACCTTGGCATCGGCGAGCTTACCGGCGGCCTCGGAATCGTCACGGCGAACGCGATCGAGCTCATCGTTGGCCTCGGCAATCTGGAGACCCAGGTCGCTTGCCTGTGCACGCGCCTCGTCACGCGAACGGGTGAGCTCGTCAACGCGCGGGCGCGCGGCACGAACGGCCTCGGCAGCCTGCTCGCGGCGCTTGGAGATGCGCACGCGCTCGACCTCGGCATTGTTGGCGCTTTGCTCCAAGCGGCCGATCTCGGAGAGCAGCGAGCGGCGCTCGCCCTCAAGACGGGCGATCTCACCGGCGGCATCGCCCTCGGCGGCACGGGCCTCCTCGACGGCAACGTTGGCCTCGACGACTTGGTCCGAAGCATGCTCAAAGATGGCAGCCAGATCGGGTTCCAGGCCCTCGAGCTCACGGATGCGGCGCTTGCGCTCCAAGGCACCCAAAGCCTCGCCGGCATCAAGCCCCACGCGCACCAGGCCGCCGCAGGCG
The DNA here is from genome assembly GCF_964237925.1 of Collinsella aerofaciens ATCC 25986. Classification (GTDB taxonomy): domain Bacteria; phylum Actinomycetota; class Coriobacteriia; order Coriobacteriales; family Coriobacteriaceae; genus Collinsella; species Collinsella aerofaciens_BJ. The sequence goes on along the minus strand of NZ_CAXSKI010000006.1, from coordinate 75,386 downwards.
ACGCGGGCGCCATCGGGGGTCACGTAAGTCACGCCTTCAACGACCGGCGCCGACAGCGCGGCAGCAAGATCGTCAACGACGTAATAGCCGCCGAGCAGCGCCTCGACGACGGGACCGTAGCCTGCGCGCACGGACAGACGATCAACCAGACGGGTACCGGAGGCGCCCTCAGCGGCGGTAGAGCCGCTCACGCCGCGCGCCACCAGCAGTGCCTCGCCCGAGGCCTTCTTTTGGTCCAGAGCCGCACGACCGGCACGCTCAAGCGTGGCGGCGTCATCAAACAGCAGCGCATCGATATCGCCGGCGAGCAATTGCTCAACCAGGCCCTCAAGCTCGCGCGGGGCCTCCAGCACGTCGCCCAGACGACCCAAGACATCGTCGCCCAGCGCACCCACCAGACGGCTCACGAGCGGCGAGCTGTCGGCCATGCGGGCATCGAGTTTCTTTTGGCTGGCAAGCTCCGAGCGCACCTCGGATAACTTGTTGCGTGCCTCGCTCTCACGGGCACGCAGGTCCTTCAGGGCCGCGCGTGCCGTCTCGGTGGCCTCACGCGCATCGACCTGAGCCTGGCGCGCTTCCTCAAGAGCGCCCTCAAGCTCCTCGGCGCGGTCGCGACGGCTCTCGAGCGAAGCCATGACCTCCTCGAGCTGCTCGTCGATCTGCTCCAGGCGCGAGGCATACATGTTGTCCTCGACCTCGGCATTGCTCAGCGAGTCCTTCACCTTGGCGAGCTCGAGCGCGGCGTTGTCGGCCACGCGCTGCACATCGCGTTGCTCACGCGTAAGCTGCGAAATCTGATTGTCGAGCGCCACGCGCCGCTCGTGGAGCTCTGCGGCGGCAGGACCAGCGGCGTCAACGTCCTCCTGGGCCTGCATGTGCGCGCCGGTCACTTCCTCAAGCTGCGCACGCGCGTCCTCGAGCTCCTCGACCACGCGACGACGCTGATGCTCGGAGCTCGAAATCTGCCCGCGCATGTCAGACAGGCGCGACACCATGTTGTGACCCTTTTCCTCGAGCAGGCGCATGTCGGAGTTAATACGGCCGACCACATCTTGCATATGGCGGCGCTGCTCGCCCAAGTCGCCCACAAACAGGCCCTTTTCCTCAAGCATAACCTGGAGCTTCTCGAGCTCGCGCTCTTTCTCACCCAGGCGGTACTGCGCAAGCTCCAGCTCGGCAGCACCTTCCTTGGAGCGGCTCTCCAGGTCGTTCCACTGCGACTGCAGCGAACGAAGCTCATCGACAGCCAGCATCTGCGTAAGCTCGTTCGCGCGCGAGGACAGCTCTTTGTACTTGCGCGCGCGATCGACCTGACGCTCCAGCGGTCGCAGCTGACGGGCGATTTCCTTATTGATGTCGCGGGCACGCATCAGGTGCTCGTCCATCGACTTAATCTTTTTGAGCGCTCGCTCCTTGCGGCGCTTGTGCTTGGAAATGCCGGCGGCCTCCTCGATGAGGGCGCGACGCTCCTCGGGGCGGCTCTGCAAAATGGCGTCGAGCTTGCCCTGGCTGATGATGGAATGCGTATCCTTGCCCAGGCCCGAATCGTGCAGGATGTCCTGAATGTCCATCAGGCGGCACGGACTCGAGTTGATGAGGTACTCGCTTTCGCCCGAGCGATACATGCGACGGGTGATGGCGACCTCGTCAAAGTCGACGGGCAACATATGGTCCGAGTTATCGAGCACCAGCGTGACCTCGGCGACACCCACCGGCTTGCGCGCCGACGAGCCCGAGAAGATGACATCCTCCATGGCCTGGCCGCGCAGCTGCTTGGCGCTCTGCTCGCCCAGGACCCACAGAATCGAGTCAGAGATGTTCGATTTTCCCGAGCCGTTTGGACCGACGATGACGGTCAGGCCCGGCTCAAACGTCATATGGGCGCGGTCGGCAAACGACTTGAACCCCTTGAGCGTAAGGGACTTGAGATACACGGTTCCTCGCTTACACGTGCTTCTTGTTCAGAATCACGCCGTTGGTGGTGTAACCCATGCGGTCGAGCGCTTCAAGCGCGGCAGCTCCCTCGGCTTCCTTCTTTGAGGAGCCGGAGCCGCGACCCTGGCGAATACCATCGATCAAAACCACAGCGGTAAAGGTGGGCGCATGCGCCGGGCCCTCGGAGCCAACGAGCTTGTACGCCGGGGGCTCGTGACCGTCGGCTTGCACGCACTCCTGCAAAAACGACTTGGGGTTCGCAGGATGCTCGGCACGCTCGGAAGCCAAATGCGGCTTAAGCGTACGGTGAATGAACTCCGCCGCAACGTCCCAGCCGGCATCCAGGTACAGCGCGCCCACGAGCGACTCATAGACGTTCTCGAGGGCCGAATGCAGGCCGCGCGCACCGGTACCGGTCTCGGAGGCACCAAAGATAATGATGTCGTCGATGCCCAACTCGTGAGAAACCTCGGATAGCGTGGCGCCCGAGACGAGCGACACCTTCAAGCGAGTGAGCTTGCCCTCGTCAAACTCGGGATAGGACTCAAACAGGGAGCGTGCGACCACAGCGCCCAAAATGGAATCGCCCAAGAACTCAAGGCGCTCATAGCTGGCAGAAACCGGCTGGCCCTCGACTGCCGAGGGATGCGTAAGGGCCGCGCGCAGCAGCACCTTATTGTTGAACTCGTGGCCCAGGATTTCCTGGGCGCGCGTAAGTCGTTCGGATAAAGCCAAGACTTAGGCCTCCTTGGCAGCTTCGATAGCGTCGACGGCGTCGGCGACAGAGTTGAGCGAGAGCAGGGTCTCGTCATCGATCTCGAGGTTGAACTCGTCCTCGATAGCCGTAACCAGCTGCAGGCGCTCGAGCGAGTTGGCATCGAGGTCGTCAAAGGTGGTCTCCTCGCTAATTTCGGCAACATCGACGCCCAGAACGTCAGCAGCGACCTCGGCGATCTTGTCGAAGATTTCGGAGCGGTCCATAGCGCTTCCTCTCATAGTACATGAATACCAAAAGAATGGTACCGCCCGGGCGGTACCAAGACACGGTTCTGATTCTACCCCACGACGTGCGCCGCGAAGCACATAACAGCGCTCTAACTCGCTCTTACAAAACGATACTGTCCATAGAGTTGGCGACATTCTCGACCAGCCCGGCGCGCACGGCTTCGGCCGCCGCGAGCGTACCGTTTTTGACAGCCTCGACCGAGGTGGCGCCATGGCCGATCAGGACCACGCCGCGCAGGCCCAGAAGAATCGCGCCGCCCTTGGCGTCGCCAGAGAGCTTGGCCTTAATCTCGCGCATCTGCTTTTTGATGAGCAGCGCGGCGATCTTGGTGCCGAGCGAGGCCATAAAGGCGCCCTTGAGCTCCTGCAGCAAAAACTTGGCAGCGCCCTCGGTAGCTTTGAGAGCGATATTACCCGACATGCCATCGGCAACGACGACATCGAAGTTACCTGAGGTGAGGTCGGTGCCCTCGCAGTTACCAACAAAGCCGGGAACGGCGGCCTTCATAGCAGGGAAACAGGCCTTGGTAAAGTTGGAGCCCTTCTCATCCTCGGTGCCATTGGCAAGCAGGCCCACGCGAGGATGCTCGATGCCCAGGACGACGCGGGCATAGGCGCTACCCATCTGGGCAAAACGCACCATGTCATCGACCTCCACATCGGGGTTGGCACCCATGTCGCACAGCACCGTCAGACCGCCGGCGCGATTGGGCAGCGCATTGGTCAGACAGGGACGCACCGGCTGCTTCTTGCCTTCGGCCTGATACCTAAACGGCGTCACATAGGCGGTGGCGGCGGCGGTCATGGCACCGGTGGAGCCGGCGGAGAAGAACGCATCCGCGTTGCCCTTCTTAATGGCGCGGCAAGAAAGCACGATCGACGACTTACGCTTGGTCATCACGGCGCGAATGGGATCGTCATCCATGGCGATAACGTCAGGCGCCTCAAGGGCCTCAACACGTGCATGGGAAGCTGCAAAGGGATTGACGATTTCGGCGGGACCAGCTGCCAAGACCTCGATATCGGGATCGGCGGCAAGTGCAGCCTCAATACCGTCGAGGACAACCTGCGGCTTCTCGTCTCCACCCACAACGTCTACACAAACGCGAACGTTACTCATATACATGCTCCTTATACAAAAATGGCCGACTCAATGAGCCGGCCATTGTGGTTCCAGTTGGAACGGCATCGTATCCAGAGTATACCGTTACTCGGTAACGATAACCTCGCGGTCCTTGTAGAAACCGCAGCTAGGGCACACGTGGTGCGGGAGCTTGACAGCACCGCAACGGGGGCACGTGGACTGAGCCGCAGCCGAGATCTTCATGTTGGCGGAACGGCGGGTGTGAGTGCGGATACGACCCTGCTTTTGTTTAGGTACGGGCATAGTGACCTTCCTTATGAACTATCCAGTGTGGCGATTACGCGCAAGTAGCGATACTACCACAGTTTTACTCGTCAAGCTTGAGATTCTTCAATGCTGCAAATGGATTTTCCGTGGCTTCGGCCCATTCGGCCTCGGCTTGGGCAGCACAATCGCATTGCTCCACGTTGAGATTGGCGCCGCAAACGGGACAAAGACCGCGGCAATCGGGCTTGCAGAGCACAACAAACGGCGTGTCCATGACAACGGCGTCGTTGATGGGCTCGCCCAGATCGACGACGCGATCCTCGCCCAAGAGCTCATAGCCGTCTTCGTAGGCCTCGGGGTCCTCGGGCTCATGGAAGAGATAGAACTCCTCGATCTCGCCGGCAATGTCAAACGAGGCAGGCTCCAGGCAACGGTCGCACTCGCCGGTGGCGTGCGCGCGAACCATGCCGGTAAGCAGAACACCGGTGCCGGCATTGGTAAAGACCACGTCATAGTCGATACCGTCCTGCAGCTGGTACTCTTTCTCGCCCACCGTGTAGGCAGCGACATCGACCTTACCGGTCAGCGGATACGAGTCTCCGGGAAACTCGAGCTGCTCGGAAAGATCGACGGTAACGCTCGGGAACTCAGCCATTACCACTGACCATTCTGCTGGGCGGCGCCCTCATTGAGCTGCTGGCGGCAACGGGTGACGGTGCCGGTCAGACTCTTGAGGTTCTCCTCCAGGTGCGTAAAGACCTGCTCGGCGTAATCCTCGGCAGCATAGCGCGTCTCGCGCTCATACTGCTGGGCACGGTCGCGGATATCGTCGGCCTGCTGCTGCGCAAGGCGAACAATTTCCTGCTCACCGGCAATAGTGAGGGCCTGCTGCTGAGCGTCGGCGATGATGGAATCGGCCTGAGCGGCGGCGGAAGCCATAAGCTCCTCGCGCTCTTTGAGGATACGGCGGGACTTCTGCCATTCCTCGGGATAGCTCATGCGGATCTCATCGAGGATGTTAAAGAAGACGTCGGCATCGATGACCTTCATCTGGGCGTTCTTGCCGAACGGCGTCTTAGCCTCTTGGATGAGCCCCTCGAGCTCGTCGACAAGGCTCACGATCCTGTCGCCAGGAAAATTCTCGCCCGGCATCCGGTCTCCTTTCATAGGTAACATATCATCGTGCTAGTTTACCACATGCCACCTGGCAATAAAAAACGTCACGAAAAGCGATGTTTAAGCGCCTCGACCACATTAGCCGGCACAAACGTCGAAACATCACTACCGAGCGAGGCGATCTGGCGTACAACCGAGCTCGAGATGTAGCCATACTGCGGAGCACTCATGACAAAGATGGACTCCAGCTCGTTATCCAAGCGGTAGTTGAGGTCGGCTTGCTGCAGCTCATACTCAAAGTCGGTCATGGCGCGTAGGCCCTTGACCACGGCACCGGCACCCTGCTCGCGAGCAAAGTCGACGAGCAGTCCGGTAAAGGGCAGGACCTCGACGCCATCGATATCACCGAGTGCCTCACGGGCCAGCGCCACGCGTTCATCGAGCGTAAACGTGGTGCCCACGCCGTTTTTGCCCTGCGACTCGGCAACGGCCACGATCACACTGGGAAAAATGCGGCGGGCGCGGCGGATGACGTCGATATGGCCAAACGTGATGGGATCGAAGGTACCCGGAACGATGACGCGGTTAATGGTGTCACTCATGGGCATCCTCCTGAAACGTCGTGCCGTCGCTGTCATCGGCATCGGTGGCGATGTCGTCATCCTCGCCCTCGCCGACCCAACGGAGCAGATCGACCGAGGTGATGCCATAGCGTTTCTCACGCACGGTTACAAAGCCGGCAGGATGTGCACCCGCGTCGGCGGCAGCATGCTCAAACAGAGCATAGGCGCCCGGGGTGAGCAGACCCTGCTGGGCCAGGTTCTGCAGCAGCTCATCGACCGGCTTGGCACCAAAAGCATAGGGCGGGTCGAGCAAGACCAGATCGAAGGGGCCGCCCGGCACGCGGCCGCGCGAAGCGCTCGCAAGGACATCGCCCGTCACCACACGCCAACGCGCGCGATCGCGACAGAGCGACTCGATATTCTTGGTTATGAGCCTCGCGGCATTGCGATCGATCTCGAACGTCGTGAGCGAACGGGCGCCCCGCGAGAGCATCTCGATGCCTAGGGCACCGGAGCCGCCAAAGGCATCCAGTACGCGAACCTCGTCCAAATCAAAGCCGAAGGCCGATAGGACCATGGATGCACACGCCTCGCGCACGCGGTCGGTCGTCGGACGCGTAACATCGCGACCGCGCGGTTCTTCGATCTTGCGACCGCGCCATTCACCGCCGATGATTCTCATCCTCCGCTGACCTCCTTAAAAATATGTCGATATCGCTTGGCGACCGCATCGCGCAGGGGACGCGTCGCCACAGAGTCAAGATTACTAGCATACCGCAAGAGCTCGACCGCGTCCAAATGCGCCCACTCGATGAGCTCCTCATCGGCATCAAGGTCGACAAAACGCAGGGTCACGCCACCATGCTGACGGTAACCCAAGATTTCGCCCTCGTGGCGAAGTCGCAGGTCCATCTGTGCAAGCGTAAAGCCATCTGCGGTCTTCTCGAGCGACTGCAGGCGATCTTGTGCCGCCGATGTACCGCCGTTGCCCTTGGAGTGCGTCATGACCAGGCATGTGCCCGCCACGGTACCACGGCCCACACGTCCACGAAGCTGATGCAGGGCGGCCAAACCAAAGCGCTCACCGTTCTCGATGACCATCACGGTGGCATTGGGCACGTCGACGCCCACCTCGACCACGGTGGTCGAGACGAGCACGTCAATCTCGCCGCGTTTAAAGGCGTCGATCACGCGATCCTTCTCCCCCGCCCGCATGCGGCCGTGGAGGCGCTCGACAGTAAGACCCGGCAGCGCCAGGCGCAGGCGGTCGAGCTCGGTTGCCGTATCGTGCAGCGGCACGGGGACGGTCACGCGGCCCTCGTCGTCACGGGCGATACCGGGCACATCCTCGAGCTCGTCGGCCGAGTCACTCGGCTCCACAAGCGGACAGATCACGTAGGCCTGCTGGCCCTTCTCGTGTGCCTCACGGATGGCACCATAGGCCAGGTCGCGGCTCGACTCGGTAAGGACGCGCGTCGTCACGCCGGCACCCGGGACGGGACGATGGCGAATGATGCTCGTGTCCAGGTCGCCGTAGACCGAGAGCGCCAGCGTGCGCGGGATGGGCGTCGCCGTCATGACGAGCAGGTCCGCGCCGGGACCCTTCGCGCGCAAGGCATTGCGCTGGCCCACGCCAAAGCGGTGTTGTTCGTCGATGACCACGAGCGACAAGTGCTTAAAATTCACGTCTTCGGAAAGCACGGCATGCGTACCAAAGAGCACGTCAAGCTCGCCCGATTCCAACTGCGAATGGATGAGCTCGCGCTCCGCCGCCGGCGTGGCGCCCGTCAGGAGCGCCCAAGACATGCCGGCCTGAGAGAGCAAAGGGCCGGTCTTATCGGCATACTGACGAGCCAGCACGCCCGTAGGCGCCATGACGCAGGCCTGGGTGCCGCTATCGACGGCTACGGCCAACGCACAGGCGGCAACGGCCGTCTTGCCGGTACCGACATCGCCCAGCAGCAGACGGTTCATGACGCGCGTATCATCGCACATATCGTGCAAAATATCCTGGAATGCGGCCTCCTGCTCGTCGCTCAGCGAAAACAGCAGGGCCTGCCTAAGAGCAACAAGGTGCTCACCCGCGGTGTGGGCGTAGGGAACCACCTCGACCAAGCCGCCGTCATTGCGCAGACGAAGCGCGAGCTGCAGGTACAGGCATTCCTCATAGGCCAAACGGCGGCGCGCAATGTCGCGCTCGGCCATACTCGAGGGAAAGTGAATCGAACGAAGCGCACGGGCATTGCTCATGAGCTTGCGCTTTGCGCGCAGCGGTGCCGGGATGGGATCAAAGGGATTGCCGACGAGCTCAAGAGCACCGCTCACAATGCGACGCATCCATGCCTGGCTTACGCCATCACTTACGTAGTGGACCGGCAAAATGGTACCCGCGGCACGACCATCCTCAAGCTTTTCAAAATGCGGCGAGGCCATCTGCTTAAAGCCGTAGGCAAACTCGACCTTACCCATCACGGCCAGACGGTCACCCCGCTTAAGCTGCTGGGCAATCCAGGGCTGGCGGAAAAAGGCGACCTGCAGCACACCCGTGTCATCCACGAGCGATACCTCGGTCACCTGCATGCGCGGACGAGGCTGCTTTTGAACAATGCGGTCGACCGTGGCAACGATGGTGCACACGGTCCCGATGGGCGCCATCTCGATGGACCATGAGCGGGTAAAGTCCAGATATCGATGCGGGATATGGAGAAGGAGGTCCCCCACCGTCCGGATTCCCAGACGGCGAAGGGCCTCCTCACGTTTACCCGAAACATATTTGAGTCGCGCGATATCCTCGCCGAGCGCATTGCTCTGGGCAAAGCGCTCCGAGACGCGCGGCACGGAGCATAGCTCGGACATGCTCAGATGCCTACTCGATCGAGAAGATCACGGGATAGAGCGGCTGCTCGCCACGATGGGCATCAATCTCCAAGTCGGGCTGAGCCTCCTCGATGGCGTCGACGATCTCCTGGAAGGCCTCGTCGGACAGCTCCTCGCCGGCCAGAATCGTCAGCGCGTCGCCTTCCTCTTCCTCCTGCATACGGTTGATGCAGTCGAGGGTGACCTGTTTCACATCGGAGCCGACCACGTCGATGGAACCGGCGATGATGCCCATGACGTCACCGGAGTGAATCGGAGAGCCGTCCGAGGCGCTGGAATCGCGCACGGCGCGGGTGACCTCGCCATCGCGGACCTCGCTGATGGCGTCGACCATGGCGGCGACGGCGTCCTCGAGCTCGGAATCGGGCAGGACGGCGAACAGCGCGGAGAACGCCTGGGGAACGGTCTTGGTGGGAACGACGGCGACCTTCTTATCGGTGCAGGCAGAGGCAGCGGCCTCGGCAGCCATGCGGATGTTGCCGTTGTTGGGCAGGATGATGACCGAGGTCGCGTTGACCTGGTCGACGGCGCCCAGCAGATCGGCGGTCGAGGGGTTCATGGTCTGGCCACCCGAGACGATCACGTCAACGCCGAGGGACTTGAGGATGTCGGCCTCGCCCGAACCGGCGGCAACGGCGACAAAGCCCAGCGCCTTGGCGGGCTCGGCGGCCTTTTCCTGATCCTCGTGGATCTTGGCGGTACGGTCGTGGGCCTCCATCTCCATGTTGTGGATAAAGACCTCATAGATCTGACCGAGCTGCAGCATGTGCTCGAGCACCAGGTTGGGGGTGTTGGAGTGCACATGGATCTTGTAGTCGGGATAGGCGCCCACGAGAAGCTCGCAGTCGCCCATGGAACCCAGGAACTTAAGGCACTCGTCCTCGTCAAACGGGGCGTCGGCCTTAAACAGGAACTCGTTGCAGTAGCGGAACTCCGAGCCCTCCCAATCGTCGTTGGCCTCGATCTCAACGCGACCAAGGGCCGCGTCGCGGGCAGAGACAGCGGAATCAAACGTGGCGGAGAAATCCTCGACAACGGTGCTGCGGCCAAGTGCTGCAGCCACAAAGTTCTCAAGGAAGATGGCGAAGCCAAAGGCGCCGGAGTCGACCACGCCGTTCTCCTTCAGAACGGGCAGCAGGTCGGGCGTGCGGGCGACGGACTGGTACGCCTCGACGACGATAGCATCGAGCGCATCCTCGGCCGAGAACTTCTTCTTCTCGCACTCATCGGCCTTGGTCGAGACATCGCGCAGGACCGTGAGGATCGTGCCCTCGATGGGCTTGCGGACAGCCTGGAAGGCAACCTTGACGGCACGACGGAAGGCGAAGGCAATGTTGGCGGACGTAATAGGCTCGTCGGCAGAGACAAGACCCTCGGCCACGCCGCGCAGAATCTGCGAGGTGATGACTCCGGAGTTACCGCGGGCACCCATCAGGGAGCCGTGGGTGATGGCGCCGGCGATGGCCTCCATATCGGCATCGGCGGGAAGGGCGGAAAGCTCCTTGGTCACCGAGGCGAGCGTGAGCGACATGTTGGTGCCGGTGTCGCCGTCGGGTACGGGGAAGACGTTGAGCTTGTTGATCTCCTCGGCCTTGTCGGAAACGGCAGCCGCAGCGATCGGAAAACAGGTGCGAATGGTCTTTGCAATCATGGGTATTTGAATCTCCGTTTTCGGATGCTAGTTCAGACGGCTCTTGAGCGCGTCGATATGGATGCCGATCTTAAGGCTGGCGGGATCGATCTGGGCGATCTCCTGCAGGGTAAAGGCAACGGAGCTCGAAAGATTGTGGCAGACGGACTTCATGTTGACGCCGTTCTCGAGCACGACGTGAAGATCGACCGTAAGGCCGTTCTCGTCGGCGGAGACAAGCACGCCCTTGCGGAGGCGCTGACCGGCAAGCAGGCGCACGCTCTCGGCGCCCTGGAGCTGTTCGGCCATACCGACGACGCCATAGCACGTCATCGCGGCATAACCGGCAATATCGGCAATAACGTCGTTCGAGACGCTCAGGCTGCCGTTAATGGTCTCAGACACAAGAATCTCCTTATCTGGTGCTCGCGGCACCATCTCGTGGGAGCAATCATTGGAATATTCTACAACGACCGCGCCATGTTGAGGTGGCGGGCCTCGGGATTACATCCTCGACACGAAATGTTGATACGGTAACGTTCGCGAACAGCGATCGCGGCATGAAAAAACCCGCCGCATAAGCGACGGGTTTTACAACCTGGCTCCCCGGGTAGGACTCGAACCTACAACAGCGCGGTTAACAGCCGCGTGCTCTACCATTGAGCTACCGAGGAATTTAAAGCCCAACAGAAAGGGCTGAAAAATTCTGGCTCCCCGGGTAGGACTCGAACCTACAACAGCGCGGTTAACAGCCGCGTGCTCTACCATTGAGCTACCGAGGAATA
>NZ_CAXSKI010000006.1:0-64028 GCF_964237925.1 Collinsella aerofaciens ATCC 25986 | reverse complement strand
AATAGGTGCGTGCTCTCAAGCAACGAAGTTTATTATACGGACGAATCAGCTCAGGGCAAGAACTTTTTTAAGAAATTTTCCGACCCAGTCATTGGCCTTGATTATCGACTTTATCCGAACACCTCCCTCATTCATCCGCACATGTGCGGATGAATGTGGGAACCCGATACCCTGAGGGCCGGGCCGGCCGGCCCCGGGAGATCGGAGGACAGCATGTCCGGAAAGAAGAGAAAGGGCTCCGCGAGGGCGGTCCCGAGGTCCTACGGAAGGCTCACGAGGCACGAGCGGGACACGGTCCAGAGGATGCTGGAGCGCAGGGCGTCGTGCAGGGAGATCGCGAGGGAGCTGGGCAGGTCGCCCTCGACGGTGAGCGCCGAGGTGGCGTCGCACAGGTTCGTGACGGCGCCGAAGGCCAGGCGCGGCGAGCGCGTGGACGCCTCCGCCGACCTGTCGGCGGCCTGCCCGCGCCTGGCCGCGTGGCCGCGATGCTGCAACGGGTGCGGGCGGTACCGCGCGATCGGCTGCAAGCGCCGCCCCCACGTCTTCTACGAGGCCCGGGCCGCGCAGCTGTGCGCCGACTCGGTCCTCGCCTCGTCCAGGCGCGGGATAGACGCCGACGAGCCCGCCGCGGCGGCCAGGCTGGAGGCGATAAGGGACTGCCTGCGCCGGGGGCTGTCGCCCGAGCAGATGGCGGCGCGCAACGGCGGCCCGGTGGACCTGTCGCCGTCGACCATCTACCGCTGGGTCTCGGCGGGCTACGACGGCATGACCAACATGGAGCTCAGGCGCAAGGTCGGCTACAGGCCGAGGAAGCGCGCCGCGGGCCGGGCGGCCACGCGCCACTCCGCCCGCAGGTCGCATGCCGCGTTCCTCGCCCTCGGGGAGGACGCGTGCGCCGCGGCCTGGGAGATGGACACCGTCGAGGGGGCCCGGGAGGACTCGGCCTGCCTGCTCACGCTGCTGCACCGCCCCAGCAGGCTCCAGCTGGCGCTGCCGCTGGAGGAGAAGACCGCCGGGCGCGTCGCGGACGCCCTGGAGGGCGTCCGGGCCGTCCTCGGCGCCGACGGGACGCGCCGCGTGTTCCGCGCCGTCCTCACCGACAACGGCGCCGAGTTCTCCGACGAGCGGGCGATCGCGGCGCTCATCGGCGAGGGGCCGGGCGAGACGAGGCTGTTCTACTGCGACCCCAGGCGCAGCGACCAGAAGGGCGCCTGCGAGCGAAACCACGTCGAGATAAGGAAGCTGCTGCCCAAGGGCGCCGGGCTCAGGTTCGACCGGCTCGCCCCGGCCGACCTGGCGCTGGCCATGTCGCACGTGAACTCCGAGCCCCGCGGCGCGCTCGGCTTCTCGACGCCCGCGCGCGCCTTCAGGGCGATGCTCGGGGAGGACGCGGCGGCGCTGCTGGACGCCTACGGCGTGGGGGACGTGCCGCTCGGCGACCTCGACCTGACGCCGGGGCTCATCGAGAGGGCGCGCGCCGAGAGGGGCGATGCCCCGCTGGCCTAGCCTAGAGGAAAAACGGAATAGACGGACCGACCGTCCGGCTGAGTCTGGGAAGAGGTGCCGGGCGGCGGGCGGAGCATGGCCACCGGACCCATCGAAACACATCTCCACCGTTCCTTCAACTGGGAAAATGCCGCCCCCGGGTCCCGGATGGGGCCTCGGGGGCGTTCGGCTAGCTGCGGGAACGGCCTATCCGCTCAAAGTGTTCGGCTGAGATCGGAAATCAACCACCCAGTCATTGGGGACGTTCTTAAACGACCAGTCATTCAAGAACGTCCCCAATGTCTACATGAAAGCGCCCCCAAGCGGATGTGCTTGAGGGCGCCTCTTGCTTGACTAGCTCTCGATATAGTCCTTCAGCTTACTGCTACGGCTCGGGTGGCGAAGCTTGGCCAGAGTCTTGGACTCGATCTGGCGGATGCGCTCGCGCGTGACGCCAAACTCACGACCGACTTCCTCGAGCGTGCGGGGATGTCCGTCGACAAGGCCAAAGCGCAGTTCGATAACCTTGCGCTCACGATCGGCAAGCGAATCGAGCACCTGGGTGAGCTGCTCCTGCAGCATAGAGAAGCTGGCCGCATCGGGCGGAACGATAGCCTGGGAGTCCTCGATGAAGTCGCCCAGCTGGGAATCCTCTTCCTCGCCGATGGGGGTCTCGAGCGACACGGGCTCCTGCGAGATCTTCTGGATCTCGCGGACGCGGTCGGCGCTCATGTCCATCTCGGCACCGATCTCCTCGGGGGTCGGGTCGCGACCAAGGTCCTGAAGGAGCTGGCGCTGCACGCGGACGAGTTTGTTGATGGTCTCGACCATGTGCACGGGAATACGGATGGTACGGGCCTGGTCGGCGATAGCGCGCGTGATGGCCTGACGGATCCACCACGTGGCGTACGTAGAGAACTTAAAGCCCTTCTGGTAGTCGAACTTCTCGACGGCGCGGATCAGACCGAGGTTGCCCTCCTGGATCAGGTCCAGGAACAGCATGCCGCGACCGACATAGCGCTTGGCGATGGAGACGACCAGACGAAGGTTTGCGCTGATGAGCGCCTGCTTGGCTTCAAGGCCCACGTTCTCAATGCGCGTAAGACGACGCATCTCGGCACGCGTGAGCTCGAGCTCACCGGCATCGGCGGCCTCGAGCTTCTCGGTGGCCTCAAGACCGGCCTCGATCTTCATGGCCAGATCGACCTCTTCGGAGGCGGTCAGCAGGTCGACCTTGCCGATCTCTTTGAGGTACATACGAACCGGATCGCCGGTCAGCATCACCGTTGAGGCATCGATGCCACGCACGCGGGAGCGTGAACGGGACGTGCGCACGGTGCGCTTCTTCTTGCTCTTGGAAGAACCCATCTCGGCATCGGCCTGACGGGCCATCTTGAGCTCGTGATCGTCGAGAGAGCCGGAATCGTGCTCGTCGTCGTCATCGAAATCGTCGGTATCGGTATCGGTATCGTTATCGTCATCGTCGACGTCCATGGGGGCGTCGTCGTTACCGCTCGCGGAGATAATCTGGATGCCGCTGTTGCGCAGCGCGGAATACACCGCGGTGAGCTGCTCGTCAGAAACATCGATATCCTTCAGGGCGACCTGAATCTCGTCCTCGGTTACCGAAGTCCTGTTTGAGCCGTTGCCCATGAGCTTTGCTACGTAGGATTCCAGCCCAGTACCCGTGCTCTCAGTCTTTTTTGGCACAGATTCTCCCTTCATAGTCCACAGGACTCAATACTTTAGCACACACATTGACGTCTATACCCAAAAAGAGGACTGGATATAGGCGAGAATACGCTGGTTGACCACAACATCTAAGCTTGTTCGGTGCCTGCGGCCTCCGGGCCGATCAAACGGAACGGGTCCGCCACACCGCCGATCGACTTTTGCAGTTCGCGTTGACGCTGCGAATCTTGCGCGGCCTGAACGGTCAGCGCGCGACGGGCCTCATCATCGAGCGAACGGTCCTGGCGCAGCTTGGCCTGTGCGGCACGCATGCGGCGTTTGATGGTGTAGAGCTCGAGCGTATCGAGCATAAACACGATGTTCGTCTCGGTGGGGTGCTTGCTCGTCGCCGAGATGCGCCCGACACTCACAAGCGTTGCCGCCTCGGGACACACCGAGCGCGCCGCATCCATGCAGGCTGCAGGATCGGTTCCCGGCGGCGTTGCCAGAACGGCCCACGCGATGGACTCGTGACGTGGGTCAACCCACTCGATGGAGCAGATGCGGTCGGCATACGTGCGGAACAGGTCGGGGTAGCTCGTGAGCATGGTCAGCAGCTCGCGCTCCCCTGCCAAGGACTTGCGCTCAAGATCGGTAAGAACCATCGGCACCGCCGCAGCCGGTGCGTTCGAACCATCAGGCACAGGCACAGCGCCCATACCATCAGGCACATCGATCGGCGGAAGATCGTCGACGACCTCCACGGGCGCGGCACCGTAGGCATCGAGCGGGACATAGTCGTACGGCTCTTCCTCGACCGGCGCGGACACCGGCGGCGTCGCGCCCGATGCCCAAGCACCGCGACCGGCATCACGAGAACCCGATGCCCGACCGCCCGCATTTCCAAAGCGTTCGGCCTGCGCCCTCTGGCGCTCATAGTTTTGCTCGCGACGGCGTTCCGCATCTTCGCGCTTGGCGACGTCGCGAAACACGCGGCCCGAGCTCGCGCGCACCGTCTCCAAATCCAAACCCAGCAGATCGGCAATCTGGATAAAGTACGTGTCAATCATATAGCTATCGCGCAGCGGATAGATAAGCGTCAGAGCATCTTCCAGCGCCTTGGCGCGACCGCCTGGCGTAGTGATGTCACTCGACTCCTGCAACGAACGGTAAACAAAGTCCATAAGCGGCTCGGCAGCGTCGATGCGCGCCTGCAGTGCCTCGCCGCCATGCGCCGTGATGAACTCCATGGGATCGTTACCGTCGGGCAGCACCACGCAGCGCAGATCCATCGAATCCTGCTCAATAAACTGAATCGCACGGCGCGCGGCCTTCTGGCCCGCGGCATCGCCGTCGAACATATACACGATGCGCTTGGCGAAGCGGGTGAGCGTCTTGACGTGATGCTCCGTGAGCGCGGTGCCCAGCGTAGCGACAACGTTTTTAATCCCCGCCTCCCAACAGGCGATGCAGTCGGTATAGCCCTCCACCACGATGGCAGTATCCTGCGCGACGATAAACTCCTTGGCCCAATTAAAACCGTAGAGGTTTCGTTTTTTATGAAACACGCTCGTCTCGGCGGTATTGAGGTACTTAGGCTGGCCGTCGCCCATAATACGACCGCCAAAGGCAATATTGTGACCCTGCTCGTCAAAGATGGGAAACATCACGCGGTCGTAAAAGCGGTCGGCAAGCTGCCCGCGCCCGCGGCTCACGGCAACGTTCGCATCGATCATCTCCTGCGGGGTAAAACCCGCCTGGGACAGGTGCGACACCAGCGCGTTACGGCCCGGTGCAAAGCCCAGGCAGTAGCGGCGGCAGACGTCGCCACCCATGCCGCGGCTGGCAAAGTACTCGCGCGGACGGCCGTCCTTACCGCGCATAAGCATGGTGTGGTAGAACTGGGCGGTCTCGGCGCACAAATCGTAGATGCGGGCACGCTTGGTGCCGCGCTCGCGGCGATCTCCGGTGTCATGCAGCTCAATACCCGCGCGATCGGCCAAATAACGGATTGACTCGGGAAAGCTCAGGTTCTCGCGCTTCATGATATACGTGAAAACGTCGCCACCCTCGCCGCAACCAAAGCAATGCCACACCTGCGTGGCGGGGATAATGTGGAAGGACGGCGTCTTCTCGCCATGGAAGGGGCAGCATCCCCAAAACTCATGGCCGCGAGGCTTGAGCTCGACCGTTTCCTGCACGATGGCAACCAGGTCAGACGCAGCGCGTACCTGGTCTTTTTCCTCATCGCTAATCACGGATGCTCACCCCCTGATCGCCCAAGTTGTGACGAATATCCTCGATATTACCCTCGACGGTCGCGATCAACTCATCCAGCGAATCGAACACGCGCGACGGACGCAGCCAACGCGTAAACGCCAGCGAAACAGAAGAGCCGTACAGGTCGCCCGTATAACCAATTAAATTAGCCTCGAGATGCGCCGAAGCGACATCGTCGGCATACGTCGGCGGCAGTCCGACGTTCACGGCAGCGGGCCACGCGGTGTCATCGACCAGCACCAGACCCTCATACACGCCATCGGCAGGCACCTGAATACCGTCGGGAACCTGCAGGTTTGCCGTGGGAAAGCCCATGCCAGAGCCCTCGTGACGGCCGCGAATAACACCGCCACGCACCATATACGGACGGCCGAGTAACTCAGCAGCAAGCTCCACATGGCCCTGTCCCAGCTCATGACGAATGCGGGTGGCGCAAATGGCCTCACCGCCCTCGCAAAGCAAGTCGTGCCCGCATACGTCAACGCCGCGCTCGGCACCCCAGGCGCGCATCTCGTCAACACCAGAAGCACCGCCACGACCCAGCCTAAAGTCGCTGCCAACGCGAATCGATCGAATGTCGACCAGACGCGACACCAGCGAGAGAAAAGCAACATGGTCAAGCGCCGCAACCTCAGGCGTAAAGGGAACGGCCACCACCGCATCGACCCCAGTTTGAGCCAGGGCATGCAGACGGTCGGCCGTCGTCATCAATTTTTGAGCGGGCGAAGGGCTCACCACGACGTCCGGGTCGGGATCGAAGGTAACTACGACCGCCTTGCAGCCATGGGCACAGGCATCACGGACAAGCGCCGCAATGAGCTCCTGGTGTCCACGGTGCACGCCATCGAACACGCCGATGGCAATCGATGCGGCACCCAGGTGCTCACACTTATCAAACACATCGGCAGTAACGATGCGAGCCTCGTCCGACTCGCCCGCGAAAAAGATACGCGCGAGCTCGCGAGCGGACAACATCATCGAACACCGCCGATTGCCTGCGGAAACACGTGCTCCATGACAAAGCGGCCACCCTCAATGCGGGCGAGCGCCTTGAGTCCCCCATCGAGCACCAGCGCAAACGGCGCCTTCGAGGCATCGAAATCGGCAAGCGCACGCTCAACGGGAATGCGTCGGCCGCAGAGAAGGTCGTCGGCAAGATTGCCCGGCAAGTCAACACGTGTGGCGCCCAGGGCCGCAATGGGATCCAGGGCAAAGCCAGCCGCGGACTCGGGAGAAAGCTCCTCGACCGCATGACAAGCGCCAATGGAAACAACACCGGAGGCCGTGCGGCGCAGCGCGGAAATATGCGCGGCGCTATCGCAAGCGCGGCCCAGGTCGCGAGCGAGCGCACGGATATAGGTGCCCTTGCTCACCGAGAACGCCACGGTCCACACACACGTATCACCTTCGCCGCCCACGGCGATCAGGTCGGCGGCATAGACCTCGACGGGGCGCGGAGGTAGGTCCACCGCATTGCCCTCGCGAGCAGACTTGTAGGCGCGAACGCCATTGACCGAGATAGCAGAAAACGCCGGCGGCACCTGCATCTGCGGACCCAGCATGGCGACCAAGCGCTCACGCGCATAGGCAGGATCGCGGAGCTCGTCGGCAACAGCCACCGTGCGGACCGCCTCGCCCTCCGCATCATCGGTATTGGTCTCGACGCCAAACGAGATATCGGCAACGTAGCTTTTGGTATCAAGCGTAAGCATGCCCAGCAGACGTGTGGCCTGACCCACGCCCACCACCATGACGCCCGATGCCATGGGGTCGAGCGTTCCGGCATGACCGACGCGCCGCTCATGGAGGGCGCGTCGGCATTGCGAAACCACGTCGTGGGACGTGCAGCCCACCGGCTTATCGACGGCGAGCAGCATATTCAATTGAGAAGGCGTACGACGAGCCATGTACCATCCAAAATGTTAGAGCTCGACGGTCACCGAAGCGGGATCCTCCCCCACCAGCTCGGCCAGCATGGGAAGTGCCACGGCGAGCGTCTCGCGAATCGTTCCGTTGTTGGAAAAGCCGGCGGCGGCATGATGCCCGCCACCGCCAAAGTTGGCAGCGATCTCGGACACATCGAGGTCACCCTTGGAGCGCAGGTTGCCGCGCACCTTGGTATCGCCGTCGATGCCCTTTAAGAACAGGCAGACCTCGACGCCCATCACCGAACGCACCACATCGACCAGACCGTCACATTCATCCGAGGTGACGCCGCAGGCCTCAAGGTCGCTCTGGAAGGCATAGCTATACGCCACGCGCCCGTGCGCGACCGTCTTGATACGGCCCATGACAATGGACTTGAGGTGCAAAAACTCGACGCGCATGCTCTGATAGACCTCGAGTGCGACACGAGCCGGATTGGCGCCATGCGCCACCAGGCGCGAAGCAGCATGGAACGCGGCAGCATCGGCGTTCTGGTACTGGAAACGACCGGTGTCGGTCACCAAGCCACACAGCAGGCAGGTCGCAACGCCATCACGTGCGACAATGCCGCAATTGTCCAAAAAGCGGTCGATGATCATGGCGCAGGCTGCGGCGCCGACGCACCTCAGGCTCAGCTCGGCAAATTCCTCGCGCGCCGGATGGTGATCGAAGCACACCACATGCGACGAGCGGCGGAGCACCTCGGCTGAGTTGTTCAGACGCTCGACGACCGGCACGTCCACCGAGATGAACAGGTCCGGATTGCCGGTATACGCAGATGCCGGCACCAGACGGTCGGCACCCTCCATAAAGCGGTAGATGCGCGGAACCGGGTCATCGTCTGCCAGCAGCAGGGCAATGTCCTTGTTGGGGAAAAACTTCATAAGCGATAAGCCCAGACCCAGCACGGAGCCCAGGGCGTCACCATCGGGAGACGTATGTCCCGAAATCGCAATGGAGGACGCATCCTCGATGAGCTCGAGGATGCGTCGCTGAATATCTGCAGACTCGCACGAGGCGAGGTCGGCGGAATTAGTCATCTAAAGCTGCCTCCTGGGCGGCATCCGCTATCGGATAGCCGTCCTCGTCCTTTTCGATCGCAAGCGTGGCGGGAACGTTTTCCAGCGCACGCGTGATGCGCTCGGCCTCATCGGTCGAGCGATCGATGCGAAAATCGAGCTCGGGCGTAACACGCCAATCGAGCGAGCGAGCCAACAGGCTGCGAATACGGCCCTTAGCGCTTGCGAGCGCCTCCATGACCTCGTCGTATCGGCTCGCATCGCACGACACGTACACGCGCGCGAACGAACGGTCCACCGCGACCTCGACCGCGGTCAAAGTAACCAGGTCGAGACGCGGATCGGAAACCTCAAAGAGCAGGATATAACCGAGCTTCTCGCGAAGCTGCTCGCCCAGACGGCGGGTTGCCTGCGTTTGCTTCATAGCGCTACCCCCTACTCGGTACGGGCAACCTGGTCGATGCGGTAACCCTCGATCTGGTCGCCGGGCTTGATGTCCTGGAAGTTCTCCAGGCCTATGCCGCCCTCGGAACCGCTCTTGAGGCTCTTAGCCTCATCCTTGTAGTGACGCATCGAGGCAATCTTGCCGTTGAAAACCACGATGCCGTCGCGCACCAGGCGCACGGAATCGGTCGCGGCGATCTCGCCCTCTTCGACGCGAACACCGGCGGCAATGCCGACTTTGGGCACCTTGAAGGTGTCCAGGACGGTCGCGGTACCCGTGGAGACCTCGACCTCGGTGGGCTTGAGCATGCCGATACGGGCAGCGTCGAGCTCCTCGAGGCACTTGTAGATGACGTCGTAGCAACGGATCTCGACGCCCTCGCGCTCGGCAGCGGAGCGGGCCTTGCCGTCGGGGCGCACGCCAAAGCCAATGATGATGGCATTGGAGGCGTCTGCCAGGACGACGTCGGTCTCATTGATGGCACCGACCGCGGAGTGGATCGTGTTGATGCGCACCTCGGACTGGTCCATCTTGTCGAGCGAGTCCTGAAGGGCCTCGATGGAACCCTGGACGTCGGCCTTGATGATCAGGTTGAGTTCCTTGACCTCGGCGTCGGCGATGGTCTCGAAGAGGTTCTCGAGCGTGACGTGCTTCACGCGGCTCTGCTCCTCGATACGGGCCTTGAGCGAACGCTCATCGGCCAGGGCGCGAGCCTCACGCTCGTCCTCGAACACGCGGAACTCGTCGCCGGCGTTGGGCACGGACTGCAGGCCCAGGATCTCAACGGCGTCGGAGGGACCGGCCTCGGTGACGGCGTTGCCCTTGGGGTCGAGCATGGCGCGAACGCGGCCATAGGTAAGGCCGGCAACCAGCGTATCGCCCACGTGCAGGGTACCGCGGGTCACGAGCACCGTGGCAACCGAACCGCGGCCCTTGTCGAGCTTGGCCTCGAGGACGTTACCGGAGGCAAAGGTGTCGGGGTTGGCCTTGAGCTCGAGCACGTCGGCCTGGAGCAGCACGGTCTCGAGCAGGTCGTCGATACCGATCTTCTGCTTGGCCGAAATGTTGACGAACATGTTCTGTCCGCCCCACTCCTCGGGGATGATGCCGTACTCGGTGAGCTCCTGGCGCACGCGGTCGGGATTGGCGCCCGGCTTATCAATCTTATTGACGGCGACGACGATGGGTACGCCGGCGGCCTTGGCGTGGTTGATCGACTCGATGGTCTGAGGCATGACGCCGTCGTCGGCAGCCACGATCAGGATGACAATGTCGGTCACCTTGGCACCGCGGGCACGCATGGCCGTAAAGGTGGCGTGGCCCGGGGTATCGATGAAGGTGATCTTGCGGTCGTTGATCATGACCTGCGAAGCGCCGATGGCCTGGGTAATGCCGCCCGCCTCGCCGGCAGCGACGCCGGTGTGACGAATGGCGTCGAGCAGGCTCGTCTTGCCGTGGTCGACGTGACCCATGACGGTGACGACCGGGGCACGGGGCTTAAGGTCGGCGGGATCGTCGTAGAACGAGAAGGTGTTCTCCTCCTCGGGGGTGATGATCTTGATCTGGCGGCCCAGGTCGTCGGCAACGAGCTCGACGAGGTCGTCGGACATGGACTGTGTCATGGTGAGCGGCGTGCCCAGCAGGAACAGGCGCTTGATGATGTCGTTGGCCGGAACGTCGAGCGCCTCGGCGAGCTCCTGGACGGTAACTCCCTGGGAGACCTTGATGGCGTCGAGCTCCTCGGGGTTCACGCCCTGGGCCAGCGCCTCCTCAATCTTGCGCTCCTCCTGAGCCTTAGCAGCCTCGCGCTCGCGCTTCTCCTTGCGCTTCTTGCGGCGACCGGTGGACTCGCGAGAGGCCTCCTCGACGGCAGCGCGGGCCTCCTCGAGAACCTTCTCGCGGCTGTACTCCTCGGCCTCGCGAGCCATGCGGCTGTAGTGGTCCTCATCGTTGCCGTGACCGCCCTTGCGCTTCTTGCCCTTGCCCTGCTTATCGGGGTTGGGGAAGTCCATGCCGGCAGCGACGTTGTTGCTGGCGTTGGTGCGATGGCTGTGCGGACGGCTCTCGGAGGCGTTGCGCTCGGAGTTGTTGTCGGAGGCGTTGCGATCGTTACGACGGCCACCGCGACGGTCGTTGTTGCCGCTGCGACGGTTGCCGCGCTCGGCGGCGCGCTCTGCTTTGGCCTTCTCCTCGGCGTCCTTCTTCTCCTTGAGCACGGTCTCCTGTGCGGCGATCTGGTCGAGCAGCGAGCGGAAGCGCGAACCGGAGTCGGAAGCGGGGACGGCGCGGCGCTGGGCCTCGCGGGCAGCCTCCTCCTTCTCGCGGGCAAGGCGCTCCTGCTCAGCCTTCTTCTTGGCCTCGGCCTCGGCACGGGCGGCCTCCTCGGCAGCCTGGGCGGCGGCGAACTGGCGGCGCTCCTCCTCGCGTGCCTTCTCGGCGGCGATGCGCTCACGCTCGGCCTCGGCAGCGCGCGCTGCCTCCTCGGCGGCGGCTGCCTCCTCCTCGGCCTGCTTGGCGGCCTCGACTTCCTTGGCGCGGGCCTCGATCACCGATGCGAGCTGCTTGCGGACCATGGCGACGTAAGCGTCCTCCAGGGCGGAGGAAGCGGACTTAGCGGGAATCTTCATTTCGGCGAGATGACCCATCAGTTCCTTGGAGGTCATGCCGAACTCTTTGGCCAGGGTGGACACACGGACTTTTGCCATATGACTTCACCTACCCTTTCTGGCACCTTGGGTGCCTAGAGACTGAACGAGCGTGGGAGATGCGCCGGGACCTGCCCGGCGCGACCGCGCGCTAGATCAGGTCCTCCGCATCATCGAAGGCGTCGGTGTCGTGGACACCGCAGAAACGGGAGCCGGGGCGGGCTTGGTTGCGGCACTGGACGCCGTCCTCGGACACGTACTCACAGCGACGGACGTCGTCGTCCTCCTCGTCACCGATCAGGTCGGCAGCGGGCTCCTCGTGAACGGGGACGTTCTTGAGGATGTCGGCAGCAAGGGTCTCAGACTTGATGTCGATGTGCCAGCCGGTCAGGCGAGCGGCGAGGCGGGCGTTCTGGCCCTCCTTGCCGATGGCGAGCGAAAGCTGGTCGTCGGGCACGATGACGCCGGCGTAGGCCTTCTCCTCGTCGATGAGGACGCGAGTGACCTTGGCGGGCGACAGGGCGTTGGCGACGTAGACGGCCGGATCGGCATCCCACAGGATGACGTCGACGCGCTCGCCGCGAAGCTCGCCCACGACGGCACGAACACGGCTGCCCTTGGGGCCGACGCAGGCGCCCACGGGATCCAGGCGATCGTCGAGCGAGTGGACGGCGACCTTGGAGCGCTGGCCGGGCTCGCGGGCGATCGACTTGATCTGGACGGTGCCCTCATAGATCTCGGGCACCTCCTGCTCAAACAGACGACGCATGAGCTCGGGATGGGTGCGGGAGATGACGATCGGCGGACGGCTGTGCTCGCCGCGAACCGGCTGCAGGTTGGAGTTGGGGTCGCGGACGTCGATGATCACGGCCTTGATGTGCTGGTTGTGCAGATAGCGCTCGCCCATCGGACGCTCGTTGCGCTCGTTCTCGTAACGACGCTGGTCAAAATGCGGCAGCTCGGCCTCGACGCCATCGCGGATCTTGACGATCGTGAAGTCGGGCGTGGACTGCAGCACGGTACCGCTGATGAGGTCACCGATACGGCCGGAGAACTCCTCGTAGATCTGCTCGCGGGCGGAGTTGCGCACGATGGCGTTGATCTCGGCCTTGGCGTGCTGGGCGGCGATGCGGCTCGTGTTCTTGGGGGTGACGTCGATTTCCTCGAACTCGGTGAAGTTGCCCTCCTCGTCCATGGAATCGTCGATTGGCTCCAGACGGTAAACGTAGATCTTGCCGGTGGTGCGGTCGATGGTCACCTTGGCGCCCCACTCAAGATGCAAGATCTCGGCATAGCTCTTGGCGAGCGACTGCTCTAGGCGGTCGATCAGGTAGAGCTGGTCGATGTGCCTCTCCTGGCAAAGCTCCATCAGGGCGGACATCA
The DNA here is from genome assembly GCF_964237925.1 of Collinsella aerofaciens ATCC 25986. GTDB lineage: Bacteria > Actinomycetota > Coriobacteriia > Coriobacteriales > Coriobacteriaceae > Collinsella > Collinsella aerofaciens_BJ. Next base: position 51,174 of record NZ_CAXSKI010000006.1, on the reverse strand, counting down.
TGTCGGATGCTGCCATCTTACTTTCCTTCCTTCGCGGGCTTGAAGTCATAGGTGGGCTTCAACTTGCACTTTTTAACATCAGAGAAATCGAGGGTGACGGACTCGCCGTCCTCGAGCTCGAGGGTCACGTTCGTCTCGGTCGCGGCGGCAATCTTGCCGGAGTACTTGCGACGGCCCTCGGTGGCGGTGGAGGTGAGCTCGCAGTCCTCGCCCACAAAGCGGGCAAAGTCGCGCGGACGGCGCAGCGGACGCGCCATACCCGGGCTCGACACCTCGAGCGTATAGCTCGAAGAAATGGGGTCGAGCTCCTCGATCACGTCGCCGACCCACTTGGTATTGGCCGTGACGTCGTTGAGCGACAGGCTCTGACCCTCGGCACCCTCGATACGCACACGCACGCAGGGGGCCTTGGTGGCGCCCACGAGCTCAACGTCGACAATATCGACATCGTGCTGGGGAGCGACGGCCTCGAGCGCGTCGATGATCGCCTGCTCGGTCTTGGTCTTGACCATTGCGGCACCTCCATCCATACAAAAAAGAAGCGGGGCCGAAACCCCACTTCTTTCAATTACAACTTCATTTGCAAGCAAACTATACCAATACCTGCGGAAACGTGCAAGCACAGTACGAATCTGCAGGTCAGCGTGCGCACAGCTTCTCCACAAGAATAGGACAATTGACCGAAGACACCATGGCAGGTACATGCAATAAACGAGGGACGGCCCAAACGGACCGTCCCTCGTTTATTGCATGTCAGCTTTGCGCGCAGCGCTTACTTGACCACCAGGTTGACCAGCTTGCCGGGCACGCAGATGGCCTTGACGACCGTCTTGCCCTCGAGCCACTTGGCGACGGCGGCCTCGGCGGCAGCCTGCATCTCCTCGTTGGAGGCATCGCGGGCAACGTCGACGCGGCCGCGGACCTTGCCGAGCACCTGGACCACGATCTGCACCGTGTCCTCAACGGACTCGGCCAGGTCGAACTCGGGCCAGGCGGCGGTGTAGGCGTTGCCCTCGCAGCCGAGGGCCTCGTGCCACAGCTCGTCGGCCCAGAACGGGCAGATGGGGGCAAGGACGCTCACGATATCCTTAGCCACGCCGTAGCACAGCGCCTTGTCGCGGGCGGTACCCTCGGTGGCGTTGAGGTAGGCGCTCGCCGCGTTGACGAGCTCCATGACGGCCGAGATCGCGGTGTTGAACTGGCCGCGATCGAAGTCCTCGGTGCACTTGGCGATGGTGCGGTGACGCTCGCGATAGAGCTTCATCGCAACCTCGTCGAGCGCGGACTTGTCGAAGGCCACGTTGGCGTCACCGGACTGGACGAGCTGCCAAACGATACGCCAGGCGCGCTTGATGAAGCGGTTGGCGCCCTCAACGGCCTTGGGATCCCAGTCGAAGTCCTTCTCGGGCGGAGCGATAAACAGGATCGCCAAACGCATGGTGTCGGCGCCGTAGGGCTCGATGACCGAGCTCGGGGGCACGACATTGCCCTTGGACTTGGACATGGTGTCGCCGTTCTCGTCCTTGACCATGCCCTGGCACAGCAGGTTGGTGAAGGGCTCGTCCACGCTCAGCAGGCCCAGGTCGCGCAGCGCCTTGGTAAAGAAGCGACTGTAGAGCAGGTGCAGAATGGCGTGCTCGATGCCGCCAATGTAGTTATCGACGGGCATCCAACGGTCGGCGGCCTCTCGGGAGAAGGGCAGCTTGGTGTTGTGCGGATCGGTATAGCGCAGGTAATACCAGCTGGAGCAGGTGAAGGTGTCCATGGTATCGGTCTCACGCTTGGCCGGGCGGCCGCACACCGGGCAGGTGGTCTCGTAGAACTCCTTGCACTCGGCAAGGGTCTCGCCGGCGCCCAGGTCAAGGTTCTCGGGCAGCGTCACCGGCAGCTGATCCTCGGGCACGGGCACGATGCCGCAGTGCTCGCAGTGGATGGCCGGGATGGGGTTGCCCCAATAGCGCTGGCGGCTGATGAGCCAGTCGCGCAGACGAAACTCGACCTTGCGACGACCACAGCCCATGGCCTCGAGGTCGGCCACGATTGCAGCCTCGCCCTCGGAGTGCTTACCACCGCGCATGCCGGTGTACTTGCCGGACTGGACGAGGGTGCCCTCGGCAGCGTGAGCGCAATCCCAGTCGACGGTCTCGGCATGGAAGGTATCGATGGTCTCGCCGCTGGCCTCGACGGCAGCGCGATCGTCATCGTCTAGGATGATCGGCACGATCGGCAGGTCGTACTTACGGGCAAACTCAAAGTCGCGCTGGTCGCCACAGGGAACGGCCATGACGGCACCGGTACCGTAGTCGGCGACGACATAATCGGCAACCCACACGGGGACCTTCTCGCCGTTGACGGGGTTTACCACATAGCGGCCCGTAAAGGCACCGTGCTTCTCGAGGGTGCCCTGGGCACGCTCGACGGCAGAGATATGCTTGGAGTCCTCGACGATCTTGGTGACGGCCTCCTCGTACTCCGTGCCCTCGACGAGCTCATGCAGGCCGGCGTACTCGGGAGCCAGGACAAAGAAGGAGACGCCAAAAAGGGTGTCGGCACGCGTGGTAAAGACGGTGATCTTGCCCTCATCGCCCTCGATGGGCTCGCCATCCTGGTCGCACAGGGTAAAGTCGACCTCGGCGCCCTCGGAGCGACCGATCCAGTTGGCCTGCATCTGCTTAACGCGCTCGGGCCAGCCGGGGAGCTTCTCCAGGTCGTCGAGCAGCTCCTGAGAGTACTCGGTAATCTTGTAGTACCACTGCTCAAGGTCGCGCTTCTCAGGCTCGGTGCCGCAGCGCCAGCACTTGCCCTCGGTAACCTGCTCGTTAGCCAGAACGGTCTTGCAGGTGGGGCACCAGTTGACCGGGTTCTTCTTGCGGTAGACCAGGCCCTTTTCCCACATCTTCTCAAAGATCCACTGGCCCCAGCGGTAATAATCGGGGCTGCAGGTCTTGACCATGCGATCCAGATCGTAGGAGAAGCCCATGCGCTTCATCGTGGCGAGCGCCTGGTCCATGTTCTTATACGTCCAGGCGGCAGCCTGCGTGTTGTGCTTGATGGCGGCGTTCTCGGCAGGCAGGCCAAAGGCGTCAAAGCCGATGGGATGCAGCACGTCATAGCCGCGCATGCGGGCCTGACGGGCCATGGCATCGCCGATGGTATAGTTGCGCGCGTGGCCCATGTGCAGGTCGCCCGACGGATACGGGAACATCTCGAGCACGTACTTCTTGGGCTTGCTGTCGTCGGTGTCGACAGCAAAGAGGTTGGAGTCCTCCCAGGCCTTCATCCACCGGGACTCGATGGCCTGCGCGTCGTAAACAGGAATCTCGTCCTTATGATCTGTGCAATCGCACATATCAGCTCCTTTGTTATCTCGGTTGGGGCGGGGCGTTCTTACCTTTGCTCGCTGCTGCGGACAGTCCTGCTCGCACGAAGAGCACATTAAGTGCTCTTCGGCTCGTGCGGAACTTGCAGCGAGCAAAGGTAAGAACGCCCCGCCACATCGTTAACTCGCATGATGATAGCAAATACAACAAGAGAGATGCCTGCGACTTGCAGGCATCTCGCTTTATCTAAATAACGTGGTTGGGAATCAACCTTTGTCTGAAACTCGTTCTAGCACGAACGGGTTTTCCAGGTGCCGCAGATTGCCGTGAAAGAGGAGCGTCGCGTACTTTGGTACGCGAGCGACGGTTTGAACGGCAAGGTGCGGTGCTTGGGAAAGCCGCTTAGCGGTAGCTGACGCTTTGCTGGGAGTCCTTCACGACAACGTCGTGGGCGCCGCCTTCGACGATGGAGGTGGAGCTGACCAGCGTTAGGCGTGCCTTTTCCTGGAGCTCGGGGATCGAGAGGGCGCCGCAGTTGCACATCGTGGACTTAACCTTGTAGAGCGTGCCGCCCACGCCGTCCTTGAGGGATCCAGCGTACGGGACGTAGGAGTCGACGCCCTCGACGAAGCTGAGCTTCGCGGCGCCGCCCAGGTCGTAGCGCTGCCAATTGCGAGCACGCGCAGAACCCTCGCCCCAGTACTCCTTCATGTACTGGCCGTTGACGTTGACGCGCTCAGTCGGGCTCTCGTCAAAGCGCGCGAAGTAGCGGCCCAGCATCATAAAGTCGGCACCCATGGCAAGGGCAAGCGTCATGTGGTAGTCGTAGACGATACCGCCGTCGGAGCACACGGGCACGTAGACGCCGGTCTCCTCGTAGTACTCGTCACGGGCGCGGCAGACGTCGATCAGCGCGGTGGCCTGGCCACGACCGATGCCCTTGGTCTCGCGGGTGATGCAGATGGAACCACCGCCGATACCGACCTTGATGAAGTCGGCACCGCAGTCGGCCAGGAAGCGGAAGCCCTCGGCGTCGACAACGTTACCGGCACCGACCTTGACGTCCTCGCCGTAGTTGGCGCGGATCCACTCGATGGTGCGCTTCTGCCACTCGCTGAAGCCCTCGGAGGAGTCGATGCACAGGACATCGGCACCGGCCTCGATGAGCAGCGGCACGCGCTCGGCATAGTCGCGGGTGTTGATACCGGCGCCGACCATGTAGCGCTTGTCGTTATCGAGCAGCTCGTTGGGGTTAGTCTTGTGACTGTCGTAGTCCTTGCGGAACACAATGCCCATGAGGTGATCGTTATCGTCGACGATGGGCAGGGCGTTGAGCTTGTTGTCCCAGATAACGTCGTTGGCAACCTTGAGGCTGATGTTCTTGTCACCCACGATGAGCTGCTCACGCGGGGTCATGAACTCGGAGACCTTCGTCTGGTGGTCATCGCGGCTGGGGCGATAGTCACGGCTGGTGACGATGCCCAGGAGCTTACCCTTGGGAGTGCCGTCGTCGGTGACCGGCATAGTGGAGTGACCGGTCTTCTCCTTGAGCTCGATGACCTGCTCCATGGTCATGTCGGGGGTCAGCGTGGAATCGGACTGAACGAAACCGGCCTTGTGATCCTTGACGGCCTTGACCATAGCGGCCTCGGACTCGGCGCTCTGGGAACCGTAAATGAAGGACAGGCCACCCTCGGTAGCGAGCGCGACACCCATATCGACGCCCGAGACGGACTGCATGATGGCGGAAACCATGGGGATGTTCAGGGTGATTGCCGGCTTCTCACCGCGCTTAAAGCGGGTTAGCGGCGTCTTAAGAGAGACGTTGTTGGGGATGCACTGCGAGGACGAGTAACCAGGGACCAGCAGATACTCCGAAAACGTGTGGGACTCACCGGGAAAGAACGTAGCCATGTTTCTCCTTTTTCCATGCGACCGGTCGGCTGCAGGCCTCGTAGGACCCAGCCCAACCTTGGGCGCCCAATACTGGGGAAGTATCTTAACGCACTTTGACTGCTACAATGCATGATTTAAGAAGAGCACACGAGGGTTTGACGCAGGCTTTGCGTTTGCCCAGCAAACACTTTAGCGGGGAGACGTGGAGCGTATGGAGTACAAGACGACGGCAAAGTTGGTCATTCAAGCGTGCGACAAAGATCTGCCGGGCGTGTTTGGACACGGCTGCGTCTTGCTGCTGCAGGGTATCGCCCGCGAGCACTCACTCAACCGCGCCGCCAAGAGCATGGGCATGGCGTATTCCAAGGCCTGGCGCATCGTGAACGAGGCCGAAGGTCAGCTGGGCTGCAAACTCATCGAGCGCGACGGCGCCCGCGGATCCACCCTCACCCCCGCCGGCGAGCGAGCCATAGCGGTCTACGAGGAGCTGCGGGCCGACGTCAACAACGTCATCGCCACCAAAGCAAGCGACCTCATCGCAAGCATTAAAGAGTAGCTAGTTTACGAAGGGCATTGTCTAGGGCGGACGCTACGACCAGGGGATTGTCGGTGCCGGCGAAGAGACGGATGGTGCTCCCCTGCTTGCCGCGTGGGGCCGAAAGGCGCGTCGCTGCGCCGCCGGCGAGCGATGTGCGGAACTCCCCCGACAAAGCATCGAACAGCTCCCCTGCGCTAAGCTCGATAAGATCGAATTCAACTGCCGGGCCAAAACCATGCTCGAGGATCCCCGTTGCAACCACATGGTCGGGATGCGAGCTCAGCCCGGGATAGCGCACGTTGCGTACCATCTCGTTCGCAGCCAAGTACTCGGCCAGCGCACGGGCGCGGTCGAAATGCGCCTGCATGCGGGCGTTAAGCGAGGAAAGCCCACGCTCCAGCACGTCGGTCTCCTCGGTAGAAAGGTCGAGTGCCAAAGCACCGCAGCCCGCAAACAATACGTGCGCGCACTCGGCAGCAGCATCCACACGATGGCGCTTGAGCTGCGAGCGCGCCACCGAAGCGGCGACCAACTTGCGCGGAGCCTTACCAGCGCACACACGGTCGAGCGCCTCAAGTGACAGCACGGCACCCAAGCGCAACGGATCGCACCCAAAGACACCAGCCACGGTGTTATCCACCACGAGCAGCGCATGAGCCTCACGCGCTGCGCGGCCTAACGCACGAAGATCGGGAACGCGCAGACCAAACCCGCCGATGGAGTTGACAAACCACCATAGGTGCGGCCCCTCAGCATCAGGCGAAGCATCAAAGTTCTCGGACGCGGCAGCAAACGCATCAGCAGACGGCGGGTCCACAAGCACAACATCACAGCCTTCAAAGCCGTGCGCAAACGCATCGGCAAAGTCATCCGCAAAGGCCACCAGACGGTCACCGGGACGCACAATACCCAGCAGCGACAGAGCCGCCGGCACATGCGGGGCCGCAACAAGACGCGCCTCGCGCGCACTGGACCTCAAAGCCCAGGCCTCTTCTAGCTGCTGTACATCCACACGGCACCGTCCCTTCATAAGCAAAAACCCACGATGCGGGTGTTCCCCGCATCGTGGGCAACGGCTGCAGTATAGCGCCGATATGCGACGGCTCGCCTAAATGCTGAGCGTATGATAGTTTACGTTCGCACCCGGGGCGTCAACGGACACGCCATAGGCCTCGGGATAGATGCGTGTCGAAAACACGAGCGCGCCATCGTTCACAAACACTTCGACCGACGAGACATCGCCAACAATGCGCACATTACGAACCTCGTCGACGGGCTCCCAACGCACGGTACGACCGCAGCCGGCAGAAGCGCGACTCTCATCGGTAAATTGCATCTCAAAGCGCGAGGGCAATTCGCCCTCAGTGGGCACAAACGCCAGCTTCAGCTCGCCATCAACGGTCGCGGTGAACGCACCGTCAACACCGTCGACAACAACGTCAAAGCAGGTATCGCCGGCAACCTCCAACGAGCCCTCCCCTACACGCACCGAGGCATAATGGTGCTCAATCTCGCGCGCCGGCTGCTGCAGTACCACGCCGCCGTCACCGGCCGTAAGCTCGCGCGGCACCGTCATGCAGTGCTGCCAGCCGCACACCACGGTCGGTGCGTTGCCATAGGTCGGCTCATCGGGCATGCCCATCCAGCCGATTAGAATATGACGACCGTCCTCGGACGTGAACTCCTGCGGCGCATAGAAGTCAAAACCAGCGTCCCACAGGCGGAACTCGCCCAGCTCATAAGCGTCCTTGCCACCCGTAATGTCGCCCGATACAGGCATGTAGCCAGCGGCATACACATTGCCGCGATCCCAACGACCGCCCTCAAGGCCCTGGGGCGAGAACGACAAAAATGCAGCGGTATCGCCATTCGCATCGAGCTCAATATAGCCAGGGCATTCCCACATAAAGCCAAAACGCACGGGCGTAGACACACGGCTCTCGAGCTCCCAGCTCAGCATATCGGCCGAGCCATACACCAGGATCTCGCCCACATCGCGACCGGCGCCCTCGCCGTGCATAGCGCAAAATCGACTATCGACATGCGGCCCATCCACGCGACGACGCGCGCCCAGCACCATGTGATAACGCCCGTCCGCGTCACGCCACACCTTGGGATCGCGCACGTGGCAGGTCAAATCCTCGGGATAATCCTCGGACGCCAGCACCACGCGCTTTTGGTTGAACTCCCGACCGGCAAGGCCATCAACGCTCTCCACATAGACGGTATCGGCGCGGCGGCCAGTATTGACGTAGTCGTACGTACCGTCAGCATCGGAAAGCTTAACGTTGCCCGTATAGAGCACGCGAATGCAACCGTCTTCGGCAAGCGCGGAGCCCGAATACACACCGTGGCAATCGAACGGCTCGTCGGGCAGCAGTGGGGCGCCAACGTAGTCCCACGTCATAAGATCGCGACTCGTCGCATGGCCCCAGACCTTAACGCCGCCCTCGACATCAAACGGCGCATACTGAAAATAGGCATGGAACACGCCGCCTGCCTGGCAAAGACCGTTGGGGTCGTTGAGCCAGCCCGCCGGCGGCATAATATGGAAGCGCTGGCCATACGCGCCATGGCCGCACTCAGAGGCGGCAGCGTCAACAGCGGCAACCAGCTTTGCAAGGTCGCGGCCAAGTGCATTAGACATATCAAAGTCCTAACGGATCGAAAGTAACAAGGCGCCAGAGATCGACACCGGATACGGGAAACGCCCGCGAGCATACAACCCGCGGGCACCCTTCAATCAAAAGCTCTTAGGCCTGCTCGGAAGCCTTGGGCTCGTCCTTGTACAGGACAAACGAGACGCCAAAGGAAACCAGCGCGGCGACCGCAAACATGATCGCGTACTGCACGGGCTGGGCCAGGCACAGCAGGATACCGAAGATACCCGTAACGCCCGTACCGGAAGCGGCGAGCGAGGTGAGCGCGCAGACCAGGGCGCCGCAGCCGCCGCCGATGCAGCCAGCGATGAAGGGCTTAAAGAAGCGCAGGTTCACACCAAAGATGGCAGGCTCGGTAATACCCATGAAGGCGGACAGAGCCGAAGGAAGCGCTAGGCCCTTGATCTTGGCATCGTGGGTCTTAAAGGCAACGGCAAGCGCGGCGCCGCCCTGGGCGATGTTGGCGGCACTGGCAATGGGCAGCCAATAGGTCACGCCGTACTGGGCAAGCTGGCCCAGGTCGATGGCGGTGTACATCTGGTGAATACCGGTGACGACCGTGGGGGCATAGAACAGGCCGACGATAAAGGAACCGATGCCAAAGGGCAGGGTGAGCAGAGCCTGGATCAGACCGAGGACGGCATTCTCGGCCCACACAAAGACGGGACCGACGGCGATAAGCGTCACGAGCACGGTCACGAACACGGAGACAAGCGGGGTTACAAAGAGGTCGAACATCTCGGGAACGATCTTGTGCAGACGCTTCTCGAGGAAGGCAAGGATCGCGCAAGCGATGACGATGGGGATGACGTGGCCCTGATAGCCAACCCACTCAAAGCTGTACACGCCGGGGATGACGGTGACCATGGTCTGCACGCCCTCGGAGGCGACCGTGTAGGAGCTCTGCAGCGAGGAGTTGATGAACGCGCCGCCGACGACGGCGCCCAGGTACGGATTAGCGCCGAAAGCCTTGGCCGCGGAGTAGCCAATCAGGATCTGCAGGATGCCAAAGGACGTACCCGAGACCAGGTCGGCAATCTTGTAGATGCAGTTATTGGTGTCGAGCGCGATAAAGCCGTTGGAGGCCATAAAGTTGAGGGCGCTCATGATGCCCAGCAGCAGGCCCGAGGCCACGATGGCGGGAATGATGGGAACGAAGATATCGCCGAGGACCTTAATGGCGCGCATAAAGATGTTCTGCTGCTGCGCCGCGGCCTCCTTGACCTCAGCCTTGGAAGCAGCATTGATGCCGCCGAGGGCGATGAACTCGTCATAGACCTTGTTGACGGTACCGGTGCCAAAAATAATCTGGAGCTGGCCTTGGGCCTCAAAGACGCCCTTGGCACCGTCGATATTCTCGATGGCTTCCTTGTCGACCCTTGCGTTGTCGGCAATCACCAGGCGCAGACGCGTGGCGCAATGCGCGGCCGACACGACGTTGCCGGCGCCACCGATGTTGTCGAGCACCTCTTGGGCTGATTTGCGGTAGTCCATGACTTCCCTTTCGTCTAACGGGCGTTTTACACCCGGCCATCTTTGACACTTACACTGTAATCGTTTTCAGTTTCATATGTCTGTAATCGTTTTCATAGCAGGGTGAACGGTAGGAAAAAGCCGGCGAATGGTAGTTTTGGGACAAAAAACGGGGGACTCAAAGGCGGGCAGGCACGATCAAGACCTAGACATTCATCAACTGATGGCCGAGCTTAAGCGTCTTTAGGCCGTTCTCCCCCTCCGCGCCATCGAGCGTGTTGAGCAACATATTGGTCGCCTCGACACCGCTGGTCAGGTAGCCGTAATGCACGGTGGGAATGCCGCCCGTCAGCGCGCGCAAAAACGCGTTGTCGCCGAAACCGCTCACGCGGTGCATGCCCTCGCCCATGCCGCGAACCTCATCGATGGCACGCAGCGCGCCCGCCGCCATGGTGTCGGTCGCGCAGGCGATAAACGAAACATCGGGAGCGACGGAAAGCAGTTCACGCGCCGCACCATAGCCCGAGTCGAGCGTAAAGGACCCCTGGCGAATCAGGCTCGGATCAAGCGCCACGCCCGCGGCGCGCAAGCCAGCCTCAAAACCGCGACGGCGGTCATAACCGGCCGCGCGGTCCCCCTCGGTAACTCCAATATAGGCAATCTTGCCGTCAACGCGACCCGCAAGCGCATGGCCCAGCTCAAAGGCGGCCTCGTAATCGTCGTGATAGACGCACGCCGCGCCCTCAACCTTCTGGCCGATCAGCACGATGGGCACGCGGCACGACTCAATCGCCCGGCGATGCTCGTCTGTAATCATAGTTGCCACCAGCACAATGCCATCAACCGGATGGTTTTGGAACAAATCGAGGTATTCGAGCTCGCGATCGGCCGCGTTGTCGGTGTTTGCAAGCAGCATCTGGTAGCCACGGCGACCGAGCACCTGGCCAATGCCGGCGGTAATGCGGCTCACGGATTCCGAGTTGATCTTGGGCACGATGACGCCGATGAGCTTGGTGGAGCCGGTGCGCAGCGCGCGAGCCTGGCTGGACCGCACGTATCCGGTCAGCTCAATCGCCTGCTTAATGCGCTCGGCCTTGTCCGTCGATATGTAGCCACCGTTGAGGTAGCGCGAGACGGCGGCGCTCGAAACGCCGGCCAACTCGGCCACATCTTTCATCTTTACCACGAGTGCCCCTGTCGTTGAAATCGCTTTCACCATGATACCCGTGAAGACGGCATGCGAACCAAATCGGCCCACTCAGGTCGAGCAAACGCCATCGAGCGCGCGGATGGCGTCGGCATAGGGCATATCCACACCATCCGAGAACACCTCGACAGCCATCTCGACCTTGTCACCGCGCATGGTCTTGGACTTGACGGTGAACTTGGTGCGGCCAAAGGCGCGCACAATGTCGTCGCCGGTGGTCTGGCCCGTGTAGTGGATGACCATCATGTACACGCGCGACTTGTCCTGGTGGCTCGCAAAGCCGGCAATCATCACCACGATCACTACTGCTGTGAGCCCCACGAGCGCATACATGCCGGCACCCGCCGTAATGCCCGTGGTAATGGCCCAAAACAGATACAGCAGGTCGAGCGGGTCCTTGACCGCCGTACGGTAACGAACGATGGACAGAGCACCGACCATACCGAGCGAGATGACCACGTTCGTCGAGATCGCAAGCGTCACCATACACGTGAGCACGCACATGCCCACGAGCGTCACGGCAAAGCTGCGCGAATACACCACGCCGGTAAAAAAGCGCTTCTACACGAAATAGATCAGGATGCCCATGGCGAGCGCCACGAACATCGACAGACCAATCTTGGCAGGGTCGACCTGACCAAACCCACACTCGGCGGCACCATATCACGCACCGGCTGCGAGCAAAACTCGGTAAACTTGACCTCCATCACCAGTTTGCCGGCTCCAGCACGGGCAATGCGGACAGCGTTGCATCAAAAATGTCAAAGCTTCCCACCGCCGCGCGCGTTCATGTCAAATGTAATGCGCACGGTGCCCTCATCCATCACCCACGGCTCGCGCTCGTAGTCCACGATGGTCCGCGGGCGCATCATGTTGCAGATGCACTCGATGTAGAACTCGCGGCAGAGCGGATAGGGACTCCTCAGCAAAAAGTCATAGTCGACAGCCAGAATCTGCTCAAACTCGCCGCGCGTAAGTGGCGCGTCCTCCTTGTAGATCCAGCTGCCGTACTTCTTTTTGCGCTCAAGCTTAATCACCTTGTCGCTGCCGTTATAGATTTAGAACAAACGAATACCCAAACCCCTCTTAATCGCCTTATTCAAAACGTCGTTAAGTCGCTTAGGCCAATTCGCAATAAAGAATAGACAGGTGCAGCATGCGCAAAATGAATCATTGCTCAGACGATCAATCTCGTTGAGCAAAAGTTCAGAATGATTGATGTCCGCCACAGTCGCAGCTAAGTCAGCCATACGCTCGTTTGCATTTTGCGTCGCCTGTTCATTAGTTAACCATAGCGACCTCAGGGCATGAACGGCAATAATGCAAGCAAATGTATAGCCATCAATACGCCCAATATCCGCAAGCGAATCTCCCCTCCTGGCAACCCAGTCCTTGTAAGATCGCTGGCCAAAAATCACATCTGAAGGAACAAGGGCATCATCCAGAGAGAAATACATCAAGGGATCAAAATCACGGTATGCTTCAACCGATGGATAGCTTAGATATAGCTGACCCATATCAGTGCTATCGCAGTAATAGTCTTGCATTAGCTCAAGCCGCTTAGAATCGAGCCGATTGTCCTGAGGATCTAAGTCAAATATGAGCAAGGTATCAGTAAAACTGGATTCGAGAAGCTCTGTCGCATCATCTTTATCCGGAAGAAGCTCGGCAACAAAGGACCTAAGATCAACGGCCTCAAAATCGCAACCGTATTCTTGAAAGAGCTTGTCTAGAAAGTCATGAACATTAATCTCGACATGAACAATTTGATGATCATCTGCGAGGCTAAAAGTATCAAACATGCGCTCCATCAGCTGAGGCTCGCGTTTAGCACCTTCGACAATGAGCAGGACGTTCTTTACGGACGCATTGTTCATGACTAGTCAAACTCTCCGGCACGGAGGAGCTTCTCAATGTTGTTGCCAAGCCTCAACTCGCGATCGGTGGAATCGGCCAAAGTTCGAATGCCCCCTTTTGCAGAGATTTGATAAACGCAGTCAGGCCTCATTACGCCATTCTTAACAAACGAGGTATTGTGGGTCGAGCACAGTATCTGACACGATGCCTTTGAAGCAAAGAACTTCAAAAGGCTCTCTGCCATCTCAAAGTGGCAAAAAGCGTCAAACTCATCTATAAACAAAAAACTGGCAGACTCGTTTAGCTCAAGCTCAGAGAACAACTTAACCAGGGTTCTTGTACCGCTAGAACATGCCTCGACAAACGGGATGCATCGAATAGGGTGATTGAAATACAGAACAGGCGAGCCGTCGGACTCTTTAATAACGATCAGAGACTCATCGACTCCAAAATTGCGAATAAATGACTCGAATTCCGCAACTTTGTTCTCGCGTATGATTTTGTCGATTACCTTTTTTGTTTCAACCCCTTTTAAACGAAAGCTGTCCATGCGAATCAGCCGCATGTGCGAGACAAATCGGCGTAATTCAGCCAAGACACCTAAAATATTAGTTGGAAGACTGCTCGTTAAATATGAAAGAAGGCTCAACGAAGTATCGGAGAATTCAAAATTGATCCCAGCAGCACCGATTCGTTCAAGATGGTTCTCTTCGAAAACGCCGCGTGCGTTATTAAAATCGAAAATTCGTTTCTTATCAATCGATAGGGTCTCGTGAAGCCAAGTAGTCGGATAAGTCTTCTCATAGCAGTAATTGATTTCGTGACCGTCAAATTCAAAGACATAGGTGAACTGTGCCGTACCTCGCCCGCAGTCAGCATTCAAAAACAGACGATCATCCTGGTCAGAATAATCGAATGCCTTTGGAAAGCCGAGTGTAATGTCGAATAAAGCTGAACCGAAATTCGATTTACCAGACGCATTTCTGCCGATCAAAAGTGCTGTTTTCACGGTTCCGTTTTTAACGTTATTTTCTGCAAACTGGTAATCACGAGAAGCTGCGAAATTAAATGAAATCGGAGTCGAAAAATTCCTATAGCCATCAACAGTAAAACGCTTAAGCATGCGGCAAAATCTAGACATGCCGACCACACTGGACAGCGACAACGCTTCTACCTGCGGTTTTGTTGGGAAAATCTGGTTGTGTTCGGCGATTTCCACGGACCAAGCCGGACATACCGTCGCAAGGCCTCATCACAATTGGATCTGTAAGGAAAAGCCCAATTCCGGTCAATCCCTTACCGGCAACCACAGCGAATTAAGACTGAGCAACAACACGTCAGTAAAGTTACATACGAGCAGAAAATCGCACGCAATTTCGCCTTTTCTTTATTGAGATGTAAATTTTGACAGGCCGAATCTTACATCCATACAAATGATGAAAAGGGGCGGCCATTCAAAAGAAAAGCCGCCCCTCCGCAGGACGCAGGCCCGTAGGTTGACTGCGTCAATACCGCTAGATTCGCTCTAGTATCCTATCGGGTCCCAAAAGGTCAATCCAGTTAAAGACGGCAGGCAGCCCGAAACAACATCTTTCATGAATCTCCAGTCCCATCAAGCCCGATCGAACTTGACCGTCAAACCAGATACGGCCCAATCACATCAAATATCTCGCCAACCTTAGTTAAAGGGTTTTGCGCAGATGGCTTAATGTTACCCAGTTCCCTATGGTACGCGACGAGGCGCCCAGCACGCTGCAATGCTTCGCCTCGCCTATCATCCACTGCCCCAAACATCCCGTCAAGGTTCTTGCGGTACTCGATGCCCAAATTCTTCGACATCTCCTGCGCGAGGGCATGCTGGCAGTCGGACGCCGACATATGCGCGGTCGTGTAGCGAAAGTGCAGAAGCGGCCACAGCTCGAAACAGGGGTTGGACCACAACGCGTGGAAGGTCCTCGAACCATCAGAGAGCTCGTTGCACTTACGCTCCATCGCGTCGAAGTCGGACGCAGGGAAGTCATCCTTGTCATACACGAGCCACACGTGGTCGAACGTCTCGGGCGCATAGAGGCAGTGTTCGACGGCGAAGTCGAGCAGGTCGAGAGTATGTTTGCCAGTCCCCTTAACGACTACGGCAACCTTCCGCTCATTTGCTGCGCCTAACGCGGCGCGCACGCCCTCAAAGTATCGAGGCTCAGTCTCCTTGCCCTCGGTCACCACGAGATGGCGCGTCATCTGTACCATGCGAGAGCGTCCCTCGCGCTTGCCGCTGCGCCAGTCCCTCGACTTTTTCGCGGCCATATTAATCCCACTCCTCAATGCGCGTGAGATACGGGTCGGCACCATAGCGGCCAGACAGGTACTGCTTGTCGAATGCCGCGTTCTTGCTGACCAGGTTACCATTTGCCTCGTGGATGTCGGCGAGCGACCATAGCTGGCTCGCCTCCCACTCGCCGCGTGCAGCAAACCATATCTCGTCGCGGCGAAAAACATCGTTTCGCATAGTGGACACGTCCTGAGACGAGAAGATGAGCTGCGCGCCGCTCTTGTTGACTTCGGGATCTTTGAACAGCAGAATCACGTAGCGCAGGAGCTTCGGATGCAACTTGGCGTCGAGCTCGTCGACAACGACGGTACCGCCGCGTTCGAGCGCCGCCAGCAGAAACGACGCCAACCCCATGAGCTTCTGAGTACCGGCCGACTCCTCGGACAGGCGCAGCTCATAGCCCTTGCCGTCCACCTCATGCTTTACGAAGACGCGCTGGCCGCGCCATTCCGGAGCTTTCTCAACCCTAAAGCCATCGATACGTACGTCAACGGCACGCAGAAAACGCGTGATCTCGAGTGAGTCATCCTCGTCGAGCAACTGTTCGAGCATCTGCTCCAGATAGGAGCTGTTGTAGTTCAGGAACACCCCATCAAGAAACCAACTGGCGGCCTCTTTGATCACCGGCGCGTCAAAGTTGATGCAGAGAAACGACAGGTATGGCAGGCTCGGGTTGAATCTCGCAGCCGTCACGAGCTTACGCAACGTGGGACCAAGCTCAACCCCTGTCCCCTCGCGCTCGAACAGCATCGCCGTGCGTGACGCCCCCAATTTGCGCCGCCACAATCCTTCGGACACGATCTCGTCCGCATGCACGGACAGGGCATAGCGGTACTCATGCTCACCCGCGCGATAGTAGAGCTCGAACTCGGTGGGCTTAGCAGCCGACACGTCATCGAACTCGAACGCAGAGCAACGGGGTATCGAAGATCGGTTACCTTCTGGCGCATCAGTGCTGGCAGACAACAATCTGATCGGCCTTGCCACCGCCGAACGAATATAGTCAAGAGCCTCGAGCAGGTTAGACTTGCCGCCAGCGTTAGGCCCGTAAACCGCAGCTACCGGAAGGAAACTCTGCCCGTCAGGACACTCTATGAGGGAGCGCTCGAACTCCCTCATCGATGTTGCCTGCATGGAAAGCACAGTTTCGTCGCGATAGGATCTATAGTTCCTGAAGGTGAACTGGCAAAGCATCGTCCTCAACATTCCTTTCATTGTTTTGAAAAGATATTTCAGAGTTTTTATTTGATTATAGACCTTAAATAGCATCAATCAAGTGTTTGCAGCATCTGGAGCAAAGGGTACAAGGCCAAAACTCGGAAGTATGCGGCTGCGGACACGCTAATCCATGCCCGCAGCTGCAATGGCGTCAAGCCCCCCTATCCTCTCGGCGGGAAGGGATCGTGCCCGTGGGAATCCTTTGCGCGGATTCTGCCATCGGGACGATGGGTGATTAGCTCAGAGTGCTGATTAGAACTAATTTGACGACCGCGCTTTATAGCTTCGCCCTGAGTCCTCGTAACAAAGGAAGCGCGACGCGCCCCCTCGCCCTTAACCTGCCATTTGCCATCTGCCCGCTTCGTAACGTGCTGGTTTCTACCTTTCATGCTCGCCTCGCCTTCACGACCGATTGGTTAACGTGCTCACAGCATGAGGCTTGTAACAAGTTCACTCGTGCCGCATTGCTAAAAGCATAAATACTGGCGCGGACATAAACCGGACCTGAAAGGTGTCAGTATGGAATCTCGAAGAAGTACAAGCCGGCCTCATGCTGAAACCGCCGTATCGCGCATAGCCCATTCCTATAAACGCAGCTAGTGCTACATAAACTCAGAAAACAAGGAGGATACACATTGAAAGTTAATTGGACCTGTCTCTATCTATAGGAAATCGGAAGGTCTTGATGCAAGAATATCTAAATCCGCCAACTGCAACAGCCTTGTTTCCCTAGCGCATGACAGCCCATCACCCTGCAATTACTCTTTGCGATCGTCGGCAGGTTTTAAGGCCTCAGTCAACTCGTTCAGCATGGTCGTAAGCCGAGCAATGAGTCTTTTCGCATCTTCTCTATGGTCTTCGGTGACCACATCGCCGTAAAGCCTATCGTATTTTGAGCCTTTGCCGTGCGCCGCCCCCGCCGACCGAAGGTTCTGAAGGTCACGGAGAGGCTTTAGGTCGGCCACGATGTCATTCCCACTAAGAAACGCCTCCAGCTTGTTAATACTACCCTTCGCATCAGCGCCCTTTAGAGAACTTTCATCGATGTAGTCGACAAGAGCTCTCGTGAGGGCCATAATCACGGCCTCAAATTCAGGCTCGCCATTACCAGATGGAATGTGGATTTGTTCAAGAATGCCTTCGTCAGCACGGTGGAAAGGCCTGAACAGCGCCAGGCCAAACCGCTTTTCCCACGCTTTATCAAGCTCCATGCGCGCTCTCATAAGCATGGAAACGGGGCCTGTCGGATCCTTAACCCACATGTTGAGCAAATCCGTCTTGAACACCTCATCAGAAATGCGCTGGTCAACGGGTGACCTCTCGAAGGAGAGGAAGTGGGTGCGCTCGCTCTCGGGAAGATCGCGTCCCAAATCGCCGAGATACACCATGACTCTGTCCGGGTTGACATTGTCAATCTCGCACCTCCACTGGCTCCCACATGAAATGTGGTGCTCGCTAACATCGAAGAGAGGGTTGCTCCTGTACTTATCGAGTACAGCGGGCTTAAAGAAAACGGGGGTTAAGTAATGTGGAGCGCAAGGCTCCTTTTCAATGTGGGTGCCAAGCTTATTCGGGTCGCATGTGTATCGAACGAGCGAACCGTCAGGTCGTTCATCGATGATGAACTCAGGGTACCGTTCTCTCTTCTCATCGTACGGCCATACGCCGCAAGTCTCGACGTCGCCGGGCTCGATAAAGCTTCGAGCGTAAAGCATCGATAGCAGGTAGCTTTCATCAGCATCGCTCGTGTACCATTGCCCGATATGGTAATTCCCCCCGACCTCATCACTCTCTGAAATGCACTTAGTGCTCCCCAAAGGAAAGCTGGGCGCAGATGCGAATCTCGCGTCCACAAAGTGGACGAAGAGACATTGCTTAGCCGCAATAAAGCGCAGCATATATTTGGTCCTGACGCGCACCTCGTCTTCAGCAAAGTCGACGACTTTTTCTCTCTCGCCACACCTGTCGACGCTATAGTAGCAACCGTCTTCGCCGCGGTAGAGTTCAAACAGCATGATAAATTCCTGGTTGACCAGAATCTGCGCTTGGTCGAGCGGATAGAAATACTGCTCGGCAACAATAAAGTCATAGCCTTCGTCACGCCCGTTATGATAAGTGACGTCGTCTCTATACATGCAGAAGCCTGGTGAGAAGCTTAAGGCGTTCTTTAGCCAATCATCACCTGCAAGAATCTCCTCTTTTTTTGTAAGATCGGCAAAACAGGCGAAAACAGAAGGCCTTCCATCAGCAGCATCATGGTGCGAATAGACAGTAACCCATGCTCCGGAAAGAGGATTCTTAACCAGTTCGATTACCTTCTCCTGCTTAAACGGATCGGCGTCGAGACCCAAGTTGGCTAAAACCTTTGAAACCGCTTCGTTCATATGCACTCCTTATCATTTGGAACCATCATCGAAGACTAAAGCGAGGGTGAACCTTGAATCGAATCGCATCAACGCAGCCGAGAAGACTAAACACAGCACTTGATGAATAGCTTCCCGAATGGTGTTAGCCTAAAAACATGATGTACGCAATCAAACCGCCATCCATCAGAAGGCGTAATGTCCTTCTTTATATTTCGGATCCTTTCAGAATCCTCAATACCAAGATAATCGTCTTCTCCCTCATAACAGTACGTTTCTCCGCTTAGCAGTTTCAGTCGCTCCAAGTTATTCAAATACAAGGACACGTTCTCAGGGCATTGGACGATGGCATCGAATACGTTCGTATAGTTTTCGCAAAGCAATCTCCACCGAGCTTTAATTGGCATGTCATCATCTTCAACAACGCGCAAATCAATAACCGGAATATGATCCTTACCAGGCTCTTTAGAAAGAAACGACATCATTTTGGCTTCATCGGGAGTCAACTGTCCGATTATGCTAACAAAGCTCGGATGAACCAGATAAGAAACCCTTTTATCCATAGAGGACGCGAGTAAATTAACGTACAGGTCCCTTAAATCCTGACTGTCATACGAATACGACAGCTGCTGAATAGCCGGTACCACAACATTAGGTGCAGGCTCGCAAAAACAGTCCTCCGGGACGTCTCCCATCTTTCGATCAACTTGCCGAATCGCCTCCTCGATATTGTTCTCGCCGTTAACCACCCATTTATTCCAGGGGCCAAGTATCACAGCGACCGTTCTAGGAACCAAGCTCAGAGTGTCTCCGAGTGACGAGAGCGCAGGATGCGCGACATCGTCATAAGCTTTACCCAATACAATGGATGACTGAGATGCAACTTCTTTGGAAAGCTCGTCCATTCAATCTCCCTCAATTCATACCGACATCAAGTCCATGATATACAACGCCCACATTGACACAGCCAACAACGGGAAGAGCCGTCTCGCAATGTAACTCCCGAAACGACCTGCCGAAGGACCGCCTATGCCCAGCCGAATTCCTTCAACGACGCCTCAATCATATGCCTGATGATGTTATTCCCTAGCTCTCTTTGGACGAGCTCCGTTTCCCCTGGCCTCCCGGAGAGATGCATGCAGCTGTTGTATATGGAGCCCAACAGGTGAAATGTCTCTGGCACCTCAACTCCATGCTCACTCGCATAACGGAGCCTGTCCTCGGTCCCTGTATTAATTTTCAGAAATCCAGGCTTATCATCTGCCGCCAGCCTCTCATAACTGAGCCTCTCGACAGCCAACCTGATGCCACAGCACACTTCCGATGGAGCAAAGGGCTTTCCAGAGAAATAATCGCCGAGCTTTGCCTCCATACCACACCGAAACGATGAGGGGCTCTTCAGCTCACCTTTAATCCCCTGCTTGGCGATATACTCCAAGACATCTTCGGAGGCTTTGTCACAGTCCGAGAAATGAAGGTAATGGGAGGAAACCGACTTATAGATATCAGGGACTTCCTTTTGGCACCTTTTTCTGTCAACGAGCAACGCATTCAAACACCCCTTTACAGAGTCGCTCCCTGAATTGGGAATGTATGAGGTATGGAAGCTTTTGAAACGAAAGCTCTTAAAGAGACCTGGGTCAAGATGCGTCAAGATGATGACATAGAGGTTCTTCCCGGAATTCTTGAACTGCTTCATCATCTCCAGTAGAAAGTGTTGGGCGACAAGCAGGTTGGCATCGTCAAGGTAATCGAAAACCTCATCGATAAGCAATAGAGCGTTTTCTTTCTCACCAAACTTCGTCCTTGCTCGAAATAGTGCAACACACAGCTGGAGTACGTCAATCTCGCCGTTAGAGGCCTCATCCCAATCGGGAAAATCAACGACGAGCTGATGGTTCCTGACTTTAGCCTCGACCCCATACCTAGTTCTGTTCAGCAATGGAAGCATCTCATTGATATCATCCTTAATCTTGCGGAATCGAAGGTATGAAACGGCTCCCTTTATATCGCCACGCCTCTTCTCGATAAACCTATTGACCTGTATCGCATTCAGGTAGTTCGAGATATTCCCCTTCTCGGGATACCAACGATCAAGGATTTCCTTGATTGAACTCAGTGGCTTTACAGAAGAAATGTAACTGAGAACTTCATCCTCACTAATATCCCCGCCGATGCCCGTTTCGAGCGAAATGACACCTTTAAAAAAATCATTGACTGCTGCAGCGTATCGGGAACCCTCAGTCGTTTTAAAAGCGGCATCGCAGCTGAGCAGCTCGCTAAGGAACTCATAGCTCTTGAATGCCTCGGCAAGGTTATCCATTCTCCCGCGTAAGATCGACGCATATTTCTGTCGCTCCGCAGTGACTGAATAGTCCAAGTGGACAGTGGCTGGCACCTTCTCGTAAAAAACACACTGTTGGACGCTCATCTTCGTTTGACTGAGAACCCTTGGCCCCACCCGGCGGTTCGTCATATTTGCATACAGCCCAGAGCGGATAACCTGCACGTCTACCCTACTCGCAATTTCATTCGAATCAGCATTAGCACTCATTGTCACGCCATCGTCAAAAGTCACGGACAAGGAGACGTCGTCCCAGTCCTCCTCGTTATAACGATCAGCGTCTGCCAATTTTAGTCGCCTGGTGTTAAGGGATGCGAACGCCGCCGCAAGCGAAGACTTACCCGACCCGTTAGGCGCCACAAGAAAGTTAGGCTTGTTCGGGTAAAAATCGCATGGCACGTCAAGATGGTTAATCCCCTTAACATGGTTGCACGTAATACCGGTAATCCTCGCCATCGTAAGCCCCTCCCTGCTTTACGGCACAGCACTTTCTATGCGAGAATTATCAATTTTACTGCTGCTCGAAACATGCGAACATAAGTACCTCTAGTAAAAAATGAACCGATGACGATAAAGCAGCACCGGTGCGATCAGGCAGTAAACGGCCAAGCTCCTTCACGAGAATCTAACTTAACAGAAACACTAGACTGAACCCAAGCTGACCAATCGAAAGCGAAGCCGGTTTCTTAAAACTGTCAACGCTTTTGTCATCGAAAATCTACCAGCGGTTGATAAATGCTGTCCGCCGATTTCCTCAAAGCAATTAAACTACTTTACTCACAAAAAGTAACGTACACCTATTATCATTGCCTCAAGCGCTGGCTAGATTTCAAATATGAGAGTGTCCGAGAACAGTTAGCTATTAGCCAACAGCCCATCGGATCCCATTCAATAGAAAGCTCGCTGGGCGTATAAGAGAAAGCCAAGAAGGCAGCCCGGCAAATGGCCCACTACTAGAAAGGATGGTCATGTACGCAGTTATTACTCGCACACGCTATAGATGAATAGTGGAGGGAAATATGGAAGAAGAAGTCGAGGGTATTCCATATAACCATTAGCTAGCAGACGTTAAAGTTCGTGAATCAGGCCACACAATATGTTTTCAGTTTCAGCTCCAGTCATAAACTGGAGCTATTTTTATCCGCCCATTGCTAATTGTTGTTCTTGAATATACCGAAGATTACTGAGCTCAGTTTAGAAACAGCCGACGGCTCCTGAACCTTTAGTCCGATCTCTTTGTTTATTTCATAGCCCCTATCAATTTTTAACTGATAAGTCTGAACCCCACGATCGATCTCACGTTCACGCTCGCCCCATATTTCCATCAGTTTAACAATATGGGTGTAGCTGTAATTCCCCACTTCCCTGCCATTGTTAACGGAGCACAAAAAGGGAAAGACGTAGTTAACGGCCCTGAAAAAAGGCCGATGAAACGACGGGTATAGAACCTCCTCATTAGCCAACCCACTATTAACCATTAATGAAAGCTGTTCCAGATAATTCGATAACTCCGTGAGCGTTTTATTAAAAAGTGAAGCAAACGTTTCGTTATCAATACAGGCTCGATCGATAGGCATAAAAATATCTGGATGCAATTCTGCGAGCTCAGCGTACTTACCGGCGGCCTTTTCAAGGTTTTCACTATTTGCCAAGTAAGATAGCAAACCTTGTTTAACGTTCGAACTTGACGTACCGGCTATGGAGATGAATTCTTTTTCGGAAAACGACTTTAAAGAATGAACCGATAGGCTCATAACGGCTTG
This sequence comes from Collinsella aerofaciens ATCC 25986, assembly GCF_964237925.1. GTDB lineage: Bacteria > Actinomycetota > Coriobacteriia > Coriobacteriales > Coriobacteriaceae > Collinsella > Collinsella aerofaciens_BJ. The sequence goes on along the minus strand of NZ_CAXSKI010000006.1, from coordinate 28,209 downwards.
AGCATAAATGGAAACTTCGGAAGAGACGAAACTGAATAGCTTCATCCTGGGCAGAACTTCGGCCCTAAAAGTATCGGCAAAATTAATGGACCATTCAGAGGCTTTTATATAGCTATCGTTACGCATCTGCTTAACAGCAAGCCGATAAGAACCGATTGCAGCAAAAAGAGCGACAGCAGTCGCAAGATCTGCCAATGCGTTCAAGTCGTTCGACAAAGGTCCAAATAATTCCTGAAGCACAGCGTTTCCCATCAATTAGACGCCTCTACATGAAGCCAATTAATCAACATTGATAAAACGTCATGCACCAGACAATGAACGTAATATAATTCTACTTTAGTTTTCTCGAACCGTGTGCGAGCGCAGCCCTTCAATAATCACAGTGAGCCAACCGCGCCTGCGACAGCGCTCAACGACACTGATTATTTCGTGTCAGCATCAAAGGACATATTTGTATAAGACTGATCGTCGATTATGGTCTTTCTACCCAAGCATTCCAGCTGCGCAACATGTCCCCCGTCTTCATCCTTCACTACTTTCAGCTCGAAGGATTGCATGTATCTGAAACCTAAGCAGTCATAGAAAGCAATTCCCAGTTCATACTCCCCGATCGCAGAATCAGTTTGCGTATCTATGAAAAAACCAAGGTAAAAACTCTCCCCATGATCAAGCGTCAAGGATCTAACGCCTCGCCAAACCGCACCTTTGCGATTAACGCCGACCTTTACATTGTTGGCGCAACCAGGGCCAACGTTCTTGAACCTCAATGGAACATAAATTGTCGGATTGGGTGTTGCGAGGCTAAGGCCCTCTATTGATTCAGATAGATAACTATGTGTAACACGCTTCCGCTGCTCACTGGTAAGACCGTCTTTATACTCAATTGTATTTCCAATTAGCACGTAGGTATCGCGTTCTTCAGCCTCATAATACTCTTTGGATTCGCTATTAGACCCCGCATCAGAGGAAGCAGATTCTTCAGGATCGCCTTCGCATTGCGGAAGATCTGATAGCCAGCCTTTCCTGTTTTTCTGCGTCAGCATAATCATTGAGAAATATGGAGCGGCGCTCATCCTGCTCTGCGTCCGTTGTTGATCCCAAGCATCAACGATACCGTAAACAATGCCCAAAAGGGCAATAAACGCTGCCCCCATGGTCCCACAGTAGCCAAGCATCTCGCCGGCACTCCACGGTGTTCTAATAACGACTTGTTGCGCGTCAACTGAATACAGAAACGCTATAACAAGTGGTGGAAGAAAGATAATGACAAGACTAGCTATTAATAGATTGGCAGTCTTCTTACTAAAGGCAAAGGTTTTGCCTAGCCGTTTCTTAAAGCCTTCCTTCATCTTGCCTCCCGATAGAAAATAGGATGCCGCGAAAAGCACCAATATGCAGCCAAAGAATACGCCCACAGAAAGCAATTGTAAGCGCAGCATATATGCCAACAATTCACCACTATCAAAAAGCTTCATCAGGCAGCAGATTGCCATTTGAACGCCCCCAAACAAGCAAAGTGAAGTCGGAATCATTCACAGAAGAGGAGGGGGCGCTATCGACCGAAACCCAAAAGCCGCCGAACGCCAAAACAGGATCGCCGAATAGAGGTCATTAATCCAAACCGTAAAGCTACTTGCTAACTACATTTTCTAGACCTAGAATTAGGTTTAGAAAATGTAGTTGATTGGAGATAGATGTTTGCTCAACAGCTTGACAGTTTAACGCCAAAGGGCCACCAACGACCTTGCTTTGCAAGCCCTTCTGATGTGCATCCGGATCTTTCCGAAGAGATGTTCAGGAAAGCACTGGAGTATGCACGAGACACCACGACCGTCTTGGATAACGGCTTCCTTCCCCCAACGGCGCGGGGCACCTTTATGTATCACAACACAATTGCCAAAATTTGTGAGTTGATGGCGGAAAAGGGTTGGAAGTCGGAGAGCGTTAAAAACCTACCTTATACGATCTCCGCAGACGCTAGCGTCAAGATTACCGTTGCCACAGGCGACGCCTCAACTGGCAAAAAAGGAGGATTTGGCCCAAAGCTAAAAGAGAAGGGCAAGACACCGTCAGTCGTAGACGGTCAAATGACCCTATTCGATCCTGATAATTACGCCGTGGATCAACAAGAAGGGAAATTGTGGTACCTGGTAATTTATGTGGACTATTGTCATCAAGAGATCCGCATGGAGCTCTCAAAGCCAGTCTTCGACAAAAACAACCAAGTCAAAGATTGGAGAAGCCGCATCATCATGAATCCCATTCCGCTGCAGGACGTCCAGATTTCGCTCCCGCCCGACGAAGAGGTGCCGACCATCAACATTTCGCCTGTTGAACCGAGTGAACCCGATTTGGCGGTTGGATAATAGCCAAAGCGTTCATGCGGACCCCCATATCATTAGAAATGACAACCGCTTTGAACCTACTATACGAATGAGGAAGTAAATGGAAGGCACACGCCTAACTCTTGCGCGAAAATTGAGAGGCTTTTCGAAAAAAGAGCTAGCTGAGCTTGTAAAAGTCACGCCCAAGTCTATCGCCGACTACGAAAACGACGCTACTAATCCGAGTTCTGAAATCGAGCAGCGCTTGATGCAAGCACTGCGTTTTCCCGAAGCATTTTTTAATTTACATACAACGGAGCCCATGTCAGAAAAGGCTATTTCATTTAGAGCAAGAACTAAACTCAAAAGAAGTCAAAAAGACATTGCAACCGCCGAGGCAACGCTTGCAACGGAACTATCCGACTGGTGCAACACCAAGTTCAACCTACCAAAAACAGACGTCCCCACCATAGAAGGCGTAGACCCCGTTCTCGCGGCAGAAATGCTTCGTAAAGAATGGAAAATGGGAGAAGGCGCTATCCCAAATCTGCTAGCCCTCCTCGAGAGCCACGGTATCCGTATTTTCTTTGCCGGAGAAATCGGAAACGAAGTTGACGCCTTTTCATACTGGGAGCCAAGAACCGAATGTCCATATGTGTTTCTCACGACTTCAAAGAGTGGTGAGCGACGCAGGATGGATGCGGCTCACGAACTCGGACATCTAGTGATGCATCGAAATCTCGACATGGGAACTTCGGCTACAAAAGAAATCGAGGCCGAGGCGAACAGGTTCGCCTCGGCATTCCTAATGCCCAAATCGACCATGCTGAAATATACGCCCCGAGGCTTTAGCCTACGGGACGCAGTGGACCTTAAAAAGCGATGGAGGGTATCTGTAGCAGCATTTATCTTTAGATCACACGATATTGGCTTGCTCACGGATTGGCAGTATCACAATCTTTTCAGGCAATTAAGCGCGGCAGGATGGAGAACGGATGAGCCCAACGCGATAATTCCAGAACAGTCTGAGGTAAATAAGCAGGTCATCACCCTGCTCTCGAAGATGCCGCAAAAACTTAGTACAGCAACCAATGAAACTGCATTGCCCCTTGAGCTGTGCTATCAGCTGCTTACCGGAACAAGTGCGCAAGTTGTACTAGGTGGGAAAACGCCCACAAGCAAAACATTTAGACGAAAGGCCGATCTAACAGTGGTTCAGTAATCCAAGAGCGATCGCGTTGACGCGCTTCCGCACGGTCGAATACAGGCTGGATGCAGAGGAGGGGCTGCGGCACATCCGAGCCGAGTTCTCGGGGCCGAACGCCCCCTACAAGCAGACAGCCGCTACGGCACTACTGGATAATCTACTAGGCACTACTGAGTAATTTACTGGGTAGTGCCCAAGCGCGAGTTGGCAAGTCCGCCGAAGCCCAGAGAAACGGCTCCGAAGAATGAAGCGCCTTGCCGAAAAGGGGCTTCTCGAATGGGTCGGATTAAACCGGCACGACCCAGGACAGTACTATCGAACAAGTGGCGGGAGGTAAGTGCCTGCCCGCTACTGCTCGCGGTATTTATGCAGATTGGGAAACCGCCGCATTGCAAAGGACGGATTGGACTGAAGACGCCCTCAATCGAGCAGTTCCGTATGGCTTCCCAGTCACGTTGCCATCAGCGTCAGCCTGTCGCCCTCGACGCGGCATATCAGAAGCCAGCCGGGGGCGAGGTGGCATTCCCTATGCCCCTTGTAGTTGCTGACGAGCTCATGGTCGTGAAGTTGCGCGGGAAGCTCCTCTTCTGGTTGGAGCGTCTCGAGCACATTCTCAAGCACCCGCATGTTACGGCCCTGCTTCTTCGCCCGCTTGTAGTCCTTCTTGAATTTGGCAGTGAACTCGAGCTTCAGCATGGGCTAGTTCTCATCGAGGGCGGCGATCATGTCGGATACCGTGTCGTACGGCCCGCTCACGCGGCCCGCCGCAGCGTCATCCATAGCGGCAAGGGTCTCGGCATTGAACCCGTAGGAGTTGGAGGGGTCGAAGGGAAAGCCGCCGCGCCTGTTGAACGCGGAGACGAACATGCGCAGGGCGTTGCTCGGGGAAGTACCGATGCTATCGCACGTTTCGAGGAATGCCCGCTTCTCATCGGGGCGCAGCTTCGTGGACACCGGCTCCATCGTCCGTGTGGCCATTGTTCCTCCTTGGTTTACTTGGTATTTCAGAGTTAACCATATTTTATGACTCCCGGCGTGCGTAAATACAAGAGTAGCGGCGTGTGACACCTAGAAGCGCAGCTCCCAGCAGGAATAGCGCCAGGGAGGCGGCGATCCAGCTGCTGTCGGCAGTCTTGGGGAGCGTGGCGGTGGCAGCGTCAGCGTTCTTGGCATTGGATGGCGTGGACGCCGCGGTCTTGATCGCTGTCGTTTTGGTCGTCGCGGTCGTCTTGGGCGTCGTAGACGCGGGCTTTAGGACGGGATCCGTCGCGGAACCGGCACCGGGCCGCTCAACGGCGGGGCCGGCACCGCCGGCCGGCTCGCCGGCGCCACCGGGCACCTCGCGCCCGTCGGTCTCCCCCGCCGGCGCCGTGGCGCCCTGGGGCTCGACCACCACATGCGGCGCCATGGCCCCGGAGGCATCCACCACGCCGCCGGCACCGAAGGCCCCGCCCGCAGGCGCCACGAACCGTGCGGACACGAGTGACCCGCCCGTGCATGCAACGCCGCCATCGGCACCGGTCGCATCGAGCCGCGAGACATCGACGGAAAGCCTGCGCCCGGCCGAGCCGTCGCCGGCGCCCGCGTCCTGCAGGTACACACCGAAAGCCTGTACGCCGGCGGCGGGCGCGGCACCGGCGGCGACGACGCGCCCGCCGCCGCGCACGGCCATACGTGCGGCGATCACGCCTGCCACGGCCTCGTCCGTGACGGTTGCCCCGTTCGCCCGGGCATCGACGGCGCAGCCGTCCACCGCGAGCGCCCGCGAGACGTGGATCGCGCACTGCGAGCCCGAAGCCGCCAGGGACCCGGTGCCGCGAAGCGTCAGGTTGCCCCACACCTCCATGCCGCACTGCGTGATGTCCGCGTCGGGCGTATGAGACTCCGTCACCGAGTTGCGCCCCACAAGCGTCACGACCAGGTCGCCGTCGGCGCCGATGGCGTCGCCCGCGTAGCCGTCAAGCTCCAGATGGCCGGCATCGGTCCAGGCCCAACCGGGGCCCGACACGCCGGGCCCGTAGTACGTCGCGCCCGCGATGAACAGGCTCTCCGCGCCCGCGGCATAGGAAGGCCCGCCCAGCAGAACGCATAGGCAGGCCATGGCGACGATCGCGATGTGATGACGGCTGGTGTGGAACTCGGCAGCAAACATACCCGCTCCGATCTTCGCAGGAGCCAATAGAACGTGCACCAGAAAATGCCCTGGTAGCAGCAGTTATCAGTTTAGCGAGATCAATGCGGGAGCAAAGGAAAATCGCGTAGGCAATGTCCACAATTAGGCGTAAGTCGTTTTGCCAGTCGGTGAAAGGAATGGTCAACTTACACGCCCTGCCGAGACTTCACGCGGTAGCCAACCGAAATGATAATGTCGAGGTCGTAGTGCTCGACCCGACGCCCGACCGTCCTTGTGCCCCCGTTTTGAACTAGTGCAAAAAATGCACTAGTTGGAATGTGATCACGCCGGAAATGTTGGCGTAAACGCGCCGACGGCCAACCATTAAACGCAAGCGGTCTTTGTCGATTCTCAGAACCGCGTTTGTGGTTATTCCAGATTCTAGGACGAGGGCCGCTCTTCGTTGAACGGGCGCTGGGGCGTCACCCTTACACCAATATTTTCGACGCGGTCGCACTCGGGCATGTCGGGCAATTAGAGCCAATGAGCGTAGTAAATGGCAACAGTAATACATCTCGGCTTTGCGTTAACAACCGGGTAGTACCCCTCGCACTCCAGAACTAAACGAGTATCGTTATCGCATTCGAGCCCACGGCTTTCAAGAATAGTAATCTGATCGGTAATAGATTTAAATAGCTTATCCGTATGGGCCCCTTAAACGCGAAAACCGCCTTTCGGCGGTTCCCACGGACCAAGCCGGACGTACCGTCGCAAGGCCTCATCACAGCAATCACTTTAAAGGAGAACTCAGGGGCCATCAATCCGATAGCACGAATCTCCCAAATCAGCCTTTATTTCAACTTGGCCGTAATTGTCTCCAGAAGCGTCATAAGAACTCTACGAGTTACCGCACCATATCTGCGCCATGTCAAGCAAACCTCAATAGCAAACAACAGCAAGCCGGCGACTAACCCGGCCGATGCTGGGAGAATGGATACCAACACCACCTGTACGATCACGGCTGCTACCAAAGCTGCCTGCAAGGCAACCTCATAATCTAGTCTCATGAATCTTCGGCTATCCACCATGCGGACCACTGCATTAGCGACCTGTCCCGCCAAAGTAGCCAAAGGCACTCCCCAAATCCCAAAACTGCCACCGAGGCAAAACGCAAGGACAACATTCACCGCCGCGCCTGCAACAGATGAAACAAATAGAGCGCCAGTGCGCTCCGCAGCCGTATAGAACGCTTCGAAGAATACCGAGATGCAACCGATAAGCGCTGCAAGCATAAGAATGGGAACTATATGCCAACCCTCATAAAAGTCACCCTTGAGGAGCAAACGCGCAAGCGGCTCGGTAAGGGCAATGACTAGCGAGCTCCCACACACGACAAAGGATAAAAATAGGCCGAACACCTTGGAAAAATAGGAGCCATCATTCTCGCCGTCCATCTCCTTCGCCGCCGATATCTGCCAAGCCTGACGAAAAATGGACGACATGAAGTTAACCAGAGAGGGAAATTTACTTGCCGCAGTGTAGACGCCGGCAGCAACCGAACCCTGAAATGCAAGGATGACGTAACGGCCAAAGATATTTAAAAACCACCAAGCAAGTTGATTCGGCAGCATCGGCAGGCTATACGCAAGCATTCGCATCAGGAGACGCCTATTGGGCAATTTGCCAAGACAACGCCATATTTTGCAAGACACAAACAAGTAACAGGCCGAGCAACAGTTACCGAGCACAAGTGCGAGAACATACCCGCTTACGCCACCATCAAACAAGACAAGGAAAACAACGTCAAAAAGAAGTAAGAAAAGGGCGTTGAGAACGCCAGACGCGGCGAAGCGAGTGACCTCACCTGACCCGCGGGCAAACTGAGCAAGCAGCATTCTCACGGAAACTGCAAGAACGAGGATATAGCAACCCCATGCCTGATCGTACGAGAAGAACGTAAAGGCAACTCCCGACACCAATGCGCCCACAGGAATTGTCACCAGAAGAACGAGAAGCCCTCCCCCGAGCAGCTCTTCCTTCGGAGCGTCCTTCTCCATGAGAAAACGAAAGACAGACTCATAGATTGCCAGGCAAAACAGCGGATACAAGAAATCTGAGAGATTGTTCACAAGCTCGGCAACGCCATAATCGGACGTAGCCATATAAGAAGTGTAAAGCGGCAGCAACAGCAGCTGAATCAGCTTCACAAGGGCATTTCCAATAGTAAATATGAGCGTATTCGAGGCGAGAGATCGGTATTTGCCCGCGTTGCTCCGGGCGTCTTTGATAATTGCACTAGGCTCTTCGTTTGCCATATATGCACCCCTATAATTAGTTGATTAAACCGAAAGTGTTTAAGCTAGACAAAACCACTTCGCTCGGGCAGGCGAAGGCTGATGTCTCAACGTTCCGAGAGCAAACCTTTCATGCTATGTTCTTGATTGCATGAAAGATAATCTGCCAATACGTAAAAAATAATGAGGAATAGCCACAGCGCCACTGTTCGTTCGGCACCAACGATGAGCCAACATACAACGATACCCGGACATAGGGCCAAGGGTGTATAGCCCTTCCCTTGAAGCAAACCTCTGAAAATGCGGATAAGCACTGAAAAGAACAACAACAGGCCAATCAAACCGAAATCAACTAAAAAATCAGTAATCGTGCCATGAGTTGTAGTTGACGTCTCCACGACGCCCCAGTCCTCCGCACTGAAATAATTATAATTACCCACACCAAAGCCAAATAGCGGCCTACTCATCCAACGTTGTACAGCTTTCACCCACAGTTCAACGCGAAATTGGTTTGACCCATCATTGTAGCTGTTCTTAAAAAAACGATTAAACATCCAATCGCCCATAAAGCGATTAATTAGAAACAGGGCAACGGCAACGAGCACAAAAACTAATACCGTAGTAGAAAGCTTGCCGGTTCTCTCACTACAGACAAACGCAATGTAGCCGAAAGCAATAACCAAGACAATACAAAGAAGCCCGCTTCTTGATCCAGTTAACATAACTGATGCCAGGCCGAAAGATATGAGAATGAAGTACAGAATCTTCACCCGCACATTGCTACTATAAACTACCAGTAAAAAGGCACAGCTAATCTGAACGACCAACAAAAGCGCAAAAAAGTTTGCATCGATCATGTGCCCCGTAAGACTCACTGGATACACACGTCCTGCATAAAAACCGTTTTCAACCCATGTCTTTAGTTCAAGGAATGCAGACGCAAACGTGGAAAGTGCCACTGATTTCAGCAGGAAGGTTATCTCTCGAGGACTCCACCTCCGGGAGATTGCGTGAGCAAAGAACCAGATAATGGCGAGGAACATTAAGGCACGGATTAACGATCTGCTGGTAATCATCTCAGATGCAATTGCAAGTGTCACTAAGTTGCCTATGCCCATGATTATAAGGTACGAAACAATAAGACCGATCGCATGACGAGAATACGCAGCCCTCTCTTTCGAGAAAAAGGCAGCGAACACCATTAGACCCAAACAGAAATAAGCAGATTGGAATGTAAAGGAATTGTCCCCACAAACCAAAATGAAATAGGGAAGCAGGGCAACCGCCCACACTGCAGGCAAATATCCTCGCTTTGAAACAGAGCCCGTTGGATTAAGCAAATGCGCAGCAGAAACTACGGCGCTCATAAGTCACCGCCGTTTCCTCGCGATTTAAATACCAAGATTAACAAGTTAAAGCTAGCCAATAAGATACCTTTCGGGTTCGCCATTAAGCCATTCCTCCAAGTCAATGTACCGAGAGTAATAGTCCGTATCATTGAGGACCCCTCCCCGCTCGTTATAGCCGGGAAAGTGCACGGCACACGCGAGCTCGGGCCTTAGCGAAGCGGTGAAGCAGAGCTTGTTTCTGAAGGGAATGGCATCGAAGGCCCTGAGGTCCCCTTCTGTGCAGCAGTTCATCTGGCTGAATTTGATGAAGACGTTATCCCAGTTGATTCGTTTGCAGCGGCGGGCCCACTTCTCTGCGGCTTCCTCCGGGGAGGGATAGTGCAGGAACACGACCTCAATGTCATCGAGTCGGGCGACGGGCTTGCCGAGCTCGCCCTTCTCGCGCAGCTGGTCGGCATATTGTGATTCCCGGGCGTCGATGAACTCAAGCGGCACGGAAGTGTAGTATCTGAGCCTTGAGGCGAACTTCACGTAGTCGCTCGCGAAGAAGTAGAGGCCGGCGGTTGGACTGCTATAGGGAAGCCCGTAACGCCGATACACCGACCCGGCCCAGCAGTTGTTCGAGAAGATGCTGAAGTCAGTGCGGACGAGCTTCTCCCTTCTGCCCTTGGCGAGCAATGGATTCGTCTTATCACCGATTTTTCTTGAGATCCTGCTTACGTAGCTCATCGGCTCAACAGCCTTTCGTAGTACTCCATAAGCCGCGCGGCGTTTGCCTCGGCAGAGTACCCCGCAGCCTCAAGTCTGATAGGGGCCTCCGGGTGCCTGCCGCCCTCGATCGCCGCCTTGAGTGCCCTCGCCCAGTCGGCCAGCGGCGCGTCGAGAGCCGTGAACGAACCGGTCCCGGCGATGTCGGTCTCGGCCGGCACGCCGGTCGAGTACACGCACGGCAGCCCCGCCGCCTGTGCCTCCACGGCCGAAACGGGAAGGCCCTCGTAGAGCGACGGCATGAAGAACACGTCGAAGAGCGAGTAGAACCGCTGCGCATCCTCGCGGATACCAGGCAAGTGCACCCGGTCGGCGAAGTCCAGCTCGCTCGCCCGCTCGACCAGCGAGTCGCGCACAGTGGTCGCGCCGTTTATCTCTCCCCCGAGGACCACGAGGTGCGCCTCGGGAACCTCGTGCAGCAGCGCCGCGAACGCCTCGACGGCGAACGCGTAGTTCTTCTGCGGCACCATGCGCCCGACGCACCCCACGACTGGCTCGCCCGCAACGATGCCAAGCTCGCCGCGCAGCTCGGCCGCCGCACTCGAGTCGTAGGCGTAGTCCGCGAGCGGGATGCCGTTCCTCATGAGCGTGAACGGGGCTCTGCCGAAGAGAAAACGGCCCGCCTCCTCCGAGCAGGCCATGTTATCGGTGGCATAGCGCTTCCCGACAGCGTTGAGGGGCACATTACGCAGACGATGTAGTGCATTGTCGGAACTGCTGTTGAGATGGCTGTGCAGCACGCGATGCTCAATCCCCACACGTTTTGCCTCGCGCAAGACGCAGAACGCCGAGTTGGGCATATGGCAGTGCACGACGTCGTAGCTCGCACCGTACTCTGATATGACAGCATGGACCTCGCGGATGAACCGTCTGAAATCATGGCCGGCATAGTCCACGCGGTAGATGCGATGCCCGAGTGCCTCGAGCTCCTCGTCGAAGCGCTTCTCGTGGTGCGGCACGCCATCGTCCTGAGCGTGGTGGAGGATGTCGTAGTGGACGCGCGACTCGTCGCTTGCGACCGTCATGTTGTAGACGAAACGCGACACCCCTGCCGACCTATTTAGGGACGGCAGCACCTGGAGCACCCGTATTTGCTTTCCTTGTTTCAAATCTACTTCCTTAAAGTTCGAATGTCGCGTCAGCATCGTCAAAGGTCACCACGCCGCTGCCGCCGCACATGCGCACCGTGTCGCCCACGGTCGAGCGCGAGGCGTCGGAGAGCAGCGTCACGACCATACTCGCGATCTCCTCAGGGGTGACGTAGCGCCCGATGGGGCTGTTCGGCTTCATGACGTTGCCCGCATCGCCCTCGATGAGCATCCCAGTGGCAGTGGGGCCAGGGGCGATGGCGTTCACCACGATGCCGTTGGGGCTGAGCATCTTGGCCGAGCCCTCCACGAGACCGCGCAGCGCCCACTTTGTGCACGAGTAGGCGTTCGTGGCAGGGCGGTAGGCGGAGGAGGAGGTGACGAAGCAGATGTTGCCTCGGACTCCGCCCGCAACCATGCGCCGGGCGACCTCTTGCGTGAGGAAGTAGGTGCCACGGAGGTTTGCGCCGACCACCTCGTCGAAGTCCTCAACGGATGTCCTGCCAAAGGGCGCGCCCTTGAGCACGCCAGCGTTGTTCACGAGGGCGTCGACGGGCCTGGGCGCAGCCGCGTAGGCCGCGTCAACCTGCATGGCCATCCCCTCGGCATCCGCGAGGTCGAGCAATGCCGGGCGGGCATGCGAGCCAAGTCGGGCGCAGGCCTCCTCGGCGCGAGAGAGGCTACGCGAGGTAACCACGACGTCTGCCCCGGCGCGCAGGCACGCTTCGGCGGTCGCGAGCCCTATGCCCGACGTGCCGCCCGTGACGAGCACGCACCTCCCCGCGAGGAGCTCGCTCCCACCTCGCAGCGTCTGCTCAACGCGCACGGGGCGCCCGAGGTTGGAGAGGACGAAGCGCCCGGCGCGCTTGGCCTTTGCCTTGAGTCCCACGTTGCCCCCTATCCCAGCTTGACGCCGAACTTGCCGGCGATCTTCACTGCCGTCTCTTTGCCAATTGTTTTTTTCACGATGTCCTTGGCCGCGCGGGTAGCGTCGGAGACAGCATCGTGCGGTCGAGAGAGGTCGTAGAAGTCGTAGATGTCCTTAGAGTCCTCGCTCATCTCGGAGAAGCACTCGAGGAGCACGGGCCTGTCAGACTCTTCCGCCATGAACTCCGGAAGGGCAGCCTCGAACGATGCCTTGTCGTCCGCTCTGAGGTATTTGAACCCGCACGACCCGGCCCAGGGGCCGGCGACGGCGTTGTGCCTGGCAGCGGTGTGCAGGTCGCTCGACGCGTTCTGCCAGATGCCGTTGTAGTAGAACTCCTCGCCACCGTGGTTGTTGCAGAGCAGGATGCGCACGTTCGGGCCGACATGCCTGATGCGCAGGGAGTTCATGTCGTAGAAGAACGCGAGGTCGCCGGTGACGAGGAAGGCGAGGCCCTCGGTCGCCTGGGACTGCCCCATGAGCGACGACATGCAGCCGTCAATGCCGTGCGTGCCGATGTTTGCAAAGACGCGGATGTCGGGCTGCAGCTCGAAGAAGTTCGTTATGCGGATGGAGTCGTTGATGCTGAGGTGAAGCACGGAACCCGATGGGACTCGCTCGACGACGTTTTTTATCGCATAGATGTTGCCCCACCCGAAGTCGGGGTGCACGACGGAGGCCGCGTACGCCGCAATGGCGTCGTGGTAGGCCAGATCGTTTGACGCCTTCTCGCCCGCCAAATCGCTCATGCGGCGGAAGAAGAACTCCGGCGAGCACTCGAATACCGTGGTTATACATCCGAAAGCGTCGCAGACGACGCCACCCTCGTCGATGAGCCAATGCTCGACGCCTGACTTCGAGCCGCGCAGCATCTCCTTGAGCCCCTGCATGATGTTCCCGCCATAGCTGATGACGATCTCGGGGGCGAACTCAGCGAACTTCTTCGGCGTGACATAACGGCTGTCGAAGCAGACGGATGTGTTTACGGCACCCTCGACTAGCGCGTTGGACATGTACTCGACCGCTATGGCGCTGTTGAACCGCCTGAAGAACTCCCCCAGGGCCTCCTTGAGACCGTCTGTGGGCTGACCCTGTCCGCAGGCCACGAGGACGCGCGAGCAAGACCGGAGCCTCGCTGCGCGGGCAAGCCATTCCGCATCGGGGGACTCGTGCTCGACGCGAGCGATCCTCCTGACCTTAGGGAGCTCGGAGGTTGTAAAGGATGTGCTGTACCAGCGCGATGGAACGTTGACCTGGACCGGGCCGCCCCCGTGGTGGTCGAGCTCGAGCAGGGCCTCGTTGACGAGCCGCCAGCAGTGGCGGAAGTCACCGTCGTCGCGGACGATAGGCAGATTCACCGACTTGCGGACGTGTCGGTCGTACATACCAACCTGGTCGATCATCTGATCCTCGAGCTGGCCAAGCTTCGCCGGGTCGCGGTCGCTCGTGAGCACGACGAGCGGGACGTTCTGGTAGAAGGCCTCTGCCACCGGAGGCCAGTAGTTGCAGGTCGCGGTGGACGAGGTGCAGGAGATGACGACCGGCTCGCCCGCCTGCTGAGCGAGGCCGAGGGCGAAATAGCCCGCGCTGCGCTCGTCAACGACCGAGTAGCACTCGAACCAGGGGTCCTCCTCAACGGAATGGACGAAGGGGAGGTTGCGCGACCCTGCCGAGAGCACGCACTTCCGGATGCCGTACTCCTTGAGCAGGGCGATGATTATTTGGTATGACTTGAGTTCGGTGTACACGTCACTCACTCCAATCTGTGTCGGGTGCTGTTTTATCGTAGGGTGACGATTCGGACGGGTCTTCTACCGGGAGAAGGGAGACTACCTGGCGCACGACCTCACGGTCTATCTCCCTAAGGGACCATTTCTCCAGTTGGAAATCTGCTATGGTTACGCTCTCGCCGATGGGCTCGACATCTACGCCCAGCCTCTCGGCATACTGGGCAGTTTTCTCCCGCGCGAGGCGGACAACGTGCTCGCGCTTCTCCTCCACGGTCGGAGGCACGAATTCGCAGATAAGGTCAAAGCGCGTTAGTAGTTCGGGCGCGATCCTCTCTTGCAGCTCCTTCTCGTCTTTCACGTTCGATGTGAACACGACAACATAGCCGTCCATGTCGTGCTCCACGCCCATTCGATCGGTGTAGGCCCCATCCTCAAGCAGCTCCAAGAAGAAAGCCCTCACGTCTTGTTTGGTTTTCTCGAACTCATCGCAGAGGAGCACCTTCGCCTTGGCCTTCTCGACCTTGTCGTTGAGCTCTCCGCCCTCGCAGCCCACATAGCCGGAGGGGCTCCCGATGAGGCTGTTGAGAGAATCCTGCGAGCTGTACGCCTCGAAGTTAATCTTCGCAAGATAACGCTCTCCATCCGAGACCAACTCGCTAAGTACGCGTGCGGTCTCGGTCTTACCGATGCCGCTGCCTCCGAAAAGGAACATCGAGAAAATCCGCTGATCCCCCAGCGCATGCGCTAGTCTAAAATTAGTGAGGCGCTCATGAAGGTAGCACTTAAAGTTGGCGTGTCCCGTGAGCCTCTCATCGAACTCGGCCATAGTCCTAACGAACTCTCCGTCATTGAGGTCGCAAACGGAACGAGGTCCTTCCATTCCCGTCGTCATCTCTTTGGGACATTCGGGAAGCAAATCCGCCACGTCGCGGATCTCGTCGAAAAGCGACGGGAAGTTCTCAAACACCTTTGCGGAGCGGGCCTCGCTCACGAGGAAATGAGGGACGTTTGGCGCCGAAGCGAGAGGCTCTATGGATAGAAGCCTCGCGTCGGCGAGAGCCGCCTCGGAGGTGAGGTCGATGAACACCTCTATCTCGGAGTTCTCGAGCGCCGCAGAGAACTCCGAGGTCCTCTGGGAAAGTCCTTGGAGCGTAAAGACCTGATAACCGGAGCCATCGGATGCGAGCCGCGCGAGGCGGTCATACTCAGCTCTGTTAGAGAACGTGTAGAGCGGACAGCGCCTGGGCGCGAAACGACACCCCCTCTCCTCGGCCACCAAGGGCAACGCCGCCTCGAAGAGCAGCGGAAAGGTGTCAATCGCCGACTGTGCGAGCGAGTCACGGATGAGCAGGAAAGCCTCACCGTCTGCACAGGAGAGAGTCTCCTCGACGTTGAGCATAAGGTGCTGGTTTGCCGGTAGAAGTGCCACGACGTAAGACAGGTCGGAATAGAGGCGTCCCCCCTCAAAGAAAGCAGCCTTTGTGCCTCCCGTGACGTCAAACGGGACATATGAGTAGCCCTTCGACTCCAAACGGAGGGTCTCCTCGCGACATTCCTTGCCCGAGCGATAAGTATGTAGCGTAAGGCTATCCACAGAGCATCGCCTTCAGTCGGGCGAAGAAGCAAGGCTTCGCTTCCCCGGAGTCGGAAAGAACGACACCCGCGTCATCGGGGGAACCTCCGGCCACCGACGTGCCTCTGCCGGCCAGCTCATCCGCAGCCAAATCCTCGCCGACGGAATCCGCCACCTTGACGTCTTGAACAATCGCTATGAGATCGATGTAGTGGACTGGGCCGAGGAATCCCTGCGAGGCCTCTTTGGCTGGCTGCTTCGACTCCGGAGCGGGCAATGCACTCTTGATGACACGGCCTTCCCCTTCAGCGCCCTGGCTCAACCCCTTTCGTTGCAGGTCTCCGAACGTCGTGTTAGCCAGCACATCCACGTCGACGAGACCCTTATAGACACCGATGAGACTGACCTCGCCGAGGAGCAGATCGCGCATCCTGTACTTGCTCTCGAACTCGTTATCGTTCTCCGAGGGTATCTTGATTGCGAGCCATACGGGATCGTCTGTTCCGGGGAGCTTCTCCATTGCCGTGAGGACATATGCGTAGTCCTCCAGCATTGAGGAGACGATGTTGTTGACGTCTACGCCCTCGACCCTCATGCCCTTCAGCGCGTCGTGCCTCAGAACCTGCATCTGGGTAATCTCCTCCCAGTTGCAGGGCCAGAGCCTGACGCCATCCACGCGGACGAGGTCGCCGGGGGCGCAGTTCTGGATATTTGCGCACGAGGGCAGCATTTTAGCCCGCTCGAGGATGAGCTTGAGGTACGTCGACTTAGTGTGCTTCACCTCGTAGGTGTCCGCCACCTTAAAAGACTCGCTGTCGCTCAAGGTCGTCCCGAGACTCGCCCCCACGGTCGCCTTCAGGGCGGCAAGGTTTGTAGAAGCGTCCCCCTTCAACTCGGTTTTTAGAGTGTCGGAAGCATCGGCGGTCGTCTCGACACTACTGCTCTTGCGGACCACGTTATCCATGGTCATGCAGAGTTCTATCGCCTTGGGATAGTTGAGGTAGTAGATTATGAAGTTGAGATCGTCGTTGCTCAGCGCCATGCCTCACTCCACGAACTCGGTCGGAAGCGCACCGCGCAAGAAGCATAGCGCCCGTTCGCGCTCACGCGCCAGGGCGATACGAGCTTGCGCGAAGTCTATATCCCCAGCCGCGAGGGCAACGTCGCGATAGTCCGAAAGAAGCCGGCCCTCCAGCCCGGTCATGGCAAGGAGGTTTCCGATGCGCCCTGAGAAGCGCTCCGGGGCAATCGCCACAAAGGGCTTCTCCAGGTTGACGGAGAACGCCGTGCCGTGGAAGGAGTCGGTGACCACAATCGAGGCATTAAGGAAGAGCGAGAGAAAGCGCCCGACGCTCGGGCACACGACGGCCTCCTCACCCCGACGACGCTCGTGGACCCCATAGGCGGGGCGCAGAACCCTGAGCCCCGCCGCAGCAGCGACGTCCTGCACGTACGCGTCGAACTCGGGGTTGCGGTTAAGCTGGTACACGAGCAGGTATGGGAAATCGGGCACCCAGCCGTCAGAGAGGGCCCCCCACTCGGGACGGCCGAGCATGAGCGTGGGATCCACGACGGGGACGGCACCGGGCACTCCGATGGAGTCGAGAAGCTCCGCCGCCTCGGGCTCGCGGACCGAGATGGCGTCGTAGCGCAGCAGCGCCTCGCGCATGAGGGGCTTCTCCCAATCGTCGAGCGTCGACTTGCCGATGCTGGCGGCATAGGCGATCTTCTCGGCGCCCTCTGGAGCATAGGAGAGGTAAAATGCTCGCTCGAACCCACAGTTCCACGTGCTGTTCCACACTTGGTCGCTGCCCGTAACGTAGACGTCGGCCCTGGGAGGATCGGCCTCGAGCTCCTCCGCCGAGTAGTACTTGCGCGGCGTGAGGTTCAGCATCTCGCGCCTGAACGCGTCGAGCGGGGCGCGACGGCGCGCGACCATGCGTGAAACGGGAACGCGAGCGAGCGACTTGACACCCGGCAACCCCAAGATGGGAAGCTTCTTGGCAAGCTGTCCGTTAAGTGCGCGCTCGGTCTCGTTCTCCGGGATCGCATCGTGTCGGTAGTAGTCGACCACTGTGGGTGCGACTCCCAGCGACTCGAAGACGCGCTGCGTCGCATAGGTCTGCAGGCAAGAGCCATAGTTCGGCGAGTTGTGGAGAGTGATAATTGCTGCAGTCGCGGTCACTCCGCATCTCCCCCTTTCCGGAGAATCCTTGTGTATACGAGCCCGCGAAGGGCGTTGGGCATGAGGCAGACAACTGCCTGGGGAACAAACGAGATGAAGTAGTCGGCAGCGCTGAAATACCCACATGCCAGCTGCGCCCGCTTGAAGCGCCGCGCGTGCGACAGATAGCCTCGACCTCCTCTGCGAGCGTAGAAGTCTGGGCTCACGCGCATTGCCGCAAGGGCCTCGTGCACGTTGGCCGCACGGCAGCCCGAGGCAAGCATCCGGTTGAAGAGATCCCAGTCTTCGAAGTAGGGGAAGTCGGCGTTGTAACTCCCAGCGGCGAGCACCTTCGAGCGCCGGAAGGTCATGGACGGGTGCCGGAAGGGGTTGCGGCGCTTGGAATAGGCGACGATCTCGTCGTGGGTTATGGGCAGGTCCGTCGTTGCCACGGGCTTGTCCCAGGCCTCGATAAACTCCGTCACATTGCTGCCCACCATGTCGAGTCCCTGCTCGGACATGAGAGCAAGCTGGCGCTCCATGCGCCCCGAAAGGGCGTGGTCATCGGTGTCCATGCGGGCTATGACCTCATTTGAGCACGCCTCAATGCCCCGGGCAAGCGCGTAGCCGAGGCCTCTGTTCTCGGGGTAGGAAACGAAACTGAACAGGCCGTGGTTGACCGCGTCGTACTCGGAGAGGACGTCCTCGAGCTCGTCAGTCAGCGGGCCGTCCTTCACGACGACGACCTCCGCCGGGGGCACCGTCTGGTCGAGCATCGAGTCCAGCGCCTCGCTCAGGTACTCTGCGCGCTCCTTGGCATAGAGACTCATGAGCACGCTGTAGGGAGGGAAAGTCTGGGAATCCATACCTACCTCCCCGTCTTGTTCTTGCCGAACATCACAGAGAAGGTCTTGAAGAAGACCCGCCAGTCGGCCTTGAGGTTCGCGCCGCGCGCGTAGGCGAGCTCGCACTCCTGGCGCAGGCCGTTCTCGAAGGTCGCGAGGTTGCGCGGGCCCGACTGCCAGGCACCGGTGATGCCCTGGGGGACGGCAAGAACCTGCACTTGCTGCTCGTGTGTGAAATTCCCGAGCTCCTCGTAGGTGATGGCCCGGGGCCCGATTACGGATAGCTGCCCCACAAGCACGTTGAAGAACTGGGGCAGCTCGTCCAGGGACGTCTTGCGCAGGACGCGGCCTAGCTTGGTGATTCGGGGATCGTTTGTGACCTTGCGCTCGCGGTGCCACTCCTCAATCTGTGCCGGCGTGAGGTACTTCTCCACGTCGTCGGCATCGGCGACCATGGAGCGGAACTTGAGCACATGGATGGGGCGGCCGAAGCGCCCCGCACGCTCGTGCGCGTAGAGGGGAGCGCCCTTAGTGTCCGCCGCGATGAATGCGCAGAGCACCGCACCGGGGATGAGCCCCACGGCACAGACGCAGAAACTGAGGCCTATGTCGAAGGTGCGCTTCACGAAGCGATAACCGAACGACCTCGTGTCGAGCGCACGGGACTCTGCGGCGAACTCGCGCGAGCCCGGGAGGCTCACCGTCCCCGTGTCTACCTCAGCGCCGACCCCAGCACCCGCCGCGTCCTCGCGCCGGTCCATGGTCCGAGCAATGAGCGCCGCGCCTTCGGGCGCATTGCTCTCTGTTATTTCTTTAGCAGCCACAGTCACACTTACGTCCCTGTCCCCCAGGGATCCCCCAATCGATAAATTCAAAATGCGAACGAATTGCCGGCGCAACGTCTCCCTTACGTTTTGCTTGGAACGTCTAACGGAAGCAGCTCCCTAAAAGCGGAGTCGCCTTCGCCCACGTCCACCAGGCACCAGCGCTTATGACGGTCGATCTTTTTTACGTGGGCCTCTTGCCCCACAAGTGGGCCCTGCTCTATGTACAGCACACCGTCTTCTATGCGCGCAACGCTGTTGCGCACCACGCCGTCGTCATCGAGCACGCTGCGGTACCACTCCTGCGCATCGTCCGGCATGGGCGCATAGGCCCGCTCCCTGCTGCCGGCAATGCGGCAGCCAAAGCTCAGTTGAGCCAAAGCCTTGTCGAGCATGGCGGCATCGCGCGTGGCGACGAAGAAATATTCCTTGTACATGGGTTTGGTCTGGAGCGACCAGGCGCCGTCCCGCTTAAACCAGAACTCCTTTTGCATCACAAAAGCGTCCTGCATCAGATCGTGCGGGATAATGCGGCGGACCTTTTCGCAGGTCTCGCGCTCTTTACCGTTGGGGGTATGGACCAAATACCAGCGGACGCGGCCATGCTGGCTGTTGGTAGTAGCGCCACTAAAGGCGCCGGGCAGCTGCTCTTGGCGCCGCATTGTCTGTTCCATCTCTCGCCCCCTTTTCTTGCTCCGCGACGCACGCGGATGCAGGGGCGTTAAGAACAGGCTTCTCGCTCGCAGCTAGGCGCAGTCGCAAAAGTACAGGTTTTTGTATCTTTCGACGAAGCTCATTATACGAGCAAACTGCTCGCGTTTCCCCAGATTGCACAAAATGCGCCGCGAATGGGTGCATCTCCATACGCCTCTACAAAAACCTGTACCTTTTTGCACAACAAAAAAGCCGCTCTAACCAGCGGCTTTTCTTCTATAGACAACAAAAAAGGCGACCGCCCGCGAGGACGATCGCCTTTATTAATTCTTGTATTGTTTGTGCTAGGCGCGAGTCTTGATCTCCTCGAGCACCTTGGCCACAAACTCGTCAACGCTCATCTGAACGGTCTCGTTGGAACGATCGCGGACGGAGATGTTGCCGGCCTCGACCTCCTTTTCGCCCAGGATGAGCATGTAGGGCACACGGTCAATGGAGCGGGCCTCGCGGATCTTGTAGCCGATCTTCTCGTCGCGGTCGTCGCAGACCACGCGAATGCCGGCATCCTCCAGCTTAGCGCACACCTCGTGGGCGTAATCGCGGCTCTTCTCGGAAACCGGAAGCGCCTTGACCTGCACGGGAGCCAGCCAGGTGGGGAACTTGCCCGCAAAGTGCTCAATCAGAATGCCGATGAAGCGCTCGATGGAGCCAAAGCACACGCGATGCAGCATGATGGGGCGCTTCTTGGTGCCGTCGGCGTCCACGTACTCCAGGTCAAAGTTGAGCGGCATCTGGAAGTCGAGCTGGACGGTACCGCACTGCCAGGTACGGCCGAGCGAGTCCTCCAGGTGGAAGTCGATCTTGGGGCCGTAGAAGGCGCCGTCGCCCTCGTTGACCTCGTAGTCCATGCCCAGCTGCTCCAGAGCGGTGCGCAGGCCCTCCTCGGCGCGAGCCCAGTCCTCGTCCGAACCCATGGAGTCCTCGGGGCGGGTGGAAAGCTCAACGTGGTACTTAAAGCCAAACTTCTGGTACACGGAGTCGATGAGGTTGACCACACCCACAATCTCGTCGGTCAGCTGGTCGGGACGCACAAACAGATGGGCGTCGTCCTGGTTAAAGCAGCGCACGCGGAACAGGCCGTGCAGGGCGCCGCGCAGCTCGTGGCGGTGCACCAGGCCAATCTCGCCAGCGCGGATGGGCAGCTCGCGATAGGAGTGCGGCTTGGAGGCGTACACCAACACGCCGCCCGGGCAGTTCATGGGCTTAATGCAGTACTCTTCATCGTCGATGACGGTGGAGTACATGTTGTCCTTGTAGTGGTCCCAGTGGCCCGAGGTCTTCCACAGCTGCTTGTTCATGATGAGCGGCGTGGAGATCTCCACGTAGCCGGCTTTGTGGTGGATCTCGCGCCAGTAGTCCAGCAGCGTGTTCTTAAGGATCATGCCGTTGGGCAGGAAGAATGGGAAGCCGGGGGCCTCGTCGCGCATCATAAAGAGGTCCATCTCGCGGCCGATCTTGCGGTGGTCGCGCTTCTTGGCCTCCTCCAGCATGTGCATGTGCTCGTCGAGCTCTTCCTTGGTGGCAAAGGCGACGCCGTTGATGCGGGTGAGCATCTTGTTGTCCTTGTCGCCCTTCCAGTAGGCGCCCGAGACGCCGGTGAGCTTAAAGGCCTTCAGAGCCTTGGTGTAGCAGATGTGGGGGCCGACGCACATGTCGATGTAGTCGCCCTGCTGGTAGAAGGTGATGCGGGCGTCGTCGTCCAGGTCGCCGATGTGCTCGACCTTGTACTTCTCGCCGCGCTCCTCCATAAGGGCGATGGCCTCGGCGCGGGGCTTCTCGTACACGGTGAACTTGAGGTTCTCCTTGACGATCTTCTTCATCTCGGCCTCGATCGCGGGGAAGTCGTCCTCGCTGATCTTGACGCCCTCGGGCAGGTCGACGTCGTAGTAGAAGCCGTTGTCGGTCGCGGGGCCGTAGGCAAAGTCGGCCTCGGGATAGAGACGCTTGATGGCCTGCGCCATGATGTGCGCGGCAGAGTGGCGGATGACGTGCGTGACCTCGTCCTGCGGGAGCTCGGCCACCGAACCGTCATTGTAGAGTGCCTTCATGGGTATGTTTTCTCCTCTCGGATGCCTGATGCAAGTGTGTGCGATGCGCTCGGCGTTTTTGACTTGCATCATTATAGGCAGGTTGCCTTGGTATACAAGCGCCCGCCGCACCTTAATGGTACGGCGGGCGATTTTCTACGCATGCTTCATCGCGTGGGGCGGGGTCTAGGGCGCGCGTGGCTTGCGGCGTGCCCGTGGTTTGCGGCGTGCCCGTGGTTTGCGGCCGGCCCGGCGATGGATGCGTTACTGGATGCGAGTTCGGCAGTAGGGGCAGACCTTCCAGTGCGCATCGAGCGGGCGATGGCAGCTGGGGCATACGTTGCGAACCTGGGTATCGCACACCGGGCAGACGACGAAGTCCTTCTCGATGGGCGCGCCGCACTGCGGGCAGGTGCCGTACTGGGCAAGCTGGCGCTCGCGCAGGGCCATGTCCAGCTCCTGCTCCTCGCGGTCCGCCGCGTAAGAGTGCGGGCGCAGGACCAGGTAGGCAATGAGGCCCACAAACGGGATGAGGGCGATGATGCCCCACGCCACGTAGGCGCTGGAGCCGCGGCGGCGGGCGTCGATGAACACATAGACGACCGACAGCACATACAGGGCGATGATAAAGCCAACGAAGGCATAGACGACGCCCATGAGCTGCGGCGACATGAGCTCGGAGATGTACTTGGACATTACGGGTACCTTTCGGAATATTTACAGTCCGGTCAAGTTTACCACGGGGTTTGTTTATATGGGACTACGGCTGGATACGGGTCTGACGCGGACACAAACATCTCAATCTGTAACAGGTGGAGGCGAAATCCGGGTCTAGATGTTACAGATCGAGACACAGGGGTCCCTCCCCGGCTTCAATCTCGATCTGTAACATCTTGGGCTCCAAACCCCTCTTACTGTTACAGATCGAGACAAACCTCCGACACCGGGATCAGCAGACAAAGACGTCGACGTTACTGAGTCTCCCCTCGCTTGCCGTTGGCGGGTGTTGCGGGACTGTTCGCCGCATTGCCGCCGCACTGGGAGGTGTTCAGACCGTAGGATAGTCCTATTGACAGCCTGTCAACTTGTCTGGGAGGCACCGTGGCAGAAACGTTTGATATCGCGATTGTGGGCGCGGGCATCACCGGGTGCGCCATCGCGCGGCAGCTCGCGCGCTATGACCTATCCATTTGCGTGGTCGAGGCAGCAAACGATATCGCGCTGGGGGCTTCGAAGGCCAACGGCGGTCTGGTGCATGCCGGTTACGATCCGGCACCGGGCACGGTAAAGGCGCAGGTCAACGCCCGTGGTTGCGAGCTATATGGCACGTGGGCCCAGGAGCTGGGCTTTCTGTTCTGCCGCACCGGGTCGATGGTGCTGGGGTTTAACGACGAAGACGGCGCACAACTGGAGCAGCTGCGGTGCAACGGCCTTGCCAACGGTGTGCCCGAGCTGTCGATCGTCGGACCCGACCGCATCCACGAATTGGAGCCGCGCGCCAGTGCCGATGCAACGTGTGCGTTGTGGTGCCCCTCGACTGGATTTGTCGACCCGTTTGAGGTTGCCATCGCCGCGCTGGAAAACGCCGTCGCCAACGGGGTGACCTTTATGCGGTCCGCGCCGGTGGAGGCGATCGAGGTAGCTCCCGGCGCTGGCGACGGGAGCGGTGACGGGACCGCTCGCTTTACGCTGGTGACACCGACCGGTGATGTGCGTTGCCGCTATTTGATTAATGCCGCGGGCAACGGCGCCGCAAACATCTCGCATATGGCGGGCGCCGAGGAGTTCCAGATGGTCTGGCGCCAGGGCAACATCGTGGTGCTGGACAAGGAGCCACGTGCGCTCATGCCGCTCTACCCCGTTCCCACGCCGGTTTCCAAGGGCGTCATCGTTACAGGCACCGTCCACGGCAACACGGTGATCACCGCGACCGCCGCCGTGCGCGATCCGGGCGACACGCAGACCTACGCCGGCGACGTTAACGCGCTGCTGACCGGCGCGCGCAAGCTGGTGCCCGATCTGGATACGCGCCGCGTGGTGCGCGCATTTGCCGGCGGGCGTCCGGTCATTCAGGGAACGAACGACTTCTTTATTGGGCAGTCGGCCGTGGTGCCGGGACTGTTCCAGGCGGCAGGCATTCAGTCGCCGGGCGTGGCGAGCGCGCCGGCCATTGCCGAGCGCATGGAGCTTGTGATGCGTGAGGCGGGCGTGGAGCTGCACGAGCGGGCGGACTGGAACTCAATTCGCCGCGCGCCGGACGACTTTGACCGTGCACCGCTGGCGCGCAAGGAGGAGCTGATCGAGTCCGATCCCGCGTGGGGGCAGATCGTCTGCCGCTGCGAGACGGTGCCCGAGGCCGAGATTGTGGCCGCGATCCGACGCCGCCCAGGCGCGATTTCGGTCGAGGGCGTCAAGCGCCGCTGCCGAGCCGGCATGGGTCGGTGCCAAAGTGGCTTTTGCCAGAGTCGCGTGGTGGCGATTCTTGCCCGAGAGCTGGGCTGCGACCCCAGCGAGGTGCTGTTAGAGGATGCCGGATCTTGGCTGGTCGAGGGACCGCTGAAGGGGGTGCGCTAGGATGGCGACATTTGATATGCGCGACGAACGCGCGGAGGCCGGAACTGTAGCGTCGGTGTCGACGCAGGCCTTCGACGTGGTCGTTATCGGCGGCGGCCCCGCCGGCATGGCGGCCGCGCTTGCCGCTCATAAGGCCGGAGCGCGCGTGGCCATCGTGGAGCGCGAGCAGCACCTGGGCGGCATCCTCCGTCAGTGCATCCACCCCGGCTTTGGCCTGTCGCACTTTAAGCAGGAGCTCACCGGTCCCGAGTACGCGCAGCGCTTTATCGACCAGGTGCACGCAACCGACATTGCGCTGTTCCTGAACAGCATGGTGATTGGGATTGGTTCAGGCGAGCCTACGAAAGACACCGCAGTCCATGCCGTCACGCTCATGAACCCCGCCGGCATGCTGCAGCTCACCGGGCGCGCGGTCGTCCTTGCCATGGGCTGCCGTGAGCGAAGCCGCAGCGAGATCAAGATCCCCGGCAGCCGTCCCGCCGGCGTGTTTACGGCCGGCCTGGCGCAGCGATACATCAATATCGAGAACCTCAAACCCGGCTCGCGCACCGTCATTTTGGGTTCCGGCGATATCGGGCTGATCATGGCACGCCGCTGTACGCTCGAGGGGATTTCGGTCGAGGGCGTGTACGAGCTCATGCCGTACGCCAACGGCCTGCGCCGCAATGTTAAGAACTGCCTGGACGACTTTGGCATTCCGCTGCACCTGTCCACCACGGTCACGCGCGTGATCGGGCACGACCGCGTGGAAGCCGTCGAGGTGAGCCAAGTCGACGAGCGCCTGGCGCCCATTCCGGGGACGGAGCGCATCGTTCCGTGCGACACGCTGCTGCTTTCGGTGGGCTTGATTCCCGAGAACGAGCTTTCGGTTGCCGCGGGCGTGGAGCTTGACCCGCGCACGCGCGGCGCCGTGGTGGATCAGAGTCTCCAGACAGGCGTGCCGGGCATCTTTGCCTGCGGCAACGTGCTGCACGTGCACGACCTGGCCGATAACGTTACGACCGAGTCTGAGCGTGCCGGTGCGGCTGCGGCGGCGTACGCGCTGGGGACCGGCGCGTACGCCGTTCCGGACTGCGAGCTCACGGTCTCCCCTGCCGGCATCGCGGGCTACGCGCTGCCGGGACGCATTACGGCTCTGGCACTCACTAAGCTCAACTTCCGTGTGCGCCGGCCGGTCGATGCCGCCTGTGTGAGGATCTTGGCCGATGGCGAGGAACTGTTCTCCGGCAAGGTCCGCGCGTTTAAGCCGAGCGTCATGGAAAGCTTTCCACTGCCGGCAAAGGTGATTCAACGTGCACTCGACCTGGGTGTCAACGAGATTATCCTATCCGTCGACCCCGTCGAGGAGGCATAAACTATGAGCGATAACGCAATCGAAACGCTGCAGTTCAACTGCACCACCTGCCCATCCGAGTGCCTTTTGACCGTAGAGGTAGAGCGCGATGCCAATGGCGCCGTGGTGGAAGTGCGCTCCGTAACCGGCAACAGCTGCCCGCGCGGCGATAAGTTCGCGCATCAGGAGCTCACCTGCCCCATGCGCGTGCTCACGACGACCGTGGCCGTCTCCGGCGGCGACGAAGCACTGCTCCCCGTGCGCACGGCCGAAGCCATCCCGCTGGCGCTCCACGCCCAAGCCATGGCCCTCATCCGCGGCCTGGTCGTCAACGCCCCCATCCGCATGGGAGATGTCGTGCTAAAGAACCTCCTAGACACCAACATCAACCTAATCGCCAGCATGGACATCGACCGAGCCCAAGTAGCTAATTAGGGACGGGGCTCTTTTAGCTACCCCGCCATCCACCCCGCCCCTCCTCAATTGCGGTGAAATAGTTCCTGATTTCCGCCAAAACCCCGGCATCCAGGAACTATTCCACCGCAACTATCCTTGGAATCGGTAATTAGCTTTTGACTATTTTAGTGCCATTTCAAAACTATGCCGGATAACGGGGCCAATTCGGAGATCCCCATCCATGCCGGCATTTTTCGATTTTTGATAAGCCGTCTACCTGCGGTTTTAATTTCGCGATTTTACCCATGGTCAAGTAATACAGGTCCAGCCCCGTAATCCGCCATACTTTTGAAACCAGCCCATTTGGGACGGGCCTCTTATGACTACTTTTGCCCGAACGTTCGCTCAAATGATTTTTCTGGGACGGGGATTAAATAATCATTCGGCACCCAATGATTATTTAATCCCCGTCCCAGAAAAATCATTCCGCAAGTTTTACGCAGCTAAAATAGCCCCGTCGCAAATTGACTACCCTGGCATTGGGGATACCATGGTGGCACCCTAGCGAAAGGATGTTTCATGGCACATGTCGATGACCGGCGCGTGGCGCGCGTGCTCGATGCGCTCGAGGCTCAGCACCCCGGCGCACAGCTGCTCGTAAACGACCCGTGGTCGATCTATTACCTGACCGGCTTTTATGCCGATATGTTCGAGCGTTTTTGCGGTGTGCTACTCGCGCGCGATGCCGAGCCGGTGATCTTAGTCAACGCCCTGCACCAGCTGCCAGAGTATGACAATGCGCGCGTCGCCTATCACACCGACACCGACGTCGTGGCCGACGCTATCGTTCGCGAAGTCAATCCGACCAAACCGCTCGGCATCGACACCGTCATGCGTTCCGGCTTTTTGATGCCGCTCATAGAGCGCCACGCTGCCAGCGAGTTTTTCCTGGGCGACTTTGCCGTCACCGCCGCACGCACCTACAAGGATGCCGCCGAGCAGGAGCTCATGCGCGCGTCCTCGGCCGCTAACGACGCCGTGATGGCCGACGCCATCAAGCTCGTCCACGAAGGCGTGACGGAGCGCGAGATTGCCGACCAGATGCTCGGCCTGTATCGCAAGCATGACTGCGAGGGATTTAGCTTTCCGCCCATCGTAAGCTTTGGCGCAAACGCCGGCGACCCTCATCACGAGCCCGACGATACCGAGCTTAAACGCGGCGACGTGGTGCTATTCGACATTGGTGGACGCCATCGCAACTACTGCTCGGATATGACGCGCACGTTCTTTTGGGGCGAGCCGGACGAGGAGACCGCGCGTATCTACAATATCGTGCGCCGCGCCAACGAGGCTGCCGAGGCGCTCATCGCACCGGGCGTGCGCATGTGCGACCTGGACCGTGCCGCGCGCGACGTGATTGAGGACGCAGGCTACGGCAAATACTTTACGCATCGCCTGGGCCACTCGATTGGTCTGCAGGACCACGAGCCGGGCGACGTCTCGCTCGTCAACGAGCAGGTCGTCGAGCCGGGCATGACCTTCTCCATCGAGCCGGGCGTCTACCTCCCCGGTCACACCGGCGTCCGCATCGAGGACTTGGCCTTGGTGACCGAGTCCGGCGTCGAGATTCTCAACGCCTACCCCCACGATCCAGTCCGCCTAGACTAGGCAATGCGGCAAAGGAACAGCCCCTTTGCCGCATCACATGAATGTCGCCACAAAAACGGGCTATCTACTACGTTTAACCCGCATGGGTCGACCACACCCGCGTTTTCGCAAAACTGGCAAGCCGTCTACCTGCGGTTTTAATTTCGCGATTCTCGCTATGGTCAAGGGTTACCGGTCAAACGTAGTAAATAGGCCCATTTCATGGCAAGCGAGTCAATTGGGGGTGCGGACAGAAAGTTGGACCGCGGGGCGGTCCGGACTGGAGGTTCGCATGTACAGCAGGGAGAAGGTCG
>NZ_CAXSKI010000005.1:0-145524 GCF_964237925.1 Collinsella aerofaciens ATCC 25986 | reverse complement strand
TCGACTTGCATGTGTTAGGCGCGCCGCCAGCGTTCATCCTGAGCCAGGATCGAACTCTCCGTCCAAAATATATGGGCCTCGAGCCCGTCCGGTCCTCTCAGTCCATCGCTGATCGGTTCCGTTCGATTCATATGGTTTTAGTATAGGAAAAGGAATTTCTCGGGGCCGCCTCTCGGCGGCCTTGCGAAAAACAAATCCAAGTTAGACCATTTCAAATGGTTCGATGTCTGCCCGGATGCGACACTCGGAAGTGTCCATCCTCGCAGTATCCGGTTCTCAAGGTGCACGCTCTGCGGCTGATCCGGTTCGACCGGGCCGCGCGGCAAGGAGATATATTGCCAGACCGGAGGGGCCCCGGGGGCGGGAATCTGGGACTCCACGGTTCCTACACAAATGAGGATGGGACCCTCTCTGTGAGAGCCTAGAAAGAACAGGGCCGCGGCCCCCTATTAGAGCGGCCCTTCGGTTTTCCAACGGTTAAGCTTCGGCCGCATTAATGGCTGTATACCCATTAGAAATGGGACATAGCAGCGTTAACGAGTTCAAAAACGATTAGTCCAATAAGAGCCGCTGCGGCAAACTTGATGGCATTCGCAAGCTGTGGATGCTCATAAGCCCAGCCCGTCCTCGTCTCTTCGCTGCCCGCCTTCTTTCCGTCCAAGAAGTCGGATATCTCTTGATACGTCACCAAATCATTCTTCTTCTTGATATGTTCCGCTGCAAGCGCGCAGCACATTGCGCCAGCACCAAAGACGCCTGCCAACACCATCGTCGGAACGCACTGGACCATCCCCCACCCGTGGTTTTGTTGCCACATGAGCCAGGCCATAGAGACGGTAAACGCAAGAAGCCCAGCCAACATCCCCGCACCCAAGCGATAGAGCGTGCCCCTATCGCGTTCAACCCTTTCTCTAATTATTGAAATGTCGCCTTTAACAAGCTCGTCAATCGTTACATCCAGTTGTTCAGACAGCAGTAGGAGACTCTGGATGTCGGGGTACGTTTTACCGCGCTCCCAATTACTGATGGTCTGACGTGTTACAAAAATGCGCCTTGCAAGATCCTCCTGGGACAAACCAGCATCGAGTCGATACTGTTTAAGGTGTTTTGGCAGCTGCATGGCGTTCCCTTCGAATGCATCTCAACTCTTATTGGGCGGCTACACAACAGAAGCCGGCAAGCAAAGCGTAATCCCAAAATCAAACCCATACGGATGGCTGCGCGCAGATTAGAGTGTCAAAAATCTTTGACACATACGCTACCTGCTCTTTCTTGCAACTCGGACACTATCGAATTGATCGGTTTGGCTACGTCCCAAATCGATCACATCCCTAATCAATCAAAAAGGGGCGCTTCCGGATTGGAAGCGCCCCTTTAAGATGCAAGAAGCAATTAAGCCTCGAGAGCCTTCTTGGCAATGGCAGCCAGCTCGTTGAAGGACTCGATGTCCTCGTAAGCCATCTGAGCCAGGACCTTACGGTCGAGCTCGATGCCGGCAACCTTCAGGCCGTGCATGAACTGAGAGTAAGAGATGTCGTTCAGGCGAGCGGCAGCGTTGATACGGGTGATCCAGAGAGAGCGAATCTCGCGCTTCTTGTTGCGGCGATCACGATACTGATACTGCAGGGAGTGCTGGACCTGCTCTTTAGCATGCTTGTAAGTACGCGAAGCGGCACCGTAGTAACCCTTCGCACGGTGCATAACGGTACGGCGCTTCTTCTTGGCGGCAACAGCGCGCTTAATACGTGCCATGTTCTATCAACTCCTAGACGGTAAAACGAAAAACGGGAACGCGAACTTAGGCGAGACGCGACTTGATGACCTTGCGGTCGGCAGCGGCGATCTCGGTCTCCTGACGGAAGCCACGCTTACGCTTGGTGGACTTCTTGCTCAGGATGTGGCTCTTGAAAGCCTTGGCGCGCATAAGCTTGCCGGTACCAGTCTTGCGGAAACGCTTCTTGGTGCCGCTGTGGGACTTCATCTTAGGCATGAAATACTCCTTAATCGGTTACAGAACACTAGTTACTTGGTATCGCTTGCCGCTTTATCCTCATCGAAGGCGCCCTTAATCGGGGCGAGCAGCATAAGCATGTTACGGCCTTCCATCTTAGGCTTGGACTCGACCGTAGCGTAAGGCTTGAGATCCTCGGCGAGACGCTCGAGAACGTTAAGACCCTGCTCCGGGTGAGCCATCTCACGGCCGCGGAACATGATGGTGATCTTAACGCGTGCGCCCTTCTTGAGGAAACGCAGAACGTGGCCCTTCTTGGTCTCGTAATCGCCAACGTCAATCTTGGGTCGGAACTTCATTTCCTTGACCTCGACCTTAGACTGGTTCTTACGAGCGGCCTTGGCCTTCATGGCCTGCTGGTACTTGAACTTACCGTAGTCCATGACCTTGCAGACCGGCGGCTCCGCGTTGGGAGCGATCTCGACCAGGTCGAGACCCTGATCGTCAGCGACGCGCTGGGCATCGCGGATGGCGAACAGGCCGAGCTGAGAGCCATCGACGCCAATCAAACGGCACGAAGATGCAGTGATCTCGTCGTTGATGCGGGTGTCATCAGACTTAGCTATTTTCCCTACCTCCATTCATAAAAAAATAACCCGGCGCTTCTTTGCAACCAGGTCGTACACATAGACATCCTCGATACGAGGAAGGGAATCTAAGTTGTATGACCAGTCAGCTGCTCGTTGGCGCCAAAAGGTGGGAACCCTCGGGTTCCTCTTTAGGGCATTGCGGGAACAACGCCTTGGGCATAATAACACGTACAGCGCGCTATCACATTACGTACACGAAAAAGGGGCCTTGACCCCCTTGAAGCGCAGGTGCATGTATGGTGCCCGAGACGAGACTCGAAGGGCCTTCGCTTCGCGAAGCCCCGGGCTTCGGGCGCATGGCGTCCTCACCACGCTCCGTTACAAACAGGCCACAGGCCTGTTTGCTTAACGCTCCGCGCGCTCACGCGAGTTCGGCACGAAAAAAGGGGGCATCGACCCCCTTGAACGCTCACTTGCATGTATGGTGCCCGAGGCGAGACTCGAACTCGCACGTTGTTGCCAACGGTGGATTTTGAGTCCACTGCGTCTGCCAATTCCGCCACTCGGGCACGTAATGCGTGAGTTAGTTTATCACAGCTTTCTGTTGATTAGTCCGAAAATGGAACTTCGAGCATTTCGATAAGCTCAACCTTGCGCAACATCTCCCGCTTACGACATCCACGCCCATCAACCGAGGCCTCGCCCATCTGGTTGTCATAGGGATCCTCGCGCATGCCATCGAAAGCAGGCACAAATTCAGCCTGGAATCGATTGTTGGCCACCATACGCCACGGGTCGAGATTGCCAAAGTAGTGACGACGACGCCACTCCTCCCCCATCCTGCGTGCCGAGGAACCAAACGATACGTCGGCGTTAAGCCAACCGGTCTGGGGTGTGAAGAACTCGGCCCAGTCGTGCGGTCCCACCGAATCGGGCGCAACATATAGGCCGCTCTGCCAACGAGCAGGCACGCCCGCGATACGGCACATGGTGATAAACGTGAGCGCCATAACGCCGCAATCGCCGCGGAGCGAGTGTGCACAGTCGTCGGCAATAGATTCCAAAAGCAGGTACGGTGGCTGATAGCGATAGTCGATATGCTGTGTCAGGTAATCATAGATTGCACGAGCGCGATCGAGCGGATCCTCGAGCCCGTCAATGACACGCTCCGTCAACTGTCGCAGATACGGCGTAAACGCAATATGCGGACGGTCCTCGGAAGTGTCCTCGGGCAGCGGCGTGTCCATGCACGCATGCGATGGGAGCGCGCCACCATAGATATCGCAATAGGCAGCATCGATGTGATAGCGATAGGTCACCGAGAATGAATGTTCAGTCGAAGATATCCAAGAGGCAGTACGAGCCGAAACGTTTTCAGAGGCAACGGTACCCTCCGACGTCATATCGAGAACCTCGATTTGAGACTGTTGACGACAGGCGGCGGCAACGGGAAGCCACGCGCGAACGGCCTCTCCCTCCAGAGCCCCGGGGACAGACACGGATGCCTTAAGCGTGATGACGCGAGTCAACCCGTTTTGCGACTCCATCTCCCTGAGCATCTGGTTACGCAGCGCAATGCCGTCCGTAGAATCGGGACGCAGGCCCGGAACCTCCTTAGGGTACACGCGAAGCGAATCGAGGAAGTTGTCGAGAACGAACAGCTCGCCATCGATAAAGCGCCAGTCAATACGCTTACGATTAATCAGGTCATCAAACTGCTCTTCGGTAAACTTTGGCCACTCCTCGCGAATCATCGCAATAGCCTGATCGCGCGACACCGAAAAATGAAGCGGCGTCTCGAGCATGCGATACCGCTCGGCACGAATACAAGCAGCCAGCGAAGGCTCAGGATTCTGCTCCAAAAGGCGATCGCAAGCAGCAACAGCCTGCGTCAAATAGCCGGCATCCTTAAGACGAAGAATCTCGGGCGGCAGTCCAATATCGAGATGACGAAAATCATCACAGCAAACATCAACAGAGCAACCAACAGGACCTTCGTCAATAACCTTCCCATCCGAAGGCAGCACATCAATAACAGCCATACCAAACTCCAAGTCACTAGAACGCTTGAAGCCCATTGTAGCGAGATAAAAAGAAAGCCCCAACAAGGGAGCCATCAACGCCGCCGAACGGTAGTCAATAAATAAATTCAGCCCAGTAACCCTGCGGCGTTAAACGAAGGAAGCCCCGTCCCCCGGAACTGTTTCCTTGGCGCGACTTCTGGCGAAGCCAGGTGAGCGCAAAGGAAACAGTGTAGGGGGACGGGGCTTCCGACGGGAAGTTTAGCGACGCTTACGCCTTGTTGACGGAGCCAAACTCCTCCATGAGCTCCTTGGTGCGGGCAACGATGTTGTCGCGACCAGGCTTGAGGAGCTTGCGGGGGTCAAAGCCCTTGCCCTGCTGATCCTTGCCAGCCTCGATGTACTCGCGGACGCCCTTGGCGAAGACGAGCTGCAGGTCGGTGTTGACGTTGATCTTGGAGATGCCCAGGGAGATGGCCTTCTTGATCTGATCCTCGGGGATGCCGGTACCACCGTGCAGAACGAGGGGCAGGTCGCCGGTCTGAGCCTTAATCTCGCCCAAACGCTCGAAGGAAAGGCCAGCCCAGTCGGCGGGATACACGCCGTGGATGTTGCCGATGCCGCAGGCGAGGAAGTCGACGCCCAGGTCAGCAATCTGCTTGCACTCAGCGGGGTCAGCGAGCTCGCCGTTGGAGGTCACGCCGTCCTCGGTGCCGCCGATGCCGCCGACCTCGGCCTCAATGGACATGCCCTTGGAGTGGGCAAGCTCAACGAGCTCCTTGGTGCGGTCGAGGTTAAGCTGGAAGGTCTCCTCGTGAGAGCCGTCATACATGATGGACGTGAAGCCGGCCTCGATGCACTTGAAGCAGTCCTCGTAAGAACCGTGATCGAGGTGAAGGGCGACGGGAACGGTAACGCCCGTGGCCTCGACGGCAGCCTTGACCATGTCGGCGCAGACCTTGAAACCGCCCATCCACTTAGCGGCACCAGCGGTGCACTGAAGGATCAGCGGAGACTTGGCCTCCTCGGCGGCCTGGAGAATAGCCAGGGTCCACTCGAGGTTGTTGGTGTTGAAGGCACCGAGAGCGTACTTGCCGGCCTCGGCCTTCTTGAGCATGTCTGCTGCGTTGACGAGCATAAAAGAAACCTCCTGTAAGGTTGCTCCGATAACGCCTGAGATTTTACCACGGCGCACCCGAGCATAAACGTTCGTTTGTTCACGAATATCGTCCAAACAGACTTTTTTGACCGTTTGCCCTACGGAATCGACCCGTTGGGGAAAAATAGCTTGACGTTTGGACGCTTCTCGTGCTTTAGAAGCTGACTATAAAGCTACACCTGCATGAAAGGGTTCTGCATGAGCTCGCGTGCCATGGTGGTCGAATCACCATGGCCGGTTAAGCAAACGGTATCGGGTGGAAGAAGCCGGGCGAGCTTGGAGAGCGAGCGCAGAATCGCCGCCTCGTCGCCACCGGCAAGATCGGTGCGGCCGTGGCTGCCCGGGAACAGGGTGTCGCCAACAAAGGCGATGCTTCCCTGCTCGGTGGCGGCGAACAAGACGATCCCGCCCGGCGTATGCCCTGGTGTCTCGATCACCTGCAGGCAGATATCGCCCACCTCGATAGCATCGCCCTCGGCGAGCAGGCACGTCGGCTCCCCGGGGTCGGGCGTCTCAATGCCCCACATAGCTCGCTGTTCCTCGATATTCGCATGCGGCACCGCCGCATCCTTAGCACACAGCTCATACTGACAACCCTCGCCAACGGTGGTTCGCACGCCGGCAACACCACCAACATGATCGGCATGGCCATGAGTGCATACGGCGCCAAGCACGCGTACGCCGGGATGTTCGGCTCGAATATGCTCCACCAGGCGCTCGCCTTCCCACGCAGGGTCGATAATCACGCACTCATTGCCCGAAATAAAAGCATAGCTATTGGTCTGAATGGGACCGTTTACGAGCGTCTCAATCTCGACCGATCCCTTGGGAGTTACATCCAAGGACACAGCACTCATGTCCCTCTCCTCTCTATAGAACTCGAGGCATCAAACGATGCCTCGAGTGTAGCGAATATTGATAATGTGGCGCGTTCGTCGCGACTAAACGCGGCGCTTAAGCTGGGCTCCACCCTCGCCGGGCATCAGGCGGCGTGCGTCGTAGACCGAGTCAACGCTGCTGATAGAGGCCAGCAGCGGATCCAGACCACTCGCATCCGAGATCTCGACCATAAAGCGCAGGGTTGCAATACCCTCGCGGTTGGTCGACGTGGCGGCAGAAAGGATATTGCCGCCCGCATCGCCAATGGCAATGGTGACATCCTTGAGCAGGCCCATGCGGTCCAGGCACTCGACCACGATCTCGACCTGGAAGAGGGTGTCGGCTGCGCCGTCCCACTCCACTTCGATCATGCGCTCGGGATGCTCCATAAGACCCTTGACGTTGGGGCAGTTGGCGCGATGCACCGAAACGCCACGACCGCGCGTGATGAAGCCGACGATATCGTCGCCCGTCACCGGATTGCAGCAATGCGCCAGACGGACCAGCAGGCCGCTGTTGCTCTCGCCCTTGACGATAATGCCGTTGCTGGCGCTCTTGCCACGCTTTTGCGGCTTGCGGTTGGAGCCTCGGGCCGGCTGTTTCACGACCTCGGCGATAGCCTCGGCTTTGGTGAGCTGTTCCTCGGGCTTGGGGTCCAAGATTTGCTCGACCTTGTTACCCACAGCGCGCGGGGCAACCTTGCCGGCGCCGACGGCGGCAAACAGGTCCTCGAGCTGCTTGTAGTTAAACTGCTCCGCCACGGCGTTGAGCGCACGCGTGGATCGCGGCGTAGAGATGCCATACCCGCGCTTGCGCAGGTCCTTGGCCAGTATATCGCGGCCGGCAGCAGCGTCATCGTCTTTGGTCGCGGCGGCGAAATAACGGCGAATCTTTGACTTGGCGGAAGGTGTCTTAACGATCTTGAGCCAATCACGCGACGGCTTGGAACTCTTGTTGGTCAGGATTTCAACGCGGTCGCCCGTCTTGATCTCGTGCGTGAGCGGGGCCACCGCACCGTTGATCTTGGCGCCGACGCAGTGGTTGCCCACCTCGGTGTGAACGGCATAGGCAAAGTCGAGCGGCGTGGAGCCGGCACGAAGCGCCATGACCTCGCCCTTGGGCGTAAAGACGAAGATCTCTTGATCGAAGAGGTCGACCTTCAGCGAATGCAGGTATTCCTTGGCGTCGGTGATCTCATCAGACGCAGCCCAATCGAGCGAATGCTTAAGCCAGTTGATCTGATCGTCCAAACGTTGAGCGTCATTGGTCTTGGAAGCAGACGATCCGCCCGATTTCTTATAGAGCCAGTGGGCGGCAATGCCGTACTCGGCCTGCTCATGCATCTCATAGGTTCGAATCTGAATCTCGAGCGGACGAGCCGTGGGACCGATAACCGTCGTGTGGAGCGACTGGTAGTTATTGACCTTGGGCATGGCGATATAGTCTTTAAAGCGACCGGGCATGGGGTGCCACAGCGTATGCACCGCGCCGAGCGTGGAGTAGCAATCGCGCACCGAATGGGTGATGACGCGCAGCGCCACCAGGTCGTAGATCTCGGAGAATTCCTTGCCCTTGCGCTTCATCTTTTGGTAGATGGACCAATAGTGCTTGGAGCGGCCATTAATCTGGAAGCCCTCCAGGCCAATGCGGTTGAGCTCGTCGGTGAGCGTCTTGATGGTCTCGGCCAGATAGCGCTCGCGAACCTCGCGCGACTCAGCCACCATGCGCGCAATGCGCTGGTAGGCATCGGGCTCCAGATAGAAGAAGGACAGGTCCTCGAGCTCCCACTTAATAGAGCTCATGCCCAGACGGTCGGCCAGGGGCGCATACACGTCCATGGTCTCGCGGGCCTTAAACAGGCGACGGTCCTCGCGCAGAGCTGCAAGGGTGCGCATGTTGTGCAGACGGTCGGCAAGCTTAACGATAATGACGCGGATGTCCTTGGACATGGCGAGGAACATCTTGCGCAGCGTAAGCGCCTGCTTCTCGTCCATGCTATCGACTTCGATGTTGGTGAGCTTGGTCACGCCATCGACGAGCTCGGCCACCGTATCGCCAAACAGACCGGAAACATCGGCGAGCGAGGTCTCGGTATCCTCGACGGTATCGTGCAGCAGCGCGGCGCACACCACATCGCAGTCCATCTTGAGGTCGGCCAGAATGATAGCCACCTCGACGGGATGGTTGATGTACATCTCACCCGAGCGCCGCTTTTGGTTGCAGTGCTTCTCGGCAGCAAAGCAATAGGCCTGCTCCACCTTAGAGAAGTCGTCCTCATTCATATATTTGAGGCACAGGCGCTCCAGCTTGTCGTAGCTGTCCGCCATAATCTCGGGCGGCAGCTCATCGGCATGCTTATAGTGCTCCATCTCCGAGAACGGTTGGAGGGTGGAATCATGGGCGGTACGGGCTGCGGCATCCATCGAGGTCCCCTTCCCCTAGGCCCGCGGTACGATCGGGCGGTTAACTTTGGCTAGCATATCAGAAGCGCACGAATCAAGCGCCCAACTCCGGAAAGCCGAGAACTCCATACGCGAGCGCAAGCCCTCCAAATAGCGGATTGACCTGCTCAATTGCACACGGCCGGGGTTTTCGGCCATCGCAATGCGACGGGTGTCATCAAACCCCGAAACGCGACAGAAGCCAAGCTCTTCGAAGATTCCCAGACCGCTTGCCACCGAGCGCTCGTCAACCGGCGTGCGGGCATCGATGGCAAGGCACATCTGCGCGATGTCGATATCGCTCGCACTAAATGAGTCGGCTCCGGTCTTGCCGCGGTTGGAGCGCCACATAGTCTGCAGCGCGCGATAGAGCGTGACGAGCTCGTCGCGCTCGGGCGCGTAGCAGTCGAGCAGGCGCTCGTTAATGCGAGCGTCACGCGACGAATAGAGCAGGTGAATCACGGCAGGTTGCCCGTCGCGACCGGCGCGTCCGCTCATCTGGTTGAACTCGATGGCGCCAAACGGCATGTGGTAGAGCACGACATGGCGGATATCGGGCAGGTTCACGCCCTCACCGAAGGCAGAGGTCGAAACGATGCAACTGAGGCTTCCGTCACGAAACGCTTCCTCGACACGGCGACGATCGGAGCGCGCAAGCCCCGCGTTATAGAACGCGATGCGGGTCGCGCAATCGGGCACCCGCTTGCGCAGCGTCTTAGCAAGCGCCACGGACTGGTCGCGCGAGTTGACGTAGATGACGGTCTTCTCCCCCGTCGCCACGATTGACACCAGGCGGTTCTCGCGGCTCGCAAGATCTCGGTCATCCTCGAGCTGCAAGTTCTCGCGCACCGTCTCGTCGACCACCGTGCGGGTAATCGGTAGCACGCGGGCGAGCTCGGCCACAACCGGAGCCGTTGCGGTGGCAGTCGCGGCCAGAACGACCGGGTCGCCCAGGGCCTTGAGGATATCAGGCATGTCGAGATAGGCGCTGCGGTCGCCGCCCTTGGCAAGACCGGCATGATGTGCCTCATCGATAACGACAAAACCGATGCGCCCCGAACGCGCAAAGCGGTCGCGGTGAATGGACAGGAACTCGGGCGTCGTGAGCACGATGCCGGTGCGGCCCGAAGC
This sequence comes from Collinsella aerofaciens ATCC 25986, assembly GCF_964237925.1. Lineage (GTDB taxonomy): Bacteria > Actinomycetota > Coriobacteriia > Coriobacteriales > Coriobacteriaceae > Collinsella > Collinsella aerofaciens_BJ. The sequence goes on along the minus strand of NZ_CAXSKI010000005.1, from coordinate 135,352 downwards.
CAAGCCGGCAAACACGTCATCGCGCGCCGCCTCCACGGTCTCGCCAGTCAACACGCCTACGCCAATACCGAGTGCGGCCATCGTCGACGAGAGGTGATAGGCCTGGTCGGCAACGAGCGCGCGCAGCGGATAGACAAAGATGCTCGCACGCCCGCGAAGGACCGCCTCGCGCGCGGCATGCACATGGAAGATAAGAGACTTGCCGCGCCCCGTTCCCATAACGGCCAGAACACTTTGGTGATCGGCCAGGGCATCGAGCGCCTCGACCTGCGCGCGGTGCGGCCGGTTCGAGCCGATAAAGCTATGGATAAGCGAGCGCGTCAGCTCGGTATAGGAAAGCTGGGCGAGCGTTTGGCGCTTTCGGGACTCCAGACGAAGACCGGCGTCCGCAGGCTCCACGCCGCGGCGAAGCTCACATGCCGGGTCGTCAACGCTGGGCGCTGTGGTATCGCGGACCAAGACATCCTTGATCATGAGCTTTGGCTTTACGCGACCTTGCCAATGCTCGGCCACGGCCTCGAACACCAAATCGACGGCGCTATCGCAATTGATGAGCTTATCGATCTGCGGCACGCGGAACATAATGGCCGGCACACTCGCGGCGCCATCGGTCGCCACGAAGCGCATGTGCTCGCCGGTTTTGCCCACCACGGCGCGATCGCACATTGTCACGCCCTCGGCCGCCAACAGCGGCACCTTGTTGCCCTGGCCAAACGGCTCAAGACGGGAGATCTGCTCGATGGTCTCGATATTTAGCTCGGAGAGGTCAACGATGGCGGCGACCTCGTCAGTGTCCTCAAAGTCCTCGGCGGGAAGCTCCGATAGCACGGCCGAAAGGCGACGGCGGAACTCATCGAGCTTGGACGCCTCGATGGTCACGCCCACCGCACCGGCATGCCCGCCGCGACGAATCAGCAGGTCGGAGCAGCGTTCTACGGCGTCGAACAGGTTGACTTTGCCCACCGAACGACCCGAACCGCGAGCGATACCGTCTTCGATCGAGAACAGCAGCGCCGGCACGTGATAACGGTTGGTCAGACGGCTCGCCACGATGCCCTTGACGCCCTCGTGCCAGCCCTCGCCACCCACGACGATTGCGCGCCCACCGTCATAAGTCTCCTCGACCTTTGCCATGGCATCGCGCGTAAGCTCGGCCTCAATCTCGCGGCGTTGGCGATTGATTTCCTCGAGCTCGGCGGCAAGCGCGCTCGCTTCGATGGGGTCGCGGGCAAGCAGCAGGTCGAGCGCCAGCTTGGGATCGGCCATGCGGCCGGCAGCATTCAGACGAGGGATGAGCGAAAACGACAGGCCGTCGGCCGTAATGGTAGAAAGGTCGGCCTTGGCAAGTGCGGCAAGCGCGATATAGCCGGGGCGGGCCGTCACGCGCATCTGCTGGATGCCCTCGGCGACCAGTGCGCGATTCTCGGGCGTGAGCGGCATCATGTCGGACACGGTGCCCAACGCCGCGACCTCTATCAGCGAACGCCAATACGACGGCTTGCCCAAACGCTCGCCCAGGACTTGCACCAGCTTGAGCGCCACGCCGGCACCGGCAAGCTCGCGCGAGGGACCCTCGTCCTCGAGCTTGGGGTCGGTCAGGGGCACGCCCTGCGGCACCTGGTCGGACGGCTCGTGATGGTCCGTGACCACCAAATCGATCCCCAGGCTCTCCAGATAGGAGACCTCTTCCTTGGCGGCAATACCGTTATCGACGGTCACGATCAGGTTGGGTTGGGCGAGCTCGTTGACGCGGTCGAGCGCCGCACGCGACAGGCCGTAGCCCTCGTCAAAGCGATGCGGAATAAACGGTGTGACATCGGCGCCAAACGAACGTAGCGCCTCGGTCAACAGACAAGTCGACGTAATGCCGTCGACGTCAAAATCGCCAAAGACGGCGATGCGCTCGTGGCTGCGAATAGCACGCTCAACGCGGTCGGCGACGGCCGCCATGCCCGGAATAACGAGCGGGTCCGCCCAGTCGCGATCGAGCGAAGGCGTCAAAAACAGCTGGCCTTCCTCGATGGATGTAATGCCGTGCGCAACCATAATGCGCGCCACCAGCCCGGGTATGCCCAGGTCAGCCGAAAGCTCCTTTTCGAGCTCGGGGTTTTGCTGAGCGACCGCCCAGCGATGCGTCGTCTTAAGCGATGACATAGGCGCCCACCCCCGATAGGGGCAGGTCGCCGCGATACCTCTCACGGTTCATAGCGATGAGTCCTCTGTGTATGCCCGCTTCGGCAGGCAGATCTGTTGAACGGATTTATTATACCGTGCAGCGCGGACGCAAATCGCCGCAGCACGCCGCGGTTTCGGTAAACGATGCCGGTAATCGCCTCGAAATATTCGAGCGTTTCTGACGCGCGGACGCATGCGAGCGTCTAGCATATCCATTCAAAACGAATTCACGAGCAAAGGGAGTCACAAGAGTATATGAAACAATGGGTTGGACTGGGCAAGTTTCTCGCGGGGCACATGCAGGCCATCGTTCCGATTTGTGTGGCGCTCGGCGTGCTCTTTCCCCAGCAGATCGGCGTTCTCAAGCCCATCGTTCCCACCTTGTTTGCTTTCATGACGTTTCAGGGTGCGCTCAGCAACACCTTTCATCAGGTGGCTGAGGTGTTCCATCGTCCCCTGCATCTGATTTTGGCGTTATTTGTCTCGGCTGTGATCATCCCCATCGCAGCGTATGCCATGGGCTCACTGTTCTTTGGCTCCAATCCCAACCTTGTCTGTGGCATCGTGCTCGAGTACAGCGTACCCGTGGCAGTCACTGCCTTTATGTGGATTAGCATGTTCGGCGGCAACGGCCCGCTCGCGCTCACCATCATCCTGACGTCCTCGGTCATCTCACCTGTGACGATTCCTCTTACGCTCAAGCTCCTGCTGGGCGCCACCGTCTCGATCGACGTGCCGAGCATGATGCAGAATATGGCCTTTATGATCGCCATACCCGCCGTGCTCGGTATCGTCATTAACGAACTCACGCGCGGCTGGGGTCATGAGAAACTCTCCCCCGCGCTTTCGCCCGCCTGCAAGTTCATGATGATGGGCGTCATCGCGTCCAACTCCACCGCCATGAGCGAGTACGTGCTGCACATGAACATGGTACGCCTGGAAGTCGCCCTCTTTATCCTGGCGTTCGCCATCAGTGGCTTTATCATCGGCATCCTGGTCGCACGTGTCCTGCATCTGCCGTATAGCGAGACGACCACCATGTGCTTTACCTGTGGCATGCGCAATATCTCTTCGGGCGCCGTCATCGCCACACAGTATTTTCCCGGCGAGGTCGTGTTCCCCGTCATGTGCGGCACGATGTTTCAGCAGGTACTCGCCTCGCTTATCGGACATCTCTTTGAACGTCTGACCGGCGAGGAGCGCGCCAAACAGCGCAAGCGGGTCGAGGCCGGGCGCGACGCGATGGCACGCTAAGCAGCACTCTTTTCGCAGGCGCTCGCCTTGCTACGCGAGCGTTTCCAGATGCGCACGCAGGCGCTCAGCATCGATATCGAGCGTGGTCTCGGCATTGACCTGGGCCAGACGATAGCCCACAAAGTAGGGCGAAACCACCCAACGTGGCAGAGCCTTGGCAATGGTCCGGCCGTCCATGTGGTAGAAGAACAAGTTGTACGACTCCGCGCGACCGCCATGGTGCTCGTGCAGGATATAGCGCAGGGCCACCTGAATCGCATCGGCAAACAGGTCCGCTTCGGCTTGGTCGCGGGCGTCGTCGCTGGCGGCGATTCCCTGTGGAGCCGAGACGTTGACCTCAAAGAACCCCATGATCGGTTCGGTTGAGATGTCGACCGAGATTCTCCCCTGTTGCCAGACACTGATGCCTTCAAAGTTGGCTGAGGTCAGCGCCGCATAGCCGTCCTCCTGTTCCAGGCCCACAATCTGCATGTGTGGATGGACGAGGCTGCCGCCCGAAAGCGGGCCTTTGTTCTTGTACATGAGCACACTGCGGTACTGTTGGGAATCGATCATCTGCTGCCAACAGCCCAGGGCAAACCGCATCACATGATGCAGCTCATCCGGTTCATAGGTCACCAGGTCGGCGTCGTGATTGGCAGACTCGATCAATACGGTCTGACGTGTGGCCCGCAAGGTCTTGAACTTATTCTCGAGCCAGATACAGTCACCATCGCGCTGGATGATGTTGGCAAGTCCCTCCGTGTCGCAAAAGGGGCACGCGGTGCCAGGGCGACGATTATCGTCGGGCTTACCGCTCGCCTGCTGAACGTCAAATACCAGCGCCACGGGTTATACCTCCAGCGGCACGATCTTGGTGCCATGGAGCTCGGAGACGCCTAGCGCCGCCGCGACCGCGTCGCGATTTGCCGTAGTGATGCCGCCGCCGGGAAGGATGGTCAAACGATCGCCCGCATACTCGATTAAACGAGCCAGGTAATCGAAATTATCCTCGATCGACGTACCGGCAGCGCCGCCATGCGTGAGGATGCGCGTAACGCCGCAGTCGGCAAGTGTATCAATCGCATCGAGCTGAGCCTCGGGCGAGAGCTGGTCAAATGACATGTGGAAGGTGATGTCGATGGGATCACGCTTACATTCCTCGGTCGCGCAGCCCGCAGCCATCACGAGGGCGCCAAGCGTAAGCTCGTCGAGCGCCCATCCGCCAGCGCAGGGTTTGCAGCAGCCAAAGACCAAGCCGTCAACGCCCGCACTCACGGCAAGGCCCAAGTCCATCTCCATCATGCGCAGCTCATCCTGGTTGTAGTGAAAGTCGCCGCCACGCGGACGGATCATGCACATCACCCGTGCATCGTGTTCGTGGGCATAGTTGGTTGTAGCGCTGATAACGCCGGCCGAAGGCGTGGTGCCACCGACGGCGAGGTTGTCACACAGCTCAATGCGCCTCGCACCGGCCTCGATGGCCGCTGGCACTCGCTCAAAGTTCTCGGCACAAAACTCGTACAGCATAGATGGACCCCCAAAGACAACAGACGTTTTCCGACGGGCATTGTCACACATCCCCATGAAGTTGCGGTGGAATAGGGACTGTTTTGGCCTCTGAGACTCCCATTTAGTCCCTATTCCACCGCAACTTAAAAGGGGGCGCTGACCGGGTTGGTCAGCGCCCCCTTTGTTGAATGGATTAACCACCCAGGTAGGCTTTGCGGACGTTGTCGTCGTGCAGGAGCTCTTGGCCGGTGCCGGCCATGGTGATCTTGCCGGTCTCGAGCACGTAGCCGCGTGTGGCGATGGAAAGAGCCATCTGTGCGTTTTGCTCGACCAGAAGCACCGTGGTGCCGGCCTTGTGCAGGTCCTCGACAATCTGGAAGATCTGCTCAATCAGAATCGGCGCCAGGCCCATGGAGGGTTCGTCGAGCATGAGCAGCTTGGGGTTACTCATAAGGGCGCGGCCCATAACGAGCATCTGCTGCTCGCCGCCCGAAAGGGTGCCGGCGACCTGGCGACGGCGCTCCTTAAGACGCGGGAACTGTTCGTAGACACGCTCAAGGCCCGGAGCCACCGTGGACTTGGGCTGCGTATAGGCGCCCATTTCCAGGTTCTCCTCAACCGTCATCTGCAAAAAGGCGCGACGTCCCTCGGGCACCTGGGCCAGGCCCTTGCTTACCAGCTTATCAGCGGGCGTATGAGTAATGTCCTCGCCCATAAACTTGATGGAGCCGGTCTTGGAACGCAGCAGGCCCGAGACAGTCTTGAGCGTTGTGGACTTGCCGGCACCGTTCGCACCGATCAGGGCCACGATCTCGCCCTCGTTAACGTTAAAGGAGATGTCCTTGATGGCGTGGATGGCGCCGTACCAGACGTTGATGTTGTAGACGGAAAGCATCGGCTCTGCCATTTAGTTCTCCCCCTTATCCTGCTTGCCCAGATATGCCTCGATAACGGCGTCGTTGTTCTGGATTTCCTCGGCCGTGCCCTTGGCGATGACCTTACCAAAGTTGAGCACGCAGATACCCTCGCAAATATTCATGACGAGCGACATGTCGTGCTCGATAAGCATGATGGCAATGCCGAAGGTGTCGCGAATCTTGACGATGTTCTCCATGAGCTCCGCGGTCTCGGACGGGTTCATGCCGGCGGCAGGCTCGTCGAGCAACAGCAGTTTGGGGTTGGTGGCAAGCGCGCGGACGATCTCCAGACGACGCTGGGCGCCGTAAGGCAGCGAGCCGGCCTGCTCGTTTGCCAGATGCTCCATATCAAAGATGGACAGCAGCTCCATGGCGCGCTCGTGAGCAGCCTTCTCGTGCTTCCAATACGTCGGCAGGCGCAGCACGCCCTCAAAGCCGGAGTAACGCTCCTGGTTATGCAGGCCGACCTTAACGTTATCCTCCACCGTCATGGTATTAAACAGGCGAATGTTCTGGAAGGTACGGGCAATACCCATGCGGTTGACCTGGTAGACCGACTTGCCCGAGGTGTCCTCACCGTCGAGCAGGATGGTGCCGTGCGTGGGCTGATACACCTTGGTGAGCAGGTTGAAGACCGTGGTCTTACCGGCGCCGTTGGGGCCGATCAGACCGGCAATCTCGGTCTTGCCGATAGTCAGGCTAAAGTCGTCGACTGCCTTAAGGCCACCGAACTCAATGCCCAGGTGGATGCACTCGAGTGCCGGGCGCTCGCCTAGGTCACGGTCGGGAACGATGGCGCCAGAAGGATACGGGACCATCTTGCCCTTGTTGAACTCAAATTTACCGGGCATCGGCTGCCACCTCCTTCTTGGAAGCAAAGCGGTCCTTGACGCGACCGAAGAACGCCTTGAGCTGCGGGTTGTTGGTAAAGATCATGACCAGGATCAGCACGATGGCGTAGATGAGCATGCGGTAGTCCGAGAACTGACGGAGCAGCTCGGGAAGCACCGTGAGCAACGCCGCCGCGATGACGGAACCGCGCATGTTGCCCAGGCCGCCCAGAACCACGAACACCAGGATGAGGATCGACGTGTTGAAGTCGAACTTGGTGGCGGAGAGCTGCGAGAAGTTACCGCCGAAGAGAGCTCCGGCAGCACCGGCGAGGGCAGCGGAAACCACGAAGGCGATCATGCGGTACTCGGTGACGGAGATGCCTACGGACTCGGCTGCAATCTTGTTATCGCGCACGGCCATAATGGCACGGCCGGTACGGCTGCGAACCAAGTTGAGCACGATCACGAGTGCGACCATGACCAGGATGGCACCGGCGAGGAAGGTCGAGTACGTCGACACGCCCGAGGCACCCTGGGCGCCCTTGATGATGGCGGTGCCGTCCTCGAGCAGGTGCAGGTCGTCGATTGTAGAGTTGCCCGTGATGTTAAAGATCACGTGCAGGCCGCGGGAGTCGACGCCCACAATGAGGCAGGTGACGATCTCTTTGATGATCTCGCCAAAGGCCAGCGTCACGATAGCCAGGTAATCGCCGCTCAGGCGCAGGACCGGGATACCAATCAAGAAGCCCAAGATGGCAGCGGCGATGGCGCCGACCACGATACTGATGATAAGGCGCACCGGATCGGAGGGAACGGCGCTCTCCAGCGCGACCGCGGTGACGATGCCCGTGTAGGCACCGACACTCATAAAGCCCGCATGGCCCAGCGACAGGTCGCCCGCGATGCCGACGACGAGGTTGAGGGAAATGGCCATGACGATGTAGGCCGTAATAGGAACCAACTGACCGGCGATCATGCGCGGAATCATGTGGTTCGACTGCATAAAGAACACGATGGCGAAGGCCACGATACACATGGCGTACGTGACAAAGTCGTGACGCGTCTGCTTGTCTTTAAGAAACTTCATAACGCTCACCTACACCTTCTCGGGGACGTACTTGCCCAAGAGGCCGGCAGGCTTGACGAGCAGGACGATGATCAAAACACCAAAGACGATGGAGTTGGCAAGGCTCGTGGAAATGTAGGCCTGCGCCATCGCCTCGATGATGCCGATGAGAATGCCACCGACAAAGGCACCGGGAATGGAGCCGATGCCGCCGAAGACGGCGGCGTCGAAGGCCTTGATGCCAGGCATGGCACCCGTCGTGGGCTGCAGCACCGGCGAGTAGGAGCACAGGAGCACGCCGGCGATGGCGGCAAGCGCCGAGCCGATGGCAAACGTCATCGAGATGGTGCGGTTGACGTTGATGCCCATGAGCTGAGCGGCGGCCTTGTCCTCGGACACGGCGCGCATGGCCTTGCCCATCTTGGTCTTACCTGTAAAGAACATCAGGCCGGCCATGATAACCAGGCAGGCGACGATGGTGACGAGCGAGACGGCGCTTACGTTGAACTTGGCCAAGAACTCCGGCACCTGGAAGGTGACGAGCGAAGTGAAGTTCTTGGGCGTGGCGCCCCACAGAAGCTGCGCGGCGTTCTGCAGGAAGTAAGACACGCCGATAGCCGTGATCAGAACGGCCAGCGGGCCTGCTTGGCGCAGCGGCTTATAGGCCAGACCCTCGATGAGAACGCCGAGAACCGTGCAGACCACACAAGAAAGAATTACAGATACCCAGCCCGGGAGGCCGAGATACGACGTGGCGCAGAACGAGACATAGGCACCGACCATGATGACGTCGCCGTGAGCGAAGTTCAGCATCTTGGCGATACCGTAGACCATGGTGTAGCCCAACGCGATGATGGCGTAGACGCTGCCCATGGACAGGCCGTTGACCAGGTATTGGATAAAGACCGTCATGTTCCACATCCCCCTTTCGAATAGGTTTCCAGTTGATGTATGAAACAGGGACGTTACATCGTCCCTAGATACCAAGCAAGCAGGGAAGGCCAAAACCTCCCCTGCTTGGGATCAAAACCGCTCTATGTAAGGCGGCCAATTAGGCCTGTACGTACTTGCCGTCGGTGATGACGTACGCCGTGGGCTCCTTCTGGACCTGGCCCTTATCGTTCCAGGTGAGCTTGCCGGTCAGACCGTCAACGGTAATCTTGAGCATAGCCTTGGACAGCTTCTCGGCGGCCTCGGTCGGGTCGGCGTCGACACCAAGACCGGCCTCCTTGAGGGCCTCGGCCACCGCGTGCACGCCGTCGTAGGCGTCGGCGGCAAACTGGTCGGGGGTATCGCCGTACTTATCCTTGTAAGCGTTGACAAAGTCGGCGTTCTTCTCGTCGTCGGCGGAGAACGGGGTCATGAGCAGCAGACCCTCAGCAAGAGAGGTATCGAAGCCCTCAACGCCCAGGATACCGTCCATGCCGTCGCAGCCCATCATCTTGACGTCGTAGCCCATGTCCTTGGCGTTCTTGAGCAGGACGGACGCCGGCGTATAGTAGATCGGCGCAAAGATCATGGTGGCGCCGGCCTGCTTGGCCTTGGTCAGCTGGTTCGTAAAGCTCGTGGCGGAGTCGTCCTTAAAGGTCTCCTCGTCAACAATCTCGAGCTTGGACTCAGCGGCCTGGGCCTTAAAGGAATCTGCGATGCCCGAAGAATAGGCGTCGCCGGAGTTATAGAACAGCACGAACTTCTCGTCCGCATACTTCTGCGCCAGGAACTTGGCAGCGTTGACACCCTGGTTGGGGTCGGTGAAGCAAACCTGGAAGACGCAATCCTTGCCGTCGGTGACGTCCTCGGAGGACGCGGACGGGGTGATCATGAACGTCTTGGGGTCGTTACCGCACTCGGCGGCAACGGCAACCGACGCACCCGTGGTGGTCGGGCCGACGAGGGCCTGCATGCCCCAGTCGAGCAGGGTGTTGAAGGCGTTGACGGCCTTCTCGCCGTCGGCCTGGTCATCCTCGGCCTTGCTGGCAAGCGGCAGCTCCTTGGTCGAGAAATCCTTGCAGCCAAGCTCGACACCCTGGGTAACGGACTTGCCGTAGGACGCGTTGGCGCCGGTCAGCGGGCCGATGGTGCCGATCTTAAACGAAGCGTCGCCCGAAGCGGAACCACTGTCGCCGCCGTTGGAGGAGCAGCCAGCTAGAATGGACATCGCCCCCAGACCTGCTGCGCTCGCGATAACGCTCCTGCGATTCATAACAGGGTTCAATGACTTACCGGTGAGGCTCGACATGCGGCTCTCCTCTCAAATCTCGTCGGGTTTCGGTTACCCGACAGGCCATCCTTCGCCGTGTTCGGCGTTCGCAAAATACTAGACGCTTTAGTTAAGGAAAGTGGCGATTATTTCAACTTTTCTTTGGATTTGTTCATTTATCCATAATTCTGCGTATTTCTATTACTTTATGCAGTAATGCCACTTTATTGTGTGAAAGTAATGTTTCCGTTCTGTTACAGGCGTCCCTGCCCTGAATAAAACGGCCTCACCGGTCGCGCTTTATGCGCACTTAGGCGGCGATGTACTTGCCGTCCTGAATCACATAGGCTGTGGCGGGCTTTTCGACCTGGCCCTCGTCATTCCACGTCAGCTCGCCTGTCAGGCCCTCGATCTTGATCTTGCGCATGGCCTTGGCAAGGTCGCCGGCAATGTCGGCACCGTCGGCCGTAATGTCAATCCCCGCCTTGTCGATGGCCTCGACAATGGCGTGGACGCAATCGTAGGCGTCGGCGGCAAACTGGTTGGGTGTCTCGTCGTAGGCATCCTTATAGGCTTTGACGAAGTCGGCATTCTTCTCATCGTCAGCCGAAAACGGGGTCATGAGCAGTACGCCCTCGGCAAGAGAGGTATCGAAGCCTTCCACAGAGAGTAGGCCGTCCATGCCGTCGGTACCCATGAGGGTCATGTCGTAGCCCATGTCCTTGGCGTTCTTGAGCAAAACGGACGCCGGCGTGTAGTAGATCGGCGCAAAGATGAGCGTGGCGCCGGCCTCCTTGGCCTTGGTGAGCTGGTTGGTAAAGCTCGTGGAGGAATCGTCCTTAAAGGTCTCGGTATCGACGATATCAAGTTTGGACTCCTTGGCCTGCTCGGCAAAGGCATCGGCAACACCCGAGCTGTACGTATCGCCGGAGTTGTAGAACAGGGCAATCTTGGCATCCGCGTACTTCTCGGCCAAGAACTTCGCGGCGCTGGCGCCCATGGTGGGATCGGTGAAGCAAACCTGAAAGACCGTGGTCTTATCCTTGGTGACGTCGAGAGACGAGGCCGAGGGCGTGACCATGAGCATGTCGTCGGCAATCTCGCCCGAGACAGCGACGGCAGCACCGGTGGTGACCGGACCGACGAGCGCCTGCATGCCCCAGTCGCACAGGGTATTGAAGGCGTTGATAGCCTTCTCGCCGTCAGCGACGTCATCCTCGGACTTAAGCGAGAGTTTGAGGTCCTTGGTCGAGAAATCTTTGGCGGCGAGCTTGGCACCCTTCTCGGCCGAAACGCCATAGGTTGCCGCGGCGCCGGTCAGAGGTCCGATGACACCGATCTTGAAGGTCTTGCCGTCATCGGCGGAGCCGCCATCCGAGCCACCCGACGAGCAACCAGCGAGTGCCACGGTGCTGCCGAGCGCCGCGGCACCGGCGAGAAAGTTCCTACGGCTGAGCGTGCTGTTGATGTTGAACATGGTGTCCCCCTTTTCGCTGACCGCAGTGCGGCCGTCTTGCGGTACGGGGCAAACCTTATGGCGCAAACGTTGACAGTTTGTTACGGAGTTTCGTTTGTAGCGAGCATGTTTCCAATGTTTCCGCAGCGTTTCGGGGGTGCCGTTTTGTGCGACTCCCGCTGCCAGGCAAGCACGCGCCCGCACTTCACGCTAGAATGCACTCAACCTTTAAGCGGTTAATCCATCCATAAGATGCACGAAGGAGCTATCTATGAGCGAACCCATGCGCACCGTGAACGTCGGTCTGATCGGTCTGGGAACCGTCGGCGGCGGCGTGGCCCGTCTGATCAAGAGCCACCACGATGAGTACCTGGCCGCCTACGGCATCGACCTTAAGCTGACCCGCGCCTGCGCGCTTGCCTGGGAGCAGGCCGAGGCAGCCGGTATTGAGCGCGAGGCCTTTACGAGCGACTGGCACGACGTCGTCACCGACCCCGCCGTCGACATCGTCGTCGAGCTGATCGGTGGCGAGCATCCCGCAACCGAGATCTTTACCACTGCTTTCGAGAACGGCAAGCACGTCGTCTCTGCCAACAAGGCCCTGCTGGGCCGTCATGTCGAGACGCTCGCCGAGAAGGCGCGCGCGTGTGGCGTGCAGATTAAGTGCGAGGCCAGCTGCGGCGGCGGCATCCCCATCGTGAGCACGCTCGAGCACGACCTGGTGGGCAACAAGATCCTGACCATCGCCGGCATTCTCAACGGCACCACCAACTATATCCTGTCGCGCATGGACGCCGAGGGCGCCGATTACGCCGACGTCCTTGCCGACGCGCAGGCCAAGGGCTATGCCGAGGCCGACCCATCCGCCGACGTTGACGGCTTCGATGCCGCCAGCAAGACGGCGATCCTCGCCTCCATCGGCTTTGGCACCCGCGTGACCACCGACGATGTGTACCAGCAGGGTATCCGCACCATCGGTGCCGAGGACATCGCCCAAGCCCGCGAGCTCGGCTACACCATTAAGCTGCTGGGCATCGCCCGCAACACCGACGCCGGCGTCGACGTTCGTGTGCACCCCACGCTCATTCCGGCAGACCATATGCTCGCCAAGGTCAACGGCGCCATGAACGCCGTCTACGTGGTGGGTGACGCCGTGGGCGAGACCATGTTCTACGGCGCGGGTGCAGGCTCCTTCCCCACCGCGAGCGCCGTCGTGGGCGATATCCTGTCGCTCTCCGAGCAGATCAGCCGCGGCGTGGCTCCGCTGCCCGAGATTGAGCCCTATGGTCACAACCTCGCCTTTAAGCCCATGGACGAGCTCCAGACCAAGTACTATGTGCGCCTGAAGGTCGCCGACCGCGTGGGCGCCCTGTCCGAGACGGTCGATATCTTTGCCAAACACAACATCTCGATCTCGCTCATCAACCAGGTCGAGGACGGCAAGTCGGGCGTCAGCGATGCCTGCTCGGTCATCTTCCTGACGCACCGCGCGCTCGAGAAGGACGTCCAGGCTGCCGCCGCCGAGCTTGCCAGCGTCGACTGCGTGGCCGAGGTCGCCAACGTCCTGCGCATCGAGGACGTTGAGGCTTGGACCGAAGGCGTCATGGCCAACTAGTCCACCACTTCGAACCTCAACGAAGCTCAACGCAAAAGGCGCGCTGCCTGCATCAACCACAGGCAGCGCGCCTTCCTCTGTTTGCAGGGGAAGCTGCGTCCCGGTATTTCAGCTTAGAACGGGGCGAAGCTTCCCTCAGGGCCTTCTTTCAGAAACTATGTCCCATTCTGGGCGCGGATTCTGGGATGCATTTTCCGCGGCGGCGTTGGCTACCTGCCGTCGTCGTCCTGGGCTTCATCGCGCGTATAGAGCTCCAACATGCGGCGGCGGTATTCGCGCACGGCGAGCTTGGCGCGCTCCAGGCGGCGACGCTCGCGCGGAGTCAGCTCGGACGGGTCGACCTCGTCTCCATAGGTCTTATCGGCAAGAAGATGTGCCGCGTCCACAATACGGGCATCGATATGGCCGCTCGCCGCCTCGGCGGAAAGACGCTCGGCAATCGTATCGAGCGTAGGCAAGCCCTCGAATACGCGACCATGGCCATGCGAAGTCAGCAGCTCGTGCTCACGTGCGAGCAGGCTCGCCAAATCGTGATGGGCGCGCAGGATGTCGAGCGCATCGGATGGATGCTCGGCAACTTCTGCCACGGCGGCGACCGGCGCGGCGTCGACCACGCGGTAGAAGAGCTGCGCGAGCAACGGCATCAAGAACACCGTGATGGCACCGGCGGCAACCATGACCGACGCAATATCTTGCGACAGCGCGCCCGCGTTGACGGCAACGCTTGTCACGGCAACGATGATCGGCAGGGCCGTGGTGCAGTACAGGGCCACGGTAATGCGACCATACGCCGACACATCGCGCGTCGCAGGACAAATGCTCATAGAGATGAGAATGGGAACGGCACGAATAATCAACAACGCCACGATAAAGCCCACGAGCAGACCCGGGCGCGACGCCACGGCCGTCAGATCGATCTTTGCGCCCGATACGGTAAAGAATACCGGAATCAAAAAGCCGTAGGCCAGGCCATCGAGCTTGGTCTCGAGCGTATGGTTGCCCTCGGGGATGATGTAGCGCAAGACAAAGCCGGCGGCAAAAGAACCCAACACGATGTCGAGATCAAAGACAGCCGAGAACGCCACGAGCGTGACCAGGATGAGCACCGTCAGGCGCACGAAGGTCTGCGACGTGGTATCGGCGCGTTCCTCGACAAACGCAAAGAAGCGGCTGCCGACGCGCTTGGAGCGGCTCGGGACCACGGCCAGCAACACGCAGACCACCGCAAACAAGCCAAGGATTACGAGCGTTTGGATGCCGGTGCGGGCAGACAGCAGCACCGACATGGCGAGCACAGGGCCGAGCTCGCCCCAGGTGCCATACGCGAGAATCGAGTCGCCCACGCGCGTGCCGGTGAGCGAGCGCTCACGCATGATGGGCACGAGCGTGCCGAGCGCCGTCGAAGTGAGGGCAAGCGTCACGGCGATACCGTCGAAATGACTAACCGAGAACCACGGGGTAAAGCGCACGGCAAGCCAGGCGATACCAAACGTGACGACCCACGTCGCCAAGCCGTAGCGCCCCTCGACGCCCGTGATGCTCTTGGGGTCGATCTCAAAGCCGGCAAGCAGGAACAAGAAGGCCAGACCCAGCTCGGACACAAGCGAGACCTCGGCATCTACATGGATGACGCCGAGCATATGGGGTCCCAGCACCGCGCCGAGCACGAGCAAAAAGACCGTCTCGGGAACGGGTTTTCTGGGAATCGCCGAGGCGATGAAGGGGCTTGCAAAGGCCACGAGCGCGATGATGGCGAGTGAAACGAATGCCATGTGATGCCTTTCTCTTGTTTGCGCTTCACTGTAGCACCCTCGCCGTCCTCAACGCGCCGCGAGCTGTCGTATCATAGTGAGGTTTACAAACATGTGGCTCAAGGCGACCGCGAGGCTTGTCCCGTAAACCGACCGCTGCCGCATACCGTACCGTACGCCCAACCGATCAGGAAGGCAGGAACCAATGGTCTCTCGTATCTACGTGGAGAAGAAACCCGGGTTCGACGTCGAGGCTCAGCAGCTCAAGGGCGAGCTGACCGAAATTCTCGGCATCAAGGGCATCGAGGCCCTGAGGATCATCAACCGCTACGACGTCGAGGGCATCGACGAGGAGCTTTTCCGCTCCTGCGTGCCGACCGTCTTTAGCGAGCCCCAGGTCGATGTGACCTACGACGAGCTCCCCGCAAGCGATGGCGCCGTCTTTGCCGTCGAATTCCTGCCTGGCCAGTTTGACCAGCGCGCCGACTCCGCCAGCGAGTGCGTGCAGCTCATCAGCCAGGGCGAGCGCCCCGCCGTGCGCTCCGCCAAGGTCTATATCATCTCGGGCGCTCTGGACGAAGCCGCCATCGAGGCCATCAAGCACTACGTGGTGAACCCCGTCGAGGCGCGCATCGCCTCGCTCGACCTGCCCGAGACGCTGTACATGGAGACTCCCGAGCCCCAGCCCGTCGAGGTGCTCGACGGCTTCCGCGAGCTCGACGAGGCCGGCCTTGCCGCCTTTATTTCCGAGCGCGGCCTTGCCATGGACGAGGCGGACATCGCCTTCTGCCAGCAGTACTTCCGCGATGAGGACCGCGACCCCACCATCACCGAAATCCGCGTGATCGACACCTATTGGTCCGACCACTGCCGCCACACCACCTTCGGCACCGTCCTGGATGACGTGACGATCGACGACGCTGTGGTGCAGCAGGCCTTCGACCGCTACATGGAGATGCGCCACGAACTCGGCCGCGACGCCAAGCCCGTCTGCCTCATGGACATGGGCACCATCGGCGCCAAGTACCTTAAGAAGACCGGCGTCATGACCGATGTCGACGAGTCCGAGGAGATCAACGCCTGCACCGTCAAGGTGAAGGTCGATGTCGACGGCGAGGACCAGGACTGGCTGTTCCTGTTTAAGAACGAGACCCACAACCACCCGACCGAGATCGAGCCCTTCGGCGGTGCCGCCACCTGCGTGGGCGGCGCCATCCGCGACCCGCTCTCGGGCCGCAGCTACGTGTACCAGGCCATGCGCGTCACCGGCGCCGGCGACCCCACCGTCCCGGTTTCCGAGACGCTCGAGGGCAAGCTGCCGCAGCGCAAGCTCGTGACCACTGCCGCCGCCGGCTACTCCAGCTACGGCAACCAGATCGGCCTTGCCACCGGCCAGGTCAACGAACTCTATCACCCCGGCTACGTGGCCAAGCGCATGGAGGTCGGCGCCGTCGTGGGCGCTACCCCGGCAAACCACGTGCGCCGCGAGTGCCCCGCCCCCACCGACAAGATCATCCTGCTGGGCGGCCGCACCGGCCGCGATGGCATCGGTGGCGCCACCGGCTCCTCCAAGACCCAGAACACCGAGTCCATCGAGACCTCGGGTGCCGAGGTCCAGAAGGGCAACGCCCCGGTCGAGCGCAAGCTGCAGCGCCTGTTCCGCCGCGGCGACGCCTGCCGTCTGATCAAGCGCTGCAACGACTTTGGCGCCGGCGGCGTCTCAGTCGCCGTGGGCGAGCTTGCCGACGGCCTGTACGTGGACCTGGACACCGTGACCAAGAAGTACGACGGCCTGGACGGCACCGAGCTCGCTATCTCCGAGTCCCAGGAGCGCATGGCTTGCGCCGTCGCCGACGGTGACGTCGAGGAGTTCATGGGCTACGCCGCCGAGGAAAACCTGGAGGCGACCGTTATCGCCGAGGTTACCGCCGAGCCGCGCATGCGCATGGCATGGAACGGCGTCGCCATCGTCGATCTGTCCCGCGAGTTCCTCAACTCCAACGGTGCGCCCAAGCACCAGGTCGCCCACGTCTGTGCCCGCAGCGTGTGGCAGCCCAGCTGGGCCGGCACCACGCTCGCCGAGCGCATGACCTCGCTCGTCACCGACCTCAACGTCGCTTCCAACAAGGGCCTTTCCGAGCGCTTCGACTCCACCATCGGCGCCGCGACCGTGCTCATGCCCTTTGGCGGCAAGACGCAGCTCACCCCAAGCTCGGCCATGGTCGCCAAGTTCCCCGTGGACGGCGAGACCACCACGGCGAGCGCCATGGCATGGGGCTTCAACCCCTATCTGATGGAGGCCGACCAGTTTGCGGGCGCCTACCTGTCCGTGGTCGAGTCCATCGCCAAGCTCGTTGCCGCCGGCTTTGAGCACAAGCGCGCCTACCTCTCCTTCCAAGAGTACTTCGAGCGTCTGCGCACCGAGGCCGAGCGCTGGGGCAAGCCCACGGCAGCCGTCCTGGGCGCCCTCATGGCCCAAGTCGACCTGGGTGCCGGCGCCATCGGCGGCAAGGACTCCATGAGCGGTTCGTTTGAGGACGAGACCGGCGAGCTAAACGTTCCGCCGACCCTGATCAGCTTCGCCGTCGCCGTGGGCAAGGCCGCCCGCGCCGTCTCGCCCGAGTTCAAGGGCCTCACGCACCGCGTCGTCCGCATCGCCCCCGCCACCTATGGCGAGGACTACCGTCCCGACGCCCAGCAGTTGCTCGCCGCGTTTGACGCCGTCGAGGCGCTCACTGCTACCGGCAACGCCCTGGCCATATCCACGCCCGGCTACGGCTGCGGCGCCGAGAGCCTCTTTAAGATGTGCGTCGGTAACCAGATCGGTATCGAGCTTGCCGAGGATGTAGACGTGGAGAGCCTCTTCACCCCGCTCTACGGCAGCTTTATCGTCGAGCTCGCCGAGGACGCCGAGCTGCCCGAGGTCGCCGACGGCGTTGTCGTCGAGCCCCTGGGCACCACCGTCGAGGGCTATGTCATCGACACCGGCTCCGAGGTCATCGAGCTCGCCGAGCTCCAGGAGGCCTGGGAGAGCGGCATCGAGGGCGTCTTCGCCTACCGCAGCGCCGGCGAGACCCCCGAGGTCGAGACCATCGACTTCCGCGCCAAGGATATCCACGTGTACGGCGGCGCCAAGATCGCCCGCCCGCGCGTGATCATCCCCGTGTTCCCCGGCAACAACTGCGAGTACGACAGCGCCCGCGCCTTCCGTGCCGCCGGTGCCGAGGCCGACACCTTCGTGATCAACAACCTCACGCCCGAGGCCGTCGCCGAGAGCACCCACGAGCTTGCCCGCCGCATCCGCGCAAGCCAGATCGTCATGATCCCCGGCGGCTTCTCGGGCGGCGACGAGCCCGACGGCTCCGCCAAGTTCATCACGGCGTTCTTCCGCGCTCCCGAGGTCACCGAGGCAGTCCGCGACCTGCTCAAGGCCCGCGATGGCCTGATGCTGGGCATCTGCAACGGCTTCCAGGCCCTGATCAAGCTCGGCCTGGTGCCCTACGGCGACATCGTCGACGCCACGCCCGATGCGCCCACGTTGACGTTCAACACCATCGGTCGCCACCAGAGCCGTCTGGTGCGCACCCGCATCTCGTCCAACTTGTCCCCGTGGCTGTCGCAGTGCAGCCTGGACGACCCCTACACCGTCGCCATCAGCCACGGCGAGGGCCGCTTTGTCGCCAATGACGAAGTGCTCGCCCAGCTGATCGCCAACGGCCAGGTCGCCACGCAGTACGTGGGCGAGAACGGTAAGCCCAGCATGGACCTTTCCGTCAACCCCAACGGCTCCGCACTCGCCATCGAGGGCATCACGAGCCCCGACGGCCGCGTCCTGGGCAAGATGGGCCATGCCGAGCGTCGCGGCGACAACCTGTACCGCAACGTGCCCGAGCATGTCCCCGGCGATAAGTTCATGCCGATCTTTGAGAGCGGCGTGGCCTACTTCGCTTAAACCTTTCCCATCGGGTACAATCCCTTCGGGTAACAACACCCGCCACCGGCACATCCGGTGGCGGGTTCTTTTTTGCTTCGCGCATGTAGGAAGGACATCATGGAAAGCCGCAAGCCGTATCTCGCCACCCTGCCCGGACTCATCCTGGGCTGCCTCGTCTGCTGTGCACTCTGGGGATCGGCCTTTCCCTGTATCAAGATCGGTTACGCACTCTTTGGTATCCCAGCGCACGATAGCGCCTCGCAGCTGCTCTTTGCGGGCTTGCGCTTCACGCTTGCCGGCGCCCTGGTTATCGTTGGGATGAGTGCGGCCCAACGCCGCCCCCTCATTCCGCAGGCTCGCGACATCAAGCCCATCTTTGTCTTGTCGCTCTTCCAGACTATCGGGCAGTACTTCTTTTTCTATCTGGGCCTCTCGCGCGCCAGCGCCATGTCGAGCTCCATCATCGAGGCCAGCGCCAGCTTCCTCGCAATCCTCTTTGCCGCCCTGGCGTTTCGCACCGAGAAGCTCAATACGGCCAAGGTGCTTGGCTGTGCGCTGGGCTTTGCCGGCGTCGCTCTCGTCAACCTTTCGGGCGCGGATGGCACCTTTGGCTTTACGCTCGATGGCGAGGGCTTTATCCTAGCCTCCACCGTCGCGGGTGCCCTTTCGACCTGCCTGATTGGCATCTTCTCGCGCGAGCACGACGGCGTCTTGCTTGCCGGGTGGCAGTTCTTGGTCGGCGGCCTTGTCCTCACCGCCATCGGCTTTTTGATGGGTGGCGCGCTCTCCCCCACGGCGATTGCCCCCGCCATCGCGCTCATCATCTACATGGCGCTTATCTCCGCGGTCGCCTACTCGCTGTGGTCGCGCCTGCTTGCCGTCAACCCCGTCAGCCGCGTCTCGGTCTTTGGGTTTATGAACCCCGTCTTTGGTGTGCTGCTGAGCGCGCTGCTGCTCGGCGAAGGCGCGGGCACGAGCCCCGTTACCGTCATCGTTGCCCTGCTGTTGGTCTGCGGCGGCATCATCATCGTCAACAAACCCAAAAAAGCCTAGCGAACTCACCTTTTTAGGGAGGGCATTCGCATACTTTAGCTTAATGGAGCACACTGGTTCTCGTTGATTTCGTACCGAGTCGCGGCGGCAGACGCCCGTCTTGCCGCACCGCGCCTGGGCATTATGGCCGGTGGCCCCCACAAACGCAAAAGGGGCGCACGACCATCGCAACGGTCGTGTGCCCCTTTTCCTAGCGTATCTGAACGCCAGCTTTCTTTTTCTCGGCCTTGACGCGGTAAAGCTCCGCATCGGCAGCGCGAAGTAAGTCTTGCCAGGTATCAACACTATCGCCGACCCGCGCGTAACCGATGGACATCCGCAATGCATACGGCACCTCGGCATGCGCGAGCTCGTCGTTGATTGTCGCGCACAGATGCATGATATCCCGTTCCGCCACTGCCTTTTGGAGCACCACGAACTCATCGCCACCGTAGCGTGCGATAAAGCCACCAGACGCCGAGCAGACCTCTTTGAGCGCAGCAGATAAGACCTGAAGAGCATGATCACCCTCCACATGTCCATAGCGATCGTTAATCTGCTTAAAGCCGTCAGCGTCCATCATGAGAAGATACACATCGTCCGTATGACCAACATTTGAGAAGAGCGACAGCATATAGGTCTCAAAACGGTTGCGATTGTTGAGACCAGTCAACGGATCGGTCGAGATAAGCTGTTCCTGGCAGATGATGTAGAGCAGCAACATGCTAATCATTATGCCGACACAAAGGCCGGGCACCGAGCATACGACCTGAAAGGTACCGCCCACCAGGGCCGGAATGGCGAAAAACGCCAAGGTTCGATAGATAGCCTTCGTCTGCAAGCTCTCGACCCTGCGAGATTGCACAAACGCATGCAGGGACGTATGTATAACGTAACAGTAGCTGACAATGGGCTGGATCATATAAGCAAAGCCGCGACGATACACGCCCTGCGAATCGATATAGAACAGGGCATGCGTCCAGTAACTGGTAAACGCCAGCACGACCACCAGAGCCGTAGGCAACGTTACAAGCACCACCCTATAGCGCGAGGTCACAAGGCGAGAACCCTGCATCGTCTCGGAATAGATAAACCAAATGAGACACGCGATAGCAAAGAGCGAGAACGAAACCGCGTTGGAAATCCAGTTGGTAGCAATGCCCAACGTGCCGTCCGCACCATCCGAAAGCGTCCAGATCATATCGAATAATACGTACGCAGCAGAGGTGTAGCCAAGCATACTAAACAATAGTTGCAGGGTGCTCGAGAACAAGGAGCGACGACTTCGCGCGGCAAGCCCGATAAGAACAATCATGCATAGCAGGAATATCTCAATCTTGAGTGCCTTAACCACTAGACGCCCTCCCTTCAATATCCGAATGGTCAGAATCGCCCAATTCGAATCTGGGCAATAAACACCCCTTTACTCCGCAGGGGTAAAGGGAATCATAGCAAAGCGCCCGAACATCACTGCAAAACAGTTTCTGTTCGGGCGCTCGGACGGCGCGAATTGCACGCCGGAATCAATTATCGGTAACGGCCGTTACTCACCGTCGATGTCGGTCGCGACGGCCTCCTCGATGGCCTCGACACCGGCAGGCGACAGGTCCTCCTTGCCCTGGCAGAACTTCTTGTCGACCCAGCCGGTCAGAATCGGAGCCATGATTGCCGTGATGATAACGGCAGTGGCGATCTGGGCGTACGCGGTGGGCGCAAGCTCGGCGTAGCGCGGCGCGACCTCGGCGAGAGCAACCGGCGTGGTCATGGCCGTGCCGGCAATGGTGGAGCATGCCACAGCCGCCTTACCGTTGCCGCCACACAAGCGCTCGAAGGCAAAGGTAATGGGACCGACGATAAAGAGCGTGATGAGGCCCAGCAGGATACCCGAAATACCGCCGGTGATAAAGCTCGAAAGGCTCATGGACGCACCGAGCTGAAAGCCGATAACGGCGATCGCGGGGTTGGCACCGGGAACTAGCAGGTTCTTGATAAACGGGAACAGGTTGCCCAGAACCATGCCGATAACGAGCGGCAAAATGGAGCCGATGATAGTACCGACAGGGATGTTGGCAAGACCCGAAACACCAAGGATGATCATCGTGACGGCGGGGCCGGCCGTAAAGAACAGGATACCGACGGCGCCCTGCTCGGACTCATCGCCGAACTCGCCCATGATGCCCGTATAGAGCGCCATGTTGCAAAACGTAATGCCGCCGATGATAGACACGGAGCTCAGACCCAGGAAGTTATCGTTAAAGAAATATGCCACACCCAGGCCGAGAGCCGCTGCGACGACCAGCTTGGGAATCAGCACGACGATGCCGGTCTTGATGGCGCCCGGCGTGGACTTAAAGCTGATGCCGGCGCCCACAAACAGCAGGATCGCGGCGACGATGGTATTGGAGCCACCGCGGCAGGCAGCCGTAAAGAAGCCGCCGACCTCAAAGACCTGCGGGCAGAAGGTGTTGAGCAAAAGACCGACGATCATCGGATAGATCATGATGTCGCCCGGAATGCGCGGGACCTTGAATTTCTTTTGCTCGTTGGTGGTTGCTTCCTGTGCCATGAAACCCCATTTCCGCTGACGGGGTACAAAAGCCCACGTCACGCTTTGCTACAGTAAAGTTTGACCATGGTACCAGAAGAAATAGACCAGCTCGGTGAAAAATCCGACAAGTTGGGATGGAACGAGATTCGGCGCCCGCGACGCCACCCCTATATAAGGCTCAAGACAATATAGAGTACGATGCCCGAGACGCAGCACCACAGCATCGATTTTGTCTTGACCGCCACGACCACGACGCCGGCGGCCGCAATCCAGGGAACCAAGGCAGGCCAGAGTCCCGCGTCGAACGCGCCGGGGCTCACCAAGTCGTTGGCGACCAGCGCGGCAAAGGCAGCGGGCGGGATATAGCCCAGGGCCTCGGTAATGCGGGGCGACAGGGTCCGCCCGCGCAAGGCGAACGCCGGCGCGATGCGAAAGAACGCGATAGCAGCCCACGACGACAGCCACAGAACCAAGAACTCGTTAACGGGCATCGCGGGCACCTCTTCCGTCAAATACAGCATCGCACGCCAACGCAATGGCAATGCCGGCCACGACGCTTGCCGGCACGGCAATATTCGTGAGGCCCAAGAACTTGCATACGACGACGGACACCGCGCCCGAAACCGCCGCGACAACGTTGCCGCGCGACAGCCGCTGCGAAAAGAGCAGGCAGATAAAGAGTGAGGTGCAGACAAAGGCTGCAATGGCGGTGGGAACATCGACAACGGCGCCGACGATGGCGCCCGTCGTACACGAAACGCCCCATGTTGCGATAAGGATCACGTTGAGCACGAAGGACTCACGCGGGCCCCAATCCTCCCCTTCAACCAACTTGGCAAGCGAGATGCCGTATGCCTCCTCGGTAAGTGTCGCGGCAACAGCCAGCGTCTGACGCTTCGAGGCACCCCTCAGATGCGGTGCGATCGATGCCGAGTAAAGCGCAAAGCGCGAGGAGATTGCGGCGACGCTCGCGACGATCGATGCTGCAGGCACACCCGCCAGCCACAGGTTGCAGATCATAAACTGCCCGCTGCCCGTCACAAACGTGCTGCTCAGGGCAAAGACCATCCAGGGCTCCATTCCCGTCTGCCCCATGATCATTCCGCACGGCGCGCCTATTGCAACATAGGTAAGCATCACCGGCCAGACGGTTCTAACGATTTTGAGCACCATACGCTTCTCATCCTGACAAGGTCTCCGAGCCGCATGTAGCGACACGGCAGAATCATCATCCGACAGCAACCGAGTTCACCTACAATTGCCACCGGATCGAAAGACACAACTTTTTAGGAAGTCATTATGACAGCTATCGATCGAGACCGGGCGCGCGCGGCCTTCAAAAGCTACACCGATGCCTACGACGCCACCAACCCACGCATCGCGCTCAAAATCGAGCATACATACCACGTGGCCGAGGCATGCGATGCCGTTGCGCGCGAGCAGGGCTGGTCGTCAGAAGATATTGACCTGGCATGGCTTTGCGGCCTGCTACACGATATGGGCCGCTTTGAGCAGCTGCGACGCTGGGACACCTTTAAGGACGCCGAGAGCATGAGCCATGCGGCGCTGGGCATCGAGGTCCTCTTTGGCGAGAATCCCGCCGATACACCCGCCGTAACGAGCATCCGCGACTTTATCGATGACCCGGCAGAAGATGGGCTCATCCGAGCGAGCATTGCCTATCACAGCGATTTCCGCCTACCCGCGCAGCTCGACGTGCGCACGCGGAGCTTCTGCGATATCGTGCGCGATGGTGACAAGATCGACATTATGCGCACCATCGCCGACAGCACCGTCGACACTATCCTCAAGGTGGACGAGAAGACGTTTCTCGGCAGCCGTTTCTCGTCGCCGACACTTGCCGCCTTTGACGAGCACCGCTGCGTCGCACGCGATGAGCGCGATGAGCCCGCCGACTTCTTGGTGGGGCTTATCTGCTTTATGTTTGAGCTCGTCTATCCAGCAAGCCGCGCGCTGGCGCGCGAACAGGGCGATATCCACCGCCTGCTCGACGCGCCCTTTG
This sequence comes from Collinsella aerofaciens ATCC 25986, assembly GCF_964237925.1. Lineage (GTDB taxonomy): Bacteria > Actinomycetota > Coriobacteriia > Coriobacteriales > Coriobacteriaceae > Collinsella > Collinsella aerofaciens_BJ. The sequence goes on along the minus strand of NZ_CAXSKI010000005.1, from coordinate 111,057 downwards.
GCATTACGCGGCCCTTTACCGACCCCGCCACGCAGGCAACTTGGAGCCGCCTAAAGGACGAGATGCGCGACTGGCTGGCGCGCGCCTAGCGCTCAAGCTGGGCCAGCAGCTCCTCGACGACCTCGACGGCGTCCCCAACAACCTTGTACTGGGCAGCACCGAAAATGGGGGCATCCGGGTCCTCGTTGATGGCGATAATGCACTCCGCCCCACCGATGCCGGCAAGATGCTGAATGGCGCCCGAAACACCGATACTCACGAGAAGCTTGGGCGAAACCGATACGCCCGTCTGGCCAATCTGATGGCGATACTCCAACCAGCCGGCCTCCACGACGGGTCGCGTGCAGCCAAGCTCGGCTCCCAGAGCCTCGGCGAGCCTTCGCATCAACGGCAGGTTTTTCTTGGAACCAATGCCGCGACCCACCACGACCAGGCGCTCGGCATTGGCGATCGAGGGCTGCTGTCCCCACTCCTCGGCGGGAATCGAGATCTCGACACGAGCCTTAGCATCATCCGCAAGCGATATCTGGGTGATCGTGCCAGAGCGGCCGTAGTCGAAGTCGGGAGCCTTAAAGATACCGGGGCGCACCGTTGCCATCTGCGGACGGTGGTTGGGGCAAATGATGGTGGCCATCAGGTTGCCGCCAAACGCCGGACGCGTCTGTTGCAGCAGTCCCGTCTCTGTATCCATCGAAAGTACGGTGCAGTCAGCCGTAAGGCCCGTCTGCAAACGCACGGCAACGCCGGGTGCCAGTTCGCGACCAAAAGCGGTCGCGCCGTACAGAATTGCCTCGGGCTTGCGCTCGGCTACCAAATCACAGATCAGGCGAGCGTAGACTTCGGCATCGCTCTGACGCAAACGCTCGTCGCGACAGACCAGGACCTCGTCCGCGCCGGCGCAAACCAGATGCTCCAGGTCTCCGAGCGAGCCCTCGGGGCTCATGCCGACCAATGCCACCAGACGGCAGCCGCGAGCATCGGCAAGCTCGCGCCCCTTGCCCATGAGCTCGTAGGCCACGGGAGCCACGGCGTCGTGCTCGTCAGTCTGCACGAAGACCCAAATGTCTCGATATGCATCAAGGTCCACCGCACCAGCGGCCTCGTCACGCTCGATCGAGATAGCGTTGACGGGGCAGGCGTCGACGCACCCACCGCACAGGATGCAGCCGTCGGTTACGTGGGCGCATCGGTTGGGTCGCTCGCCTTCCACTACGATGCCGCCCGAGGCACAGGCGCGAACGCAGCGACCGCAGCCGATACAGGCCTCGCTATCGATAATCAGTCCGCTCATCTATGCCATCCCCTCGATAATCTTGGCAAGCTTTGCCGCCTGCTCGGACGCCGTCCCCTCAACGGTCTCGCACGTTTGGTCACGGTCGGGCACAAACGAGCGCACGACCTGTGTCGGCGACCCGGCAAGGCCGCAACGCGCGGGGTCGGCGTTCACGTCGGCGGCACTGACCACGCGCACGTCCGCCTCCTCTGCCGCGCGAATACCGGCAATACTCGGCATACGCAACTGGCCAATCTCCTTGGCAGTCGTCATCGCGCACGGCATCTCCAGATAGACCGTCTCCTCGCCGGCATCGCAACCGTGAACGAGCGAAAGCGCACCGCACGTCGTAAAACCTGCGCTCTGCACGCAGCTCACATCGGTCACGCAGGGAATCTCAAAGGCGCCGGCAAGCTCGGGGCCAATCTGGGCCGTATCGCCATCCACCGCCATCTTGCCGCAGATGAGCAGGTCGAAGTCCTCGTCGAGCGCCTCGATGCCGCACTTGAGGGCATAGGTGGTTGCCAGGGTATCGGCACCCGCAAAGGCGCGATCGGTTAGCAGCAGCGCGTCGTCGGCGCCTCGGGCGATGCAGTCGCGCAATAGCGATTCAGTCGCGGGGATGCCCATCGACACCACCGTTACGCGCACGTCCATGCCAAAGCCGATAAAGTCGTCCTTCAGCGCCAGCGCGCATTCTAGGGCACTTGCATCGAAGGGATTAATGACCGCCTGCTTGCCATCACGCACGATGGTATTGGTCTTGGGGTCCATCTTGACCTCGGTGCTGCCCGGCACCGCCTTGACGCACACTACCATATGGAAATCGCTCATCTTCACGCGCCCCCTTTCTGGACGAGCTCATCCAAGAGCTTCTCCGAAAACAGGTTACCGCGACCCAGCTGCCCGGCAGGATCGAGCTGGAGCTTGAGCCGCGCCGACTCGACCATGGCCTCGTGACCGTACATCGTCTCCAAGAAGCCCGCCTTGATCTTGCCGACGCCGTGTTCTGCGGAGACGGCGCCGCCCATGACCGTGACCTCGGAAGCCCACTGGGCAAAGAGTTCTCCGCCGCGGCGATAATCCTGCGCATCGCGCGGCAGAATGTTCACATGCAGATGGTTGTTACCGATATGCCCCCAGGCGGCAGATTCAAGCCCACTTTCCGCCAGCGTGCGGCGATAGAGGGCGATAACATCGGCCAAGTGCGCGTTGGGCACCGACATGTCCGAACCCAGTTTGGTGATGGTGGGATCCATGCGGCGGCGCTCGTCGATGAGCATGTTGACGCTCTCGGGCACCGCATGGCGGAAGAATCGCTGACACTCGCGATCGACCTCGGTGCGCGCGACCCATGTCGCATCGTCACTGCCACCCGCAAGCTCCAGTACCCACCCCAAGTGATACAGCTCCTCAGTCGCCTGGGCTTCGTCGTCGCAGTCGAGCTCCACGTAGACACAGACCTTGGCGTCTTTGTCGAGCGCAGGCAGCGAGGCAAACGCCGTCGACTGCTCGCGCTGGCGACGTAGAATATCCAGGGCGCCAGCATCGAAGTACTCGATGGCAGCCGCATGGGACAGGACGGGACGCACAGAATCGGTGAAGGACACGGCCTTGTCTTCGCTGTCGAAGAAGCAGCTCACGCCCCAAACGACCGCGGGTGCCACCTGCAGGGCAATCTCGAGTTCGGTGATGACGCCGATTGTGCCACACGCACCGATAAACAGATCGATGGCATCCATATCGTCAACAACGAAATAGCCCGAAGCATTTTTTGTCTTGGGCATGGTATAGCCGGGAAGATCGAGCTCGAGTGTACGGCCCGCTGCCGTCACGAGCGACAGGTGGCGGCCCTGGGCAAAAGCCTCGCAGCGTCGAAGCTCAAGCAAATCGCCATCAGCCAGCACGACGTGGAGTCCCGTGATATGTGGGCGCATGGGGCCGTAGGCGTAGCTGCGGGCACCGGAGGCGTTACATGCCGCCATGCCGCCCAGACAGGCAGACGCCTCGGTGGGATCGGTGGGAAAAAACTGCTCGGGAGCCTCTTGGAACTCCTCGTAGGCCTCAAGCGATGCCTGGTCCCAACCAGCGGTCGGCAGCACCTTCTTGCTCAGCTGCTTGCGCAGCTCCGAGAGCACAACGCCCGGCTCCACGCGCAGCAGAAATTGGCCTTGTTCATCGCGGCGAAGGCCCAAATAGCGATTCATACGGGAAGTATTGAGGATATGCCCGCCGTGGGGCACGGCGCCGGCGGCAAGGCCGGTTCGGGCGCCCTGAACCGTTACCGGAACACGCTCGACATGGAGCTTTTCCAAAATGGCACGGACCTCGTTTTCCGTTGTCGGAAACGAGATGCTCGAGGCCTCGCCCGATGCGCGAGATTCATCGCGGCCATACTCTTCGAACTCGTCGGTGAAGGGTTTGATGGTTGCAGACACGCGAACTCCCCCTTTAGCTAACTACAGTGTTTGCAGGGAGATGTTACCGCATCGTTTCGTCAACGTGTTCGAGACCGTCTCCATAATTGGCGTTTTTTACGTTCGTGCAATTCGGCGAGCGGCTTGATTTCCTCGGCAGACGATGCTTTTGACACATATGGCCCCGCCGTCGCCGACCGCGCGATTGTCGCTCGAAAAAAGTTGGAGTATTTTTTGCCGCCTTTTACCTGCGGAGACGCCAATCCGTCAAGCATTTGGTCAGAAATTGGTCAAGTAGCGGCTGATACGGTCGGCGTCGACAGCCAAAACCGATAGAAGTTTTGGCCCAGAAGCAGGGAGGTTCCCATGGCATATTACTGGCCCCAGTACGGCATCGCCATCGAAGTCGACGACGATCCCCATCTCCTGCCTTTCGACGAAGAGGCATTCCCCGATACGACGGTCTACCACGTTACCACCGATGTGATCTGCGACCCCGAGTCGTTCTCGGCGCTCGCCCACCACATCGCGCATATCCACGACATCGAGCTCCCTCCCGACTTCGAAGAACTCGTCTACTCGCGCCGCCTGATGCTTCACATGCTCTTTGGAGCGGACCCGTCCACCTTTGCGCGCATCTATGCCGCCAAGGATGCCGCATGAGCGCGAAGAAGCCGCCCCACTTTGCAGGTCTGGGGCATCGCAGGAAGCTCATCGTTGCCTGCTTGGCCATCGTCTGTGCCCTTGTCGCCGTAGGACTATACACTTGGCAGTCGCAGCCCGTACCCGAGGCGGGCGCTTCGGTTACGACGGCCGAGGGCAAAACGCGTCAGGAAATCCAAGATGAGCTCGACGCCATCGTCCGCGACAACATGATGACGATTTCGGTCGCACCGGTCGCTCAGCTGCAGGAGGACGGCAAGCTGCGCGTCAACGTGCAAAACGTCCAAGACAATAAATTTCCCCAGCGATTCCGCGTCATCCAAAACGACGAGACCATGTACGAATCCGGTGTGGTCGAGACCGGCAAGACAATCGAAACGTGCCCCGCCGGCGACATCAAAGAAGGCGAGGCGTACATCGAGATCCAGGCACTCGATGCAAAGACCCTCGACAGCCACGGCAATCCGACACGTGTCAAGGTACGGGTTGAGCAAGCCGAGAACTAGCTTTCCGGCCGACGCGGCACCGCACGCAATTCACCAGCATTCGTCCAATCATCGCGGGGACGGCCCGCGGCGAATAGAAAGGAACGACCATGGACATCACCAGGAACATGAACGGAGCCAGAGCGCTCGTCGTGGGCGCAGGGCTCGCGCTCGCGCTCGCAATGGGCGCCGCCCCGACGCCAGCTATGGCAGCCGGACGCGTTGGAACCACGAAAGTAATGGTCAGGACCGAGATCGACAACGTTGAGTTCAAAGTTCCGACGGTTATTCCCTTCGTCGCCAAGGCCGACGGCACGCTTCAGGGCCCCTCAGAAGACGCGACCACCATCGACAATCATTCGGCCTACGGCATCCATGTCACCAACATGAAGATCGACGCCATGAACACCTGGACCATTGCTGCCGACGCCAAAGCCGGAACCGCACAGAACTCCATCGACTTTAAGGTCGGCCCCGACGGCGCACTCCAGAACGCCAGCGCCGCAATGCAGGAGACGGGCCTCGATCTTTCCAAGAACGCAGCCTTCGACATGGGCTACCAGGGCATTGCCGGCGGCACGGACAAAATTAAGCTCAAGACAAGCGGAAACGTCGCCCGCGTCACGCGCGACATCTTCCGCGTAACCGGCGAAGGCGATCAGGTTGCAACGATCACCTGGACGGTCGAGCCCGGTGCGCACACGGCATAAGGCCGTCGCCCTGGCCGCCGCCGTCAGCATCCTAGCGTTTGGGCCAGCCATGGCCTTTGCCCAGCAAGAACAGGCGCAGGCCGCCACGCAAGTGACGGTCGACCTCTCGGAGCTCGACCGCAGCGACCGCGAGGAACCGTTGGCGCAGACAGGCGACAAACGATGGCTCTTGGCAGCAGGCGCCGCAGCAGCAGGCGCGGGAACCGCCGGCCTCGGTCTGCACATCAAACACAGCCAGAAACAAAACATGAACAGGCCGCACTAAATTAGCTAAGGAGACCCCATGGCATCGAAGAACCTTTTGCCCGTCGTCGCACTCTGCGGCGCGCTCGCAACCGGAACGCCTGTCGCCGCTTGGGCGACTCCTGTCATGGCAGACTCCTTACCAGCGGCCCTAAGCTCCGCACCAAATCCGTCGAGCGCCATTGCGTGCAAGCGTTTTTCGATCGCACAGGCCGCAATCTCAACCTCGGGATGCCTTCGTCGTAATACGGACGGCTCGATAGTCGTGGATATCAATCGTTCGAACAAGGCAAACGGCTCCCAGGCGGGGTGCGCCGTCTGCACGTGGCGCTCGGTTGCGCTCGATGCAGATGGCGATCCATGCAATTTAGAGCTGCGCATCGACATCGCTTCGGTCGATGACTCGGCGAACGGAGCGAAGGTCGCCTTCGACGGTACGTTTTTTGAGAAAGGAGGCGGTATATGTCTGGGCTGCGCCGCCGCGAATGCAGACGACACGCAGCCCACCCTCTCATTCACGGCATCGTTGCGGCTGACCAAAGCCGGTACCGATGCCATCGCGGCGGGAGAAGCGTCTCTGCTGTTCTACGCCGTCAGTACCAAAGACACAGACGCTCATTTCGAGAAGCCAGCCGGATCACTCAGCCTTACACGAGGGATAGAGGCAGGCCCTATTGAAATCGATGCCCGCGCGCAAAGCAGGCAACGCATTCTTGCCGACCCGGCGCTTCTCGAAATGGAGTGGAACGGATCCGGAGCCATCGGAATTCTCCCCTCCGCGTTTGACGCCAAGACGCTCCCCCCAAACGACGAACCCATCAACGCAACCATACAAGAAGAGAGCGCGGACAAAGAAGCAGGTGCGGGCGACACGCCGTCGCCGACAAACAGCGTCCCAGCTTCTTTCGAAGCGCCGAATGAGCCCGCTGCCGATCCAAACGATCCCGAGTTCGCGGACAGTCTGGGGCTTGCTGATCCTCAAGAGATCGATGAAGGCAACTGCTGCGTGCTTGCCGCGCTCGACCACACAGAGGTCGTCGACGCTGCGAACATCGAAGTTGCCGCCGCCAATCAGCCCGTCCGCAAGTCAGCCATCATCGCATTTCCTGAATCCATCGAAGTCGTCTTTTTGCCATCGGGCGAGGTCGTGGCCCCAACACTGCTCACCTTGTTGGGCGCCAAGAATACTCGAAACGAAATTAAAAAGGTCACGGTTGTCGACCCTGCAACCACCGCCAAGCTGCGTTTATACGCCGTTGCTCCAGACGGAGGCAAGACCTTAGAATTCGATGGTGACACACTCCTAGCCTGGCGACGTCTGGACATTATGCAAGACGTCTCGTATCAGATCGAACTCGAAGGGTTTGATCGTGCCCGCGATGCCAATATCATTGCCGCGGCTATTGAATCCCCACAGCGGCTTATGACACTGCGCTTTGAATACTATCCCTATGTCCCGACAACCACCTGAGGCTTAAATGCTGCGCGTCGTTGCTAATGCCACTTATATAACGTATTAGATGAGTCGCGATGTACCTCGCATTCCACTCTGCTACGATTGCCACGTTGGCATCAATACGGGAGGGCTCATGCCGGGCTTGGGAACAATCATCAACGTTGTGCTTTTGATTGCGGGCGGTCTTTTGGGATTAGCGGGCGGCCGCTTCATTACACCGCGCATCCAAGACACGCTCATGAAAGCATCGGGGCTGTGCGTCCTGTTTATCGGCCTTGGCGGCACCATGCAAAAGATGCTCCTTATCGATGGGAAGGCGCTGGCGACCACCGGTACCACCATGCTCATCGTCTCATTTGCGGTCGGTTCGCTCATCGGCGAGGCCGTCAACTTGGAAGCCGCCATCGAGAACCTTGGCGAATGGCTCAAGCGCAAGACTGGCAGTGAGGGCGATAACGAGTTCACCAACGCTTTTGTCTCGACTTCACTCACCGTGTGCATTGGCGCCATGGCCATTGTGGGATCGATCCAGGACGGCCTGCTCGGCGACTGGTCAACGCTTGCCCTCAAGGGCGCACTGGACTGCATCATCGTCTGCACCATGACGGCCTCGCTTGGCCGCGGCTGCATCTTCTCGGCCCTGCCCGTCGCCGTGTTCCAGGGGACGATCACGTTGTTTGCCGGCGCGCTCTCCCCCATCATGACCACAGCGGCCCTCAACAGCCTTTCGCTCGTAGGCTCCATGCTCATCTTCTGCGTCGGCGTCAACCTCATCCGTCCTCAGACCTTCCGTACGGCCAATATGCTTCCCTCCGTCGTCATCGCCGTCATCTACGCCCTCCTGTTCTAAATCTATCTACGCAGCAGTATCTCGAACACCTGTTTGATGCTGTGCTATGATATGAGGTCACCGAAGCTGCGTTAGGAGAGGAGAAGCGGTGGCCGACCAGGACATCAAAATGCTCATCGAGCGCATTATGGCCGAGGCTCGGACCCATCAGTCCGCCCGTTTCTCAAACGAAATCTACGCAGACGAGCCGATTCTCAAAACCGGCCGACAGATGCAGAATTTCCTCCCCGACCAGTACCGCAAAATGCGCGAGATATCGCGCTGGCAGGATGACCCCAAGGGCGGTGCGGGCCGCTGGCTTTCGGAAGCCGAGCTTTTTTACCGCCAGGGCCTGCTGATGGCCGACTTTGAGGACGACTGTCCCTACAACGGCACCTTTAAGTCGTACTTTCCCACCTACAACGCCATGAGCGACCGGCAGCTGCGCGGCTACTTTACCTGGCGTGCCCAAGTGCGCCGCGGAACCGTCGAGGAAACGTCTACGTCCTTTGCCTTCCTGTATCTCTATGAGCTGATCTGCGGCATCGGCGTTGATGACCCGCTCGATGGCTTTAGCAAGATCAAGGCCTTTTGGGATGCCTACCGTGCCTTCGAGCCCGGCATCGACCGGTTTGCACGCGTGTGGTTGCAGGACTACGCCGTGTTCCACGGGCTCGACCCCAAGCTGCTTCGCGACTCTAAAACCGTCATGTTCGATAACGCCCTTATCGAGCTGCGGCGCGCGGCTCGAGACCTTGTACCAGCACAGGCACCGTCCGGCCAGACCCCTAAGCGTCGCAAAACCTCCGAGCCCACGCTCCCCCTTCCGCCCGACGAGGCAGGCGAGGAGCGACTCATGACCGCTATAAACGCCCTCTCCACGTACAACCTGAATAACTCACGGCTCGACCGTTCCCACCATCGCGACCTGCGCCACGTGGCATGCGCCGTGTATGTCCGTATGGCGCGCTACTATGACACGCACCGAAAGACCGGCATCGTAGCGAGCTTGTTTGGGGAGGAGACGGCCATGCCCTACACCATGTTTGCCTCGGCCGTATTCTTTGCGCCCGAGCGCCACGAGGACTGCGAATACCGCCTGGATCCTATCCATATCTACCGTTGCCAAAACGGCTTTTGGGAATGCATGCGTATCCACGGCAGCAGGCAAAAGAGCAGCAAACTCGGCGAAATGATGCGCGCCTGCGACCAACGCCTACGCCTGGCGCTGGACCCCGCCCACCCCCTAAAGGAGGAGAAGGTCCCCAAATATCTGACCAAGATCATCGATGACGAGATCGTGGCATGGCTTTCGTGGGATGCCGCGCACCAGCCCGTCAAGATCGATATCGATTTGAGTCAGCTGGGACACATTCGGAGCGCCGCCGCACAAACGCGTGAGGCGCTTTTGATCGATGAGGAGCGCGAGGACGATGCGCTCGCAGAGGTCGATACGGTGGACTCCGAGCAGCCGAAAGCCGAGCCCGCAGCAGACGCGTTTGTCGAGCCGGTCACGGCGGCCGCAGAGCAGGACAAGGCCGACGAGCCAACCATTTCCACCGAACAGTTTGGTGTCGTGGCGCCGCTTCTTGCGCCGACGCCCCCGCGCGCAGCGGCTGCGCCCACTGACGCCGCGAGCGAACTCGCACCCGCCGCAACCGCGTATCTGCGCGCACTGCTCGAGCAGAACGCAGCGCAAGCGACATCGGCAGTGGCGCACTCGGGCCAGAGCGAGGACATGCTCGTCGATAGCATCAACGAGGCGCTCTTTGACCTGGTGGGTGACACCGTAATTGAATTTGGCGCGGCAGGACCGCAAATTATCGAGGACTACGAAGCAGACGTGAGAGGATACCTAGACTATGAGTGATACCGCATCCGCAGCACCCCGCGTGCCCAAGCGCGTCGCCGCCGTCATTCTCAACTCGCTCAAGGGCGGCGTGGTCCCGCGCATCGGCCTTCCCTACATCACCGTAGGGCGCGAGGTCGAAATCCGCGCCCTGCTCACCGACCTGAGTCTCATCGCCGACGGCGGCGCGAGCTTCCGCTTTCTGGTCGGTCGCTACGGAGCCGGCAAGAGCTTTTTGCTCCAGACCATCCGCACGCACGCCATGGGCGAGGGATTCGTCGTCGCCGATGCCGACCTGTCACCCGAGCGCCGCCTACAGGGCGGCCAGGGGCAGGGCCTTGCCACCTACCGCGAGCTCATCCGCAACATATCGACTAAAACGCGCCCCGAGGGCGGTGCGCTCAACCTAATCCTCGATCGCTGGGTCGCCTCGTGTGCCGATGCCGATGAGTCTGCCGTCAATGCCCAACTGGCCCCGCTCGAGGAAATGGTCCACGGCTTCGACTTCGCCCGTATGCTCCGCCGCTACCGCGCGGCCGTATCCGAGGGCGACGAAGAAGCTATGAGCCGCGTGACCAAATGGATTCGCGGCGAGTACCGCACCAAGAGTGAGGCACGCGCCGAGCTGGGCTCCTCGACCATCATCAGCGATGACGACTGGTACGACTACGTTAAGCTCATTGCGCGCTTTTTGGTCTGCGGCGGCTACAAGGGCATGCTGGTGCTCATCGACGAGCTCGTGAATCTGTATAAGATTCCCAACGCCATCACGCGCCAATACAACTACGAGAAGATCCTAACCATGTACAACGACACGCTCCAGGGCAAGGCGCAGTACCTGGGCATGATCATGGGCGGCACGCCAACCTCCATCGAAGACCGGCGCCGCGGTGTGTTCTCCTACGAGGCCCTGCGCAGCCGACTCGCTCAGGGCCGCTTTGCGCGCGAGGACCTTAAGGACATGCTCGCGCCCATCATCCGTCTGCAGCCACTCACCTACGAGGAGCTGCTGGTGCTCATCGAAAAACTCATGCAGATCCATGCCGGCTACTTTGGCTGGACGCCCACGCTTACCGAGAACGACTTGGTGGACTTCCTCAAGATTGAGTTTGGCCGCGTGGGAGCCGACACGCATCTGACGCCGCGTGAGGTCATTCGTGACTTTATCGAGCTGCTCGACATCCTATGCCAAAACCCCGACGCCAACGTGGCCGAGCTACTGCAAAGCGTCGGCGGCGACGCGCTGGCGCCGGCAACAGCAACAGGCGACACCGGCACCGCAAGCGGCGACCGCAATTTCGCCGAATTCACCATCTAACCTGCCAAAAAGGGACAGGTTTATTTTGGCAGGCTTTATCTGGGCAAACGTCGAGGCAGTAATGCAGCAAGCCACTGCCCACCGCGTTGAGAGATTCGTTTTTGAAAGGAGGCCCCGTGAACGCCTTTGACCGCTACGCCCCGTTTATCCAAGACTTCATCTACTCCCACGATTGGGAGAGTCTACGCTCCATCCAGGTTGCAGCAGCTGATGCCATCTTTAACACTCAGGACAATGTGCTCCTGACGGCATCCACGGCTTCCGGCAAAACCGAGGCAGCCTTCTTTCCCATCCTGACCGAGTTTTGGGAGAACCCGCCCGCGAGCGTTGGCGCCCTCTACATCGGCCCCCTCAAGGCACTCATCAATGATCAGTTCGTCCGCCTCAACGACCTGTGCGAAGAGGCCGATATCCCCGTCTGGCACTGGCATGGCGATGTTTCGCAGTCGCACAAGGCTAAGCTCATCAAAAAACCGAGCGGTATCTTGCAGATTACGCCCGAGTCGCTCGAGGCGCTCCTGATCCATAAGCACATGGCAATCCCTCGTATGTTCTGCGACCTGCGCTATGTGGTTATCGACGAGGTTCATTCGCTCATGCGCGGCGACCGCGGCGGTCAGACGCTCTGCCTTATCGAGCGCCTCTCGCGCATGGCGGGCGTGCAGCCCCGCCGCATCGGCCTTTCTGCCACCATCGGCGACCCCGAGCGCACGGGCGCCTTTCTCTCACAGGGAACAGGACGCGATTGCATCATCCCCCGCTTTGAGGAACCGCGCCGCGTGTGGCGCATCTCCATGGAGCACTTCTACAACTCGGGTCCCCAGGCACAGCAGCGGGGATTCGAGAGCACGGGTCCACAAGAAGCCGAGATGCTTGCTTGCGAGCGTATTGAGCCGGCGGCGCCCGCGGCGCTGCCGGCTGGCGCCCAAGACGTGCGCCACAGCGGACAGCTTACACAGGAGGAACGCCGTCAACGTCGTGAGCGGGCACGGGGCAAGGCCGCTCCCAAAGACCGTCGCACTTCTTCGGCCCCCGAGGGCGAAGTCGATATCCCCCGGGCCGATGAGCAGGCGCTCCTCAACCCCACCGACACCGCGCCCGAAAACGCCGATCCCGGCATGGGCTATATCTTTGAACACACCCGCGGGCGCAAGTGCCTGGTCTTTGCCAACTCGCGCGAGGAGGCAGAGGCCGTGTGCTCCATGCTGCGCAGCTACTGCGAGAGCCGGCACGAGCCCGACCGTTTTCTCATCCACCATGGCAATCTTTCGGCATCGCTGCGCGAAACGGCCGAGGAACTCATGCGCGATGAGGAGCAGGCACAGACAACCGTCACCACCTCCACGCTGGAACTCGGTATCGATATCGGCCGTCTGGAGCGTGCGTTTCAGATCGACGCGCCGTTTACCGTCAGCTCCTTTTTGCAGCGAATGGGCCGCACGGGGCGCCGCGATCTTCCGCCCGAGATGTGGTTTGTCATGCGCGAGGAGGAACCCGAGCCGCGCACGATGATGCCCGAGACCATTCCGTGGAAGCTCCTGCAGGGCATCGCGCTCGTACAACTCTATCGCGAGGAAAAGTGGGTCGAGCCGCCCGAGCTCGATCGACTCCCCTACAGCCTGCTCTACCACCAGACTATGTCGACGCTTGCCAGCACCGGCGAACTCACGCCGGCAGAGCTTGCCCAGCGCGTGCTCACACTCAGCTATTTCCATCGCATCTCGGCCGATGACTATCGCGTGTTGCTGCGTCACCTCATTAAGATCGACCATATCCAAGTCACCGAGGGCGGCGGGCTCATCGTGGGTCTCGCGGGCGAGCGCATCATCAACAACTTTAAGTTCTACGCCGTGTTCCAGGAAAACGAGGAGTTCACCGTTCGCAGCGAATCGGCCGAGCTGGGCACGATTGTCAACCCGCCCCCGCCCGGTGAGCGCATTGCCATCGCCGGCCATTGCTGGATTGTCGAGGAAGTGGACTGGAAGCGTCACACCGTCTTTGCCACGCAGGTCAAGGGCCGGGTGCCGGCCTACTTTGGCGACTGCCCCGGCGACATCAATACACACGTACTCGAGCGTATGCGCAAGGCGCTCAACGAGCACGCGGCGTATCCGTACCTGATGGGTAACGCGCGGGCCCGTCTGGCGCAGGCTCGCCATACGGCCGAGATTTCGGGCGCGGGAACTAAGCCGCTCATCAACCTGGGTGGCGACACCTGGGTGCTCTTCCCCTGGTTGGGCAGCTACGCCTTTTTGGCGCTCGAGCGCATGCTCAAGATTAAATGCGCCGCTGAGTTGGGCCTTCGCGGACTCGACCCGTCACGCCCGTACTTTATGCAGTTTAAGATGAAGGCCGACGAGGAGACGTTCTTTGAAGTGCTCGCCGCCGAAGCCGAGAAAGACTTCGACCCCATCGACCTCGTCTATCCCGGCGAGGTGCCTTACTTTGATCGGTACGACGAATTCGTTCCAGAAGAGCTCGTGCGCAAAGGCTTTGCCGAAGGCGTGCTCGACATCGAAGACATGAAGCAGCGCGTTCTCGGCTGGCGCGACCACGCCTAAGACCAGTCTTTTTGGGACGGGGAGACCTATTTGTCGTGAAGAACGGTGCCGAGGAAGTCGGTGTCGAAGGGCACGGCTTCGGCAAAGGCGTAGTTGCCGTCGCTGGCGATGAGCAGGTAGTTCTCCTCGCCGCCGAACTCTGCATCGCCACATGGGACCACCCAAGAATGGTCGAACACCTCAAGCGCCGTGGCGGCACAGTCGCGCAGGAACGTCACATCGCTCCCCTCGTTTGCACTCACGATATTGGCAACGTAGACGCCACCGACATTTAGGCTGCCCCGCACCAAACGCAATGCCTCAACCGTCGCCAGCTCGCGTACGGGCTCGGCACCGCCAAAGCAATCGCTCACGACCACGTCGTAGCGACGATGGCCCACGCTCGTCACACCCAAATACGAGCGAGCCTCAGCGGTTATCACCCGCAGGCGATCGCCCGCCGCGCGCTCCAGCTCGTCTAGGTAGAACCAGCGGCGCGCCAGGCGCGTAATCTCTCCGTCATACTCGATGACGTCCATGCGCAAGCCCTCGTGCGACATCAGCGCGAACTTAGGATAGGCAAACCCGCCGCCACCCAGCACAAGCATGCGGTTGATGCCGTGACCATAAGCATCGTGCATCGCATCCTCGGACTCAAACACGTCGTCAAACGCACGATAGTACGCAAAGACGGGCTCCGCCCAACGCTCACCAACGTAGCTTGCGCTTTGGTAGACGCCGCCTTGCACCAACACGCGAATCTCATCGCCGTCCCCATCGTGCACGCGTTTCACACGCGCCAACCCATTGCGGGTTCGCGCAACCTGCAGACAGGCAGCACGAACAGCGACGGCGGCCGCACCAAGCGCCGCGGCTCCCAGGGCAACGCCGGCAACGACGCCAGCAGAAACACTCGGCTTGTTCATCTAGAGCTCCTTTTGCAGATAGAGTCCATGATCGTAAAAACCCAAATGGCGATAGTACTCGCGCGTACCAATCGCGCTGATCACGTTGATGCGCGTATAACCCGCATCCCGGGCAATCTCGCACGCACGCTCTACGAGCAGACGCCCCAACCCATGGTGCTGGGCCGCCTGGCCTTGATACCCCACGCGCGCCGCCATGCCATACACGTGTACCTCGCGAATCATCGCCTCGTCCGGCATCGTCAGCAACTCGTCCGCATGCGCGGCAACAAACGAATGGTCGGGCAGCGACAACCGCAAAAAGCCCGCGATCTTGCCCTGCGGCGTCACCCACTGCAAAAAGCACTCGTGCGTCACCGGCGTCTCGTACGCCACCTCCTCATCAAGAGATAGCTCATCCAAGTCGGCACCCGCCGTGCTGATCTCGCGATAGCGAATCTCGCGCACCGTCGCACCATCACCCCGAGCAGCCAGACGGTTCTCAACGAGCTGACGCAGGTTGGGTTTCTTGTTGCCCACCATAATGTCGTCGGAACTAAAGTCGCGGATCATGCGACTGATACGGCAGAACGCCGGCGTCACCACGATGTCGTCGGCCAGCACATCGAGCAGCTCTTCCTCGGTATAGGGACGCCACTCGCCGCGCTCATAGCAGCCCACCAGACGCGAGCCCTCGATGAGCGCACACGGGTAGACCTTGACCTCGTCGGGCATAAAGGCCCCTTCGGTCATAAAGCGTTCGTAGTCGCGCTTATCCCCCTCCGGCGTGGCGCCCAGCAGGTTAAGCATAAAATGCGCATGGATCTTAAAGCCAAACAGGCGCGCAAGCGAAAACGCCCGTTCAATCTGCGCCACCGAAATGCGACGCTCGTTGATATCGAGCAGGTGTTGGTCGAGACTCTGAATACCCATCTGGATCTTGGTGCAGCCCAGGCGGCGGATGAGCGTGAGGGCCTGCGGCGTTACGGCATCGGGGCGCGTCTCGATAACGAGCCCCACCACGCGATGCTTCGCCGTCTCGTTGATGCGCTGCTGACGCTCAAGCTCCTCCATCGTTGCCGTCTGCCACTCGGCAGCCTCGCCCCATGGCGTACCGGGGCCGTACAGACGACGCACTGCGCGGTTATAGCCACCAACGACAGCATCCACACGCCCCTGCTCGTCGGCAACGCCGGCAGCAAGCTCAGCCTCGTCTGTCGCAATGCCGGCAGCCCGATAGCGCTCGCGGCGCTCTGTTACCACCGGCGGCAGGGCATCGGCGGGAGCGTCATCGAGCAGGCGCCCTGCCTCGGCACGGCTGATGCCCGGACGCGCCAACATGGGGTTGGCCGCCACGCCCGCCACCGCATCATCATTGAGTGCACGAAAGAGCTCCGACATAAACCATGTCTGGTACCCTTGCGGATAGTCGCTCCAGGTGCCACCGAGCACGATGAGCTCTATCTTGTCGGTCGTATGCCCCATCTGCGAAAGCGCGGTCAGACGAGCGCTCACCTGCAGATACGGGTCAAAGCAATTTTGCTCTGCACGGGCGCACGCCGGCTCGGCGTGCAGATAGCTTTTGGGCATGCGCAGATCGTTGGGGCAAAACAGGCAATCGCCCGAGCACGGCCAGGGCTTGGTGATGACGGTAATGGTCGCCACGCCCGAAGCCGTGCGACGAGGCTTCATGCGCAGGACCTGCAGCAGTTGACGCTCCAATTCGGCATCGACATTCCACCCAGCCCAACGAGCCGGCTCCTCACGTTTTACCCGCTGGTAGAACGGCAGCAGACGGCGCTTGGCCAAATCGCGTTTGTCGGCGCCCTCACGGCGCGCCTCGGCATGTATCAGTTTGACGAGCGCTTTGTCGTCTACGGTCTCGCCGCGACGCAGAGCCTCGAGTATGTTCAAGATAATCTGTTCCATGCCCCCATTGTAAAGGCAAAGGCGCCGAAGCCGATCTCGGCTTCGGCGCCTTCATCAAACAGCGCGTCTATATCTTCGCTTAGGCTTTCGTCTGCCTCACTACTCCGAATCAAACGACATGTCGCCCGAACCGACCTCAAAACGATACGTAGCAGACTTATCGCCGTTATCGAATTCAAGATTCAAAATGGTCTCGCCGTCGTAGCCAAGCGGAAGGAAATCGCTCTCGAAGTCGCCGCTGCCCAAGGTGAGACTCGCCTTAAAGCCCGTCGAGTTCGGAACCATCATCTCCACATCGCCCGAGCCCACACTCACGTCCATCGACTTCGCGGGGGCCTGGTAAAGCTCGAACGTCACATCGCCCGAACCGACCTCGGCACTGAGCGCATCAGTCACGCTGCCCGTAAACTCTACATCTCCCGCACCCAGGAAAAGGTCGAAACCATCACAGATGACACCGACAATCTGCAGATCACCCGAGCCCACGTGCGCGTTGACTCCCTTCAGATGTTCGGCAACACGGCGCGGCAGCTCGACCGTAACTGTGCGATCGATTGCCTTACCGTCATCACTTCCAAACTGAGAAACCTTGAGCGTCGAGTCCTCGACGGATGCGATGTTTTGCGTCGCGGCCTTGGAGGCATCCATACCCTTGGCAACGCGCCCCCGCTCGATAACGCGAGCCTTGTTGCCGTCAACAACCTTGACGTCCACCGACGCCGCATTGATATCGAAATCGAGGTAGCGGAACTCATCGGCATCAAAGGTCGCACTCGAAAGTTGCTGAGGCCGAGCGGAATAGCTGCCGCTATTCAAGGAATCGTCCTCGTCAAACATATCGTCAAAATCAGACAAATGGCCAGATAGAATACCGGTCGTACGTACCATATCGGAATGAGCCAATAGCCGCGAAGTGCCAAAGACAAGCCCGATAATCAGTACAAACGCTCCGATGCCAACGCCCAAGCGTACCTTGGATTCATGCGAAAGCTTCATCATTCATCGCCCTCTTTGGCAATCGGCTCAGCGGTAGTCGCGGTAGCCACGTCAGCATCAACCGAAGCGGAAACATTCTGAGCCCTAGCTGTCACCGGCGCCGGACCAACCTGGATATCCCCGCGCGCCCAATCGCCATCGAGCGCACGTGCCACCCAGTGATAGATGGGGATCGTAAAGAAAATCAGTGCGGCAAAGGGACCGGCACCAAACAGGAACATCAGCAAAAAGAACAGTAGCCAGCACACGGCCCAATACGGGAACGACTGGAACGGGCCCTTCGCCGGAGTCGAGCCAACTGCGCCGCCACTCGTCGCCTGAGCCGTCGCCGCATTGGCAGCCTGCGCACTCCAGCTTGCCGCCTGCGCCGCCTTGGCTGCCGCGTCACTCGCCTGTGTTGCCGCCTCGGTGGCGCGCGCTGCCGCCTCATGGGTGCGTGCGCGCTCTGCTGCCTCGGCCTCGCGCTGGCGGGCGCGGTCCTCGTTCTCAAACTCGATATCGTCCTCAATCTCGTCGCTCGGATTGAGCAGCTCGTCCAGGCTCACACCGTAGAGCTTGGCGAGCGAGATCAGGTTCTCGGTATCGGGCGAGCTTTCTGCACGCTCCCATTTACTGACCGCCTGGCGCGACAGCCCCAGCTTTCGCGCCAGCCCTTCTTGGCTAAAACCCTTGCTGCGACGAAGGTCGGCGAGCCGCTGCGCAGTTTCTACATTCATGGTTCCTCCTATGTGATGCCAGCCGTGCCGCCGGACCGTTTTTGTTCTAAAGGCGCCTTGCACAGTTAAAAATGTATCCGCCACCGCCAAAAGCATGCCACCTATTCTAGTGAGATTTTTGACAACCGGCGGTTGCGGGCACATATGAGCTGCGGAAATGTGTCCAAACAAAGCAATGACCCGTAGCTTGGTTGTCCCCGTTGCAGCGTTAACGGTAGTATGGTCGTACTGTTTATTTCGCACCGCTAACGGAGGGAGTTCCGCGCCGTGAACCGCGATTTCGCCTCATCGCTCATCCAGCTCAACAACACGTTCTATCGCGAGCACTCCGCTTCCTTTTCCGATACGCGCCAGGCCCCGTGGCCCGGCTGGGTACGTACCATGGATATCGCGCTCGAACAGCTCGACGTCGCCACGATCGAGCATCCCGTCCGCGTCTTCGATCTTGCCTGTGGCAATATGCGATTCGAGAACTTTGCCGCCGGCGGCGCACTTGCCGCCAAGGGCGTCGATGGCGCAAACCCCTCGGCAGATGCCAGCTGCCCGTTTGAGTTCTATGGTGTCGACTCGTGCCAAGACCTGGCCATCGATGCACATGGCCACGCGCTGCGCATTCCCAACCTGCACTTCCAGGAACTCGACGTGCTCGACGCCCTTATGAAGCTCAACCCCGCCGAGACGCCCGACGTGCTTTTCGACGCCCCGCTCGCCGACATCTCGGTCTGCTTTGGCTTTATGCACCATGTGCCGTCGTGCGAGTACCGTGTACGCGTGCTCGACGCTCTGGTGCGCCAGACGCGCCCGGGCGGCATCATCGCCATCAGCTTTTGGGAGTTTATGAACGACGAGCGCATGGCGCGCAAGGCTGTTCGCGCCGAAGCCCGCGCCGAGCTCACCCCGCCGTTTGAGGGTTACGATTCCGCCCAGTTTGAAGCCGGCGACCACCTCATTGGCTGGCAAAACGACCGCCACGCCTACCGCTATTGCCATCACTTTGACGATCAGCAGATCACCGACCTGGTGCGCGGCGTCCGTACGTTCTACAAGAGCGGCGAGGTTCCCGTGCGCGAGCTTGAGCGCTTCCATGCCGACGGTCGCAGCGGCGAGCTCAACCGCTATGTGATCCTCAAGCGCCTGTAGGCATCGACAACTCGTCGCCGAGCCGCACCACATCTTTCGGGCAAACTATGCCCACCCCTTTTCAACCCATTGACGGAACGCGCAGCCATGCGTTCCCTACTTATGACCAAGGAGCCTCATGGGAGCCGTCCACGTTCGCACGCCTAAGAACTTTGTGCTCGAGGAGCGCCTAGAGCGCTACGCCGATGCGATTGAGACGAACCCCGAGGCCTATGTCGGAGATTGGCGCGCGGCTTGCGCGCCAGTTGGCAGCGTCTCGTTCACCCGCCTTCATCTGGATCTGGGCTGCGGCAAAGGCACCTATCTGGTTGAGCGCGCTCGCCGCGAGCCCGACACCCTCTTTATCGGTATGGACCAAGAGCCCATCTGCATCGCCTATGCCGCACAGAAAATCTGCGAGCATGAACTGACCAACGCACTCGTTCTGCCTCGAGGCGCCGCATCGCTGCCGCAGCTATTTGCCACAGGCGAGCTCGATGCCATCACCATCAACTTTCCCACGCCGCAGCCCAAGGCCAAGTACGCCAAAAAGCGCCTCGTCCATGTCGACCATCTGATGCTCTATCGCCCGCTCTTTGCAGCCGGCGCCACCGTAACGCTGCGAACCGACAGCAAACCGTTGCGCGATTACGCCCTGGGACAGTTTGCCGCAGCCGGCTACGATACGCTTTGGGTAAGTGACGACGTCCGCCGCGACCATCCCGAGCATCCCGAGACCGAATATGAATGCCGCACGCGCGAGATGGGCGCCGCCGTCTATGGCATTTGCGCTACGCCCGGCGCGGAACCCATCGAAGAGCAGCTCGCGGCGGGCCGCGCGCAGAAGCAAAGCCTTGCCTGCTACCTGCCCGAAAACCTCGATGAGCTCACCTACGTGCCTCTCGGCATGGAAGAGGCCGTCGAGAACTTCAGAAACCGTGCCCGCAAGGGCAAGAAGCGCCTGCCGCAAGAGTCCTAGGGGCTTCTGATGGTCGCGGCGTCAGCAAATAAGCGCGAATAGGCGCCAGCAAACAACCCTCAAACCTAAGTGAGTAGACTTTTTTGCAATAGCCAAGCACAACCCGCATAACTAAAACCGCAGATAGAACCCTTGTGCAAAATCCATGTGCTCGCGACATCGCAAAAAGTCTACTCACTTAGCTGGCAACTGCACCAAACGGCCGGGCAGAACGCCCATTTCCTGCATTTTCTTGCCTGCAAACGCATCGATGCGCCGCTACGCCATAATAGTTGGCGGACAATCGCGAGAGAAAGCAACCACATGGCACAGACCACGACAGATACCGCCGCCAGCACCGTCTCCGGCGCCGGCGCCGCCAGCTCATTCTCGGGCGGCACGGGAACCGAAGCCGAGTTTGGCTCGCTCGGCGCGCTCTCCCCCACCTGGTGGGAGCCCGAGGACGGCAGCGAGCCCGAACCGTGGCTCACGCCCGATCAAGCCTTCGAACGCTTCTTTGAATGGACGAGCGATCGCGGTATTGAGCTGTGGGACCACCAAGAAGAGGCCCTCATGGACCTGGCCGCCGGCGATCACGTCATTTTGGGAACACCGACCGGATCGGGTAAATCGCTCGTCGCGCTGGGCATGCTCTTTATGGGCATGGCGCAGGGCAAGCGTTGCTATTACACGGCCCCTATCAAGGCCCTGGTCAGCGAAAAGTTCTTCGATCTGGTACAGGTGCTCGGCCGCGATAACGTCGGTATGATCACCGGCGACACGCATATCAACACCAAGGCGCCCGTCATCTGCTGCACGGCAGAGATCCTTGCCAACGACGCACTGCGCGAGGGCGAAGATGCCGACGTGGGCTGCGTAGCCATGGACGAGTTCCACTACTTTGCCGACCCCGACCGCGGTTGGGCCTGGCAGGTGCCGCTGCTCACCCTGCCCCACACGCAATTCATGCTCATGAGCGCCACGCTCGGCGATGTCACTGCCATCGCCGCCTCACTCGAGGAGCACACCGGTGCTGCTTGCGACTTGGTTGTCGACGCCCCGCGTCCTGTTCCGCTGAGCTACGACTATGTGACGACCTCCCTCGAGGGCACGGTCGAGCTCGCCATGCGCCGCGGCGAGGCCCCGCTCTATATCGTGCACTTTAGCCAGGATGCCGCCCTTGCGACTGCGCAGTCGCTCGCCAATTTTGGCATCGCCAGCAAGGAGCAGCGTGAGGCCATCAAGGAAGCGGCAAAGGGAACGAGCTTCTCCACGGCCTTTGGCAAGATCCTCAAGCGCTTGCTCGGCTGCGGCGTCGGCGTGCACCATGCTGGCATGTTGCCGCGCTATCGCCTGCTGGTCGAGCGCTTGGCGCAGCAGGGCCTGCTGCCCGTCATCTGCGGTACCGATACGCTTGGCGTCGGCATCAACGTACCCATCCATACCGTGGTGCTCACCGCGCTCACCAAGTTCGATGGCTACAAGATGCGTCGTCTGCGCGCCCGCGAGTTCCATCAGATTGCCGGTCGCGCCGGCCGCTCGGGCTTCGATACCGAGGGCATGGTCATCGCCGAGGCCCCGGAGCACGAGATCGAGAACGCCAAGCTCATGGCCAAGGCGGGCGACGACCCCAAGAAGCTCCGCAAGATTAAAAAGAAGAAGGCCCCCGAGGGCTTTGTCACCTGGAACAAGCAGACCTTTGAGCGCCTGATCGAGACGCAGCCTGAAACGCTCAAGCCACGCCTTCGCATCACACACTCCATGGTGATTAGCGTGGTCGAGCAGGGCGGCGATGCCCGAGCCCGCGTGCACGACCTCATCGAGACGAGCTTGCAGACCCCCGAGGAAAAGGCCAAGCTCGAGGTTCGCGCCGACGAAATCTTCGCCACGCTCATCGATTCCGGCGTCGTCGTTCGCACCGAAGTGCCGCCCGCACCCGATGCCCCGACTGACGCCGCACCAGACATCGACTATGCGCTGACGGTCGATCTGCCCGAGGACTTTGCGCTCGACCAGCCGCTCTCGCCGTTTTTGCTTGCCGCGTTGGAGCTGCTCGATCCCGAGAGTGAGACCTATACCATGGATCTGATCTCGATGGTCGAGGCAACGCTCGAGGATCCCAAACAGGTGCTGCGCGCACAGGAGCGTGCCGCACGCGATCGCGCTATGGCCGAGATGAAGGCCGACGGCATCGAGTATGAGGAGCGCTTGGAGCGCATCCAAGACGTCACATACGAAAAGCCGCTCGAGGACTTGCTGGACGCCGCCTTTGACAAGTACTGTCAGGAGGTTCCTTGGGCCAACGACTACCAGCTCTCGCCCAAGAGCGTCCTGCGCGACATGCTGGAGAGCGCAAGCGATTTTAAGGGCTATATTCAAAAGCTCGGTATCGCCCGCTCCGAAGGCATTCTGCTGCGCTACCTGGCAGAGGCCTACCGCTCGCTCGACCGCACCGTGCCGATCGAGAAACGCGACGAGCGCCTGTGCGACATTATCTCGTGGCTGGGCTTTGTGGTGCGGTCGGTGGACTCGAGCCTGGTGGACGAGTGGGAGAACGCCGGCAACCCGGCAGCCCTCGATGCCGCGCCGCCGCAGGGCATCGACGAGGTCGTGGCGGACCGTCGCGGCTGCACGCTGTTGGTGCGCAACGCACTCTTCCGCCGCGTAACCCTTGCCGCCCGCGGACACGTGCGCGACCTGGGCGAGCTCGACGACGACTGGGGCATGAGCGAGATCCGCTGGCAAAAAGCACTCGACGCTTACCACGAGCAGCACGAGGAAATCCTCACCGATGGAGATGCCCGCAGCGCCGCGATGTTTTCCATCGACGAGTCCGACGAGAAGACCGCGCACGTATGGCACGTGCACCAGATCTTTGCTGACGAGGATGGCGACCACGACTTTGGCATCATGGGCGATGTCGATCTGGACGCCACACAAGACGGCGGCGAGGTCATCTTCAAGAACTATCGCGTCGGCTTTATCGAGGACCTGCTCGAGGACTAGCCGAGCACAATGGGCAAAACGAAGCGGGGCCGCTGGCAACATCGCCAGCGGCCCCTGTTTTGCCTTATCCGCTATGCCCTACTCGGCATCCTCGACCTCATACGAATCTGCCTCGGCAGGCTCATCGCCCGCGTCTGTCGCACCCTCGCGTGCCTCGTCAAACGCCACCTTCATGGTCTTGTTGCCCCAGGTGAGCTTACGAATGGTAAGCTCATCGGCCTTCTTGTTGGCTAGGCGCAGATTGTTCTCGGAGGACAGCAATGCCTCCTTGGTTTTCTGCAGATGGCTAATCGTCTTGTCAATCTCCTCGATCGCCGTCTGGAACTTACGGCTCGCAAGCTCGTAGTTGCGACCGAAATCATTCTTGAACTTTTCCATCTTGGCTTCGAAGTTCGTGACGTCGATATTCTGCTGTTTGTACTCCGCCAGCTCCTGCTTATAGCGCAGCGAACCCATGGCGGCGTTGCGAAGAAGCGTGATCATGGGAATAAAGAACTGTGGGCGAATCACGTACATCTTCTCGTAGCGATAGCTCACGTCCACGATGCCGGCGTTGTAAAGCTCGCTCTCGGGTTCGAGCAACGTGCAGAGCACCGCGTACTCACAGCCTTTCTGGCGACGATCGTGATCGAGTTTCTTAAAGAAGTCCTCGTTTTTATGTTTGGTCGCGGTCTCGTCGTTCTCGTTTTTCATCTCGAACATAATCGAAATGACCTCGTTACCGCTTGCGTCGCACTCGCGGAAGATAAAGTCGCCCTTGGTGCCCTCGGACGCATCGTTATCCTTCTCGAAGTACGCGTTAGGAAACGCCGTCATGCGCAGACGGTTAAACTCGGTCTCGCAGTGCTGCTCGAGCGACTCGCCCACCATCTTGGTGGACAGGCGGACCTTCATGTCCTTAAGGCGCTCGATCTCTTCATCCTTGTAGCGAATCAGGTCATCGCTCGCACGCTTGGCCTGCGCAAGCTCGAGCTCGTGTGCCGCCTTGGCCTGTTCCTCGCGAGAATCGCGCACAGCCAGCTCGCTCGTCAGTTTGGCACGTGCCTCATCGCGCTCTCGCTCCGCCGCGGCGACCGCCTCTGACAGGTTCATTTTTGCCATCAGTTCCTGCTCGCGCAGCTGGGCACGCAGGCCCTCGGCCTCTTGCTCGGACTGAGCCTTTGCGGCGGAAAACTTCTCCTGCGCCTTCGCGCGATAGTCAGTAAGCGCGCGCTCGGCCTCGCTGCGAGCGGCATCGAGCTCACGCTGCGACTCTGCCGCGGCAGCGGCAAGCGCCATCTCCTGGGCTTTGTCCGCCGCGGCGAGCCTGGCCTGCAGCTCAGCAATCTGAGCGTCGCGCGCAGCTAAATCGTTTTGAGCAGCGTTGCGCGCCGCCGACTCGGCAAGCTTTGCTTCGTCATCTTTGCGCCCAAGCTGCGCACGCAGGCTATCAATCTCACGCTGGAGTTCGGCATTTTCCTTTTGAGCATTGGCTCGTGCCTCTACCGCCGCGCGCTGGCTTGCACTCTCGCGCTCTGCGGCAGCGCCCTCGAGCTTAGCGCGCAGCTCGGCAAGCTCAGCATCGCGCTTGGCAACCTCTTGCGCCAGTTTCTGATCCGCAGTGTTCTTCTGCTCAACGAGCTGAGCGTTGCGCTGAGACTCTGCCTCCTGCAAAGCAGCCGTCGAACGCGAGCGCTCAAGCTCCAGCGCTTGCTCGCCCTCGCGCTGGACTGCCTTCACACGCTCGTCCAGGTCGCGCGAAAACTCGGCATCGCGTACTTGCTTGACAATATCCGCATAGCCGGACGCATCGACCTTAAAAACTTCGCCGCAATGCGGGCACTTAATCTCGTTCATAGCAGCTCCTCGATGGACGCAAATTTCGACCGCCTACACTCTACCGCGCCGCACGGACAAAAAAGGCGCCGCCGCCATAATGGCAACGGCGCCAGAACCACCACAAAGGTGCCTGTCCCCTTTGTGGTGGTTTGAGTGACAGTTTGAAAATTACAGTCCAAAGAAGTCAAGGATTTGGTCACGGCTTACGGGTCTGTAGTCGTTGGCATCAAGGCCAACGTCATAGCGCAGGATCGGGCGCTCGCGATCGCGGTTGCGTGCGTTGGCGCGGTCACCCCTGCTGTGGATATGCCCATGCAGCATAATGGCGCCACGTGCCTTGCCGTTCCAGCTGAGCATGGGGTAGTGGCTCATAACCAGACGATGGCCCTTGGCATAGCCGGGAGCAATCTCCAGGTAATCGCGCACGTTTTCCCAAATCTGCGGTACGTCGGAATCTTCCCAGTCGCCGTCATGGTTACCGCGGATGAGCGTCACGTTCTGGCATTCGATACGCTCGCGCAGGCGCACCGCCTCCGCCAGGGGCAAACGATAGGTAAAGTCACCCAGAATATAGAGGCGGTCGTCCGCAGCCACGCACTCATTGATGGCATCGATGACCTTGCGGTTCATCTCCTCGACCGAGTCAAACGGCCGGTCCATGTCGTGCAAGATATTCGTATCGCCCAGGTGCAGGTCGGCGGTAAACCACATCATCGTCTATGCCCTCATTTCGCAACGTGCTCAACTCGTGCTAAGTATACAGACGTAGCGATGCGGCGGTTATCCAAAGAGCCCGCCGAACAGTCCGCGGCGGCGCTTGTCTTGCTTTTTCGAAGCGTCACCCTGAGTTTTCTTGTCCTGCCGCATCTTACGGTCCTGTTCCAGCTCATCGTCATCGAGTAGCACATCCCACTCAAACGGATCATCTGCCAGATCAAACAGGTCATCGTCATCAAACATGGCAGCCTCCATTGCCGACTAGCGAGCATCCACCACGTAGAGCCCAACGCGCACCTGATGCCACGGGCTGCGCTCGGGGGCAACCTGTTGCACACGGGCCTCAAATACGTCCTCGTGGCCGTAATACATCATCAAGGACAGTGGGCCGACCTCGTTTCCCGGAACATAGCCAAGCTTGGTGTTGCCGTAATAAATCGCAACCGCCTCAGGGTCATGGGGATTATCGCGCTCGTCACACAGCGTCAGCTTATCGCCCGCTTTAAGATCGCCCAAGACCAAGGCGCCATCGGCATACTGAAATCCTGCAATGTGAAATGACAGAAGAACACGCGAAGGCTCGTACATAGCAGCTCCTCTAACGGCCGGATAAACCGGTGTGTAACCTTATTGAGAAGTCTACGGTCCCGTGCGGACACAAATACATCCTGTCTGCGTCCTTCAATCGTTTGCCTCAACGCTTGCGCGACAGAACGCTTGCAGATAAGATAGGAACACGGATGGCACCCGTTGCCGCGGGTCTTGCCAACTCCGATACACGTTTTCATCGTGAGAAGTGGCCGTCTTCGCTTACGCGGGGGCGGCTATTTCATTCGGCCGATAAACAGACCGAGTTCGATAGCCGCAATCAACAACGCCAATAACGAAATAACATCGCTTACGTTCATACCAAATCCCTTCTAAAGGGAGTTGGCCCATCCGTGCTCCATAACAGTAGTCTAACGCAAAATGCAGGTAATAGGAACACTTGTTCGTATTACCTGCGCCCTTTTCTAATGCACAAACATGCGCACGAATTTGTGCTTCCAGCTTGCGTAGGGCGCATACCGAAACGGCACGTCCAGCCAGGTTGCCTTGTTCACGATACTCTTCTTGTGGCTAAACGTATCGAAGCTCTCGCGGCCATGGTACTGTCCCATGCCGCTCGCGCCCATGCCGCCAAAGCCCATATGACTCGTAGCCAGATGCATGATGGTATCGTTAACGCAGCCGCCGCCAAAGGGCACGTAGCGCACAAAGCGCTGCTGAACCTCGCGATCCTGACTAAAGATATACAGGGCCAGCGGCGTCGGACGATCCGTAATAAACGCTTCGGCCTCGTCAAGGCTCTCAAACGTCAGCACTGGCAAAATGGGGCCGAAGATCTCCTCCTGCATCACGGCGTCATTGGGGGACACGCCGTCCAAAATCGTCGGCTCGATCTTGAGCGAGGCCTCGCGCGCGGTACCTCCCAGCACGACCTTATCGGGATCGATCAGCCCGCGCACGCGCGCAAAATGCTTGGCGTTGACAATATGACCGTAGTCCTCGTTATCGAGCGGATACTCGCCAAACATACGGCGGACCTCCTCCTTGATGAGGCCCAGCAGCTCGTCGTGCACGCGCGTATCGACCAGCAGGTAGTCGGGCGCCACGCAGGTCTGCCCCACGTTGAGCCATTTACCAAAGGCGATACGCCGTGCCGCAACCTTCAAGTTTGCCGTCGCATCCACGATGCAGGGACTCTTTCCGCCCAGCTCAAGCGTCACAGGCGTAAGGTTTTTACTTGCGCGCTCCATAACGAGTTTGCCGACCGGAACGCTACCGGTAAAGAAGATCTTGTCCCAGTGCTCATCGAGCAGCGCTTCGTTCTCGGCGCGCCCGCCCTCGACAACCGTCACCAGGCGCGGATCAAATGCCTCTTCACAGATTTGCCTGAGCACCGCGCTCGATGCCGGAGCATAGGCGCTCGGCTTGATGACCACGGTATTGCCCGCGGCAAGGGCGCCAGCGAGCGGCTCGAGCGTCAGCAAAAACGGATAGTTCCAGGGCGCCATGATGAGCGTGACGCCATAGGGCACGGTTTGCGTTTTGCACACGCTCACGGCGTTAGCGAGGTCGCACGGACGCAGGCGCGGACGACTCCATCGGGCCACATGCGCAATCTGATGTCGAATCTCGGAAAGCGATGTGCCAATCTCGCACATATAGGCCTCGTCATGCGACTTTCCCAAATCGGTCTTGAGCGCATGAGCGATATCGGCCTCGTGGGCCCGCACCGCATCGCGTAAACTCACGAGCGCGCGACGTCGAGCATCGACATCAAACGTGGCGTGCGTCTTAAAGTAGGCGCGCTGATCGCCGACGATGCGCGCAATTTCCTCGGTGTTCATGGCACCCTCCTAGTTCTCGTCCTCAAACATACCACCCGCGACGACCTCGTACATATGCTCGAGCTCCGAGCGGTCCATCAAAAGTGGAACGGGGTACAGGGGATTGGCCTCGGCATCGGCATGGGCCGCCATTTGCGGAATATCGGAGCGGCGAATACCCGAGACATATTTGGGGATTCCCAGGGCCTCGTTCATGCGGTCGACCCAATCGATAAAGGCCTCGACCGCAAGACTGTCCTGCGCGGTAGCCGGCGCAATGCCCGCCATGCGAGCAAGATCGGCAAGCTTGGGGGCGGCGGCGTCACCATAAGCGCGAAGCATGTGCGGCAGGATGATCGCGTTGGCCAAACCGTGCGGAATTCCGTATCGGCCGCCCAAACTGTGCGCGATGGCATGCACATATCCGACATAGGAGCGGGTAAACGCAACGCCCGCCTTATACGCCGCCGAAAGCATATTGCGACGCGCACGCATGTCGTCGCCATGCTCATAGGCCTCGAGCAAATTGTCGTGGATGAGCTGCACCGCCTGTCGCGCCATCTTGCGCGTATAGGGCGTGGTGCTTCGCCCGATAAAGGCCTCAACGGCATGCGTCAGGGCGTCCATGCCCGTCTGCCCCGTAATGGAAGCGGGCAAGCCGCACGTAAACTCGGGGTCGTGGACTGCAAAACGCGGGATGAGCACAAAGTCGTTAATGGGGTATTTGTAGTGCGTCTCGTCATCGGTGATAACCGCCGCGAGCGTGACTTCGCTTCCCGTACCGGCGGTAGTGGGAACCGCAATAAGCAGCGGCAGGAGACGATGAATCCGCAGTAGGCCGCGCATCTTGTTGATGGGCTTGTTTGGCTGCGCAATGCGTGCGCCCACGCCCTTGGCACAGTCCATGGCCGAGCCACCGCCAAAGCCGATAATGGCCTGGCAGGCGCTCTCTCGATACAGGGACGCCGCTTCTTCCACGTTTGAAACCGTGGGGTTTGCACGCGTTTCGGCATAGACCGTAACGCCAATCCCCCTGCATGCGAGCGCCGTCTCGAGCGGTGCCGTGAGCCCCAGACGGGCAATGCCGGGATCCGTCACGATAAGGACCTTCTGGATCGAGCGCTTTTGAAGCACCGCGGGCACATCCTCGGCATGCTCTAAAATGCGCGGCTCGGTATAGGGCAGGATCGGCAATGCAATGCGAAAAACCGTCTGATATGTTCGGCACCAGGCACGACGGGCTAGATGCATAAAGGAAACTCCTTCATTTGTTGATAGGTCAACATTTGCTCGCCCGATTGTACTCAGCGGCGGTCAAAGACGGCCTGCCAATCGTTAATCAATCAACATCTTCATATCTCAAAATTGTTTTATTAAAAATCATTCCTAATAGGCTTCACATTTGGTTGCATTTATGGATAATAGAACTCGTCAAGACGCACGTCCGGAGAGGGCCCTTACGGGACCGGACGAGCGCACAATCGCCATAGATCGAAAGGATCGAATCATGAAGTTTGTTTGCCCCGTTTGCGGTTATGTGGAAGAGTTCGACGGCGACCAGCTGCCCGAGGACTTCAAGTGCCCCCAGTGCGGCGTTCCCGGTTCTCGCTTCCTGAAGCAGGAGGAGGGTCAGCTCGAGTGGGCTGCCGAGCACGTCGTGGGCGTCGCCAAGATGGAGGGCGTCTCCGAGGACATCGTTGCCGACCTGCGCGCCAACTTTGAGGGCGAGTGCTCCGAGGTCGGTATGTACCTGGCCATGGCGCGCGTCGCTCATCGCGAGGGCTATCCCGAGATCGGCCTGTACTGGGAGAAGGCTGCCCACGAGGAGGCCGAGCACGCTGCCAAGTTCGCTGAGCTCCTGGGCGAGGTCGTGACCGACTCCACCAAGAAGAACCTCGAGATGCGCGTTGAGGCCGAGAACGGCGCCACCGCCGGCAAGACCGATCTTGCTAAGCGCGCCAAGGCCGCTGGCCTCGATGCCATCCACGACACCGTGCACGAGATGGCTCGCGACGAGGCTCGCCACGGCAAGGCTTTCGCCGGCCTGCTCAAGCGCTACTTCGGCTAAGCCAGCAACCTGAGACATAACCTCTAGCTCGATGAGGCCCGGACCGCATGGTTCGGGCCTTTTTCGTGCCTCACAAACTTGTTAACTACCTGAAATAGGACCGCCTTCGGCATCGGCTTCTCGTCAAAAACTAAGTGAGTAGACTTTTTGGAACTTGCCGAGCAGACCATCCATATCACTTTATAAAGCCGCAGGTAAATGCCTTGTTGCAAAACGACCTAGTCGCCAAAGTGCCAAAAGTCTACTCACTTAGATTCGCAGCCGTCCACGATCGAGCCATTTTGTGTCTAGCGGGCATCTTTCCGTCGATTACTCCCAATTTTGTCCAGTCAACGAATAGTTCAGACCTGAGTAATGTCTCAGCCCTTTGCTCATCTGAGCTTTTATCACGATATTCAGCATCGAGCATCCTGCATATGGCCTTAACGATCGCGCGGAATCTATCCTCATCCGATATCTGTCTGTGTGTAAGGAGAAGCACATCGTAGCCCATGGCCTGAAGGGCCGTCATGCGGTCAGCGTCACGCAAGCCATCCCCTGCGCGTCCGTGCGAGGCCTTTCCCTGACATTCAATGGCCACCTGTCGCCTACCGTCCGGCGAAGAAAGAAGTAGGTCGATATATACACGGGACTTTCCCACAATCGCTCGAGCACTTGTGCTTAACGTCACTTCGACATTGAGCTCTATGCCGCAAAACCCTTCGCCTCCCAGGGCTCGCGGCAGTCCAAGCAACAAAAACGCCTCGACCTCAAAAGGCGACGCGGCACCCAATGGAACGAGTTGCGATACCGCCATAAATCTATTGCCGTAACGCATCCCGCAAACATCTGAACAAAAACGGTCAAGGTCTCCGCCCAAAACCAAAGCGTCTCGACGCCATAAATTTGAGGCGATGCCGTCCTCGGACGGGCAGCGCACCCAACCGAACGTTGTCGAAATCGCGCCCGAATCAATTGCACGCGAAAGATCCGCCTCAAGTGCCGCCGGCAGGGCACACACCGCAAACAAGCCACACATCTCCGCCAATACCAAAAGAAGCTGAAGATCCGTCAGATGCCGCGACATGATGAATGTCGTCAGTAGAGGAGATGTAACCAAAAACCCATGCTCCGTTTCCAGCACGGATTCCCTGGGGAGCTCACCAAGAAACAGCCGCTGCCTGATACTGGCAGGACAAGTCCGCTTGTTTCTCGTCCGGACCAATGTATACAACGGAAAGCCGAGCACAACCGCAGCCGTCGGGTTACGGGCAAGGTCATATCGCTGCCGGTCTTCTTCCGGCCGTGGAAGCGGCGGACACAAAGCGCGGACTTGAGGAGGCAAACGCCAGTACCTAAAAGCCGATATGTCACAAAGTAGATCCTTCATAGGCACAGGAAAACACGAATTTCAACCCAGTCAGTCACGTATTGGCGCGAACGCACCAAAAATGGCGCCGAACGGACTGCCAAGTTTTCAACAGCACTCCCCAACTGGCCAAAAGCTTGCCGAGAGCTGGACGAAGCCCTGTTGAAAACCCCATTTTTTCTCATGCAGGAGCTTTGCGCGGCAAGTGAGTAGACTTTTTTGAACATCCCGAGCAGGCCGGTCATCCTGCTTTTCAAAACCGCAGGTAGATAGCTTGTTACAAAACTGCCTGGTCGCCAAAGTGCTAAAAGTCTACTCACTTAGGTTGCAGAGTGCCCCCCCATTAGCTGCAATTCCAAGCTAGTTAGCACTTTTGGACTCAGATCGTCATACTGAACAAGAATTTGAGTTGAGTTTTCAGGGACAGATGCGCCATCGGCACACCAAAAACAGTCACCAATATCGATAAAAGGGATGCTCGAGCGCGTGAGGGCCCGTGCAAAAGTGCTTCCGCCCGTTCCACGCTCCGCAACCACGATACAGTAAAGGCCCGCGTCTGCATGCTCGATCGAGACTTCCCCTGCCGGAAACGCCTTCCGCACAAGCGCCGCCAGGCCATCGCGCGCCTCGCGAGCGCGCACGCGCACGCGGTTCACATGTCGCTCGTAATCACCCGATTCCAGCAAACGAGCCAAAGCGACCTGGTCAACAGAGCTAACCGACGAGGCGTAAAAACCAAGGTTGCGCCTAAACCGCTCCATTAGCTCATCGGGCAACACCATGTACGCTAGACGCAACGCCGATGACAGGCTCTTCGAAAACGTGTTGGTGTAAATAACCGACTGGGCGGCATCGATCGATGCGAGCGCAGGAATCGGCTTGCCAGCAAGGCGAAACTCACAATCAAAGTCATCTTCGATGAGATACCGACCTGGTCGCTCGGCGGCCCAGCTCAGAAGCGCATAGCGACGCGCAATGCTCGTCACAAGGCCGGTCGGATACTGATGGGACGGCATCAGGTGAAGGACATCGGTCCCGCTTTTCTGCAGAGTGCTCAAGTCCACGCCCTCATCATCCAACGGGATATGTCGAACTTGGCAGCCCATAGCCTGATAGATACGCGTCAGACGCAAATAGCCCGGATCCTCAACCGCATACACCTTGTCCGCGCCAAGCAACTGAACCAACATGGTATCGAGCAGCTGGGCGCCCGCACCGATAACGATGTTGTTGGGGTCGACATTCATACCCCTTGTCCCGTGCAGATGGTGAGCAATTGCGCGTCGCAGCCGAGCAGTGCCCTGCGCCGGTGCGGGCGAAAAGATTTCGCGCTCGTCTTCGGATGCCAGCGTCGCCCGTAGCGCGCTTTGCCAAAGCCGCGCCGCCTCCAAAGCAGAAGGAGAAAGCGCATCGAATCGCTCGACCTGTCCGTTGACATCATGCACGCTGGGGCCCACAGAGACGGCATCTCGGTCGATGCCCTCCGCAGCCGAAGCCAAAACCGGTGCATCCGGAAGCTCGCAAGCGTAGTAGCCACGACGTGGTATTGAGCAAATATAGCCCTCAGCGAGTAACTGGCTATATGCATTCTCGATGGTAATAACACTGATTCCCAGATGACTGGCAAAGGCGCGCTTAGACGGCAAATGCTCCCCCGCCACAATGCGTCCAGCTACGATATCATCTCGAATTTGCTGGTAAACATACTCATAGAGCGATGCTTCGCCGCGTTTTTCCAAATTGTAGTCAAGCATGAGCCTATCACCTGACCTTATTAAGTCATTCAATCTGGTATTAGTCTGACCTTGTAATTATCTCGAAAACTGAGTATTTTGTCATACCCAGCTCCCCGATAGGATGTTCCGTCAAGCAATGCACATGCCAACCAAGGGAGCAACCATGGCAGAACAGAACAGCAAGGCCGACCGCGTCAAACTCAATCGCGAGCTCGCGCAGATGCTCAAGGGCGGCGTCATCATGGACGTTACCACGCCCGAGCAGGCACGCATCGCCGAGGAGGCAGGCGCCTGCGCCGTCATGGCCCTCGAGCGCATCCCGGCCGACATCCGTGCCGCAGGCGGCGTCTCGCGCATGAGCGACCCCAGGATGATCAAGGGCATCCAGGAGGCCGTCTCCATCCCCGTCATGGCCAAGTGCCGCATCGGTCACATCGTCGAGGCGCAGGTCCTGCAGGCCATCGAGATCGACTACATCGATGAGTCCGAGGTTCTCTCCCCTGCCGATGACGTCTATCACATCGACAAGACCCAGTTTGACGTGCCGTTTGTCTGCGGCGCCCGTGATCTGGGCGAGGCGCTGCGCCGTGTTGCCGAAGGCGCCACGATGATTCGCACCAAGGGTGAGCCGGGTACGGGCGACGTCGTTCAGGCCGTGCGTCACATGCGCAAGATCCAAAAGCAGATCCGTGACGTTGTTGCCCTGCGCAACGACGAGCTCTTTGAGGCAGCCAAGCAACTGCAGGTTCCGGTCGAGCTGGTGCGCGAGGTCCATGCCACGGGTAAGCTTCCCGTCGTGAACTTTGCCGCCGGCGGCGTAGCGACCCCCGCCGACGCCGCGCTGATGATGCAGCTGGGCGCCGAAGGCGTGTTTGTCGGCTCGGGCATCTTTAAGAGCGGCGACCCCGCCAAGCGCGCAGCCGCCATCGTCAAGGCCGTGGCAAACTTCACCGATGCCAAGCTCATTGCCGAGCTTTCAGAGGACCTGGGCGAGGCCATGGTGGGCATCAACGCCGACGAGATCGAGATTATCATGGAAGAGCGCGGGCGCTAGTCCAGCAGAAAGGATCGCACATGAGTGATTATGCAGACCAAACGGTCGCCGTGCTGGCGGTC
The DNA here is from genome assembly GCF_964237925.1 of Collinsella aerofaciens ATCC 25986. Lineage (GTDB taxonomy): Bacteria > Actinomycetota > Coriobacteriia > Coriobacteriales > Coriobacteriaceae > Collinsella > Collinsella aerofaciens_BJ. The sequence goes on along the minus strand of NZ_CAXSKI010000005.1, from coordinate 76,470 downwards.
CAAGGCGCATTTGCCGAGCACGAGGCAAGACTATCCGAGCTGGGCGCGCGCTGTATTGAGCTGAGGCAGGCGGCTGATTTAAAGCAGGACTTTGACCGTCTGGTACTTCCCGGCGGCGAGTCTACCGTTCAAGGGAAGCTGCTAGATGAGTTGGGCATGCTCGAGGAGCTTCGCACCCGCATTGTTGAAGGCATGCCCGTCCTGGGCACCTGCGCCGGCCTGATTCTGCTGGCTCACGACCTTGCCGCCCATGACGATAAGGGCACGCCGCGCCTGGCAACCATGGATGTGCTCGTTGAGCGCAATGCCTACGGCAGGCAGCTCGGCAGTTTTCGAACCAAGGGGCAGGTAGCTGGCATCGACGGTGAAGTGCCGCTGACGTTTATCCGCGCGCCCCGCATCGTCGAGGTCCACGGCGACGCAAAGGCCTTAGCGAAAGTCGACGGCCGTATCGTCGCCGCGCGCCAGGGCAACCAGCTCGGCGTAACCTTCCACCCCGAACTCGACGAAGACACCCGCCTCCACGAAATGTTTCTACAAATGTAGGCATCGAAATCAACAAACAAAATGAGAGTGGATAATCTCCCACTTTGAGCTTGAATGCAGACTCAAACCGGGAGATTATCCACTCTCATGCTATGCAATCGTTGGGGACGTTCTTAAACGACTAGTCAAACAAGAACGTCCATTACAGTCGAAATTGTCAGCCCGGGCCCGTCTCGGGCTACGATTGAGGCGCGCCCAGAACGGGCCGCCGACCGGGCGCCCGCGCACGGCCGAATGTCCCTGCCCCCGAGAGGGCCTGTTGGGTGCTGCCGGCGCGGGACGCGCCGCCCCCGACGGCTGATAGGAAAGTGCCGGGCAGGCGCCGCGGCTGGTAATGTGAGTGCCGAGGGGGAGGCCATCCGGTCGAACGACTACCGGAAGGATACCACCGTGAAAGCGCCATCGACCAGGCCCGCGGCCGTGCTCGGCCTAGACGTCGGCAAGTCCTCCCACTGGGCCTGCCTGATCGACCGCGACGGGGAGGTGCTGTCCAGCGCCCCCGTCCGCAACAGGGAGGCCGAGCTCGACGCGCTGTTCGCCTCCGTGCCCGCCGGCACGCTCGTCGTGGTCGACCAGTTCCGCAACATAGGGTCCCTCGCCGTGAGGCGCGCCCGCGCCGCGGGTCTGGGGGTCGCCCACCTGCCCGGCCTCGCCGCCAGCCGCGCCGCCGGGCTGTTCGCCGGCGAGGCCAAGACCGACGAGCGCGACGCCGCGGTGATCGCGCGGACCGCCCTGGGTGTGCCGGACTCCCTGTCGGGGGTCCCGGGCCGCGGCGAGGCCCTCGAGGCCGCGCGCGCCCTCTCGTCGCAGCGCGACCACGTCGTCGCCTGCGCGACCAGGGACAAGAACCGCCTGCGCGCCGTGCTGCTCGAGTCCTGCCCGGCCCTCGAGGCCGCCGTCGACCTGTCGGACCGCCGGTGGCTGGAGCTACTCGCCGGGTTCGGCGGGGCGTGGGGGATCGCCCGCTCGGGGGCCGAGGGGCCGCAGGCCGAGGCCGCCGGGGAGGCCGCGGCCGCCTCGACTGCGCCCCCGCCGGCGCTCATCGAGGCCGAGAACAGGCAGGTCAGGTTCCTGGCCGCCCGGATATCGGAGGCCCTCGACGAGGCCGGGGCCCTCGAGGCCGAGACGGCGGCGCTGCTCGAGGGCGACGAGACCTACGCGTGCCTGCTCACCGTGCCCGGCATCGGCCCGAGGACCGCGGCGCAGCTCGCGGTGTCGGTCGACATCGGGAGGTTCCCGGACCACGACCACCTGGCCTCGTACTGCGGCATAGCCCCGAGGGTGAGGAGCTCCGGAACGTCGGTGAGGTCGGTCAGGGCGTCCAGGCGCGGCGACGCGAGGCTCAAGTCCCTGCTGATCTTCTCGTGCAACAGCCTGGTGAGGTCCTCGGGGCGCTACGGCGAGTACTACCGGGCCTGCAGGGCGCGGGGCATGGGGCACGGGCGGGCGCTCAAGGCCGTCGCGAGGAAGCGGCTCAGGGCGATATACGCCGTGATGCGCGACCGGGTGCCCTACCGGGAGTAGCCCCGACGGTTGACAAAACTATAGGAACACCCAACGACTATCTTTTAGCAGGTCTGGATCATGGCAATGCCGATGTTTTGGCACCGACAGCGAGCGCCTACCAGAGCGAACAAATTGGCATGAAAAGAGGACGGCATAGACCTTCTGGTCATGCCGTCCTCTTTGAATGACAAGTTGTCGCTCTGGTGGGCGCGCAGCGTCAACTAGTTACGCGGTTTGGTAAAACCGCGTAACCCAACTAGAAGCGGTTACCGCGGAAGCCGCCACCGTTGCGGCCGCCACGGTCGCCACCGCGACCGCCGCGGTCGTTACCACGGTTGCCGCCGAAGCCGCCACGGTTGCCGCCGCGGTCGCCATAGCCACCACGGTTGCCACCAAAGCCGCCGCGACCGCCACGGTCGCCGCCACGGTCACCAAAGCCGCCACGGCCGCCACGGTCGCCACCGCGACCGCCGCGGTCGCCACCACGGCCACCACGATCGCCAAAGCCGCCGCGGCCGCCACGGTCGCCGCCACGGCCACCACGGTCGTCACGGCCGCCGCGAGGACCGCGATCCTCGTCCAGGCCCATGGCGACGAGCGGAGCGATAACCTTATCGAGAGCGGCCATCAGCTCGGTGGCCTCCTCGTAAGAAAGCTCGGGCAGGAGCTTCTCCTTCTTGTTGGCAAGCTCGACCAGGCCCTCAGCGGCATCCTCGGCGGCGAAGACAACAATCTTGCGCATATCGCCCTCGGCGTCGTCGATGCGGCCGACCAGATCGGCAGCCTCGGCCTCGGCCATCAGGCCATCGAGCTCACGAAGGCGCATGCCCAGCAGGTCGGACATTTCCTTCTGCTCCATCTTGGGCTTGAGGTCAAGAAGCTTGATGGCGCGCTCGATGTTCGCCATGCGCTCGGCCTTGGCCTCCTCCTCCTTGGAAATAGCAAAGCGACGGCTACGCAGCAGGCGGGCGGCCTTCTGCATCTTGTCCATCAGCTCTTCGTCATCGTAATCAACGGCGGCCTCGACAACCTCGGCCTCCTCCTCGGCGGAAACCTCGTCAGCAGCCTCAACCTCGGCAGCTTCGGTCTCCACGGTCTCGACTGCCTCGACCTCGGCAGCCATGGTCTCGTTCTCGGTCTCGTTCATGATCTCTTCGTTCTCGGACATGAGACTCCTTCTTGGCCCTCTCGGGCATCATCGCCCCATTCGCGGGGCCCGTCGCGCACTCTTTGCGCTTTAAACAATCATGCCTCTCGGCAAAACGTCCATTAGTTTATGGTGTCGCCATCCAATCTAGCTGCAGAATCTATGTGCACACATTAATGCGACATGTGTGACTCGCGACGAGCGTACACCAGCGACGCCACGAACCCGACCGCGGCAATTACAGCCGCCACACGCACGGCAGCTGCAAATCCAATCGCCTGGGCAACGTCCGTCGCAACGCCAGCGGCGCCGGCAGTCGCCGCAGAACTCGAGAGCAGGCCGATAAACAGCGACGGGCCAAACGATGCGGCAATCATGTTCCACGTATTGAGCAATGCCGTTCCGTGAGGATGCTCGGCGGCAGGCAGCGTCTCCAAGCCGGCCGTCTGCGAGGGGCTCAGCACCAAACCGACTCCGGCATACACCACAACGGTCAGTGCCACGACGACGCCGATGTTCATACTCGCCGCCGTCATCGAGATTGCAGTCTGCCCCACGGCAATCAGGGCAAAGCCGACCGGCAGCAGCGGCCATGCGCCACGGGCGTCCATCACGCGTCCGCCCACAATCGAGGTCACGGCGTTGCAGGCAATCGCCGGCAAAATGAGCAAGCCCGCAGCAAGTGCGGTCATGCCGTATGCGCCCTCAAAATAGAGCGGCAACAAAACGCTCATCGAGAACGTCGTCATCATCGACACCACCACAAGCAGACACGCAGGCCAATAACGAACGCTCGCCATGGGACGCACGTTAAGCACCGGATGCTCGAGCTTGAGCTGGCGGGCCGCAAACAGGCCGAGCAGCACAATGGCGGCGAAAAGCGTCACGATACCGGCAATCAGATTGGTCGAGAACTCGCCTACGGAATACACAAATGCCGTAATGCCGGCGGCGAGCAAAACAACCGACAGAATATCAAGCGTGGTGTTCGAGCGCTCTCCAACATTCTGAACAAGCTTTACGCCCGCCGCAGCGACCGCAATGCCGCCCACCAGCGGTACTACGAACACCGCCCTCCAGCCAAACAACGTGCACATAAGACCGCTGATCACGGGTCCAAACGCCGGCCCTAGCGTAATGCAGGCACCGCCCAGGCTCAGATACAGACCAAGCTTCTCGCGCGGGGCGCAAGACAGCACCACGTTCATCATGAGCGGGAACAAGATGCCCGATCCCGCAGCCTGCAAAATACGGCTTGGCAGCAAAACGCTAAACGACGGAGCGAACAGGCACAGGACTTCGCCGGCGACCATGCATCCGCATGCGAAAAACAGCAGCTTGCGCGTCGAGAAACGGCCGGACAGGAAGGCCATGATGGCCGTAAAGATCGACGTCACGATCATGTAGCCCGAAACGAGCCACTGCGCCGTGGTGGCACTCACCGAAAAGGCCGCCATAATGTCGTGCAACGCCACATTAATGATGTTCTCGTTAAACGCGGCAACAAAGGCTGCGATATACATTACGACGAGAGACGCCGCAGTGGCCGATGGCGTTTCTTGAACTTGTTGCTGAGATTTGCTCCCCATGCATTTCCTTCCTCTTGGAACGACAGTCGCATCGCCCCAGAGGAACAGTCCAGGGCGAAAATGAGCCCTAGACTTACGCCAGACGCCGTACACGACGAGTCTGGCAACATGGTCCAACGTCGAAAAATTGTAACGCGAACGCGCAGCTTTCCTTCCGCGCTATTATTAAAAGTCCACGAAAGCATGAGACATGAGGAGCCCGCCATGATTAAGCCCATCATGAAATCCGAGTTCTTTTTGCGCCTGCCTTCCGAAGACGCGGGACCCGACGATGCCGCGACCGGGCAGGATCTCCTGGATACGCTCCACGAGCATGAGCACGAGTGCGTGGGCCTCGCCGCCAACATGATCGGCGTGCGCAAACGCATCATCTGCATAAAGGACGGCAACAGGACGCTCCTGATGTACAACCCTCAAATTCTTGAGCAGGTCAATGCCTATCAGACGAGCGAAGGATGCCTCTCGCTGATCGGCGAGCGTCCCTGCACCCGCTATCGCCGCATTAAGGTGGAGTATTTGGACGAGAACTTCGTCCACCGCATCAAAAACTTCTCGGGCTACACCGCCGAGATCATCCAGCACGAAATCGACCACTGCAACGGGATCGTTATTTAGTTCCGCCGATTCAAGAAAGCTCCCTGCAGCAAAGCAACTGCAGGGAGCTTTTCATAGTGCGGAACTTCTATCCCACTAGCTCTGGCGGTAATGGTCAAAGAAGTCGGCGAGGTCTTCGAGCGACTCTTTGAGCACTTCCATGCGCGGCAGGTACACGATGCGGAAGTGATCGGGCTCGGCCCAGTTAAAGCCGCCGCCGCGCGTGATCAGAATCTTCTTCTCGTGCAGCAGGTCGAGGGCAAACTGCTCGTCATCGGTGATGTTGAACTTCTTAACATCCATCTTGGGGAAGATGTAGAACGCCGCACGCGGCTTAACCACCGAGATGCCGTCAATCTTGCTGAGTGCCTCATACACAAAGTTGCGCTGCTCGTAGACACGGCCGCCGGGACGGATGTAGTCGTTAACGGACTGATGGCCACCGAGTGCCGTCTGAACGATCGACTGAGCCGGCACGTTGGAGCACAGGCGCATGTTGGAGAGCATGTTGATGCCCATGATGAAGTCGCTCATGCAGCGCTGGTTGCCCGAAAGCACCATCCAGCCTATACGATAGCCCGCAATCATGTGCGACTTGGAAAGGCCACTAAAGGTAACGCAGGGCAGGTCGGGGGCGAGCGAGGCAATCGAGACGTGCTCGTAGCCGTCCATGCACAGGCGGTCGTAGATCTCATCGGCAAAAATCATCAGCTGATGCCTGCGTGCAACCTCGACGATGCCCTCGAGCACCTCGCGCGGATAGACGGAACCCGTGGGGTTGTTGGGGTTGATGATGACGAGGGCTTTGGTCGCGCTCGTGATCTTGGACTCCATATCCTCCAGGTCGGGATACCAATCCGCCTGCTCATCGCACAGATAGTGCACGGGATGACCACCGGCAAGTGTTGCGCACGCCGTCCAGAGCGGATAGTCGGGGCTGGGGATCAGAATCTCGTCGCCATTGTCGAGCAGCGCGTTCATCGAAAGCTGAATGAGCTCGGACACGCCGTTGCCTGTGTAGATATGCTCCATCTGAACGTTGGGCAGACCCTTGATCTGCGAATACTGCATAATCGCCTTGCGCGCGGAGAACAGGCCGCGCGAGTTGGAATAGCCTTCGCAGTCGGGCAGCTGCTGGCGCATGTCCTTGATAACCTCGTCGGGCGTGCGGAAACCGAAGGGCGCCGGGTTGCCGATATTGAGCTTGAGGATGCGCTCGCCTTCGTCCTCCATACGGGCAGCCTCGTCGACGACGGGGCCGCGCACGTCATACAGAACGTTCTCGAGTTTGGTGGATTTGGAAAAAGTACGCATGGTGGTGCTCCTTGGAATTTGAGCTGAGGGATGGGGTTCGGGCTTGGAAACGTTGCGGGACGATGATGCCTCGCCCTGATCGGCGTCACCGGCGAGCAGCCAGGTAACATCGACCTCCAAGATGCGGGCGAGCAGCTCTGCCACGTCGCGCCGCGGAATCGTCTTGCCGCTCACATATTGGCTCATCTGACTCTTGCCGAGTTTTTTGCCGAGCATCTCCGATGCGCGGATTACGTCCGACTGGCGAACGTCGCGATCGGACATAGCCTGTCGCAGGCGATTACTAAACGTCTCTTGGGCCACAGGAACCTCCTTGCTGGCAAAGTTCAATTTATAGAACACGAATTGAACCAAGGTTCAATTTAGCAAGCAGTATAGCGCCGTACCTCATTCGAAAGTTCAATTTCATAAGAAAACGTACCGAACTTCGAGATTTGCCCAAAGCGGACAATGACGTGCACGCGTTTAGAGGTATTCAAGGAATCGAGCGGCGGCAAGCGAAACGTCGGCCGTGCGATATATCGCATTGATCTGCCGATGGGGATGCCCCTCGAGCGGACGCACGGCAACATCGAACTGACAGCGGCGCAAGATGAGCGCAGGAAGAACGCTCACGCCCAGGCCATCCTCCACCATAGCCATAATCGCATAGTCATCCCAGGTCGACAGCTTGGAGCGCACCGTCAGCCCCGCCCGACGAAACAGCGGCGTAATCTCATCATCGGTGCCGCGTTCCAGCAGAATAAACTGCTCGTTGGCCAAATCGGCAAGAGAGACGACCTCTTCAGTGGCAAGCAAAGAGTCTGCCGGCACTACCGCCATCAACTCGTCGCGCACCAAAGACCGCGACGTCATGCCATTTTCTCGGGGCTCATGCGGGATAAAGCCCAGATCGCAGCGGCCCTCTGCCACCCATTGTTCAATCTCTGAATAGTCGCCCATCAGCAGCTCGTAATCAATGTCTGGATAATCGGCACGAAAACGAGCAATCACCGGCGGCAGCACGTGGGTCGCCACGCTCGAAAACGTACCGATGCAGATTTTGCCGCGCATGAGCCCACGCATCTCATCCACGCGTCGCTGCAAGCGAACGAATTCCTCGCAGAGCGCCTCGACAGCCGGCATGACCTGTCGCCCGTCAGCAGAAAGAGCCACGCCCTCGCGACTGCGGTCGAGCACCTTAAAGCCCCAATCGGCCTCAAGATCGGCCACCATACGGCTCACGCCCGATTGCGAATAGCTCAGGCGCTCGGCGGCGCGCGTAAAGCTTCCGGCGCGCACTGTCTCGAGCAGCACCTGCATCTTTTGAATATTCGTTTCCACGGCAGTCCTCCATCCTTGCATGAGCTTTTGTCATGTCAGCCATGCATTATATTCGCTTTTCTTCTAAAGCCAGTTCACCCATAGTGAAGTTGCTCGGATATAGAGGGGATGTCAGCGCATGAACAACGGTCTGTTTACGTACTTAGCAGCATTGCTATTGTTTGGCTCCAACGGCATCATCGCCGCTGCCATCGCACTGCCGAGCTCCGATATCGTGCTACTACGCACGTTTTTGGGCGCACTCTCGCTTGTCACCATCCTCGCCATCACCCAACGCCATAAGTTGCAGGCGCCATCTCGCCCCCGCGAAGCCGCAGCCCTCCTCCTCTCGGGAGCCGCGCTGGGCGCCAGCTGGATTTTTCTGTTCCGCGCCTACCAGACGATCGGCGTCGGCGTATCCTCGCTGCTGTACTACTGCGGCCCCATCATTGTCATGGCGCTCTCCCCGCTCATCTTTGGCGAAAAGCTGACCGGAGGCAAAATCGCCGGCTTTATCGCCGTTGCTTGCGGTGCTTTTCTCATTGCAGCGCAAGGTCTAGGCGGCAATATGCCCATTGCGGGTATCGCCTGCGGCATCGCCTCGGCATTTTGCTATGCGCTGATGGTCATCGCTAGCAAGGGTGCGCCACACATCGAAGGCCTCGAGAACTCCACGCTCCAGGTGAGCGCCGCCTTTGTGACCGCACTGGTCCTCACGCTCATCACGCAGGGCGCTCCCTCGTTCCTGTCCGCCGGCGTCGCCGCCAGTATTGATTGGCACGCCGTCGCTATGCTCGGCGTCGTCAACACCGGCATTGGTTGCCTGCTCTACTTTAGCGCCGTCGCCAAGCTGCCCGTCCAGACCGTCGCCGTCGTCGGCCACCTCGAGCCGCTTTCGGCGGTCGTGTTCTCGGCCGCCCTTTTGGGTGAAGCCATAACACCGGTCCGCCTGCTGGGCGCCGCGCTTATCATCGGCGGCGCGATTTTTTGCGAACTCGCCGGCAAACGCGCAAACGCCAAGGCTGGCATCGCCCAGACAGTACGTGCTTAAAAAGCCCCTGCTTTGAAATGCTACCTGCGTAGATAAATAATCCCCAGCTGAGGATTATTGTCTAAAATAACCCGATGTGCCAAACTGCTCTTGTATGTATAAAGACGGCATAAAGATTATCTGTCCTAGACAGATAACCGGATGTCAAAGGGAGTCCACGTGGCACACAACAAACTGGAGGCAAGCCCCCAAGACCAGCGTGGTCAAGGCGGGCACGGAGCCATCCCCCTCTCCGCTGGCATGCTGCTCGTAACGCTCGGCGTCGTCTATGGCGACATCGGCACGAGCCCCATGTACACCATGAAATCAATCGTCGCCAACAACGGCGGCATCGGTACCGTCAGCGAAGACATGATCTTGGGAGCGCTTTCGCTTGTCATCTGGACCATGACGCTCGTGACCACGGTCAAGTACGTGGTTATCGCCATGAAGGCCGATAACCACAACGAGGGCGGCATCTTCGCCCTGTTTAGCTTGGTGCGCAAAGTGGCGCCGTGGCTGATCCTTCCCGCCATGATCGGCGGCGCGGCGCTGCTCGCCGACGGCATCCTCACCCCCGCCGTCACGGTTACCACGGCCATCGAGGGCTTGCGCACTATCGAGTGGGGCCACGCGCTTTTGGGTGACGGCCAGACCAACGTAATCATCATCACCATCATCATTATCTGCGGCCTGTTTGCCATGCAGCGCGCCGGTACCTCGTCGATCGGCAAGCTGTTCGGCCCGCTCATGACGCTGTGGTTCCTGTTCCTGGCAGGCGCCGGCCTGTTCAACATGCTCGGCAACCTGTCCATCTTGCGTGCGCTCAACCCCATCCGCGGCATCATGTTCCTGTTCTCGCCCATCAACCACTCGGGCATTATGGTGCTCGGCTTTGTCTTTCTGTCGACGACCGGCGCCGAGGCCCTCTACTCGGACATGGGCCACGTTGGCAAGGCAAACATCTATGCATCCTGGCCGTTTGTTAAGGCGGCCCTTATCCTCAACTACCTGGGTCAGGGCGCTTGGCTGCTCGCCAATAACTCCAACCCCCAGATGCTCGCGATGGATATCGTCAACCCGTTCTACATGATGCTTCCCGAGCCCCTGCGCCCCTTTGCCATCGTGCTTTCGGCCGTAGCGGCCATCATCGCCTCGCAGGCGCTCATCACCGGCTCGTTCTCGCTGGTATCCGAGGCAACGCGCCTCAACCTTATGCCGCACCTGCGCATCCACTACCCCAGCGACACCAAGGGCCAGCTCTATATTCCGCTCGTCAACAACATCATGTGGGTCGGCTGCATCTTCATCGTGCTGCTGTTCCAGAACTCCGAGCGCATGGAGAGCGCCTACGGCCTCGCCATCACCGTGACCATGCTCATGACCACGACGCTTTTGACGAGCTATATCGCCGGCATCCTCAAGCACAAACTGGGTGCCTGCGTCTTCGCACTGCTCTTTGGCGCCATTGAGCTGTGCTTCTTTGCCTCGTGCCTCACCATGTTCTTTGACGGCGGCTATGTCATGATCTTCTTGGCCGCGCTGCTGTTTGGCCTTATGTACGTGTGGCGCCGCGGCACCGCCATCGAGCGCACGCAGACCATCCTGCTGCCCGTCTCCAAGTACATTGACCAGCTCGACCGCCTGCGCAACGACGAGACCTATCCCGTGCTTGCCGACAACCTGGTGTTCCTCACCAACAGCCCCGACCCGCTCACGCTCGACCGCGATGTGCTCTATTCCATCTTGGATAAGCATCCCAAGCGCGCCAAGGCATACTGGTTCATCAACGTGTACGTTACCGATGAGCCCTATACGCACGAGTATTCCGTCGAGACCTTTGGCACGGACTTCCTGTTCCGCGTGCGCCTGGACCTGGGCTTTAAGGTCAACCAGCGCATCAATGCCTACCTGCGCCAGATCGTTGGCGACCTGATGGCATCGGGTGAGCTGCCGCCGCAGCATCACACCTACTCCATCTACGAGACACGCGGCAACGTGGGCGACTTCCGTTTTTGCATGCTGCGCAAGATGCTCGCCCCCGAAACGGACATCAACCGCAACGACCACCGCGTGATGGCCATCAAGTACGCCGTCCGCCGCGCCTGCGGAAGCCCGGCACGCTGGTACGGTCTAGAGAACTCGGCCATCATCATCGAGTACGTGCCCCTCTTTGCCCGCATGCGCCCGGCAGTCAAACTCGTGCGCACCCAGGTGCCGCTCGAAGTTCAGATCGAGGAAGCCGAGGAAATGGAAGTCGACATCTTCTCGGACGACTTGGTCAACGGCAACGAGGCCGGTAGAAACATGAACGTCGATCCCACCGAGCTGCTCGAGAGCGTCGCCGATACGCCCGAACAGCAACAGCTCGACGGCCTCGAGAGCGAACAACTCAACGACGTCAACTTCTAGTGACGTCACAAATCAACGACAGCGGCCCTGCACCTCACGAGAGACGCAGGGCCGCTTTGCATTGCAGTAAAGCTAGCGGCTACGAACGGCGTGGCTCGGGAACCACGAGCCTATCGGAGCTCGCGCCCTCGGCATCCATCAGGCTCACGTAGCGAATCGACGGATCCCCATACATCGCGTAGTAATAATTGCCCGTGCGCGCGCTAAAGCATCCGGTGTAGATAGTCTTCTCGAACTTGCCATCGCCCATCCTGGACGCTCCCTCGATCATCACCACGCCCTCGAGCGAGCGGAACATGCGAACGACGTTTTCGGTCTCGCTCTCCTTTTGTGGGTAATTGGCATTGAGGTACGCCGCCTTTACAAAACGGCTCGGCGAATAGCAATCGCCCGGAATGCCGCGCATGCCGGCACCGGCTCCATAGGGCTTAAGCTCGGCGCCACGCCATGTCGCCGTCTGCGGAAAATCGCTTGTGGCGGTGATATAGGTGCGGAGGTTTTCCATGTGCCACGGGAAGGTGGGCTGATTGGCGAGGGTGTCGACCGGATCGCCGTATACATGCAGGCCGTCAGCCATCATCTCGACCACGATGCTACGCTGGCTGTCGCCGATAATCCAATGGAGCAGCGACACGCCCAGCCCCTCTCCGGCAGATTTGGCGACAATCACCGTATCGCGCAGCGCAGCCTCGACCTCATCGACCGTCGAGAACGTCGCTGCCACCCACAGGGGAAACTCATAGGCCGCGATATTGGTCTTGCCGTCGACAGGGTCCTCGGCATACTCGGCATAACCCGGGAAATTGAGACCCGCCACGGCAAGGCCTGCATCGTTGCCGCAATCGAAGAACATAGGGTAGTTCTTGTAATCGATGCACATACCGATCACCGCGTGTGCCGCTGTCGCGTCGTCGATAAACGAATACGGAATGTGAAACCCGCGCGGCATCACGCGAACCTGTTGGCCGTAGTCAAAGCTCCAGTCGAGATTGCGGCCCAGATACATGTGGCCAGAATTATCGGTAAATCGAATACTCGTACACATAGCGCCTCCTAGCTTTACGTTCTTGCTAATTTCATTGTCTCCAAACAAAAAGGCGCTAAACACAAAAGCCCGGACATGACAACAATGTCATGCCCGGGCCAAAAGAGACGAAGTGCGGTGCTTTGGTCCCCTTAGACCAACTTTCCAAGACAGTGGTCAATCATGTGTTGAATCATCTGCGCCTCGAAGCCCACAAAGTCCTGCTTGCGCTCGCGCATCTTGCCGTCGACGATCACGTCATAAGCGACCTTGCACTTGATATAGCGCGTGGACTTGGTGACCTCCTCGTGCGTCAGGCAGCTCTCCTCCATCTTGCTGGCACCCAGGCCAAACACCAGACGGGGGTTGTAGAGCACGTGGGGCTCGCCGGCGTCGTCCAGGTAGACGCAGACCTTCTTGGTAACGCCAATCTGGTTAGCGGCAAGGCAGCCGGCATCGTCGAGCGACTTGATGGTATCGATCAGGTCCTGTGCCACCGACTCGTCCTCGACGGTCGCAACCTCGCAACGCTGGGACAGAATAGCCTCGTCGTGGCAGAGCTCTTTAATCATACGTTCCTCCATAGGGGTCGTTGTAACTGTTTAAGTATACGGTACCCACACATTTTCATGCGAAAAATACCGTCTGTCTGCTACAAAGCGCCGAACATCAACATGCGAGGAACATCAGCCTTTCAAAGGCGATATAGTAGTTGAGTTCGTGTCAATCGGCCTAAACTCGGGGCCGAGCAAGGAAAGGGTATGCATGGACGAACTATTTCACGTCAGCGAGCGCAAGTCCACAATCGGGACCGAACTCCGCGCTGGACTGACAACATTCCTGGCGATGGCCTACATCATCGCCGTCAACCCCGCGGTGCTCTCGGGCGCTGGCATCGATGCGGGAGCGCTCGCCTGCGCCACCTGCCTGGGCGCCGGCATCATGACCATCTGCATGGGCATCTTCGCCAACCGCCCGCTCGCCTGCGCGTCGGGCTTAGGCGTCAACGCGATGATCGCTGGAATCACCACCACCGTCTGCGGCGGTGACTGGCACGTGGCCATGAGCGTCATCTTCCTCGAGGGTATCGTCATCTTGCTGCTCGTGCTTTGTGGCCTGCGCGAGGCCATCATGGACGCCATCCCGGTTGTCCTGCGTCACGCCATCTCGGTGGGTCTGGGCCTGTTCATCGCCATGATTGGCCTGTGCGATGCCGGCATTATCACCGCTGGCGCCGGTACACTCGTCGGTCTGGGCGACATCACCTCCCCCACCTTCATCGTCGGCATCATCTCCATCCTGGTGACAGTCGCCCTCGCCTGCCGCAACGTCCCCGGCTCGCTGCTCATCGGCATCGTCGTCGCCGTCATCGCCGGTATCCCCCTAGGTGTGACCCATGCTCCGACCGGTATCATCGCCCCGCTCGACTTCTCGAGCATCGGTGGCCCCATCGCCGACGCCGGCGGCGTGCCCGCCATCGTCAAGGTCCTTACCGACCCCGCGCTCCTCGTCATCTCGTTCTCGCTGCTCATGAGTGACTTCTTCGACACCATGGGCACCGCGATGGCCGTGGCCAAGCAGGGCGAGTTCCTCACCGACGACGGCAACGTCGAGAATATCAAGGAGATCCTGATCGTCGACTCCGCCGCCGCTGCTGTGGGCGGTTTCATGGGTGTCTCCTCCATCACCACCTTCGTCGAGTCCACTTCCGGCGCCGCCGACGGTGGCCGCACGGGCCTCACCTCCGTCACCACCGGCGTGCTGTTCATTCTCGCCGCGTTCTTCTCCCCCATCGTCACCATCGTTTCCAGCGCCGCCACCTGCGGTGCTCTGGTCTACGTCGGCTACCTCATGATGAGCGAGGCCTCCGAGATCGACTGGTCCGACGTGTCGCAGGGTTTCCCGGCGTTCATGATTGTCGCCGGCGTGCCCTTCACCTACTCCATCTCTGCCGGCATTGGCCTAGGCTTTATCGCCTACGTGATCGTCGCGCTCTTTAAGGGCGAGGCCTCCAAGATCAAGCCGCTCATGTGGATCGCAGCTCTCGCCTTCCTCGTCTACTTCTTCGTAGCGTAACGGCATAGTCTGCTAAAACAGAACACCAAAGCGCGGAGTCGCATCGAGCGGCTCCGCGCTTTTCTTTTAAAGCCAGGCAACGCACAGACGCGCGATGTTTTGCTTCCCAAGTTTTGGACATTTTGCCCTCCAAACGGCACTACCGCCGGCTACATCCTGCAGATATGCTGGGCTTAATCGCATAGGCCCTATGAGGATGGGAGTAACCATGGCCGCCTTGTTCACGACCCCCAATCGCAATGACAAAACCTCTGGAGCCCATTTTGTCGAGCCCGACGTGTGCCGTCGCACGCTGCTCGCACACGGCAGCTGGCGCCGCGTGACGCGCCGCATCGTCTGCGGCCTGGCCTGCGCGCTCACGGTGAGCTCGCTGCTCATGCCGAGCGTCTCGCTCGCGGCCGAGTGGGTGGACGTCGGCGGCGTCCGCCACGAAGCGGCCGCGGGGCCCGCGGGAGACGCCGCCGGCACCTGGAGCTGGGACGGCGCCGATGACATGAAGCTCAACGGCTATAACGGCGGCGCGATCGAGGCAGCGGGCAAGCTCAACGTGAGCTACGAGGGCGACAACATCGTCACTAACGGCGACGGCCGCGGCATCAAGGTTAAGGATGGCGCGAACGAGAACGCCGAGCTTAATATTCAGGGCGACGCGTCCAGCACGCTCAACGTGACATCTTCTCGTGACGCCATCACTTCCGTCGGCAGCATCAACATCGACGGCGCTGGCACTGTCAACGCCACGAGCACCGAGCACGATGCCATCGATGCCGGGGGCGATGTCACCATCAAGGGCTCGGGAAACGTTAACGCCACGGGCGATTCGGATGGCATCAGGGCCGACGGCAACATCACGATCGACAACAGCGGAACCGTCACCGCCAAGGCCACCGAGGATCAGGGTATCGATGCTAACGAGAACCTCATCATAAAGGGCGGCGGCAAGGTAGAGGCAAGCTCTATCAAAGACAATGCGATTTGGGCCGACGGCAACATCGAGATCTCGGGTGGCAGCCAGGTCAAGGCAAGCTCCGAGGAAGACGCCACCATCGACGGTAAAAACAGCCTCACGGTCACGAACGCTTCCCTCAACGCAAGTGGCGTTGGGTATGGCATCTATGTCTACAAGGGCATCACGTTCGATGGCGCAACCGTAACGGTCCGTGCAAGTGCAGGGAACGATGAAGCCAGCGCCCTCTTCACCGACGAGGACGACATCGTCATCAAGAACGGCTCGATCGTGGATGCGTTCGCAGAAGGCCAGTTCTCGACCGCAATCTTCACCAGAAACTACTACCCCAACGAAGCGGGTGGTCACATCTACATTAGTGACTCCGTTGTCAAGGCTATAGCCCGCTATGTCGAGTCCGGTAGCGACGGCCCCGATCACTACAGCAACGACCAAAGTGGCGCGGTCATTCCCGAGCATAGGGGCATGAACATCGGCATCTTTGCCCGGACCAAGGAGGGCATCACGCCCGCGACCATCTCGATTGTCCGCAGTAAGGTCACAGCTGAGGGAGACACGGCGGCAATCTTCGCCCTTGCCGTGAGCGCGGACGGCGAGACAATCGGCACCATCGAGATCGAAGGCGCTCCCATACAGACGCCCACAGGCGGCAAGATCATTGGCTATCGCAACAAGGAAGAACTCGATGACGGCATCTTCTACGTGGTGGGTCAAACCATCGGCACGGGCGACGCTGTGATCGACTCCCCCTATAACGAAGCTGTCGCCAAGAGCACGGTCATCGCGCCTCCCGAGGAGATCAAACCCGAGGAGAAGCCAGGCGAGACCAAGCCCGAGGGTTCCAAGTCCGAGGGCACGAAGACGACCAAGACCGTTGCAGTTGCAGCCACGGGAGCAAAGATCGCCGGCAAACTCGCAGCAACCGGCGACGCCTCGAGCGCAGCCATCGTGGCAGCCGCCCTTGCGGGAACAGCCGCCATCGCCGCGGGCGCCGTGGTGAGCCGCAAGCGCTCGTAAACACTTTTTCGCACGGGACGGGTGGATCGCGGCCCTTGCCTTCCTCGTCTACTTCTTCGTAGCGTAAGGGCAAGGCTGCAAAAGCTGAACAATAAAGCGCGGAGTCGCCATGCGGCCCCGCGCTTTTCTTTTAGCGCCGGTCCCTGCGCCGGCGTGCGGCCTATTTCTCCCCCATTTTGGCCATTTTGCCCTCCAAACGGCACTACCGCCGGCAACATCCAGCAGATACGCTGAATCTAGTCGTATAGGCCCTATGAGAACGGGAGCAACCATGGCAGCCTTGTTCACGACCCCCAAACGCAATGACACTACCGCCGGAACCCATGTTGCCGAACCCGACGTTCGCCGTCGCATAGGACTCGCGCACGGCAGCTGGCGCCGCGTGACGCGCCGCATCGTCTGCGGCCTGGCCTGCGCGCTCACGGTGAGCTCGCTGCTCATGCCGAGCGTCTCGCTCGCAGCGGAATGGGTCAAGGTCGGCGGCAACAAGTACAACACCGCGGCGAGCGACGAGGCCGGTACCTGGTCGTGGGACGGCGCCGACGACTTGAAGCTCAACAACTATAACGGCGGCGAGATCCAGGCCGCAGGCAAGCTCAACGTGAATTACTCGGGAACCAACATCGTCACTGCCGAATGGATCGAAAGCATCAACGTTTCTCATGGCACTAACGAGAATGCCGAGCTCAATATCCAAGGCGACGAGGGCGGCACGCTCAGCGTGACATCTACTGAGGACGCTATCCTCACCACGGGTAATATCAACATCGACGGAGCCGGATCCGTCAACGCCACGAGCACTGGGTTTGATGCCATCAATGCCGGAGGTGATCTCGCTATCAAAGGTTCGGGCAACGTCAACGCCACGGGTGCATCGGATGGCATCAGGGCAAACGGCAATATCACGATTGACGACAGCGGAGCCGTCACCGCCAGGGCTACCAAGGACAAGGGTATTGGAGCCGACAAGAACCTCACCATCAAGGGTGGCGGGACGGTCGAGGCAAGCTCAGCCGATGGTGAGGCCCTTTGGAGCGGCGACAATATCAACATCTCGGACGGCAGCCAGGTCAAGGCAAGCTCCGAGGAAGACGCTGCCGTCGAGGCCAAGGGCAGCCTCGCAGCCACAAACGCCTCCCTCAACGTAAACGGTGTTGAATATGGCGTCTATGCCCACAAGGGCATCACCCTCGATCATGCAAACGTGACGGTCCGTGCAAGTAAAGGCAGATACGGTGGCGCCAACGCCCTCTTCACCTACCAGGACGACATCGTCGTCAAGAACGGCTCCACCGTGGACGCGTTTGCGGAAGGCGAGGTTTCGGCTGCATTCTCCACCAGAAACGATCGACCCAACGAGAAGGGCGGCCACATCTACATCAGCGACTCCGTTGTCAAGGCCATAGCCCGCTATGTCGAGAACGGCGACGGCCCCATCCCCTACAGCGAAAACCAAGATGGCGAGACGAGGCGCGAACCCCAAGGCGAGAACATCGGCATCATCGCCCAGACCAGCGAGGGCGTCACACCCGCAGTCATCTCGATCATCCGCAGCAAGGTAACGGCCGAAGGAGATACAGCGGCAATCTTTGCCCGTGCCATGAGCGCTGACGGCAAGACAATCGGCACCATCAAGATTGAGAACGCCGCCATCCAGACGCCCGAAGGCGGCAAGGTCATTGACTATCGCAAGCTCCGTGACGGCATCTACGAGGCAGGCCAAGCCATCGGCACGGGCGACGCCACGGTCGACTCCCTCTATATCAAAGCAGTCGCCAAAAGTACGACCATCGCACCTCCCGAGGTAGCCAAGCCGGAAGACCCCAAGCCCGACGAGACCAAGCCCGCAGAAAGCAAGCCCGCGGAGTCCAAGCAGAACCCCAAGCCTGAGGGCTCAAAGCCGACCAAGGCCGTTGCGGCTTCAACCACGAAAGCCAAGACTACCGGCGTGCTCGCGGCAACCGGCGACACCTCGGGTGCGGCCATCGTGGCAACCGTCCTTGCGGGAACAGCCGCTATCGCCGCAGGCACCATGGCGAGCCGTAAGCGTTCTTAGACGCCTCTGCGCACATGGCAGCTCCCGCGAAGGCCCCGAGCCCCAGCACCGTTTAACAACGCCACCGCCGAGCTCCCCTCCGGCGGTGGCGTTTTCCATATGCGTCCGCAGGGGATGCACGAGATTGTCTTTGGTCTAGCCCAACCGGCATACGCTGGCGTGCGACAATTGGGGCTGCCGATATCACAACACTGAGAGAAGCCCGTCATGGAAGCGCATCAAAAGCAGATAACCGTTTATTCGAATCATACGGAAAGCGCGCCTGTCATCTACCTTCCTGTGGTCGTGGGCGACGGCAGCGAGGTTTATAAGTGTTGCCGAGAGCTCGACTGTCCGCCTTTCGCCCTCGTCACCATTGGCGGGCTCGATTGGAATCGCGAGCTGAGCCCCTGGGCATGCGACGGGACCGTACGCGATGCCGAGCCTTTCGGCGGCCAAGCTGCCGATTTTCTTGATGAGCTGCTGAATCAGATAATCCCCCAGGTCGAGTCGTCGCTTCCTCAGCCGCCCACCTGGCGCGGCATTGCCGGCTACTCGCTCGCGGGCCTCTTCGCACTCTGGTCCCTCTGGCAAACCGACGCCTTTGACCGCGCTGCGAGCGCATCGGGGTCGCTATGGTTTCCCGACTTTGTCGACCGTGCCAGCACGGCCCCTTTTGCCGGCAGCCCGCAAGCCGTCTACCTGTCACTCGGCAAAAAGGAAACCAAGACGCCCAACCGCATGATGCGGCATGTACTCGACGACACACGCGCGATGGAAGCGTTGCTCGTCGAGCGCGGCATTCCAACAACGCTGGAGCTCAACCCCGGCAATCACTTTGCCCAAACCGACTTACGCATGGCCCGCGGCATCCACTGGATACTGACGCATTAAAAATGGTGCCCACACGCATATACGCATGGGCACCATATCTTGTTTTAGCTGAACGCAGCTGCTACTCAGCAGCCTCCTCAAGCTCGGAGACATCAAACTCAAAGTCGTTACCCGGCAGGATGGCGTTGAGCACGATGCCCACCAGTGAGCCCACGGCAATGCCGGACAGCGAAATGGTCACGCCGCCCAGCTCCAACACGATGGCGCCGGCGGTGCTGTACGCGATGCCGAGCGAAAGCACGAGCACCAGCGCGGCAACCAGCACGTTGCGGTTGTTCTGGAAATCGACCTGGTTCTCGATGAGGTTGCGGACGCCCACAGCGCTGATCATGCCGTAGAGCACGAGCGACACACCGCCGATAACGCATGCCGGCATGGCGGCGATGACCGCGGCGAACTTGGGGCAGAACGAAAGCACGATGGCGCAACACGCGGCAATTCGAATTACGCGCGGGTCGAACACGCGCGTCAGGGCGAGCACGCCGGTGTTCTCGCCATACGTAGTGTTGGCCGGAGCGCCAAAGAGCGAAGCCAGAATCGTGGCAAGGCCGTCGCCGAGCAGCGTGCGATGCAGACCGGGATCGGCAATGTAGTTGCGCTCGCAAGTCGAACCGATAGCAGAGATATCGCCGATATGCTCGATCATGGTCGCGAAGGCCAGCGGCATGATGGTGATGATGGCCGTCGTGGCAAGACCGTTATCGAACTGCGGCCCAAAGAGTGCAAACACGGTGTTGTCCCACACGATGGGCAGACCGACCCACGGAGCGGCGGCAACGCCCGAGAAATCAACCTCGCCGAGCGCAGCCGCAACGGCATAGCTCACCACAACGCCCAGCAAAATCGGCACGATCTTGACCATGCCACGGCCCCAGATGTTGCAGATGACGATAACGGCAACGCCAATGACAGCCACAAGCCAGTTGGTCTGGCAGTTAGCAATAGCGGAGCTCGCCAGGATCAGACCGATCGAAATGACGATGGGGCCAGTCACCACCGGCGGGAAGAAACGCATGACACGCTTGGCGCCAAAGGCGCGGAAGAGCGCCGCAAGCACCGGATAAAGCAGGCCGGCGCAAGCAACGCCCAGACAAGCGTAGGGCAAAAGCTCGGTCTCGCCGTTGGGCGCGATTGCGGCATAACCGGCAATAAAGGCAAACGATGAGCCCAAAAATGCCGGCACCTTACCGCGCGACAGGAAGTGGAACAGCAGCGTGCCCAAACCGGCAAACAAAAGCGTTGCCGAAACCGAGAGACCGGTGAGCACGGGCACCAGCACGGTGGCGCCAAACATGGCAAACAGGTGCTGCAGACCGAGCAAAAACATGCGCGGGCGGCCGAGCGACGATGCGTCGTAGATGGCATCGCTGGCGGCGGGCGTCGAGGACTGGGACATGAGAGTCCTTTCAAAATGGAAGGGCGCTCGAGCATAGCGGATTACCTGCCCGAACGATACGATCCGAACCATTGTACGCGATGCGCCATGTCTCGCACGCGCCGTCACCTGCGAACGTTACCGCTATTTCCAAACGCGCTCGGCAATACGCTTGACCAGCGCGATCTTTGCCCATTGCTCGTCCTCGGTCAGCTTGTTGCCAATCTCGCAGCTGGCAAAGCCGCACTGCGGAGACAGATACAGGTTCTCGAGCGGAACATACTTTGCAGCCTCGTGAATACGCTCGACGATGGCATCCTCGTCCTCAAGCTCAGCGGCCTTGGTGGTCACCAGGCCCAACACGACCTTCTTGCCAGGGGCAACGTACCTCAACGGCTCAAAACCGCCGGCGCGCGGCGTATCGAACTCCAGGTAAAATGCGTCAACATCCTCGTTTGCGAACAGGTATGGCGCGATGGGGTCATAGCCACCCTCGAAGGCATAGGTAGAGTGGTAGTTACCGCGGCACACATGCGTGTTAATGACCAGGTCGTCGGGCTTGCCCTCGATAGCGGCGTTGTTGAGCGCCACGCCCAGCTCACTCACCTTTTGCAGATCAACCGGGCTCATGCCGGTCTTGGACACAAAGTCGGTATCGCAATAGATGCCCCAGGTGCAGTCATCAAACTGGATGTTGCGGCAGCCTGCAGCGTACAGGTCGGCGATCACCGTACGATAAGCGGCTGCGATGGCGTCGGCAAGTTCCTCATCGGTCTTATAGACAGCGCGCAGGCTCTCCTGCTGGCCATCGCAGCGGTCGAGCGTGACCTCAGAGAACGTCTGGATAGGCGCCGGGATGGTCTGGCGTGCAACGTGGTCCTCGCCCTCAAGTGCCTTGACAAACTTAAAGTGCTCGACGAAGGGGTGGTTCTCGCCGCTGATGGAGCCAGTCACCACGGCGGTATCGGCCGTGGTCTCCTCGTCGTGGAACATATATCCCGTACGCGAGGTGCGACGCTCGACGCCGTTCAGCCCCCACATAAAATCGAGGTGCCAGTAGCTGCGGCGAAACTCGCCATCGGTGATGACCTGCAGGCCGGCGGCCTTCTGCTTTGCCACCAAATCGCGAATAGCATCGTCCTCGACGGCCTTAAGGCCGGAAGCGTCAAGTTTACCCGCGACATAGGCGGCACGGGCATCCTTTACAGCCTGCGGACGAAGAAAACTGCCGACGATATCGGCGCGAAACGGCGCGTTCGGTTGAATCGAAGTGCTCATAGATATCTCCCTTTGCATTGGTTGCTTTACTGGGACAGAGTATGAGCGCTCATATGGCCATCGTAAAATATACGTTTATAACAGTTTGATATAGATGCTTCCTATATCAGTCTGGACTGTCATAAAGAGACTTGAACCGTGCGGAGCACAGCAGCCTAGATATGCTGACGAATCGCGTCGATATAGGCCCGACCGTAGCGCGTGAGCGTCGTGTTCTTGCGCGTAATAATGCCGATCTCCATGTACTCGTCCACGTCGAGCGGAATCGAGATAATGCCGGGGCCGTTGAGCTCGTGGCTGATCACGCCCGAGCATACCGTGTAGCCGTTGAGGCCCATGGCCAAATTGAACAGCGTCGCACGGTCACGCACGCGGATATTCTTGCGACGCTCAAAGGTCGAGGTCAGCTCCTCGGAATAATAAAACGAGTTATAGCTGCCCTGCTCGTAGGACAGGAACGGGTAGTCTTCCAGATCCTCGAGCGTCACGCTGGAGCGGCCCGCCAGCGGATGGTCGGCGCAGACGAAGACATGCGGCGTGGCGCAGAAGAGCCCTTCGAACACGAGCTCGTTGGCCACCAGCATGCGCTCGATGACCTCGCGATTGTGCTCCGACAGATACAGGATGCCCAGCTCGCTTTTCATATGCGCGACATCCTCGATAATCTCGTGGGTCTGCTCCTCGCGCAGGGTAAAGTCGTAGCGCGCGGCATCGAACTCGCGGATCACATCGACAAACGCATTAACGGCAAAGGAATAATGCTGGCAGCTCACACTAAAGTGCGGCACCTGCTCGGACGTACCTTTGTACTTGCCCTCGAGCAGGTCGGCCTGGTCGAGCACCTGGCGCGCGTACCCCAAGAAGGTCTCGCCCTCCTCGGACACAATGACACCCTTGTTGGTGCGCTCAAAGATATGCACACCCATCTCGTTTTCGAGATCGCGGATCGACGCGGTAATCGAAGGCTGCGACACAAAGAGCCGGCGCGAGGCCTCGGTGATGCTGCCGCATTCGGCAACTTTGACGACATATCTGAGTTGCTGGAGCTTCATGGCTTTCTCCCTAGACGTTCGTGACGTCAAAACCCGCCGTGTCCATTTGGCTCATAAACGACGGCATCTCCCCCGTCGCGGCGCAGGCGGCAATCTGATGCAGAGCCCCGGCAACCGCATCATCTGCCGCAGCGCCAATATGCCAGCGTGCGGCAGCCGTGACGGCCTCGTTGGCATTGGCGACTGCAACGGAGTTAGGAACGGCATCGATCATGGGCAAATCGTTATCGGAATCGCCAAATACGGCCACCTCGTCGGGCGTCAGGCCCAAAGCGCGCGCCAGCTCCAGCGCAGCGCAGCCCTTGTCCCAGCCGGTCGGAAGAACGTCGAACAGGCGCACGCGGTTGTTGGGAAACACGAGTGAGAGCTCCGGCACCTCAGCGGCAACACGCTCGCGCAGCTCGGCGAGCTCCTCGCGCGAACGGGCACTCCAGATATTCGCCTTGTATACCGGGGCATCGTCAACGACAGGACGACAGGGAGCCTCTTCGCCCTTGAGCCACGCGTTGCCGCCTGACTTCATGGCGCGACGCACACGCTCGGGATCGCTTGTCACGCAATAGGCATCGTTATTCCAAAAGTCATCACCCAGACGGTAGACCTTCAAATACGTATCGTCGGTCTCCTGTTCAAAATAATCGGCTAAGCGCATAAGGACATCGTTATCGATTGCGCGCGAAGCGACTACTTCGCCATCGACAAACATCACCTGGCCGTTGCAAAACGCACCGGTCGAGAAGCACTCGGAGCGATTGCGGAACATCCAGCCCATCGCGGACGGCTGACGACCCGAAACCGGCCCAAAGTGCAAACCCGCCGCCTGCATGGCATGAATACCCTCAATGGCGTAGTCGCTGGCGCCGTCATGCCCGGCTGGAATCAGTGTATCGTCCATATCGGTCAGCACAAGTTTGATCATAAGGTCCCCTCGGTCATTCTTAATCCCATCTATTGTACCGACCTGCCAAAAAGGGACAGGTTTATTTCGGCAGGTTTCATCTGGGAAAACGCAAAGTCCCAGTTGTTACCTGCCAAAATAAACCTGTCCCTTTTTGGCAGGTGCGCTAGTATAGGGAACAACAGATTCGATGCGGGAGTGCCGGCGGTGCAAACCACAAGGCTGAGAGGGCAATGGGCCCAATCCTTTGAACCTGTCAGTTAATGCTGGCGTAGGGAGCATGCCGCCTTTACAGGGGCGCTGTCTATGCACAGCGCCCCTTTTCTATGCCAAGGAGGCATGTGCAGTGATTGATTCGGAACAGCTTAAGCAACATATGGTCAAGGCCGTGGAGGAGATTCGCGCTACCAATCCGATGGCCGGTTCCATCACCAACACGGTGACGATCGACTTTGTCGCCAACGCGCAGCTCGCCGTGGGCGGATCGGCCGCCATGGTCTATCTGCCCGACGAGGGCGAGGCACTCGTTGCCGGCGGCGGCGCCATCTATCTCAACATGGGCACGCTCTTCCCCATTTACGAGCAAACGATTCCCCGCGCGGCCAAGGCGGCACACGACGCCGGTAAGCCCTGGGTGCTCGATCCGGTGGGCCTGGGTATCGGTAGCCTGCGCACCCAGCTGGTCAACGAGCTCAAGCAGTACAAGCCCGCCATCGTGCGCGGCAACGCCTCCGAGATTATCGCGCTCGCCGGCCTGTGGGGTCTTGAGGGCGAGGCGGCCGATCTGAGCCGCGTGCGCGGTGTCGATACCACCGACACGGTCGACGCCGCCCGTGGTGCCGCCGTGGCGCTCGCTCGCCACACCGGTGGCGCCGTTGTGGTCTCGGGCGAAGTCGACCTGATCACCGACGGCACGACGGTGGCCAAGTCTCACGGCGGCAGCCCGCTCATGTCCAAGATCACCGGCTGCGGCTGCTCGCAGGGCGGCGTGCTGGCCGTGTACGCCTGCGCCGCCGACCCGTTTACGGCAGCCGTCTGCGGCACCGCCGTCTACAACGTGGCCGGCACGCGTGCCGCCGCTGTCGCCGACGCCCCGGCAAGCTTTAAGGTCGCCTTTATCGACGAGCTCTACCGCGCAACCGCCCAAGACATCGCCGATAACCGACTCGAGCTCGAGGAGGCATAGGCCATGTCCGAGCCCGCAACCAATGCCGGCATGAACACGCTCGTCGCCGTGGCCATCGCCCCGTGCGGCACCGGCGATGAGCTATCCGCCGAGGTCGCCGAGGTCGTGCGTGTCATTCGCGAGAGCGGCCTGCCCAACCGCACCACCTCCATGTTCACCGAGATCGAGGGCGACTGGGACGAGGTCATGCAGGTCGTGCGCGACGCAACCTTTGTGTTGGCGAGCAAGGGCATCCGCACCGAAGTCGTGCTCAAAGCCGATATTCGACCCGGATTTACCGACACCATGACCGGCAAGCTCGAACGCATGGAAGCGCAGATCAAAAAGCAGGAGGAAGCACGATGAGCATCCGCGACAACCTTGATATCTCGGCCTATCTGGTACTCGGCCCCGAAAACACGCTCGGGCGTCCCGTGGGCGATGTGGTGGCCCAGGCGCTCGACGCCGGCTTTACCTGCATCCAGGTGCGCTCCAAGGTGGCAAGCGCCCGCGAGATCATTGCGCTGACGGGCGACGCCGCGCAGGCAATCGCACAGGCCGGCAAAACCGGTCAGGTTGCCCTGCTGATCGACGACCGCCTGGACTGCGTACTCGCCGCGCGCGAGCAGGGTATTGCTGTCGACGGCGTGCACGTGGGCCAGAGCGACATTCCCGTCGAGGTCTGTCGCAAGCTGCTGGGGCCCAACGCCATCGTGGGCCTTTCCGCCCGTTGCGAGGAGATGCTCGAGTACGTCAAGACCGCCGACATGAGCCTAGTCGACTACCTGGGCATCGGCCCACTCCACGAGACCGAGACCAAGCGCGACTGCGGACGCGCGGCCGACGGCTCTATCATCACCAAGAGCTTTGAGGACCTGGCCGCCCTCCACGCGGCAAGCCCCGTGCCCATCGTGGTGGGCGGCGGCGTCAAGACGGCCGACCTGCCACAGCTCAAGGCCACCGGCGTCGACGGCTTCTTTGTGGTGAGTGCCGTCTGCAGCGCCGATGACCCCTACGCCGCGGCCAAGGAGCTCGTCGACACCTGGCAGCAGGCGTAAGTCTAGGCCGAGCAGCTGATTCGCAGCCTCATATCTTCAGCAATGGAAAGCGCATCCCAGTTTGAGCCTCCATTCCGGGATGCGCTTTCCGCATGCGACCCTTACCCCGCCAGATACGCTTTCAACGCCGGCAAAGTCGCCTCCGCATCTCGACGACCGATCTGATAGATGCGCTCGAGCTCATCCGGTTCGCGGCACAGCGACGGCACCTTCACCGATTCGCTCGGCCGCACCATAAAGACCTCGCCGGCAGCCTCGCGACGCGCCAGGTCATCGAGCGTGGCATTGTAGACCTCATGCCGATGCTCAAGCGCCGCGACAAACTCCGGGTAGTGACGGAACACGCGCCGCAGCATGGGCATAACGCTGTTGGGCTGCTTTACAAAGCCCGCCGGTTGCGTCAGCACCACCACGTTGCGGTCGTAGCCCTGCGCAAACAGCCATGCACTGGGAATAGAATCAGCCACGCCACCATCCAGATATTTGTGTCCCTCAATGACAACAGGACGCGTCGCCACGGGAATAGCCGACGACGCCCGGATCCACTCGATATCGCGCTCATCGCCATAGGGCAGGTCGTGGTAGACAGCCTTGCCCGTCTCGATATCGGTACACACGCACGTAAACCGCATGGGACAGGCGCGATATGTCTCCAGGTCGATGGGATCGCGCTCGATAGGCACCTCGTGATAGGCAAAATCGGCATTGAACATATCGCCGGTCCGCAGCCAGCTTGCTACACCCGCATAGCGCTTATCGGCACAATAGGCCTTGTTATAGCGAATGGCGCGGCCGATCTGGCGCGATTTAAAGTTGTAGCCAAACGCCGCACCCGCCGAGACACCCACCATATGGTCGCAGGTCAAACCGTGCTCCATCCAAACGTCGAGCACGCCCGCCGTATACATACCGCGGTAGCCGCCTCCCTCGAGCGCAAGCCCCACCGTGTGTGATGTCTCCGGCTGTGTCATGCAACCATCTCCGTTCCCATGCTTTTGAACTCAACAAGTATATCTGTCAACGTATGCCGTCAAAAACGTGTTTATAAGCATTTATCGAACGTTTCCCAATGCATTCCCCATGCCGTACCGCAATGCCCCTAGATGGCCTTAGGCATGAACGCCCTTAAGAACGTTGCGGGATAAACATCGCCCGCACCATGCCGACGTCATCGCACGCAACGTGAGATAATTCTCAGCAGAAGTCACCAAAAGCAGAGGGAGTTTATGATGAAGGTTCTTTTGGTCAATGGCAGCCCCAAGGCAAACGGCAACACCGCCCGCGCACTCGCCGAGATCGCCGAGCAACTCAATGCGGAAGGCATTGATACCGAGGTGTTTCAGCTGGGCGCCAAGCCCATTCGCGACTGCATCGGCTGCGGTCAGTGCGGCAAGCTTGGCGGTCGCTGCACCTTTGACGATGACGTGGTGAACGAGCTCATCGCTGCCGCCGAGCAGGCAGACGGCTTTGTCTTTGGCTCGCCCGTCTACTATGCGCATCCCAGCGGACGCATCCTCTCGGCTCTCGACCGCGCATTCTATGCCGGCGGGCATGCCTTTGAGCACAAACCCGGCGCCGCGGTCGCCGTCGCCCGTCGCGGCGGCACGTCGACCACCTTCGATGTGCTCAACAAGTACTTCACCATTAAGCAGATGCCCGTAGTTGCTTCCACCTACTGGAACAACGTGTTTGGCCGCGTGCCCGGCGACGCCGATGGGGATGCCGAGGGCCTTGCCACCATGCGAAACATCGGTAAGAACATGGCTTGGCTTCTACGTTGCATCGAGGCCGGACAGGCCGCCGGTATCAACGCACCCGAGGCAGATCGAGCAACGACCAACTTCATCAGGTAGAACGGCGGAACATACTATGAACGTGCAAATCTTCGGCACCAAGAAGTCCTTCGATACCAAGAAGGCACAGCGTTATTTTAAAGAGCGCCGCATTAAGGTGCAGTTTATCGACCTTAAGGAAAAGGAGATGAGCAAGGGCGAGCTCACGAGCGTGATGCAGGCGGTCGGCGGTATCGACAAGCTGCTCAACCCCAAAGCCAAGGACGAGGAGACGCTCGCGCTCATTCAGCATCTCACCCCCAGTCAGCGCTTCGACAAGCTGCTCGAGAACCAGCAGGTTCTAGCCGAGCCCATCGTGCGCAACGGCAAAAAGGCCACCGTCGGTTATTGCCCCGATGTATGGGGAGCCTGGGAGTAGCTTGTGTTATTTGCCGGCGCGTGGGTATAAGAGCAGGCGTTTGGCATAAGATTCAACTGTAAGCCATGTCTAACAAAGGAGGGCACATGCCCAACAAACCCGTGAAGATCATCATGCTTACCGGATACCTCGGTGCCGGCAAGACCACGCTGCTCAACCACATCCTCGCTAACGACGGCGGCATCCGCGCCGCCGTGATCGTCAACGATATCGGCGAGATCAATGTGGACGCCAGCCTTATCGCCGACGGCGGCCTTTCCGAGACCGATGACCTCATCCCGCTCACCAACGGCTGCATCTGCTGCACGCTTTCGGACGACCTGGCCAACCAGCTGCAGGGCATCGCCGATTCGGGCAACTTCGATTACATCATCATCGAGGCCTCGGGCATTTGCGAGCCCATCCCCATCGCCTACACCATCTCGAGCTTCTGCGACGAGGCCAAGGTGGGAGGCGAGCCCAAGCTCGCGCTCGACAACATCGTGGCCGTGGTCGACTGCGCCCGCATGTACGACGAGTTCAACGGCGGTCGCGACCTGCTGGCAGAGGATATCGACGAGGACGACATCGAGAGTCTGCTCATCCAGCAGATCGAGTTCTGCTCCACGCTGATCCTCAACAAGACCGATACCGTGAGCCCTGAGCAGATCGCCGAGCTTAAGGCCATCGTGCGCAGCCTGCAGAAAGACGCCGTGATCGTCGAGGCCCAAAACGGCGAGGTCCCCATGGAGGAGCTGCTCGACACCGACCGCTTCGACTTTATGCGCGCCTACAACTCCGCCGCCTGGATCGAGGCCATGGAGCATCCCGAGGAGCACGACGACCCCGAGGTGCTCGAGTACGACATCGAGACCTTTGTGTACTCGCGCCGCAAGCCGGTTGACCTGCAAAAGTTCACCGATTTTGTTGAGCAGGAGTGGCCCGACGAGGTCATTCGCGTCAAGGGCCCGCTGTGGCAGACCGGCGATCCGGACATGTGCTACATGTTTGAGCAGGCCGGCCACCAGATGCGCCTGATGGAGAACGGCCTGTTTGTCGACTCGGCGCCCGAGGGCGAGAAGCAGAAGATCATCGACGAGAACCCCGAGATCATGCAGATTTGGGACGACGAGACGGGCGACCGCATGACGAGCCTGTGCATCATCGGCCGTCACATGGACAAGGATGCGCTCATCGCCTCCCTCGATGCCTGCCTGACCGACTGGCACCGCGCCTAGGTTTATCCAAGCGGACATTTTTCCGCTACGTAACCGCCAAACCACCACGAAGGTGCCTGTCCCCTTCGTGGTGGTTTTTCGTTCTGAGCCAAGGAGATTCATGTTCAACATTGTGCTGTATGCGCCCGAGATTCCGGCCAATACGGGCAATATCGGCCGCACCTGCGTGGTTACCGGCGCCCGCCTGCATCTGGTGGAGCCGCTGGGCTTCTCGCTCGACGACAAAACGGCACGTCGCGCCGGCCTGGGCTACTGGCAAAACTTGGACGTGACCACCTATGCCAGCTGGGAGGATTTCCTTGCGCGCAATGGCCTCTCCCCTGCCGACGAACGCCTGCATCTGCTGACCAAAAAGGCACGCCGCACCTATGCGCAGAGCACCTACCGCGACGGCGACTACTTGGTCTTTGGCAGCGAGAGCTCGGGCATTCCCGAGCCGCTGCTCGCCGCGGCGCCCGAGCGCTGCGAGCGCATCCCTATGCTGCGCGATTGCGACTCGCTCGATAACGCCGAGGCCTGGGAAGCCCACGAGGAATCGCTCGGGCATACCGAGGACGGCCACGAAGCCATCCTTCGGCAGGACATCTGCGGCAACTTCGTCAATCCGGACGACTACCGCATCAGCGCACTCAACCTCTCCAACAGCGCCGCCATCGTCCTCTACGAAGCCCTGCGCCAAACAGGCTTTCCGGGAATGTGACAAAGGAACTGTCCCTTTGTCACATTCAAGCGCCGCGCCGATGGCGCACACGCCTAATTGATGCTCTAGATAAAGAGCCTCACTTTTAATCAGAATTAACTAAAGTAAAATGAAGTTAAACGGCGGTGTGAAAGGAGAGCCTTGTGGAATATCTCGAGAACCCGTTTACCCCCAGTTTTGGTGAGGTTCCCGCCCATCTCGCTGGCAGACAACAGATTATTCGGGATTTGGACCGTGCCTTCTTGAGCCAGCGCAGGCGCCCAGAATTGACCTCGATCTTCTCAGGCGCGCGTGGAACCGGTAAAACCGCTCTCATGTCGTCGCTCGCGACAAGGGCGGAATCCCACGGCTGGATAGCCGTAAAGACGACCGCGCTCCCGGGAATGCTTGAGGAACTCGAGTTCGGGGCGAAACGCGCCGCAGCCCATCTCATCGACCCGTCCAACCACTTCGAAGTCACCGGCCTCGGAATTGCACCGCTCGGCAGCATCGAGGTCAATCGTGTCCACGATGCCTCAACCTGGCGTTATCGCATGAGCGACATCATCGACCAGCTCAACGAGGCGGGCACCGGTCTGCTCGTCACGGTTGACGAGGTGGACCCGACACTCGACGAGATGATTCAGCTCGCAGCGACGTATCAGCACTTTGTGACCGATGGGAAACGCGTCGCCCTGCTCATGGCGGGACTTCCCAACAACGTCTCGACGTTGCTGAACCACAAGACGGTCTCGTTCCTTCGCCGCGCCCAACAATATCATCTGGGTCGCATTGCCGACTATGACGTACGCGAGGCCTTGATTCGCACGATCCAGGAAAACGATCGCTTGGCAGATGCTGAGGGAATCGATAGAGCCGTTCGCTCGATCTCTGGTTTTCCCTTCCTATTGCAACTCGTAGGCTACCGTGCCTGGGATCTCACAAGCGATTCGAAGGAGATCTCGTCACGCGACTTTGACCTGGGAATCAAAATCGCGCGCGACGAGATGGACAACCGAATCCTCGCGGCAACCTATCGGGAACTCACTGCAGAGGACAAGCGATTCCTCATCGCCATGCTCGATGACGAGGAAGAGTCCACCACCGCTGACCTTGTCGAGCGCCTTAGGCGTTCGCCGCAGCAGGTCTCCCGCTACCGACGCCGCATGATAGACGCCGGCATCATCGGGGAGCGAGGACGAGGGCTCGTCGCATTTGAATTGCCATTCTTCCGCGACTATCTCTCCGCTCAGTGCGTGAAATAGGCATCAATGAGGCAAAGGGACTGTCCCTTTGCCTCATTGTCTATAGGTAGCGGCCAGTAACGCTCTTGGGACAGGCAGCGATATCCGCCGGCGTGCCGGCGCAGACGATTTGCCCGCCGGCGTCGCCACCGCCCGGGCCCATGTCGATCACATAATCGGCGTTACGGATAAGGTCGAGATCGTGTTCGATCACGATAACCGTGGCGCCCTTGGAAACAAGGCCGTCGAACACACTCAGCAACACCTGAACATCGAGCGGATGTAGTCCGATCGTGGGCTCGTCGAATACGAACACGGCATCGTCCTGCACGCGGCCCATCTCGCTCGCGAGCTTAAGGCGTTGTGCCTCGCCGCCCGAGAGCGCCGGCGTGGGCTCACCGAGCGTGAGATAGCCCAAGCCTAGGTCATGCAAGGTCTGCAAGCGCGCCTGGACTTTCTTGAGTCCCACCGTGGCGTCGAGGGCCTCGTCCACACTCATGTCCATGAGCTGCGGCAACGTAAGCAAGCTCCCGTCCTTGCCCTCGCGATGGATATGCGAGGCGGCCTCGGCGTAGCGCGAACCACGGCATGCCGGGCAGATGATCTCGACGTCGGGCAAAAACTGCACGTCGAGCGATATCGAGCCCGTGCCGTCACACGTAGGGCAGCGCAAGGCGCCGGTGTTGTAGCTAAAGGCGCCCGCCTTGTAGCCGGCTGCCTTAGCCTCGGGCGTACGGGCGAAGGCGCGGCGCAGCTCGTCATGAATGTCGGCATAGGTCGCTACCGTCGAGCGTACGTTGGCGCCGATGGGCGTAGCGTCAATCAGATTTGCGCGGCCAATGCCCTCGGCATCGACCCAACGCACGTGCCCCGGCAAGCGCTCGCCAGCTGCCTGCGCCTTAAGTGCAGGAATGAGCGTCTCGAGCACGAGCGTCGTCTTACCCGAACCCGAAACGCCCGTTACCGCGACAAGGCGGCCGCGCGGGATATCAACCTCGAGCGGCTTGACGGTATGGATGGCATCGGTTGCCATGCGGATATGTCCCTGGTCGAACATTTCGTCGTCAGTCACCTGCGGACGCAAGCGCTTGAGCTCGGCGCGCAAAAACGGCGCGATACGGCTGCCCTGCGATTGCTCGACCTCGTCTACCGTACCAGCGGCGATTACACTGCCGCCGCCTGCTCCGGCAACGGGGCCCATCTCGACCAGATAGTCGGCTTCCGCCAGTACGCGCGTATCGTGGTCGACAACAACCACGGTGTTGCCGTCATCCACCAGATCGCGCATCACGCCCACCAAGCCGTCGACATTGGCGGGATGTAAGCCGATCGAAGGCTCGTCCAGCACATAGAGCACGCCCGTCGATCGGTTGCGCACCACGCGGGCGAGCTGAACGCGCTGGCGCTCACCCGTGGAGAGCGTGGCACCAGCGCGGTCGAGTGAAAGGTAATCGAGACCCAGGTCGACCAGACGACGGGCCACGCTCAAAAACGAATCGCAGATATCCGTCGCCATGGGCCGCATCTCGGGCGGCAAGGATGCGGGCACCCCGCGCACCCACTCAACCGCATCGCCAAGCGTCATGGCCGCGGCCTGCGCCAGATTGATACCGCACACCTGGGGCTGGCGCGCAGCCTCGGAGAGACGCGTGCCGCCGCAATCGCGGCATGCTCCCTCGCGCAAAAAGCGCGCAACGCGTTTGAGGCCCTTGTCGTCCTTAACCTTGGCGAGCGCATTCTCGACGGTATAGACGGCGTTGTAATAGGTGAAGTCGAGCGGCGTGGCACCCTCGCCGTTTTTGGGAACGTAGAGAATGTGCTTCTTAACCGCCGGGCCGTGGAACACGATGTCGCGTTCTTCAGGCGTGAGCTGGTTAAACGGCACATCGGTGCGCACGCCCATCTCGCCAGCCACTTGCTTCATCAGATCCCACATGAGCGTACCCCAGGGAAGCACCGCGCCCTCGTTGATAGTCTTTGACTCATCGGGCACCAGGCTCGCTTCGTCCACCTCGCGCATGACACCGGTGCCGCCGCAGGTGGGACAGGCACCGCCGCTGTTAAAGGCAAGGTCCTCGGCGCTCGGCGCGTAGAACTCGCGACCGCATGCAGGGCACGTGAGCGACAGGCCCGCAGCCACGTTAAGGCTCGGCTCCACGCGCGCCCCGCAGTGCGGACACACGTGATGGGCGCAACGGCTAAAGAGCAGGCGCAGGCTGTTGTTGAGCTCGGTCATGGTACCAAAGGTCGAGCGCACGCCCGGCACGCTGGGGCGCTGATGCAATGCGAGCGCCGCCGGTACGTGCAATACCTCATCCACCTGGGCGTGTTCGGCCTGCGTCAGGCGACGTCGAGTATAGGTGCTGAGCGCTTCCAAGTAGCGGCGCGAACCCTCGGCATAAAGAACCCCCAGTGCCAGCGAACTCTTGCCCGAACCCGATACGCCGGCAATACCCACCAGCTTTCCCAGCGGAATATCGATATCGATGTCTTTGAGGTTATGGACGCGCGCGCCGCGTACCTCGATAGCCTGCGGGCTCATCTTCTGTTCCGTCACCTTTATCACCCTACTCATGCCATAAAACTCGATCGCGAACGTACGCGCCCAGCATGGGCACGGTAAATCGGACGAGGCCGTATCCGGCAGCCTCGATGACACGCTCGCGAATCAGGCTTGCGCGATATTTGCTCGCCCAGCTCTGGGTGCGATCGCAGCGCTCAATGATATCCGCCATGCGAGTCGGTTTGCCCTCGTCAACCGCCATGGCCTCGATAAAAAGGCGCTGTGGACTGCGCAGCCCGTAATATAGAGGCGCGTCAACCGCTTCGTAGAACTCGGAGACGGCATCCGCATGGCCATCCTCGACATCGTGCCTTTCGATGACTTGCGAGCCACGCCGGACAGCAGAGCGCCACATGTAATAGCCCACCAGCTGAACCATATAGGGATGCCCCATGCTCCTGTGTGCCGCAAGGTCCGCCGTCTCCGCGTCAACGTAAAGACCAGCGTCTTTGACCGTCTGGATATATGAATCACGCACCTTGGGCAAGGATATCGCCCCCAGCGTACGCTGCTGGGCACGCCGCAAAAACGTCACGCTCGGCTCTTCGAGCAGATCGTCAACCATACTGGGTAAGCCGGCGAACACCAGCGCAAGACCGCGCTGGTCGCTATCGGGCAATCCCGTGGCATCCTGGTCTCCGAGCACCTGCTGATAGAGAACGGCAAGAGCCGCTAGTTCCTCGATAGACGCAGATTGCGCCTCGTCAATCGCAAACAGTATGCCCTTGCCTGGACCGAGCTTCTTGAGGCGCTCGTTGACCAGCCCTCGCAACGTTTCGCCCTTTGCTCGCGCCGCCTCGACCGACATCCGGCCAAACGACGAACCGAATTCCATTGACGTCACAACGGGCCTATTCGAGCGAAGCGCGTCGGCCAAGCGGTCGCATAAGCCAAGCGAAGCGGAATCGGAGACAACCGCCCATCCGCGCTCGCTGGCCAGACGTTGCAGCTCCCGCAGGAGAACTGTCTTGCCGCAGCCGCGGTTTCCCGTAATGAGCATGAGCCTGCCCGGCGCTCCGGCGCCGTTATCGAGCCCTTCCTCGAAATCTTCGATGACCGACTCGCGACCAATGAGCATCGGAGGCCGCTTGCCTGCCGTTGGCTTAAAGGGATTTGGATTCATGTCGGCCTCCTCGGATTGGCAAACGCTGCCTATAGTTATACCAACTTATACCGAGTTATACCAACAGCAGGTGACAAAGAGGCCGCCCTTCTATCACCTATGGCAGAAGAACTCTGCGTCTGCTGCTCGCCAGGGGCGGAAGGTGGCGGGATCGATCTTTACGTGCGCCGCGGCGGGCACGTCGTACCATTTGACCGTGTAACCGGCGCCGTGAGAGCAAAAGACCGAGTCGGGCGTGTTGGGCAGATCGGCCTCGGGCTCATAGGCGGCCGTCTCGATTACGCGCTCGGCATCATGACAGGCCGCATAACCGGCGAACTCCAGGTACAGATGCCCGCGACCGCTCGTGTAGGCAGCCACCTCCAGCGCGTAATCCTGCACCTCGGATGCCGGCACGCGACCCACAAGCTTCGCCCGGTCTCCCGCCATCGCCGGTGGCTCGTACTCGGCACCCATGCGCGTGGCATCCGAGAGCGCCCGGCCCACGCACTCCCCCGGCACCTCAACCTCAAAGTGGTACCACGGCTCCAACAGCACCGCCGCGCCAGCCTCACGCGCCTGCATGAGCCCCTGACGAATCGCGCGGTACGTGGCCTGGCGAAAATCGCCGCCCTCGGTGTGTTTGGCATGCGCACGGCCGCCCGTGAGCGTAATGCGCACATCGGTGATGGGCGAGCCGGTCAGCACGCCCAGGTGATCGCGCTCCATGGCGTTGGTGAGTGCCAGACGCTGCCAGTTAAGATCGAGCTCGTCGGTCGAGGTCACGGTGCCAAACTGCACGCCCGAACCCGCCGGCAACGGCTCCAGACGCAGATGCACCTCGGCATAGTGGCGCAGTGGCTCAAAGTGGCCCACGCCCTCGACCGGCTGCGAAATGGTCTCCTTATAGAGAATGCCGCCGGGCTCAAACGCAATCGAAAGACCGAAGCGATCGGCCAGCACCCGCTGCACGACCTCGAGCTGCACGGCGCCCATCAACTGCAAGTGAATCTGCTCGAGATGCGTATTCCAGCTTACGCCGAGCATGGGGTCTTTGTCCGCTAACTCAGTCAGCGCTTTGAACACCGCGTGGACATCGTGTTCGCCCGGAAGCACCGTATAGGTGAGGACCGGCGCAATGACAGGCGCATCGCCCGCAGGCTCCGCGCCCAGGGCGTCCCCCGGGCGAACGTGCGCAAGACCCGTCACGGCACAAATACCGCCAGCAGCAACTTCTTGGGCAAGCTCATACTTCTCGCCGTTATAGATGCGCACCTGGTCGATCTTTTGCTCCCAAGTGGAGGCGCCAGAGCATCCCTCGACAACTTGCTTTGCACGCAGCACACCGCCCGTCACCTTGACCCAGGCAAGACGCTCGCCACGGTCTCCACGACTCACGCGGTAGACACGCGCGGCGAACTCCTGGGGCCATGTTCGCTCGTACATCAGAGTGCACATACCGTCGAGTAGCTCGTCCACGCCTTGGTCCTTGAGCGCCGAGCCGGCAAAGCAGGGAAAGAGCTTGCGCTCGGCGACCATGCGCGACAGCGTTGCGACGGAAAGCTCACCCGCCTCAAGAAACTCGTCGAGCGCCGCCTCGTCTAACGCAGCGGCGTCCTCCTGAACGGCGCCGCCCGCCAGCAGTTCGTTGGCGTCCAGGCAGCCCTCGGAAAGACGTTGCCCAAGTTGTGCCAGCAAAACATCGCGGCCGGGATTCTCCAAATCGATCTTGTTGATATAGATGAACGTCGGGATCTCATAGCGCGCAAGCAGGCGCCACAGGGTTTCGGTATGCCCCTGCACGCCGTCGTTGGCGCCCACAACCAAAATCGCGTAGTCGAGTGCGCGCAGCGTGCGCTCCGCCTCGGCTGAAAAATCGACATGCCCTGGTGCATCCACGAGCATGACGTGGGTATCGCCATGGTCGAGCACAGCCTGCGACGAGAAGATCGTAATACCGCGCTCGCGCTCAATCTCGTTCGTATCCAGATGCGAATCGCCATCGTCCACGCGGCCGCGCTTGCGAATGCGGCCCGCGTTGAATAGCATGGCCTCGGCCAACGTGGTCTTGCCGGCATCGACATGCGCCAAGATTCCAACGACCGCTTGCTTCGACATGGCTCTCCTCTTATTGCAAGCCCATCGCACGCGGCAACGGGCGTCCTCATTCCACACTGGATGATACAATTTACGGGCCGGCGGGCGAAGCGGGCCCTATCCCCCGACCGAGCTCATCGCCCTGCGTTGCCGCGCGGCGATTTTCGTAGGTTCGCGCCTTGCGAAAGCCGGCTTGCAAAACAGCCAGCGAACGAAAATGGCCCCACCCGGGGCCATTTTCGTTCGTGCAAATTGTTGATACGCGTCCCCGCTCTTATGCCTCGCGCAGCCAGTCAAACGCAACACGCGGTGTACCGTCGGACACATACACGATGCCGGCGCGCTCAAACCCCGCCTTGAGGCTCGCGCCCTGCATGGGCAGGTTGTCCTGATGCGTGTCGATGCGCAGGTGATCGGCACGCTCCTTGGCAAAGGCAAACATCGCAGCCGCGATACCGTGCACGGTGCCGTCGGATGCCACACGGTGCAGCACGGCGTACGGAGTGTCGCTACGCCATTGACCGTCCTCAATTACGTCATAGCACTCGTCCGGGCCCTGTAAAAATGCAAACGTCGCCACCACGCGACCGTCGACTTCACACACATAGCTGCCACCGGCAGCGATATCGGCAGCCAGCTGCTCGGCAGAAGGCGTGCCCTCGGGCCACTGCGTGGCGTTGCCATGCGCGCGCATAAAGGCGCGGGCCGCGTCATAGACAGCCATGACGGCGGGAATGTCGGTATCGAGGGTTTTTCTGATCATCACGCGGCGACCTCACGTTTATTGGTATCACTTTGATTGAGCAATGATACCAACGTTTGGAGAGGGGCGCGAAGCAGATGGGGAGCAAAAAGCGAGCCGCTTGGTCAAAAGCCAAAAGCGAGTTTTTAGGCGCTGCCACGGGCGGCGATATGAGTGACCTGTTTGCGCGCGAAGACGAGCGCCGCGACGCCCTGGACGCCGAGCGCGATGAGGCCTGGCGCTACAAGTCGTGCGAGCGCAAAAACCGTTACGACACGCGCGCCGAGGCCGAGGCTGTTATGGCCGAATGTGAAAACCGCGGGCGGCGTGGCTTGGCCTGCTACAAATGCGAATACTGCGGCGGCTGGCATTTGACGTCGCACCCTTGGAAATAGACCCCACATTGGCACGGCACTGACGGAGCGCCAGCCATCGCACACAAGCTACGGGCGCGGCGGCACCAAAACATCGTAGCGAACGGCCTTGCCCGCAAGTTGATAGCTCGGCTTAACGCCGGCAAGCAGTGGCCCCTTCACCGGTCGCTTGATAACGACCTTGCGCGGGTGCACCGCAAGCGCAGCTTCGACCAACGTCTCCTCATCGGCGCACGGCTGTTCCAGATGATGCAAAAGTTGGAACTTCTTTTTAACCGCCGCGCTCTTGGTGCGCTCGGGAAACATGGGGTCCAGATACACCACGTCAGGAACGGTGAGCTCGCCCTGCCCGATCAGCTCAGCTGTATGGCGAAGGCCGGCAATGCTGTCCTCGCCCGCATGTAAGCGCATGCGCGCCACGGCTGTCGCAAGCGCCGGATCATCTGCCGCGCGATCCAAGGCATCCTTGAGGAGCGCCGCGATCACGCAATCCTGCTCATACAGATCGACGGTAAAGCCCGCGGCCGCCAGCAGCAGCGAATCCTCGCCAAAGCCTGCCGTGGCGTCAATCGCCCATGGGCTCTCGATGCCTTTTGCGCGCGCAGCCTTTACCAGCAGTTCTTGCTGCAGACGGCCCTGCTTGAGCCGTGGAAGCATGCGGCCAAAATCGGCACGCAGCTCCATCGTGCCGTCGGTGAGCGTGAGGCCCTCGGACTTCCCGATTAGCTCAAGCCCCGCGGACCGAGCAACAGAAAAGGGATCAACGACGCCCATGGGTACTCCTTAACAAGCAAAACGAATACGCGAGCGCCGTTTATGTCGGCACCCAACCGTCCGCTATTGTCCCACATGCGACATGGCCCACAGCATCCCAATGCAAAGCACCGCCATCAATCCCGTGCACACGGCAGCGATCACAGAATCACCCATGCGCCTTCCCAACGACCGCGGCTCATGCACTTGCCCTGCTCCGTACATCATGGCTCCTCCTTGAGACCAGCTCTTACCATGGACCCATCATCGCAGCGCCACGCATACGCTGCCATCGATTTGACTTACGCCCAGCTTTCCTTTTTGAAAGGTTGGGTTGGGCCGCGCGGGCTCAATGCGCTTTCAAACGCATGCATCGCCGCGTTGAACTACAATGTGCTTCACCATATGTGCAGCACATTGGGTGCGCCAAGTTGGCGTACTCGTATCGAAAGGACCAGCCATGAGCTTCACTCGCAAGACTCTCAAAATCCTTGCCCTCGTCTACTTTGTTTTGGGCATCGCCAGCCTCGTCATCGCCGGCGTCGGCATCGCGACCGGCAACCTCGATTCCACGTACGGGTCGAACGCCATGCTCGCCGCGGTCGTGCTGGTCGCCAAGGGCCTCATCGATCTCGCCGCGGGCGTTGCGGGCATCAAGGGCGCCAACAAGCCTTCGCAGGTGGATGGTGCGTTTAAGCTCGGCATCGTTGCCGCAATCGCCACGATTGCGCAGGCCGCGCTCACGCTTCCCGCGCTCGGCGGCAGCTCCGTCAATATCGTCGCCTTTGTCATCGTGGTCTACGACCTGTTCTTTGTTCAGCAGGCACACGCCGTTAAGGCCGAGAACAAGGACCGCCTGTAAGCGCTCGCTTCTCATAACCTCTGCAGCCAAGCAACTAAAAAGGGCCGATCGCGCATCTCCGCGGTCGGCCCTTTACGTTTGCCCAGACAAAACCTACCAAAACAAACCTGTCCCTTTTTGGCAGGTTGTTAGCTGTGGCGGTACTCGGCGATGATGAAGTCGATGTCGGTTTGAAGGGTGTCCAAGTTTGCCAGGCGCTCTTTATCGGCAGGGCGCGTGCGGTAGTAGTACGGCGTCATCTGGAACACCGCCTCGATGTCGGCCTGGGTTTGGAGCGTAATGTTCGCAGACACCCGCCGCGTTCCGACCAACTCGAGCTCGGTGGTCTTCGGCAGCTTCTCATCGTTAAGGTACGGCGTGTCGTAGAGTACCTCCTTGAGCCCAAACAGATGACGGGCACCCGGCACCACGGTGTAGAGCGAGCCCTCTGGCGCCAGCACGCGAGAAAACTCACGCTCGTTAAAGGGAGCAAAGAGCTCGGTCACCATATCGAAGGTGCCATCGGCCACGGGGATGTCCTTCATGTTGGCCACGAAGTAGGTCGCATCGCCGCGCTTGGCGGCAAGGCGCACCATCTCTTTGCCCAGGTCAAAGCCGTAAGCATCCACGCCCGGCACCGCACCCATGGCGCTGGTGTAATAGCCCTCGCCACAGCAAATATCGAGCAACGTCATGGGGCAGTTCGTAGACGCGGCACGTCCAGACACCCGCTCGCGCACCAGCTCGACCATCGCATCGCGCAACGGCGCATAGTAACCGCGGTTCAGAAAGTCGCGACGGCTGCGTGCCTGCGACTTGGGATCGCCCATGGAGTCGCCGCTCTTGGACGAGCGCAGGAGATATAGATAGCCCTCGCGCGCACGGTCAAACCGGTGCCCACCCGCGCATGCAGCACCGCGTTCGTCATCCACCAGCGGCTCATGGCAAACGGGACACAACAACATGGCAACTCCTTAGCGCGAACAACACAACGTCCACCATTGTCGCACGCCTTCCCCGCCTAGTCATTGGGGACGTTCTTGAATGAGTAATCGTTTTAGAACGTCCCCAATGACTAGTCGATTAGGAGTATCATCGTCTGCGCAAATAAGCACAAAAGAGCATGTTAGAGATTGAGAGCGTATGGCTGACACCGTATCTAAGCACATTGACATGACCACCGGATCGCTGTGGCGCAATGTTCCCCTGTTCGCCTTCCCCGTGGCCGCCACGAGCATCTTGGAGCAGCTGTCGAACCTCATCGCCACGGTCATTATCGGTAACTTCTCGGGTGACCAGGGAACCCTCGCCATGGCGGCGGTCGGCTCCAATGTTCCGCTTACCAGTCTTATGCTCAACTTGTTTATTGGCATGTCGCTTGGCTCCAACGTGGTCATCGCCAACGCTATCGGCCGCAACGATCAGAACATGGTCAAACGCGCCGTCCATACCTCGATTTTAATGGCGCTCGTGGGCTTTGTCGTCATTGCGCTGGGCGAGATCTTTGCCGAGCCCATGCTCGCCGCGCTCAATGTTCCCGCCGAAACCATGCCGCTCGCTTCACTCTACCTACGTGTCTTTTTGCTCAGCATGCCCTCGATTTTGCTCTACAACTTTGAGGCCGCGATTTTCCGCTCCGTCGGCATCACCCGCATGCCGCTGCAGGCGCTTGCCGTGTCCACCGTCCTCAACATTGGCCTGGACCTCATCTTTGTCCCCGTACTCCACTGGGGCGTCGCGGGCGTCGCTATCGCCACCGCCATCGCTTACACCGTCAGCGCCGCTACGCTCTTTATCCGCCTACTCAAGACCGACTCCGTCGTCCGCGTCACCCCGCGCGACCTGGCTATCGACCCCGTCGCCCTCAAGCGCATCGTCAAGATCGGCCTGCCCGCCGGCATCCAAAGCGCCGTCTTTGCCGTCGCCAACATCATCATCCAGTCTGCCATCAACAGCCTGGGCACCGAGGTCATGGCAGCCTCGAGCGCCGCTATGAGCCTGGAGTACGTGTGCTACAACCTGCTCAACAGCTTTAGTCAGGCTTGCACCACCTTTGTGGGACAAAACCACGGTGCCCGCCAGATCGACCGTTGCACCAAGACGCTCAAGGTCTGCCTAGTCGAAGGCGGTATCGTCGCGCTCACCACGATTATCGTTATTGTTGGCCTGGGGCGCGAGATCTTGTCGCTGTTCAACAGCGACCCCAACATCGTCTCGATCGGCTATATCCGCGTATGTTCGATCTTCCCGGCGTACGCCTTTAGCATGTTCTACGAAAACATGTCAGGCTACCTGCGCGGCTTTGGTATCTCGCTCACGCCCGCCCTCATCACCATGATCTGCGTCTGCGGCATCCGCTTCTATTGGGTGTTCTGCGTGTTCCCGCATTTCCGCACCTTTGCGAACATCATGATGGTCTACCCCATCAGCCTGGGCACCACGGCGTTCTTTATGGTCGTGGCGGTACTACTTTGCCACCCGGCACGCACCTATCGCGCCACCCAAGCCAAAGCGACAGCCCGCTAAACACCGCACTCAACGCCACGCCAGTCATTAATTGACAATATGAGAGCTCATATAGTCGATAAAGCGCCTCGTGGCGATGGGCATGGTGTCCCAGCTGCGCCAAGCGGCCACCACGTCGCGCGAGGGGGCATGCACGATAGGACGTACGCGAATATCGGCCTGCATGCCCTCAACGGTACGACGATACAGCATGCTCACGCCTAGGCCCTCCTCCACCATCGCCATGATGGTGTAGTCGTCGGTCACCTCACTCGTTACGTGCGGCGACTGCCCATGCGCCGCGAATGCATCGAGCACCAGGCTCTGTTCGCCTTCATCCAGCAGCACAAACGGCTCGGACGCTAGGTCAGCGAGTGTCACCTTTTCCTTTGCCGTCAGCGGATGCGCCGCCGGCAACAATGCCACCAACTCGTCGTGATAGACCACACGCTTCTCGAGCCCCGCGGTAAATCCGCGTGCCGTAAAACAAAAATCAACCACGCCATCGTGCACCCACTGGGCGTTGCGCGTGTAATCGCCCTGCTTAAGGGTAAAGTGTACCCCCGGGTGAAGGGCCCCAAAGTCGCGGATCACGCGCGGCAACACGGTTCGACTCACGTTGGTAAACGTCGCAATACGAATATCAGTCGACGAAAGCCCCAGCAGCTCCTGGCGCTTGCCCTCGAGCTCGGCCTCGGCAGTCACGATCTGGCGCAGGTACGGCAGATACTGCTTGCCGTCGCGCGTAAGCGAGACGCCCTGCTTTCCGCGCTCGATAAGCGTGGTACCCAGCTCGCGCTCGAGCGCCTTAACGGCCTGGCTCACCGCACTTTGCGTATAGCCCAGCTCGTCCGCCGCGCGTTTCAGGCTGCCGCAGTCGACCACCATACATACAATCTGATACCGCGATGCCATCGTGCCTCCGCATCAATGCAGACGTAAAACGTTTTGCCAGCGCTTTTCGTGCCTACTTTAGTATTTCTTAATCATACTGAAGATACATTCGCTTTACTACACCCACATCTGGGAGCAGAATCCTTTGTGCGAAACCGTTCTGTAACAAAAGGAGTCCCATGGATCGCAAAAAAGCAATCGCGCTCTCATTTTCCGTTCCCGTCGCATGGGGCTTTTCGTATCCCCTCATGAAGATCGGCATGGACAGCATGAACGCCACGAGCATCGTTGCGCTGCGCTGCATCATCGCCTTTGCGGCCTGTCTGCTGCTCTTCCACAAGCACGCGTTTCGCATCAACCGCGACCTTATGGTCCGTGCCGCCATCATCGGCGCCATCATGGCAACCGAGCTCACCTGCATGTGCCTGGGCTCCAGCCTCACCTCTGCCTCCACTGCCGGCTTTTTGCAGAGCCTGACGGTCGTGATCGTGCCGTTTGCCAACGCCGCCCTGCTGCGCCGCGCCCCCGAGCGCAAAGTGCTCGTCGGCACCGCCATCGTCACCTGCGGTATGTTGCTGCTCTCGGGCGCCGACTTCACCAGCCTGAACCCGGGCGCGCTCATCATGCTGCTCTCCGCTTTTGTCTATGCCGGCCATATCATTGTGGCGAAGCGCTTTGTCGAAGAAGTCGATCCGCTGTCCCTGGGCGTTTGGCAGCTGGGCTTTGGCGGCCTGTTCTCGGGCATTGCCGCATGCGTCTTTGGCGGTTTCACACTTCCCAGTACGCCCAGCGAGATCGTGGTTGTTGTCGCGCTCGCACTCATTTGCTCTGCCTACGGCTTTATCACCCAGACGCTCGTGCAGCCCCACGTGCCCGCCGAGACCACCGGCTTCGCCTTCTCGCTCGAGCCGGTCTGCTCCGCTGTCTTCTCGTTCTTCTTGGTCGGCGAGGTCCTGAGCCCCATCGCCTTCCTGGGTGCAGCTCTTATCCTCACCGGCGTCATGGCGGCAACCGTCGAGTTTCCGCGACTTCATGCGCATGCTCACGACCACGCCCACATGGCAGGAACGCCCGAGCGAGCCTCGTAAGCGCCTCACCTTTTGTGGCCCCGACACAAAGGCAACCGGTGCGCCTTTACAATAGATGCCAACAGAGCATCTGCCATAAAGGAGCCCCATGGACACCGCAACTCGCGACCGCAACATAGCAACTTGGTTGGGCGATGCGCCGCAGCTGGTACGTGACACTACGAACCAGCTGCTCGAGCGCATCGCCCTTTTGCGTGCCGAGCAGACCATCTACCCGGCACAAGACGACATCCTCAATGCCCTCGCCTATACGCCGGCCGACCAGGTCAAGGTTGTCATTCTGGGTCAAGACCCCTATCACGGGCCCAACCAGGCCATGGGGCTGTCGTTCTCGGTCCCTGCGACGCAAACCAAGTTGCC
Organism: Collinsella aerofaciens ATCC 25986; assembly: GCF_964237925.1. Taxonomy (GTDB): domain Bacteria; phylum Actinomycetota; class Coriobacteriia; order Coriobacteriales; family Coriobacteriaceae; genus Collinsella; species Collinsella aerofaciens_BJ. The sequence goes on along the minus strand of NZ_CAXSKI010000005.1, from coordinate 31,521 downwards.
GCCGAGCCTGCGCAACATCTATAAGGAGCTCAAAGCCGATCTGGGTTGCCCCATTCCCGCCACGGGAGACCTAACCCCATGGGCACAACAGGGCGTCCTGCTCCTCAACACCACGCTCACCGTGCGCGAGCATGCCGCGAACTCGCACGCCAAGCTGGGCTGGAGCACGCTCACCGACTACGTTATCGAACGCTGCTGCCAGCTGCCCCAGCCGGTAGTCTTTTTGGCATGGGGCCGCTTTGCCCAGCAGATGGTCGAAGGCAAGCTCGCCGCGACCGGCGCGGGCAAGGCGACCGGCAAGTTCTGCCTGGCCTCCACGCACCCCTCACCGCTTTCGGCTAACCGTGCCACGGCAGAACTCCCCGCCTTTATGGGGTCGCGCCCCTTCTCGGCAGCCAATCGGCTACTCGAACAGCACGGCTCGACCCCCGTCAACTGGACTTGCCTCGGCTAAAAATCGATACATCAAAAACGCGCCCGACAGCTTTCCATCGGGCGCGTTTCCTATTCGGGCCAAATAAATTGTGTGCGGCCGGCCTCGCCGCCATCGATTAGCAGACTCTGCCCGGTCATAAACCGGTTGGTCACGCCCACAAAGTAGATCCACTCGGCGATCTCTTGGGCGGTGGCCCAGCGCTTAAGCGGCGTGAGCTCCATAATCTGGTTCCACAGGTGTTCGTCTTCCATCACGCAACGGTTGAGCGGCGTGATAACGCCACCCGGGTCCACACTGTTGGCGATAGCCTGCGGCGCCAGACGGTTTGCAAGGTTCTTGGTGTAGGCGATAACGCCGCCCTTGCTGGCGGCATAGGCGGGAAACTCCGATCCCGTATGCCCGCTCGCCGACCCCACATTGACCACGGATTTGATAGCCGGCGCCGGCTTGGCGGCAAGCCCCTCCCCCGCAAAGGCGTAGCGCTCGGTCACGTTGATGGTGCCATACAGGTTGGCGGCGATGTCGTCAGCCGAATCCTGCGTACCGGCAACGTTCACGATCACCTGGGGTTCAAGATCGTCTGGAAACGCGTCCGGCTTGCGAACATCAACGATCAGATGGCGGTAGCGCTCGTGTTTGATCGCCGCCGGTAGCAAATCAAAGCCCACGACCTCGTGGCCCTCGTCCAAAAATCGTTGCACGCATGCGGCTCCGATACCGCCCGAAGCACCCGTGATCAAAACCCGCATACTTGCTCCTTAGGCGGTTGCGTGGCGCTCGAGGTACTCGGAGCCCACATTCTCGCGCTCCCAGCCGCGCACGACCTTGTAGCCCACGGGGCTCAGGAAAACCTCGCACAGCAGCTCGGCAACAGCGCCGGTCAGCGAGCACATAAGGACCTGCACCCACGTCCAGCCAAAGAACGTGTGGCTTACCACAATGGCAAAGACCAGGTTGTCGATAAACTGGCCAACGCCCGTAGACACATAGGAGCGGAAGGCAAAGCTCGCGAAGTTGTTCTTCTTGAGCATACGGCCAAGCGACTGGTTGAGCGTGGAGTTAACCACGGCAGAAACGAGCATTGCCAGCGAAGAGCCCAGCACCACGTACCAGGTGCCGCCGATGGTGGCGTTAAGGGCAGTGTTGACCTCGATCATGCCCGTGTCGTAGTAGGCGCCCCACATGCCGGGCGTGAGCGAGCATACCCAAAAGCACAGGCTCACGGCGAGGTTGACTGCCAGCGCGAGGATGGAGATTTTGATGGATGCCTTGGCGCCAAAGCGCTTGCAGATCATGTCCTGGCACAAAAACGAAACCCAGCTCACCACAAAGCCGCAATCGAGTGCCAGATACGGCAGGCTGATAAGCTCTTTGTTGGCCAGCAGGTTCATCATGATGACGCTCACGAAAAACAGCGAAACCGTTGCCGCGGGAATGCTCCGCAACAGGACCTTGTAGTCCTCCATGACCTTCTTGATCATTATGTACTCCTTTGGTTTTAGGTTTAACGAGCAGGATATCGGACCCGAACTGCTCGGACGCCCCGGTCTTGAGACGACGGTGGGTATGATAGCCGCTCACACGGCATCAGGCAAGCAAACGGCGCGGCAGCCCCGCAGGACCACCGCGCCGATGCGTTAAAAGGCTACGTTGCCAAACTCCGACAGGATAAGGTCGGGGTTGTGGTCGGTTGCCCAATCCACGTTCCACGGGCTCGTGAACAGCAGCAGCTTACCGCCGCGCATGTCCTCGACGCGCAGCGTGTCGCGCGTGAGCGAAAGAGCCGGGATATCGATGGTATCGGGGTCGTTCTGGATCCAGCGGATGTCCGTATAGGGCAGCGGCTGGCGACGAACCTCAACACGGTATTCGGCCTTAAGGCGGCGCTCGAGCACCTCAAACTGCAGCACGCCGACCACGCCCACGATGACGCTCTCCATGCCGGCACCCAGCTCGCGGAAGATCTGGATGGCGCCCTCCTGGGCAAGCTCCTCCATGCCCTTGACGAACTGCTTGCGCTTGAGCGTGTCGACCTGCGTAATGCGAGCGAACATCTCGGGGGCAAACGTCGGGATCTGCGGATACTGCACGTGGCGCTTGCCGGAGCACACAGTGTCGCCGATGCTAAAGATACCCGGATCGAACAGGCCCACGATATCGCCCGCGTACGCCTCGTCCACGATGGCGCGGTCGTCGGCCATCATCGACGTGCCCGTGGCAAGCTTGAGCTTGCGGTTGCCCTGCACGTGGAAGGCGTCCATGCCGCGCTCGAACTTGCCCGAGCAAATGCGCACAAAGGCGATGCGGTCGCGGTGGTTCTTATCCATGTTGGCCTGGATCTTAAACACAAAGCCGCTAAAGTCGTCGCGGCAGGGATCGACCGGTTCGCTGGTGAGCGTATCGGTATAGGCGCGCGGCGTCGGGGCCAGACGCAGGAACTCCTTGAGGAAGGGCTCCACGCCAAAGTTGGTGAGCGCCGAGCCAAAGAACGCCGGGCTCAGCTTGCCGCAGGCCACGGCATCCAAGTCGAGCTCGTCGCCGGCGCCATCGAGCAGCTCGATGTCGTCCATCAGGTTCTTATGGTTTTCCTCGCCGATGAGCTCGTCCATGGAAGGATCGCCCAACTCGGCTTCGACCTCGGCGACCTTTTTGGTGGCGTTGGCGTGGCCGTCGCCCTCAAAGGCAATGACGTGACGAGTCTGACGATCGAACACGCCGCGGAAGTTGCGGCCGCTGCCGATCGGCCAGTTCATGGGATAGGTGTTGATGCCCAGAACATTCTCGATCTCTTCCATGAGCTCAAACGGATCGCGGGCCTCGTGGTCGAGCTTGTTCACAAAGGTGAAGATGGGAATGTGGCGCAGCGTACAGACCTTAAAGAGCTTTTTGGTCTGGGCCTCGACGCCCTTGGCGCCGTCGATGACCATGACTGCGGCGTCGGCGGCCATAAGCGTACGGTAGGTATCCTCCGAGAAGTCCTGGTGGCCGGGGGTATCGAGGATGTTGACGCAGGCGCCGTTATAGGTGAACTGCAGCACCGAGGAGGTAACGGAAATGCCGCGCTCCTTCTCGATATCCATCCAGTCCGAGACGGCGTGCTTGGCCGAGCTCTTGCCCTTGACCGAACCGGCGGTCTGGATGCTGCCGGTATAGAGCAGCAGCTTCTCGGTAAGCGTGGTCTTACCGGCGTCCGGGTGGCTGATGATCGCGAATGTGCGGCGCGACGAGATTTCATCCGACAGGCTTGCCATGCGGATCCTTTCTTGCATTGAGTGCATTACGTCGATGTAACCGCCCTATTGTAGCCGCGAAATCCCGCTCTAGGGCGCCTATCAGGACAAATTCATCAGTTGGGGCCTGGGTAGCCGGCCCAATCCACATTTGCCTCTTGCATAACTGTGCATAGTGTATATATACTGTGCTTACCGGTTATATACACGTGTAGCCCATCAGCTAAGGAGCCGCTGTGGACATCATCCTATCCAATTCGAGCGACAAGCCCATCTACGAGCAGATAACCTCGCAGGTCAAAGCCCAGATCCTTTCGGGCACGCTCGCTGCGGGAGCCAAACTCCCCAGCATCCGTGCACTCGCGAGCGACCTTGGCGTGAGCGTCATCACCACCAAGCGCGCCTACGCCGACCTGGAGCAGCTCGGGTTTATCTGCACCGTGCAGGGCAAAGGCTGTTTTGTCGCCGAGGACAACCAAGAGCTCTTGCGCGAAAACCAGCTCTGCTATATCGAAGAGCTGCTTGCGAAAGCGGCAAGCCAAGCCGAAACCCTGGGTGTCACGCGCGACAAACTGCACGAGATGCTCGACCTGGTAGCCCCCGAAACCATGCAGTAGCCATCTGCAAGAAAGGCTATACCATGCAAAACTTGCTAGAACTCAAAGGTATCTCATGCCGTGTGAGCGACCGTTTTTCGCTGCGCGACGTCACGCTTGCCGTGGAGCCCGGCCAGATCGTTGGCTTTGTGGGCGCAAATGGCGCTGGCAAGACGACGACGATTCGCGCCGCGCTTGGGCTTATAAAGCTCGATGCCGGCGAGGTGCACCTGTTTGGGCAGCACTGTGGCGCCGGCGCGCCCGATGAAGCGCAGTGCTGCTTGCGCACTCGTGTCGGCCTCGTGCTGGACACATGCCCCTTCCCTTCCACACTCAAGGTGACCGAAGTTGAGGCACTCGTAAGCCCGGCGTACCCCACCTGGAGCCACGACACATTCGCCAGCCTTATCGATCGGTTTGGCTTGGATCCCAAGACAATGGTCAAGGACCTCTCCCGCGGCATGGGCATGAAACTGCAGCTTGCCTGCGCACTCAGCCACAAAGCCAAACTGCTCGTTTTGGATGAAGCCACCGCGGGCCTCGACCCCATGGCACGCGAGGAGCTGCTCGATGAGCTGCTTGCCTTTGTCGCCGACGGCCAGCACAGCGTGCTGCTCTCGAGCCACATTACGTCCGACCTCGATCGCGCCGCCGATCGCGTCATCTGCATCGATAACGGCTCGATTGTGTTTGACCTGCCACGCGAGGACATTACCGACCGCGCCGGCATCGCCCACTGCACCCAGGCACAGGCCGCCGAGCTCATGGCTTGCGTCGAAGGCACCCGCGCCGCCCGCCACGCCTACAGCGTGGACGTACTCGTGCCCAACCGTCGCGAAACGCTCGAGGCCTTCCCAGAGATTCCCCGCGATCGGGCAACCATTGATGACTACCTGCGCCTCATGCTGAAAGGGGCTTCGAAATGAAACGCGCCTTTATGTCCGAGCTCGCCATCGTTCGCACGCTTATCCCGAGCATCGCGGGCGTCAGCCTGTTCATCTTCGTTGTGTTGACCCTCGCCAACGCGTCGGATGGCGATTCCGGCATGAGCGCTGGCGCCTGCGCGGTCAGTGCCATGTCGCCCATCATGGTCATGAGCTCGCTGGCCGGCTTCGACAATCAAAATGGCTGGGAGCGTTATCGGGCAACGCTGCCCTTCTCGCGCAAAGACATTATTTGCGCACGCTACCTGAGCGTTATTGTCTTCTCGGCTGTCATGGCGTGCGCCGCCGCGCTTCTGAGCATCGTCTCCATCCCGCTATTCAACAGCGTGGGCATCCCCTCGACGGGACAGACGGTCTTTGAGATCGTTATAGCCTCGGCAGCATCGATGCTCATCTCCCTCATGATGGTGTTTTTGGCACAGCCGCTGTTCTTCCGATTTGGACACATGGAGGCGCTGCGCCTATCCGTCGGCCTGTTTGCCCTGCTCTGGTGCCTTGCCATTGCCACGCTGAGCTCCTCCAACCCCATCAGCAACTGGCTCATGTCGATTGCCGGAGCGAATCCCGATCCCGCCGTCCTTGGCTGTCTGTGTGCAGGCATCGCCACACTTGCCCTCGTGCTATGCGCAATCAGTTGCACCGTCAGCACCAAGGTTTATCGAGCACGCGACCTGTAATCGACAGCTAAAAAAGCTTAGGTGGTACCCCGCTTATTTTTTCAATGAAACAAGGCGGCATAGCGTCACCACCGCCCCTCACAGCAGGCCGTCTAGTTCTTGGCAACCAAAAAGACACCGTCAGCATATCGAAGGTGAATACTTTTCCGAGAAGTGAACGAGTAAAAACAGTGCCCTGTAGCATCGACATTTTTAAGGACTCAATTCCTGCGGTTTTGTCTAAGAATCCTGCAGTTTTGTTCGAAAAAAGTGTGCATGTTCCAGGGTTCCAGATTTACTCGTTCACTTCGCGGAAAACCATTCACCTTCGATTCGAGCCTTAACCAAATGCCCTCTCGAACTATGGCCCCTGTCTCACCACAGCGATATCAAAGCTTCATGGCGGGACGGTATCATCGGACGAGCGCCGTAAATCTAGCGCGGTTGTTCTTTGGGGAGGCATTTCACCCGTGTCGTGGGTCGCAGCAGCATTTGTGTCGGCTTTCTTTGCCGGCATCACATCTATCCTGGCCAAATGCGGCATCAAGCAGACCGACTCCGATGTCGCGACGGCCATTCGCACCTGCGTGGTGCTCGTTTTCGCCTGGGCAATGGCGGGCATTTCTGGATCCATTGGAACCATCGGCAGCATCGAACCCAGATCTTGGCTCTTTCTCGTCCTCTCGGGACTCGCTACCGGTGCTTCGTGGATCTGTTACTTTAAGGCGTTGGGCATCGGAGACGTCAATAAGGTCGTACCGGTCGACAAGATGAGCACCGTACTCGCTGCACTGATCGCCATCGTGCTTTTTGGCGAGACGAGCAACCTTGCGGTTAAGCTCGTGGGAACCGCTGTCATCACCCTCGGCACGTTTTTAATGATCGAGAAGAAGCAGCCTGCCGGACCCGAGCAGCAGCAAGACCGGACCTGGCTCGCTTACGCCCTCGGCGCCGCCGTGTTCGCAGCGCTCACGTCCATCCTTGCCAAGGCTGGCATCGAAGGCGTCGAATCCAACCTGGCCACGGCAATCCGTACCTGTGTGGTACTGGTTATGGCATGGGCAATCGTGGCAGCTAAAGGCAAGATGGGCCAAGCCGTGCACGTAGACCGCTACGAACTCGTATTTCTCGCGGCATCGGGCATTGCGACTGGCGCATCGTGGCTGCTATGCTACTACGCCATCGCCACAGGCCAGGTGAGTGTCGTGGTGCAGATCGACAAACTATCGATTGTCGTATCGGTACTATTTGCGCGCCTGGCATTCAACGAAAAACTCTCACGACGCAGCGCCATCGGTCTCGCTCTCATCGTCCTGGGCACTGCAGCGCTCGCAGTTTGGAAGTAGCGCGGCCAGCAGCCGCTACATCCTCACACCTGGCTTGGGATGCCTGTACTGACCGTGGGATGCCGTGCGCTTACCGTGCGAGATGGCAAATTTGGGACAACAGTGCAGGCAACGAAGGCAGGCTGCGCACTCCGGCTTTGTCCAGACGGGAAGGCCGTCGCGCATCTCAATCGCCGCCATGGGGCAGCGCTTGGCACACAGGCCGCAGCCGATGCAGCGATCGGCATCGACGGCAAACTTGCTCGTCTGTTGCATGCGCGGCAGCCCAATTGCGTGATACGCGCACGATGCAAACAGAGGCACGCGATGGCGCATCATGTTGCCCGTGCGGCGTGCCCGCACCGCCTCGATCACGGCATCAATCTGCGCCTCGGCAGCTCTATTGATACCCTCAACCTTTTGAGGGTCAGACAGGTCGAAAACAGGCGTCCAGGTATCGGGCATCTTGACGCTCATCGCCGCATCTAACTCGAGCCCACGCTCGTGCAGCAGGTCGCGGGCAAACTTGGCCGATTGGCCGGTCGTCGAACCGTACGTCGAAACATAGAACGTATAGGGGCGCTCGCCGCCCTTTGCACCGGCAGCAATCGACAGGTCGGCAGTCTTCAAAAACTCGATCATCGGTGTCGGCAGACCCCAGGCATACACCGGAGCAACAAATCCCAGCTGGCAGGGGCCTTCCGTCGCAACAAGGCGAAGGGCTTCGGCATCAAAGCGCTCAATCGACATAACTTTGTCGCTTGTCGCCGCTACAATGCGACGCGCCACATGCTCGCTGTTCCCTGTCGCGCTAAAGTACAGGATCATCTCGTACCCCTGGAATTGACTCGTGAAAAACCGCGCTACTTGCGCAGCGGCTTGGGCAGCGGAATGCCGGCGGCGATGACGGCCGCGATGATCATGCAGACGATACCCTTGAGTGGGAAGCACATGAGCAGCAGGCCCACGACCATGACCGGCTGGCGCATGACCGCACCCATCGTCGATGCCGTGCAGACGGCGACGCAAAAGACCGGATCTGCGCCGGTGAGGATGGCAAGGCCGTAGCCCAGGCTCACACCCGAGAAGATAACCGGGAAGAAGTGGCCGCCACGCCAACCAAGGTTGATGAGGGCGGGCGTCAGCATGGCCTTAACAAGACCGGTCGCGATAAGCACGCCAGCGGGAATGGTCAGGTAGGTTTCCATGAGCACGTCGGCCTGGGTCTCGCCGGCAAACATGGTGTAGGGCAGGACCGTGCCGCAGATGGCGAGCGCCAGACCGGCCAGCATGGCTTTGACGACAGGGCGCGCCCCTATTGCATGGGCAAGCGCTTCGCTCGCATGCTCAGAGACAAAGAACAGCCAACCGCATACGGTGCCGACCAGCGCCAGCGGAATGAGCCAAACAAGTTCCAGGTTGCCTACCTCGGCAGCCTCGAACCTGGGCATGCCCATGCCACCGCCCACAAGCTGGCCAAGCAGCAGGTAGGTGCCCAGACCACCGGCAATCGCAATGCCGTAGACCACCGTCTTTTGCGCCTTGGGCAGCTTGATGGTGATCTCGCCGGACATGGACTCATCGTCGGCGTCTTCGCCCTGGCCGTCAGTACTTCCGGCAAGCGGCGCCACAAAGCCAAAGACGGGCGCGGTAAAGAGTGCCGTCAGGGCAGCCTGGGTGCCCAGCAGCGTGAGCTCCCTAAACTCGGCGCCAAAGCGACGCATGCGATCGCCGACCCAGCTGCACAGACCCGCGATGACGCCGGTCAGGCCGGCCTCCGGTCCAATGCTGCCGCCAAACAGCAGCGGCAGCAATGCCGCGAGCGAAAGCTTGCCCAGATTGTCGTACGGGTAGCGTCCATCGCGCTTTACCTTGGCCATCACCTGGTTGAGGTCATCGGTCTTGGTGCCCGTCGTCTTTTCGTACAGACCGATCAGCAGGCCGCCCAGCAGGCAGACGAAAAACGGGTATGGCAGAAAGCCAAACGGGCCGCTGGCAAGCTCGGGCGAAGCGACGCCCAGCGCGTGTGGAATCTCGGTCCATAGATAGTCGATGCCGTGCTCCATCGCAAAGAAGAACAGCCAGACTGCGGCACCTGCGAACGCACCGGTCACGGCAACGCTAACTAAAAACAGCGCGCGGTTTGTGGGTTTGGCAAGGTTATCCATCGGGTCCTCCCGCGGTCAAAGTCGACATAGATACGTTTTATTGTAGAGCGAGTGTGGCCCAGACAAGCCAACCGCCTGCGCCGCAAACGGCACCATTGGGAGCCATAGTGGGGCAGGCTCAAGGCTTATCCGTTGATAATCGAGGCAATCTCGCGCAAATCGTCGGCAAAGTAGATGCCGTGCTGGCGCTTCAGGCTCGAAAGCCCCTTATCAATCATGTGCCCGAGCAGCGCCTTGAGGTCGTTGTAGTAACCGTTCAGGTTGTACAAAATGCACGGCGCATCGAGATGCCCCAACGACACCGCGGACATGACCTCGGCAATCTCCTCGAGCGTACCCGTCCCGCCGGGAAAGGCAATGAAGGCATCACCAAGCTCGATCATCTTGGCTTTACGCTCGGCCATATCGCTCGTCACGATGAGATCGTCGATTCCGTCGTGCTGAAACTCGGCCTCGATAAAAAAGCTCGGCTCCACGCCCGTCACATGTCCGCCAGCATCGAGCACGCTATCGGCGAGCGCGCCCATCAGGCCCGATTTGGACCCGCCGTACACCAACGCGTGGCCGTTGGTGCCAATCCAGTTGCCCAGCTCCTGTACCGCAGGTAGAAACGCCGGGTCACTACCGACGCTGGCACCCAGATACACGGTGATATTCATTTCAGTCCCCCTCATCGTGACGCGCGGCGCCCGTTCTAGCGTTGGCGGCGGCGATATTCGCGCACGCGGCGCGACAGATCGGCGAGCTCGTCACGATCGAGCTCTTCCAAATGCTCAAGATCGTCCATAAAGCGCGCCATGGTGTCCTTTTGGCGCAGCTTGATGAGCGTATTGCAGTAGTTCACCGCCACGCCCGTAAGCATGGCGATATAGAAGATACTGATGACGCTTAGGATGACGGTAATGCCGCGGGCAACCGGCGTTTCTGCCGGGATATCGCCAAAGCCGATCGTCGAGACCGTCTCAAAGCTAAACCAGAGACCATCACCAAAGGTGAGGGTCGTAGGCTCGGACAGCCAGACAGCCGTCGAGCACAGCAGGTAAAAGATAAGAAACAGGCCCGTAATGCGTGCAAAGCCAGCCTGTCGCAGCACATCGGCAAGCGTCCTCAACCTGTTCATCGCGACCCTTTCCACGGACAACCAATCACGTTCGCTCGGTATTGTCCCACAACCGGCAGTTAGGGACGTTCCTTTTGTGCCGGCAGAAAGGGACTGTCCCCAACTGCCGGGCGGGATCGTTTAGCGATGCAGCTGCCGACTGGGCAGGCTGAGCTGGTATCCTTATGCGGTAATGTCTCGATTCGTTAGGATTGCATGTGAGAGCTTCCGCTGTCCTTCGTTCAGTTATATATCGCACCCTGGCCGTCGCGCTTGCCGCGCTTGCCGTGCTGAATTCCATCGCGCCTGTCCAGGCTTTTGCCGATGACTCTAGTCAGCAGGTCAAAACGGTCCGCGTTGGTTGGCTCGTCAACAACGAGGGCTTCCAGGACGGCACCCCCGGCGAGCGTCTCTCGGGATGGGGTTACGAGTACCTCCAGACCCTCTCGTACTACACACCCGGCTGGCAGTACGAATACGTCTCCGGCACCTTCACCGAGCTTATGGAGAAGCTCGAAGCCGGCGAGATTGACCTCATGCCAAACATCTCCTACTCCGAAGAACGCGCCCAAAAACTGCTCTTCTCATCGAACCCCGAGGGCACCGAGCGCTACTACATCTATGCCAGGCCCGAGCGCGACGATCTGGCCAAGGGTGACCCCCGAGCGCTCCAAGGCCTTACCATCGGCTGCAACCCCGGCGTTATGCAAACCTTCGTTGGCCAGCAATGGCTCGCCAACGAAGGAATCGCCTGCACATACAAGGAGTATGACGGAAACTCCGTTCTCTTTGACGCGCTCGCAAACAACGAGGTCGATGCCGTCATCATGAACGACACGACCTCGTCGCCCAGTGCCTCCCCCATGTTCTACATTGGGTCGAGCGACTACTATTTTGCCGTCCCCAAAAGCCGCCCCGACCTGATGGACGACATCAATGCCGCCATGACAGCAATCGCCCGCGTCAACCCACGCTATAACGACGAAGTCAAATCTCACTACTCGGCCCAAAACAGCGGTTCATCATCGCTCAACGGCCCCGAATGTTCCTGGCTCAAAGCAAACAACAACACCATCACGCTCGGCTACATTACGGGCAAACTCCCCTACTGCAACGAAGACGAAGACGGCAAAATGGAAGGCTCGCTCGCATCGCTTGCGACGACGCTACACGATAAATTTGGCATTACGGTCAAAACCGTCGCCTTTGATAGCTACAAGATGATGTCAAAGGCCCTGTCAGAGGGAAGCATAGACGTTGCGCTGCCGGCATACCGAGATTACTGGTTTGCCGAGCAATCAGGCGTTGTGCAGTCGGTATCGTTGGGGACCATGTCCCTCACCGCCATCCACACCGGCAGTAACCTGAAAAAAGACCTTCAGAACATCGCCTGTACCAAATCATCGTTTGTCAACCGAAATGCACTTGAAAGTCTATTCCCCACAGCGACCGTAACCGAATACCAATCCGACGATGAAGCGTTCGACGCCCTCAGGAAGGGAACGGCGCGCTGCATCGTCGCTCCCAGTTCACGCGTAAAAACCATCGGTGACCGTTATGATCTCGAGGACTGCGAGACGGTCGAGCTCCCTGACACCTGTGACCTCGCGTGCTTGATGTCGCGCGGCAAGCCCGAACTGCTGGGAATCATCAACAAGGGCATCATCAATGCCGGAGAATCGCTCTCCGCAAGTAATTACTCCTCCACGTCGTACACGGCCCAGGAATCCAACACGCTTCAATTCCTTTATCGCAACCGCACCGCCATTGCAGCTACCCTCATCGGTATGTTGTCGGTCGGCATCGTCCTGCTCATCTGGGCGCTCGTGCGCGCTCGAACCGAGCGCAAAAAAGCCGATGCTGCCAACGCCGCTAAGACGGCATTCCTCACGCGCATGAGCCACGACATCCGTACGCCGCTCAACGGTATCCTGGGCCTTATCGAAATTGAAGAATTGAAGGAAGGCGATATGCAAGTCGCCCGCGAGAGCCGTGCCAAGGCGCGCGTTGCCGCCAATCACCTGCTCTCGCTGATCAACGACATCCTCGAGATGGGAAAAATCGAAGACCGCAAGCTAACACTGGAACATGCGCCTTTTAACCTCAAAGAGCTTTGTGATGATACGCTGGTGCTGTGCAAGCTCCGCGCGTCCAGTAACGGCATCACAATGCAGGACAATAGTCTGCCGTACGCCACGGGGCCATACGTAATCGGCAGTCCCACCCATATCCGACAGGTCATGATCAACCTGTTAGACAACAGCATTAAGTACAACAAGCACGGCGGCTCCGTCACCTTTAGTTCACAGACCAAGCCACTCGATAACGGGCGCGCGCTCTTTTGCTTTAGCGTTTCGGATACCGGCATTGGCATGGCTCCCGAGTTTTTAAAGCATATCTATGAGCCGTTCGCCCAAGAAGGTGACGATGCGCGCAGCAAGTTCCAAGGAACCGGCATGGGCATGCCAATCGTCAAGTCGCTTATTGAACTGATGGGCGGCACCATCGAAGTCACCAGCGAGCTCCATGTGGGCACTTCGTTCTACGTGGAGATTCCGCTCGATATCGACAAGAACCCCCAGCCGCGGGCAGATACGGTCGAGAGGGCGCTCGACTGCTCGCTCGCCGACATGAACGTACTGCTCGCCGAAGACAACGAATTGAATGCCGAGATTGCCCAGGCGCTGCTAGAATCCGAGGGCGTCGTGGTCACCCGCGCCGCCAACGGCAACGAAGTCGTCGATCTGTACCTGTCTCATCCCGCCGGCAGCTTCGATGCGATCCTGATGGACATTATGATGCCGGACATGGACGGCTATGAGGCAACCCGCACGATCCGTCTGAGCGAGAAGGTCGATGCAGCCGATATCCCCATCATCGCGCTCACCGCCAATGCCTTTGCCGAGGACGCCAAGGCGGCACACGACGCCGGCATGAACGCCCATCTGTCCAAACCGCTCGACTTTAACAAGCTCAAAAACATACTCGCCCGCATCAAGAAAGACGGGTCCGTTTCGCTATAGTTTGTGCTCAACTACCACGCATGACCAGAAAGGAATCCAACGATGTTTAGGCCCCTACGTCGAAAGAAACGCGCCATCACTGACGAGGAAGCGCGCGAACTGCTCGCTGCCTGCAAGCGCGGTGTCTTTGCCGTCAACGGCGACGATGGCTACCCGTACGCCATTCCCGTCAACTACTTCTTTGACACCGAGCACGACAAGATTTATTTCCATGGCGCCAAGGATGGCCACAAGGTCGACGCACTCAAGCGCGATGACAAGGTCTGCTTTACCGTTTACGGCAACGAGTGGCACAAGAACGGTGACTGGGCTCCCTACGTTATGAGCACCGTGGTCTTTGGCCGCTGTCGCCTGGCGAATGACACCCCCGCGTTTATCGAGGATAAAGTCCGCCAGCTCGCCCTTAAGTACTACCCTTCTGCCGAGGAAGTCGAAGAGGAAATCGCCAAGGACATTAAGGGCGTCCAGCTCTACGAGATTACGATTGAGCATCTTTGCGGCAAGCAGATTCAGGAAAAGTAAGCCCCTCAGCAGGTCTCATCAATAGTAATATGGCCCGGTTCCAGCCCACCTTGGAACCGGGCCATATGCTTATGAAGCGTCGGCGGCGATGTGCGCTAGCGCCTCGACGAGCTCTTGCGAGCTCACAGGTTTGCTCAGGTGCGCGTTCATGCCCGCCTCACGCGAAAGCCTACGGTCGTCGGCAAAGGCGTTGGCACTCACGGCGATAATCGGCGTGGTCGCGGCATCCTCGCGATCGAGTGCTCGAATCTGACGCGTGGCCTCAAGGCCATCGATGCCAGGCATCATGATGTCCATCAACACCACGTCGTACTCGTGCGGTGCGCTCGCGGTAAACATCTCGACGGCAGACTCACCATCCTTAGCATGCGTCACGATGGCACCGGCACGGCTGAGCGTAAACTGCGCGATCTCGGCATTCAGATCGTTATCCTCTACGAGCAAAACGCGCAAGCCCTGGAGCGCATCGCCGTCTCCCGCATCCGCGGGAGCTGCCTGAGGAATCTCGGAGCGGTCGCACTTCTCGAACGGCAGGCGAATGGTAAACGTCGTCCCCTGCCCCAAGACACTCGTAAAGCTCATGGTTCCGCCCATAAGCTCGACCAGCTGTTTTGCGATAGGCGCGCCCAGGCCAGTTCCCGACGAAGCGCCTTCCACCTGCTGCTCCTCGCGGCAAAACGGCTCGTAGAGGTGCTTTTGGAACTCCTCGCTCATGCCAATACCGTTGTCGGCGATCGTGTATTCATAGACGGGGACGCCATCCGCTGGCTCCACCTCGCGGCACACCAGGCGGACATAGCCGCCCTGGCGGTTGTACTTGACGGCATTGCCGGCAATATTGAGCAACAAACGCTTGAGGTGCGTCACGCTCACCCGCGCATAGGGATGATTAAGCGTCTGCTGGTCGGAGATAATTGTCACCAGACGCTCCTCGGCCTGGCGCTCCAGAATATCGCGCACTTCACAGTTGAGGGCCACCAAATTTATGGGCACGAGGTTCAGGTCGACCTGCCCGCTCTCCAGGCGACTCATATCGAGCGCCTCGTTGGCAAGGTCGAGCAGCAGTCCCGATGCCGTCCAGATTTTTGAGCGGCACTCAGTCTGCTTTTGCAGATCGTCCGCATTGGCATCGCCAACCTCGACCATGCCGCGAATGCCGTTGATGGGCGTGCGCAGATCGTGGCTCATGCGACACAGAAACTCCGTCTTTGCCGAGTTGGCAGACGAGGCCTCACGCGCCGCCTTTGCCAGCTTGTCGCCATAGTCGCGCTCCTGCTGCAGCAAGTCCGTCAAACGCCGACGATCAGCGCGGCGACGCACCATCACAACAACGGCTACAACACCGCTGTAGAGCGCCAGCACGCCGGCAGCAACAGCCGCGACGACCTCAAAGTAGCGCCGCGCCGGAGCATAGGTGTACACATAGAATTTGTGCGCTTTTCCAAATGTGCCCAAATACCACTCGCCGTCGGCGTTAATCAATTTGACCTTACCGGCCAGGCATCGATCCTTAATACCGTCGACAATGAAGACGTCCGTCGCAGGCAGATCGAATACGCCCAATACAGTGGGTTCAACGGCATTGGTCGCAACGACCTTGCCGTCGCTTTCGATCACGATATTGCCGCTATCGATGGTTTCATAGCCTTCGAGCAAACTCTGCAGTTTGAGTGTATTGCTTGCAACCGCCTTCGCGCTCTGATGCCTTACCGCGATAACGATGCCCTCGCCATCCTGCCGAGTCACGCAGCCAATGTCTGCGACCGAATCATCCGCAAGCGTGATGCGGGCGGTATAGGACTTAAGCGGATGAGTTGCCACCTCCAGCACGGGTGCTTCCTTGAGATACGTAGCAAGCGACTCGTAGCCCACGCCATCCGTCGAGGACTCAGACACCAAATTGCCCGATGCGTCCGTCACGATCAGTGCGCTCACGTTGAACTGGTCGGCATATAGCTCCAGCCTTGTGTTATCCACCGAACCGTCGCGCTCCATATCGCGCGCTGCCTCTCCGGCAATCTCCATAACGCGTATCAGGTTTTTGGTCGTATAGGCGCTATTGAACGCGTCGTGGGAAAGGCTCTGCGTCGCCACGTAATCGACAACGTCGGCAAAGCGCTGCTCGGCTTGGGCCGTCGTGTAACCGTAGCTCATCATGCCGGCAACAACCGAGAGCGCTATCCCCAGCAGAGCGACAAGGAGCCATGCCCCTGCCGAACGATTGCCCCGCTCCTGAGCAGCGTGGTCGGGCGCATCGATCATGACAGGCCCTCCATATTCAAAAATGGCGAAGGGTCATCGAAGTACTTTGACACCAGGCGTTCCATGGTGCCATCGGCAAGCATTTCTTGGTAGGCATGAGTGAGCTTGACGTCAATGCCACGCGTATCGTTGATATCGAAAGCGGTGCCCAAACCGACCTCTAGCAGCGACTCATCCAAAATGCGATATGTCACACCATAGTCTTTTTCGTAGGTGAGGAACGAGGACTCATGCGCGGCGATAGCGTCGACCAGGCCCTCGACGAGCGCCGGGTTCAGGTATGAACCGTCCGAAAAGCTGTAGAGTTCCTTGGTCTGCGGAACGTTTTCATTTATGCGATTGAGCAAAATGTCCTCGGGCTTGGTGGTGGACTGAACCGCCACGATCTTATCCTCAAGATCGGCAAGCGTGTAGATATCGCTCTGGGGATCGACCGCGACCACCTGGCGGCTCGCAAGGTACGGGCCGGCCCAACGATATTCGTTTTCGCGACCCGTCATACTAAAGCTGCCCATGACACAATCGAGTTCGCCGCTCGCCAGCAGCTCCTTCTTCTTTTCCCAGTCGATCAGCTGGTATTTTGGCTTGTAACCAATGCGAGCCAAAGCCTCGGTCAATATCTCGACATCCAGGCCAACGATATCGCCGTACTCGTCGGTATACACAAACGGTGGATAGAGGTCGCTTCCGACGTTGAGCGTCTTAAGGTCGTCGTCTTTGACTTGCGAGGCGTCCAGACCTTCTAATGCAGACGTCGAGGCTCCGTCATTCGACCCGGAGCAGCCAGCTATCGCTACGACAAGGGCGCTCGCTACTGCAAGCACAACAAGCAACGATATGGCAACCGAGCGGCGAGGTCTTTTCATCGAGCTCCATACGATCCTGTTTACAGACTGAAATGGCTAAAGATAATAGCAAACAAAACCACACGAGCACCCAATTGTTACAGATGCTTTACTATGCGGGGCCTTCCAGCCAACTTGGCAGAAGGCCCCGCATGCAGTGCTCACTTACCGTGCATTAAAAACGTAGCGGTCCAGGCGGTCGCACGCCTCCCTTACGCGCGAAAGCGGCAGCGCCAGATTCACGCGAATGTGGCAGGGCCCGTGGAACGGACGGCCGTCCTGATACCCCACGCCCACGCGCGCCCCCTCGTCGAGCAGCCACTGAATATCGCGGCCATGTTCGCGACACCACTCGGTGCAGTCCAGAAACACCATGTACGTGCCCTGCGGACGCGAAAACGCAACGCCCTTCCAGTGTTTTTCTGCATACGTGCAGAAGTACTCGATATTACCGGCAAGCACCTGGTTGAGCTCGTCCACCCACTCGTAGCCCTGCGGCTGGTAGGCACCGATAAGCGCATGCATGGAGAGGACGTTCATCTCGTTGTAGTGGGTCTTGTTGGACACGGCGCACACGCGGTCGCGCAGCGTCTCGTTGTAGATGATGTGGTAGCTGCCGACCAGACCCGCCAGATTAAACGTCTTGCTCGGCGCATAGAGGGCAACCGTGCGCATGCGGGCGTCCTCGCTCACCGACTGCGTCGGGATATGCTTGTGCCCCGGCAGGATGATATCGGACCAAATCTCGTCCGAGATCACCACGCAATCTTGCTGGCGATAGATGTCCATGGCGCGCTCGATCTCGTCACGCTCCCATACGCGGCCGCAGGGATTGTGCGGCGAGCAGAACACCGCGGCATGGATGTGGTTTTGGGCGAGCTTGTGCTCCATGTCCTCAAAGTCCATACGCCACACGCCCTGGTCGTCGAGCTTAAGCGGGCTGTGGACAATACGATAGCCCGCGGCCTCAATGGACTTGGTAAAGCCAATGTAGGTGGGGCTGTGGACCAGCACCGCATCGCCCGGCTGGACATACGCGCGCAACGTCGACACGACGCCGCCCAGCACGCCATTTTCGTAGCCGATATGTTCAGGGCTCAAACCTTCGACGCCATTGCGGCGATTCTGCCATTCGATGATGCGATCGAAGTACTCAGCGCGCGGGTTAAAGTAGCCAAACATGGGGTGCTGGGCACGCTGAATGATGTGTTCCTGGACCGTGGGCACCGTGGCAAAATTCATGTCGGCCACCCACATGGGGATGCGGTCGAAGCCCTCGTCGGGTGCGTTCGGAGCCATACCGGGGATCTCGCCCCAAGAGTCAACGGCGATGGAGTCCATGCCGTGGCGGTCGATGATTGAAGTGAAGTCGTATTTCATGCTGGACCCCCGTGCAAAGTAGACTGTTTCGATAGGCGCTATTGTCCACCAGCACGGGCGGTTTTGGCGCGGGGTTTGGCGCTTAATTTGACGGGTGCGGGCGAATGGCTGGTTAGTCTCGCGCGTCGTTGACGGCGACTACGGTTAGCTGGGTTTCATCGACCGTAAACGATATGTCGAGCCCGGCGTAAGCCAAGTGGTAAATGCGGTTTGGCTCGTGCTTGCTGCCTGCGCGGCGTGGGTCTTGGCGAAGGACTTCGACCAAGCCGGGGAGCTTTGCGGGCGGGACCATATCCTGTAGCGCTTGCGGAAACTCAACATCGAGCTCTTGCCACGGAGCATCCTCAATCCAGCCGCCGGTCGCATCCGGGTGACAGTCCGCAAACGGAATGTAGGGCTTAATGTCGTAGATGGGCGTGCCGTCGCGCAGATCGGCCCCCAGCACATGGATGATGGGGCCATCGTCGGTGCGCTCAACGCGGCTGAGCTTAACGCAGGTAAGACCGATAGGATTGGGGCGAAACGGGCTGCGCGTGGCAAAGACGCCCACACGTTCGGCTCCGCCCAGACGCGGCGGGCGCACGGTCTTCGACCACTTGACGTTGGTGCCAGACCTGTCCTGCGTTTTGGCATCGGCAGCTATGTCCTTAGCCGTGCCGCCGGGCGTTCCGTTTTCGAAGCGCCACAGCAGCCACAGGTGAGAGAAGGAGTCCAGACCCTCAACCGCTGCATTGGAGGCAAATTCCGGCTCAAAAACGATGCGTCCCTGCAGATGGGGTGCCAAAAAGCTGTTGCGTGGAATGCCGAACTTCTGCGGCAGGTCGGTATGTATGTATGCAATAGGTTCCATGCCGGTCATTGTACGGCATGGAGGCGTGGGGCGTTGTGCGCAATTCTTCGCCGCGGTCCCCCGTCGTGCAACCAACGGTTGCTTGGAAGGGCGCCTGCCGCCGCGTATGCTTAAGCCATCAACCAGCAGAAAGGAGCCGCTATGGCCTTTGCAGAAAAGCTCATCGCTGTCCGTCGCGCCCATCGCCTTACCCAAGAGCAGCTCGCCGCCAAGCTCTTCGTCACACGCCAAGCCGTCAGCCGTTGGGAGCGCGGCGAGGTCACACCGGGCATCGACATGATGAAGCTCATTGCGGCCGTAACCGGCGAGCCGCTGCCCCACCTGCTCGAAATGCCCGAGCATTATTGCCAGAGCTGCGGCATGATACTCACGCCCGACGACTGCGGCACCGATGCCACGGGCGCCACGACCGACCATTACTGCAAGTGGTGCTACGACCACGGCAGGTACACCTACGACACCACGATGGAGGCAATGATCGAGGATTGTGCCCCGCGGCTGGCGCAAAACACCGGCATGTCGCTCGACGAAGCCGTCTCGCTCATGGGCGCCGTCCTGCCACAACTGGAGCGCTGGCGCACCGTGCAGGAAAACGAGGAGCGCTACGGTGCCGAGGCGCGGGCGCGCTATGGCGACGAGACGATCGACGCAGCAAACGAAGCGCTGCTGGACATGGACCCCGAGACATGGAACGACATGAAGGAACTTGAACGCGCTGTTCTGGGCCAGCTTTCGATTGCCATGGGCATTGGCGACCCAGAGAGCAACGAGACCCACAAACTTGTCGCAATGCACCGTCGATGGATTGCCCTTAACTGGGGACACGAGCCCCAAGACGAAGCATACCTGGGCCTCGCCCACGGCTATCTTGCCGACCAGCGCTTTGTTGACTACTACGACAAGCCCTGCGGCACCGGAGCCACGGCGTTTCTGGTCCAGGCCATCGAGTCGTCGTTGACGCGCGCATAGACCGCGGCTGCTTTGGGTATTTCAATCGAAACCTCAACCGATTGGAGACCCATGGCTACTAATCATGAGCTCACGCTGTACGTTATGACCGGCTGCCCGTATTGCATAAAAGTCAAGCGATTCCTTGCCGATAACGGTGTGACCATCCCCGAGCGCAATATCTCGACCGATACCGAAGCCGAGCAGACACTCATCGCCATCGGCGGAAAGCGCCAGGTTCCCTGCCTGTTCATCGACGGCAAGCCACTCTACGAGTCGAGCGACATCATCGCATGGGTACAAGAGAACCTGCTCTAGTGCAACATAGTCATCGGGGTCGTTCTTAAATGACTAGTCGTTAAAGAACGTTCCCAATGACTAGCTAGCCGTGGAAGCGGGCTATGGGTGCAAGTGGCTGCTCGCGAAAGACACGATCGACGGCGGCGCGGTATTCGTCGACCTTTTTAGTCTTGCGTACGAGTTTATGAACGGTAGCGGGGTCAGCGAAGGCGCACTTGGCGTAGAACCACCACTCCTTCATACGAAAGACCGCGTTACCGCCAATCTCTTCTGCATATGCCGCAAACAGCGTGTCGTGGAAGCGCTGCAGCTCAGCAGCCGTTGCAGCAGGGCCGCCCTTGACCATGCGAGCCAGAGCGGGGTTCGCGAGCAGGCCACGCCCCAACATCACATGGCGCGTGCCGGGATAGGCCTCCACCAGCGCGTCCATATCCTCAAGATCAAAAATGTCACCGTTATAGGCCACGGGGAACGGCGCACGCTCCAGCGTCTCGCCATAAAACTCTTTGCGCGGCGAGCCCGTATAGCGGTCCTTTTGCACGCGCGGATGCACAATGAGCTCTGCCAACGGCATGCGGCAATACAGATCGAGTACGCGCTCGTATTCGTTGTCGCTCTCCAGCCCCAGCCTGGTTTTTACCGACACCGGCAACGGCGAGCGCTCGCACACATCACGCAAGAACACTTCGAGCTCGTCCAAGTTACGCAAGAAACCCGAGCCCTTGCCCTTGGCAACAACCGTACCCGAGGGGCAACCAAGATTGAGATTGACCTCGCGGTAGCCCATGTCGGCGAGCACCTGCGCCGCCCACACAAACTCGTCCGCGTTCTTGGACATCAGCTGAGGCACTACGTTGAGCCCCTGGTTATTGGCAGGATCGATCTCCTTAAACGCCTTGCCGCCAAAGCGGTTTCCCACCCGCGGCGGCGGCAAAAACGGCGTGTAATAACAATCGAGCGCACCGAAGCACTCCGCATGCACGCGACGGAACACATGCCCGGTAATCCCCTCCATAGGGGCCAGCGATAGAATCATCTACTCTTCTCTCATATCAACGAACGTGACAAAGGACTGTCCCTTTGTCACATTATTCGGAGCGCAGGGCTTCGACGGGGTCCTTCTTGGATGCGCTACGGGCCGGCAGCAGGCCGGCAACAACCGTCAGCAGCACCGAAATTGCAATGAGCACCAGCGCATCCTGCACGGGCAGGCTCATCAGATTGGGTACCTGTTTGGCAGTAAGCGCCCAGGTATTAACCGGAAAACTCACGAGCACCACGACGATAATGGCAAAGACGCCGGCAATGAGGCCCTCGATAAAGGTCTCGGCATTGAATACGTTGGCCACATTACGCTTCGACGCGCCGATCGCACGCAGGATGCCAATCTCCTTTTTGCGTTCCAGCACGCTGATGTAGGTGATGATGCCGATCATGATGGAGCTCACCACCAGGCTGATACTCACGAATGCGATGAGCACCAAGCTGATGGTGTTCACGATGTCGGTCACCGAACCCATGATGATGCCCATGTAGTCGGTGTATGAGATTGCCTGTTCATCGTGGCCAGAGGCTTTGACCTGCTTGTTGTACGCGTCGATGTGATCGAGCACGCGCTCCTTGGCCTCAAAGTCACGCGGGAAAATCTTGACTGAGATGGGGTCTGCCTCGTCCGCATAGCCCAACGTGGTCAGATTGTTGTCGTAGGTGAGCTTCGACGCCTTCGCATAGCTCATCATGAGCGAGCTCAGGTCCTCGGCGTCCATGTTGAAGTGGATGGCATGAGCAAAGGCGCTCGCATCCACGCGCATGGCGCCCGCCAAGTTGGCAAAACTTGACGACATCTGCGTCGCCATCTGGCCCATGAGCTCTGCTGTGCCTGCCTTGAGCTGAGCTGACACCGTCGCCGCAATCTGATCGCTGATCGACTTCATCACCTGATCCATAGCCTGCTGCAGATACGGAGCCAGCTGCTTTTGCACATAGTCGGTCATCGCCTGCTGCAGACGCTCGGCCGGAGCATCGCCGCCGAGCGCTTTGAGCTGGGCCAGGATTTGCTGGGCTGTGTCATCATTCTCAAGATACGTCGAGAATGCGGCAGAGAGCTTTGACGCGTCCTTAAGATCATCGGGCGACAGCGCCTTAAACTGATCAGACTGCAAAAAGCCCTCAAACAGCTGGTTGGCTAGTGTTCCCACCTGCTGCATTTGCTCGGGCGTGAGTTCCAGACCGTCAAAGATATCCGAGAAATCTGGGGTTGGCGCTTTTGCCATGATGTCGCTGAAGTCGATGTCCTTGCCAACGCCCGAAAGGTCAATGTCCAGCCCCGACAGATCGATGCCAGAAAGGTCCATACCGCCGGCTGCACCCGAGAGCGCAGATGTATCGAACGAAAACGCGCTCTTGAGCGCTGCCTCGTCCACACTGAACATGCTGCCCAGATCCACGCCTTGCTTGGCCTCGCCTTGCAGTTCGTCGAAGGTTTTGCCCGTAAAGACATCCGTCTCGGGGTGGGCGAGTTGCTCCTGCACAATCTGCGAATCGGCGGCGCGCTCCATAAGCTGGCGAGTCAGCGCATGCGTGTAGGCAATGCCCGGGGACAACGCGCTCGCGTTGGCGGTCTCGTTGGGTCGCACCACGCCCACAATGTGCACGTCGATACCGTCGGCAACCTTGGCGGCCATAAAGTCGGTGTCGCCAGACATATCGGTCCATATGCCGGTCTCTTCGTTTTTGCGATACGCATCGGCCGGCGACAGCACCTTAAACGTCGTGGACAGCGCATCGTCGTAGGTAAATTCGGTGCCGGTCTCGGGCGTTTCGACCCCACCGTCAGCCGTCATAGCGCTGTTTACCAGATCGTTGAGCTCATTGATATCCAGCGCGCCGATGCTGTAGAGCGTGTAGTCGCCCACCGTGCCACGACTCGAGAGCACCATCACGGCTTCGTTGGCAGACGTGGGCCAATGACCGGCGACGACATCGTACTGGCTGTCGAGCAGGCTCTGGTCGTCAATCATCTCGTTAAAGACCGAGGTTCCCATGGATTCCATGCTCACCGTTGCCGCCGAACTCGCGCCTCCGCTCATGGCCTCGGTCATAGCGTTGGGAACAAGCCGGACGGGCTTCTCGTCGCCCTTGCCGGCACGATAGACAACCGGCGATACACCGTAGCCGTACTGAATGGCGTTGACTTCTTTATCGATGCCGTCGCCACCGGCATCGAGCCATGCCTTAAAGCTCGTCATGTCGTTGGACTTAACACTTGCAAACATATCCTTTACGGCCGTGACCACGGGAATCTTATCGTTTCCCTGAGCCTTGTCGCCGGCACTGTCGTCGGACGAATCCACGTTTTCAGGCGAGTCATCATCCGCAGCCCCCTGTCCGCCCATCATGGACGACAGGTCGTAATCCTGCTTGGAAATGGTGAGCGGGTAGCTCGAGAGCGTATCCTCCTCGACCTTTTTGATGTAGCCGTTTACGCCATTGGACAGCGCCAGAATCGCCGCGATACCGATAATGCCAATCGAGCCCGCAAAGGCAGTCATGGCCGTACGGCCCTTTTTGGTCATAAGGTTTCGGGCAGAAAGCCCCAGCGCCGTCACAAAGCTCATCGAGGTTTTGCGCGTAGGCTTGGCCTCGCGGCGCGTGGCGTCAGCGACATCGAAAGGGTCGGAATCGTCGGTGATCTTGCCGTCCGCCAGGTTAACAATGCGCGTGGCGTACTGGTACGCCAGCTCGGGATTGTGCGTGACCATGATGACCAGGCGGTCGCGCGCCACGTCCTTGAGCAGGTCCATGACCTGTACGGATGTCGTTGAATCCAAAGCGCCGGTCGGCTCGTCTGCCAGCACAATCTCGGGATCATTAATCAGGGCGCGGGCGATGGCCACGCGCTGCATCTGCCCGCCCGAAAGCTGGCTCGGGCGCTTGTTAACGTGCTCGCCCAAGCCGACTTTCTCCAATGCCTCGCGCGCACGCTGGCGACGCTCGGCATGCCCCACGCCCGTGAGCGTGAGCGCCAGCTCCACGTTTTCCAAAATGGTCTGATGCGGAATGAGGTTATAGCTTTGGAACACAAAGCCGATGCGGTTGTTGCGGTAGGCATCCCAATCGCGATCGTGAAAGTCTTTGGTCGAAATACCGTCGATCAGCAGGTCGCCAGAATCGAAATGATCGAGCCCACCGATAACGTTGAGCATCGTAGTTTTACCCGACCCCGAAGGTCCCAGAATGGCCACGAACTCGTTATCGCGAAAAGCCAGGCTCACGTTATCGAGCGCCACCTGCGTAAACGACTGCGTGACGTACCTTTTGCAAATACCTTTGAGCTCCAACATGGACGGCAACCTCTCCCACGCGGGCGCACTCGCCCACTCTCCCCCGCCGTTCGTATTCGACGCGTTTGTCCTACTCTATCCCCATTTTTGCCGGAGCCAGTGAGGAATGTAACGAACCGCGCCAAAAAAACGAACGGGATGGTGCCCAAAAGAAGAGGTCCCGAGCGGGACCTCAAAATGGTGGAGATTATCTTGAAAGGCAGCAGACTACTTCGCACAGCGACACACGATCCTCGCTATGCTTTACGCGGTTTTTACTGCTCGCTATTCGCAATCGCCTGGTCGATAAGCTTGTCGAGTGCTGCGCGCTGCTCGGCGGAGCTGATGGCTCCCACGATTGGATCCCCTACGATGTTGCCATTCTGATCGATGACATACGTTGTCGGGAACGAGAACAAATTTGACGTAAACTTACCGGCCTCGCTATCCGACTTGAACCAGATGTTCTTATATGTCACGCCCTTCTTGCTCAGCACGTCCTTGGCATCTGCAATCTCGCCCTTGTTGCCATCGAGCGTAAAGGAATTGACGCCCACGACCTGGCCGCCCTTCTCGGCAAGCTCCTGATTCAGTTTCTCAAGATCGCCCAACTCACCCACGCACGGCTTGCAAGTGGTGAACCAGAAGTTCATGACGGTAACCTTGTTCTTAGAGAACAGCTCGTCGCTGCTCACGTCGTTGCCGTCCAGGTCCTTGCCCGTAAAGCTGGGGAACTTCGTCGCCTCGCTCGAAGCATTGGCACCAGCCGTCATGCCAGCGGTCGAAGCGTCGACGCTCTCGCCTGCGCTCGGCGTGCTTCCACAGCCGGGGAACTCCTTCTCCAAGCTCTCGAGCTTGTCCTCGATTTCCTTGATCTGCTGCGCACCGGCCTTGAGCGTCTTAAGCTCATCCGCCGTAAACTCATCCTTGGCGCCGTCGATGGTCTTGAGCAAGAAATCGCCGTAATTGCTGCCGTCCTCAATCATTGTCGAGTCTTTATTTGCCGCATTGAATACCTTTTCCCACAGCGCGTTATCACTCGAAAAGATCTCGTTCTCCTTCTGCATGAGCTTCGCATACAGCTCGGCGGCCTCGTCGGCATTGGCCGGCTTCTGCGCAGTGAGTTCTGCGATCTTAGGATCGGAGCTCGCAGATTCGCTCACATTGCCACCGGGCGCCGAACATGCCACAAGGCACAAGGCCAATACCGGCACCATAAACAGGGCCGCAATCTTAGAAAGCTTCATAGTCATTCCTCCGTTTTGTCGAAGCTTGTTTACTTTTTATCGGCGGTCAAGGGAAGCTTTTCCGCCGATACATCCAGGCCATAGCGATAGCTGATGGCATCGACAGGACAGGCCCCGATGCACTTTCCGCACCGGATACATTCGGCATGATTGGGCGCGCGGACCACATCAACGTCCATCTGACAAACCCTTGAACACTTGCCGCACGAGACACATTTGCATGCGTCAACCCGAATCCCCAGTAGGGACACCCTATTCATGAGCGCATAGAATGCGCCAAGTGGACAAATCCATTTGCAGAAGGGGCGATAGAACAAAACGCTCAGCACTACCACGGCAATGAGAACGGCAAGTTTCCAGGTAAAGAGCTGCCCCAGCGCAGATCGAATGCCGGCGTTGGCAATGGCCAGCGGAATGGCGCCCTCGAGCACACCCTGTGGACAGATGTACTTACAAAAGAACGGGTCGCCCATGCCCACGTCGTTAACCACCAAGACGGGCAGCAGCACCACGGCAAACAGCAGCACGACGTACTTGATGTACGTGAGCGGCTTGAGCTTTTTCGTGGAGAACTTTTTGCCGGGAATCTTATGAAGCAGCTCCTGCAGCCAGCCAAACGGGCACAGAAAGCCGCATACAAAGCGTCCCAGCAGCACGCCGAGCAAAATGAGCGTACCGGTAACATAGTAAGAAAAGTTGAACTTGGATGAACCTACCACCGACTGGAACGACCCGATGGGGCACGCACCCGATGCCGCGGGGCACGAATAGCAATTAAGTCCAGGTACGCAGACTGTTTTTCCCGCGCCCTGATAGATGCCGCCTTTGGCAAAGTTTGGCAGGTGAATGTTGATGACCAGCGTCGCCGCCGCCTGAATGAATCCGCGAAATCGGGCCAAAACATGCGACGCAGTGTTTTCTCTTTTATCCAATTCCGATACACTCCAAGCACAGCCTAATCGCTTTGGCCAGCACGGCATCCGCCTCGCCACGCATAACACCAAAGCACACCATGGCAATTCCGACGATCAACAAAGCGACCTGTACCACGGGCTTTACCGCTTTGAACAACCTGACCACTCCTTTCGTTACGCGACCATTGGACCATATCGACTATAAAATCCGTGTTAAGCGCGATTTGGAATGTGCAAGGAGACTGTTATGCGTATTTTGATCGTCGAAGACGAGCGAGCGCTGTGCGATGCAATCGCGCGCAGCTTGCGAAACTTGGCGTACAGCGTCGACTGCTGCCACGACGGACAGGAGGCGCTCGACCTGCTGGGCGTCGAAGTCTTTGACCTCGTGGTACTCGACCTCAACCTTCCCCGTATCGATGGCATGACCGTGCTCAGGGAACTTAGGAAAACCGACTGCGAGACCAAGGTACTGATTCTGTCCGCACGCGGCGAGGTCGCCGACAAGGTCGCCGGACTCGATGCCGGCGCCAACGATTACCTTACCAAGCCGTTTCATCTTGACGAGCTTGCGGCAAGGATCCGCAGCCTTACCCTCAGGCGCTTTGCACAAAGCGACATAGTATTAACCTGTGGAAAGCTCCGCTTTGACACCAAGGCGCGCATCGCTTCCGTAGACAGCGAGGCCCTATCTCTTACGCGCAAGGAAACGGGAATCTTGGAATACCTGATGCTTAATCAGGGGCGACCGGTAAGCCAAGAGGAGCTTATAGAGCACGTTTGGGATAGCAGCGTGAACAGCTTTAGCAACGCGACCCGCGTTCACATCTCGTCACTCCGCAAAAAGCTACGCAGCGCTTTGGGATACGACCCGATTCGCAATCGGATTGGAGAGGGCTACGTTATGGAGGATAGCGAATGAAAAGGCTTTCGCTGCAATGGCGCATAACGATTACGACGGCACTGCTCACGTGTGCGGCATGCGTGCTGACGAACTGCCTGGTCGGCTATACGGGCATGCGCTACATGGATGCCATCGGCAGTAACATCTCGGCCTTTAACGCAACCGGCGAAAATTCGCCCCAGGCGTTCGACCCTACGAAAGCGACCCCCGATGACGAGGTCACGATCGTCGTAAACGACGCACAGGAGTCTTTTGGCACGACAGCCTGGTACATCACGGCTGGAGTAACACTCCTTGGCGGCGCGCTGGCATACTTTGTGAGCGGCCGTGCACTCAAACCGCTACGGGCTTTTGCGGCCCAGGTCGAGCGTGTGCAGCCTGACAACCTAAGCGAAATCAGGCTCAGTGAAGATGTGCCCATCGAGCTACAACGATGCAGCGCCTCTTTCAACGACATGATCGCCCGTCTTGGCGAAGGGTTCTCTGCACAGCGTCAGTTTACCGGCAACGCCGCACACGAGCTGCGCACCCCGCTCGCCCTTATGCAAGCACAGATTGAACTATTCATCTCCGAGCACTCCGGTTTGCAACCCGAAACGGCCGAGCTGCTCGGCCTGCTACAAGAACAAACCGAGCGCATGTCTCGAATGGCCAAGGTATTGCTCGAGATGAGTGAGCTCCGCAGTGTTCCTTGCGAGGACGATGTGGAACTTGGTCCCTTGTCCGAAGAGGTCCTCACCGACCTTGCGCCACTTGCCGAAAAAAGGGGCATAGCCCTCAATTGTGCCGGAGACGCTCTAGTAATCGGGAGCGACACGCTCCTCTATCGGCTGGTGTTTAACCTGGCCGAAAACGCTATCCGCTATAGCCGCACCGACTCGAGCGTTACCGTCTCCATCTGCGACAACGACAGCCACGTGTTCCTGCGAGTCGAGGACCAGGGCCCGGGAATACCCAAGCAGTACCGTGAGAGCATCTTCCAACCGTTCTTTCGTCTAGACAAATCCCGCAGCAGGGCATACGGCGGCGCAGGACTCGGACTAGCGCTCGTTTGGGAGATTGCAGCTCTTCACGGTGGCACAGTAGAGGTCGAAACAAGTTCCGAGAACGGGACCACCATGCTCGTAAGCCTTCCAAAACGATCCGCAGCGTCAACCGAGCAGTAAAACGAAAGGGGTCCCGAGCAACAGGAGTACAATTGCTGCTATTGTTGCCAGCTGTTGGGAGATGGAAGATGGACTGCGATGGCTACCCATGCGTTCCCATGCCGTTGATGTGCACTGCCTTTGTGCCGGGGCAGATTGACGCTGCGGTTGCAGGCATTTCCGACCCCGATTCACGCACCATCGCCACGGCAGAAGCGCTGTACTTTCGCGGACAGGCCGCCCTCGCTGCCAAGACGGCGCGCCCCTATCTTGACGCCACCGATTCCGCACTGCGCTATTCCGCATGCTTTATCTGCGGATACGCCAGCCTGTCGCTCAACCGTATCGCCGACGCCCGCCGTTGTCTTGCGGGCATCCTCGATACGCCAACTGACGAGGAATCACCCGCCGTCCACGCCACGCATATCCTGTTCGCCTCGGCCGCAAGCGTCCTGCTGCACTTGTCTTCCCCGTATTCTGCCGAAGAGTTTTATCCGCTTGCGGCGCATCTGCCCGAAGGCCTGCGCCTGTTCGCCAGCTACGTGATGGCGCATGCCCTGTACCTGCGCGGCGAATATGGCCGCAGTCTGGGCATGGCGGAAAACGCCCTGATCATGAAACAGGGGAGCTATCCGATCTCGGAACTGTTCCTGCACCTGGCAGCTTCCATGGCATGCATGAGTCTCAAAGACGTCGACGCCGCAAAAACGCACTTCGGAGCCGCTTGGAACATTGCGCGCCCCGACGGCCTTATCGAGCTCATTGGCGAGCACCACGGCCTTTTACAGGGGCTTATCGAGGCATGCTTAAAATCGCAATACCCTGACGATTTCGCACGTATCATCGAGATTACGTATCGATTCAGCTACGGCTGGCGGCGCATCCACAACCCCGATTCGGGCGAGGACGTTGCCGACGATTTAACGACCACGGAGTTCACCATGGCCATGCTCGCCTGCCGCGGATGGACCAACGCCGAAATCGCA
Organism: Collinsella aerofaciens ATCC 25986; assembly: GCF_964237925.1. GTDB lineage: Bacteria > Actinomycetota > Coriobacteriia > Coriobacteriales > Coriobacteriaceae > Collinsella > Collinsella aerofaciens_BJ. Next base: position 1,419 of record NZ_CAXSKI010000005.1, on the reverse strand, counting down.
CGCCACATGGGCGTGTCGCCAGGTACCGTTAAAAATCGACTGTCCAACGTGTATGCAAAGCTTGGCATCGGCACGCGCACCGAACTGGTCGCGCATATGCTGCGTTAGCGGCCAGACTGCCTAGCGCGGCACGTGCGCCCCGGAGCCCCGGCGCTTCGCTCGCTCAAATTGGACATTTTGGCCCTCGGACGGCACTACCGTGACAGGATGCCTTCTCGCAAAATTGGATTATTTCCACCGATACCTGCGGGATGGGAGCCAAAGATGCTTGATCGCCGTTCGTTACTTGTTGCCGGAGCGTCCTCGCTGGCGAGCATTATGTTGCCGCGCGTGCCGGGAAGCGCAAACGCCTTCATATTGCCGTTCGCCCCCGCCGAGGCATACGCCGACGAAGATGATCCCTTCAAGGTCTTGGTGCTCTCGCGCACCATGTTTGGTGTGGTCGTGGTCGACGTCGCCAACAAGAATACGCCCATCACGGGTGCCCAGGTCACGCTCATATCGCGCTATGCCGCAGGCAAGCAGCTCACCGCCACGACCGATGACGAAGGCACGGCCATCTTTGAGGTCGCCCCTCTTTCAGAAGGCTACGTGGACGAGGCAACGCTTCTCGACGCGTACGACTTTAACGGCGGCATCTCCATTAGCATGGCAGGCTACCGCGATGTCGAGATTCCCCTTGCGCGTATCCAGGGCGGCACCGCTATTACCGCACCCACACGTCCGCTCTCCGATGGCGAGCCGTACTTTCGACAGCTCACGTTCGACGAATGGGACATCCAGTACGCCGACGCCACGTTTATGGCAATGCCAGCGGACGAAGCAGCAAACGACCAGCCCGACACGCACGCTTTTACCGTGCAGGCTCATCTGCCGCAGGGCGGGCAGGCAACGTTGCATATCAATAAAGTGATGCCCGCTGCGGGCAGCTCACCCGAAACCGTCACGCAGATCGGCCAGATCAAGGCCAGCGCATCGGGCGCGGATAATCTGGCGACGTTCACGCTTGAAGACACGTTCCTCGATGCAGCTTCGGGCCTTCTGGAGGAAGGGTGCAAGCTGCGCTTTATGCTCGACTACCAGGGCAAAACCTACACGCTCTCATCCCCTATGGCCGTTGTCACCGCGCCGGCCGCAAAGGCGGAATCGGGCTCGACCACCATCATTCCCACCACCATGGACCAAGAGATCACTCCGTTTGATTTCCCCGCGGCGTTTCCCGGTATCGGCGGCAATAAGTTCACGTGCTGGATGCCCACATTTCCCATTCTGTTCGATTTCTCGTTTGCTGGATACGTGCTGTTTGGCGGAGGGTACAAACCAGCTAGCTATATGAACGATTGGGGGTGCGGACAGAAAGTTGGACCGCGGGGCGGTCCGGACTGGAGGTTCGCATGTACAGCAGGGAGAAGGTCGAGC
>NZ_CAXSKI010000004.1:0-146454 GCF_964237925.1 Collinsella aerofaciens ATCC 25986 | reverse complement strand
GCCCACGACGCGGCGACCGCGAGGCTCGCGGCGGCGAAGCAGCGGCTCCTGGCGTTCCTGGCCCGCCGGGGCTACGCCTACGGCGGCACGACGCCGGCCGGAAACCCCCGGAGGTACTGGACGTACGACTTCCTCAGGTGGCTCGACAAGGTCCGGCCCGCCGACGACGGCGGCATCCGGGCGCTTGCGGCGCTGAGGAGCGAGGTCGAGGCGGCCGCCGAGACGCGCGACGACCTCCTCGCCGAGTACAGGGCCGCCGTCGCGGCGGGCCCCCTCTCGGCGGAGGTCGAGGCGCTCCAGTCGATCAAGGGGTGCGGGTTCGCGCTCGCCGCCGCCTTCGCGTCCGAGGTCGGCGACTTCTCGAGGTTCCGCTCCGGCAGGCAGGTGACGGCCTACTTCGGCCTCGCCCCGAAGCAGAGGTCGAGCGCGGACTCCGTGCGCCTCGGCGGGATCAGCGGGGCCGGCAACGCCCTCGTCAGGAGGCTGGCCGTCGAGGGGTCCTGGAGCTACGTCCAGGCGAGCCACCAACCGAAGCTGATGCCCAAGGGCAGCGGCGTCCCGCTCGAGGTGAGGATGCACGGGAGGAAGGGTTCCGAGCGCCTGCTCCGGCGCCGCGAGGAGATGCTCGCCAGGGGCATGCCCCAGGCGAAGGCGAACGCCGCCACCGCCGCCGAGCTCGTGAGGTGGCTGTGGGCCCTCGGCGCGATGTGCCGGGAGGCAACCGAATAGACATAGCCCCCGTCCCGGCGAGCCGGGCAGCCTTCGGGGATACCCCCGCTTTCGCTGGGCGCGCGGCAGCGGCCGCATGCGCGTAGTCAGACTTGGGGAGCCCCGCCGAAGGAGAGGATTGCGGGCCGCCGGAGCGGTATCCGCGGATATGAGACTGAGCCGAAGGCGTCGACGACATGCCGGGGGCGGACCGGGACGGGTTCAACGGCAGGCCCCGCCGACCGATTGCAAGCGGTCGGCGGGGCCATTGTGGCTCTTGACAGCGGATTGGGTCATATGAGCGAAAACGGCCGAGAGCGAGCAAGGTGACGTGAAAGAGAAGCGACGCGTACTTTGGTACGCGAGCGACGATTGAACGTCAGATTGCCGCTCTCGGCCGTTTGCAGCGTCGAGCTGTTACGCGGTTTGGTAAAACCGCGTAACTATATACCTACAGCAATTCAATTTTGCCATCTTTGACCGTCAACCCCATATTGCCCGAGAGCAAATCGTCCAGGCGCGAGCCCACAAGCTCAAAGCGCCAGCCTTCGCGCAGGGGGCTCTGCTCGGGATGCTCAATGTAATCGGCCAGGTCATCGCGCGAGGCAATGACCGAGGTCGCCACGCCCGAGCGCTCGGCGACCAGGCGAATGAGCGCATACATCAGGTCCGTCACGCTTTCCAGCTCCGGCGAAATCTGACGGTGCCCGCGCACCATGAGCGGCAGGCGATCGTGCGGACAGCTCGCACCGCGCTTAATGGCCATGAGCGCGCCGTCCACGTCGCGCTCCCCCAGCTGATCGGTGCCGCGGATGCTGCGGAACTCCTCAACACGCACGGGATTACGTTTAACCAGGGCCAGCAGTGTATCGTCGGACATGACCCACTTGCGCGGGATGTTGCGGCGCTCGGCGCGGTCCTCGCGCCAAGCGGCAAGCTCGCGCGCGATGCCCAGCTGATGGCGGCTACACGAATTGATGCGCTTGACCTTGCGGAATGCCTCATGGCGGTCGGCGCGGTAGTGTGACTCGTCGGCAAGAGGACGCAACTCATCGAGCACCCAGTCCACGCGGCCCAGCTCGCGCAGGCGGCTCATCATCTCGGTATAAGCGACGATCAGGTACTTGACGTCATCGATCGCGTACTCAATCTGCTTATCGGTCAGCGGGCGGCGCGACCAATCGGTCAGCGACTCGGTCTTGGGCAGCGATACGCCACAAAACGTCTGCACGAGCGCGCCGTAGGAAATCTGCTGGCGCTCGCCCAAAAAGGCGGCGGCCACCTGCGTGTCAAAAATGGGACGCGGCAGCACGCCCACGGTATGGAGCATGACCTCCATATCCTGCGAGCAGGCGTGGAAGACCTTAGTCACGCTCTCGTCGGCCATAAGCTCGGCAAGCGGCGACAGGTCGTCGATCACCAAAGGATCGACCGCGACGCTCTCGGCAGGGGTGGCAATCTGAACCAAGCACAGGCGCGGATGGAACGTGCGCTCGCGCAAAAACTCGGTATCGACGGCAATCGCGTCGAACTCACGGGCGCGCTGGCAAAAGTCGAGTAGAGCCTGATGTGTGGAAATGTACATATCAACCCATCGAATAAGGTTAGGCCCGAAAAACACGGGTAGGATATCGGCATTGCCTTACAACTATACTCGGTTAGTCACAGAACGGGAACGTAAGTATGCGCTGCCTTATCATCCACAACCCGGCATCGGGCCCCAGCTCAGATGAAATCTACGCATTCACGCACGCCCTCGCGCAGGGCGGCGACGAGGTCGTGATGCGTTTTATCGGCGATGGCATGGAGCCCGAGGACGCCGTGGCAGACGTGCGCGAGTTTGATCGCGTGGTCGTTTCGGGCGGCGACGGCACCGTCTCCAACGTGCTCGACCAGATGCGCGGATGCGGTGTCCCCACGCTCGTCTTCCCCTCCGGCACAGCCTGCCTGTTCTTCAACAACATCGGCAATGCCCCCGAGGCAGCGGCGCTTGCCAAGGCTTGCCGCGCCGGTCGCACGGTCAAAGTGGACATGGGCGAGCTCTTTTGGCTCGACGAGAACGGCAACGAGAAGCGCCACGGCTTTATCATCATCGCCGGCTCGGGCTTCGACGCCGAGATCATGATGAAGGCCGCCCCCGCCAAAAACGACATCGGCGAGATCGCCTATTTCCTGTCGGCGCTCGCCACACCCAACCCCACGGTGGCGCATTTTACGATTGAGCATGACGGCATTGTCGAGGAGCTCGATGGCATCTGCTGCATGGCCGGCAACACCTCGGTCATTCAAAACGACATCAACCTGTTCCCCGACTGCCGCATGAACGACGGCATGGTCGACATCGCGGTCATCGAGCCCGTAAAAACCGTCCAGCTCCTGCCCACTGTGATCACCGCCGCGCTCGACCCCGCCGGCAAGGTGCTCGGCCGTCCGCAGTTCAAGATCATCCAGACCAAGGAAGCCAAAATCACCTGCACGCCGTCGCTGGGCATGCAGTTCGATGGCGAGATCATCTCCAGCAACTCGGGCGTCTTTGGAGCCCGCGCGCTTCCGCAATGCCTCGACCTCATCGTCGACGAATTCTCCCCGCTCGGAAAATAGGAGGACCCCATGAACGACAATCCCCTGCTCGGCTTTATCGTCATTGTTCTGGCCATGCTCGTCGGCTATGCGATTAACGTGATCCACCGCCGGAAGAAGTAATTCCACATTGGTATGATATTCATCCAATTATCGTCTCCCCTGTTGTTTATGCATTTGCACGACAGCGGGGGATTTTTCTTTGTGCCCCGTGCAAGGCGCTTTATTCAGGTACAGTAATTGCAGGGCGTCTTTATTTAAATAAAGCTAGATAATGAGTATTCTTGTCCGCTCATCGCATATTTTAGGACGCTCATCGAGTATTTCATCGAAATAGATGAATACTATTGAGACTTCCTATAGGCTAATAGATGTATTTATTAGCTGAAATCCTGCACGGTTCCGCGGGGTTTCAACGGTTGGGAGGGATTATGAGGTTTACTCATCCTGTCAACACGCTCAAAAAGCTCGGCTGCGGCCTTGCGTTTGGAGCAACGGCCATCATGGCCATGCCGACTTCGGCACTCGCCTGCACCCAGATCTACATGGGCAGCAAGCTCACGGCAGACGGCAACACGTACTACGGCCGTTCCGAGGACTTCGGTCCGCGCTATGTCAAGCACTTTGGCATTGAGCCCGCACACAAGGACGGCAACGAGTACACCTCGGTCGAGTCCGGTTTTGAGTACAAGTCCAAGGGCGCAACCTACCGCTACACCTTCGTTCGCGACAACCCCTCGCAGTGGGAAGATCGCTACGACGCATATTCCGAGGCAGGCATCAACGAGAAGGGCGTCTCCTGCTCTGCCACGCTGAGCACCTCCTATAACGAGAAGGCCGAAGAGGCCGACCCCATCACCGAGGAGACTGGCATTGGCGAATACAGCTATGCCAGCGTCATCCTGGGCGAGAGCGCCACGGCCCGCGAGGGCGTCGAGCTCATCGGCAGCCTGATCGACGAGCAGGGCGTCTGCTCCAACGACCAGATCATCATCGCCGACAGCACCGAGACCTGGTTGTTCGCCGCGCTTTCCGGCCATCAGTGGATTGCTATGAAGCTCGCCGATGACATCGCCTCGCTCAACCCCAACATCGGCAACCTCACCTATAACGTCGACCTCGATGACACCGAGAACTGTCTCCATTCCGAAGGCATCGAGTCCATGCCTAAGGAGAAGGGCTTTGCCGAGTACACCGACGGCAAGTTCGACGTCGCCAAGACCTACGGCGAGGAGATTAGCGAGGCCGGTATGCACCAGTGGTCGCGCTATATCCAGGGTCGTGATTACTTCATGGCTCCGCTTGCCGAGGGCACCGACTACGAGATCGTCAAGGACGAGCGCGAAGAGGCTCGCGCCACGACCGGCGCCCTGGTCCACGAGATGCAGCCGCTGTTCTTCCAGCCCGGCAAGTCCGACTGGAACACCTTTGAGATGATTCGTTCCTTCGCCGCTCGCGGCGAGAATGTCGCCGGCCTCAACGCCAACACCGACGGCGCCTATGCCATCGGCTCCAACCGCAACACCGAGATCCACACCTTCCAGATCCGTCAGGGCATGGACCCCGAGATCGCGACCATTCAGTGGGAGATGCTCTCCAACGCCGAATTCTCCGTCGCCATCCCCTTCTACTCCGCACTGCTCACCGAGGTCAGCCCCTACTTCAGCGATCAGGATGTCTCCTTCGATCACTGCGAAGAGGAAGACGTCGTGAACAACGAGGAGCCCAAGAACTCCATCAACTACGTCCTCATGGACATCAACACGCTCGCCTATGAGAACCGCGACCACTGCGCCACCGGCGTCCGCGCCTATCTCGACGCCCTGCAGAAGGAACTCATCGAGCAGAACCTGACCGTCGACGAGGCCATGCAGGCCGAAGAAGGCACCGAGGCCCGTACCGCCCTGGCCAACAAGGCCGGCAAGGCTGCAACCAAGAACACCTATGTTAAGTGCAAGGCCATGCTCGAGGAGATGCGCGACTACCTCAAGGAGGGCGATTTCTCCGAGGAGTTCGTCCCGAGTGACTACGATGCTGACAACGACTGCCTGGTCGAGTCCATCACCTACGCCGACGAGGCCCTTTCCGATGAGGACGTGGCCGAACCCGAGGTTGAGGAAGAGGCAACCGAGGAGAAGTCCGAGGGCAACAACATGGCCGCCATGGCCGTTGGCGCCGTCGTCGTCATCGGTGTCTGCGGCTTCGTGCTCTATCGTCGCAAGAAGGCCTAAGGCCCTCACGTCCTAAGGGAGGGCAAGACAGTGCGAGCGGTCTTGCCCTCCTGACCCGTTATCTGACCGGCGGGAAACACCGCGGGAAACACTGCTGAAATCTTTTCAAAAAAGATTCCCTGCACACACTTCGCTGTGCTATAGTGCAGCACAACAACAACTAGGTGCGACCGCGCCACGGTATCACGAAAGGAGCCACCAACATGAAGAACACGATGAAGTCTCTCAACAACTGGTGGTGGCGTGATGCGAATACGATCGGTCGACAGTGAGTCCCTCACGCCTGTTTTTGCGCTCTAGGTGATTGGAAGACCTCCGGTTTCGACCGGGGGCCTTTTTCTATCTCGAGCCCAATCGCATTCGCATCACGCGCCTCCGCTTTCTTCTCTTGCACTTCCCTTCCGAAAGGATTTTCACCATGTCTCAGAACACCACCACCGCCCAGCCCCGCACCGTCCAGACCGCCGACCGCGGCAAACTCGACGTCCGCGCCCTCGTCTTGCTCGCCATCCTGCTTGCCGCCGGCTTCATCCTCAACTTCACCGTCGGCAAGGCCATCTCCGGCATCTCGGGCGGCATGATCAGCCCCGAGTTCATTATCTCGGCCTTCTGCCTCACCATCCTGGTCGTTCGTCCCAACATTGGCCAGGCGCTCGTTATCGGCCTGATCTCGGCGGCTGTAATCCAGATCACCACCACCTCGCCGTTTGTCGATTTTGCCGCCGAGGGCATCGCCGCCATGCTCATGGCCGTCATTGTCAACGCTGCTGCCAAGGACGGCCAGGTTAAGCCAGCCGTCGCCATCGTCGCAACGTTCGTGACCACCTTTGTCTCGGGCGTCATCTTCATGGTCATCAAGATGGCTATGCTCGGCGTGGTAGGCGAGCTCGCCGCCGCCATGCTGCCCGTCGTCGCCATGACCGCCGCCTTTAACGCCATTCTGGTCGGCGCCCTCTACCTGCCCATCCAGAAGGCCCTTAGGCTCAACTAACCCGCTCGGCTTTACGAGCCACCCCATCTTGGCGTTCATTCGTCGCTCGCGTACCCAAGTACGCTTCGCTCCTCTTTCGCGCCAACCCGGGGCCCTCGTAAAGCCGTCTCCGTGCTTCACCACCAAAGACCGTCCCAAACAACGAGCTTTTTTGGGACGGTCTTAAACAACTGGTCATTTAAGAACGTCCCCAATGACTATGAAAGGTATCCATGGAAACGATCATCAACGTCGACGATGTCTCGTTCTCCTATGGCACGCAGACCGAGCAGGCGCTCAGCCACATCTCGCTCAGCGTGAACAAGGGAGATTTCATCGGCATCATCGGGCCCTCGGGCGCCGGCAAGTCCACGCTTGCCGCCTGCCTGTCAGGTGCCGTGCCCCACCACTACACCGGCACGTTCTTTGGGTCCGTCATGGTTGACGGCCACGACACCTGCGAGGTCTCGCTGACCGACGTGTCGCAAATCGTCGGCAGCGTGCTGCAGGATATCGACACGCAGATGGTCGCTTCGATCGTCGAGGACGAGATGCTCTTTGGCCTCGAGAACTTTGGCGTTCCCCACGACAAGATCGAGCAGCGCTTGAGCGAAACGCTCGAGACCGTCGGCATCAGCGACCTGCGTGACCGCGAGATCGCCACGCTCTCGGGCGGACAGAAGCAAAAGGTAGCCATCGCCGCCATCCTCGCCATGCGCCCGCGCGTCTTGGTTCTCGACGAGCCCACCGCGGCACTCGACCCCGCCAGCTCCACGTTGGTCTTCGAGACGCTGCGCGAGGCAAACCGCGCACTTGGAATCACCATCGTCGTCGTTGAGCAAAAGGTCGCCCTGCTCTCGGAGTACTGCAACCGCGTGCTCGTGCTCAACCATGGCGAAATCGCGCTGCAGGGCGAGCCACACGAGGTCTTCGCGCATACCGACGAGCTTCGTGCCATCGGCGTCGACTGCCCTCGCGTCACGCGTATCTTCAATAGCCTCGAAACCGATGGTCTAGTAAGCGGTACCCCTTGCTTGGATGTCGATGAGGCCGAGCGCCTGATTTCGGGCATCGTCGACCCCGCACGCGCGGCTATCGAAGCCCAGGCGCCCGCCGGTTCCCCGCACGCACCGTCGTTGCGCCCTCATGCCAAGGACGCCGAACCCGTACTCACCTTCGACCATGTTGAGTTTGCCTATCCCAATGGCGGAGCCGCCGTACACGACCTTAGCCTGACGCTCTATCCTGGCGAGCTCGTGGGCATCGTCGGCCAAAACGGCGCCGGCAAGACCACACTCACCAAACTGCTCACAGGCCTGCTCAAGCCCGCCTCGGGCAGCGTGCGCGTCACGGGACTGGATACCGCAGCCGTTCCCACGAGCCGCATCGCTCGCGAGGTCGCAACCCTCTTCCAAAACCCCGACCGCCAGATCTGCAAGGACACCGTGCTCGACGAGGTCGCCTTTGGCCTGGAGCTTGCCGGCATCGACCGTGCCGAGGCGCTGCGCCGCGCCCAGCTCGTCATCGACCGCTTTGGCTTGCCAGCCGACGAGGCGCCCTTCTCGCTCTCGCGCGGTCAGCGCCAGATGGTGGCACTCGCCTCCGTCGTGGTCGTAGAGCCCAAAATCGTGGTGCTCGACGAGCCCACGAGCGGCCTTGATTACCGCGAGTGCATGACCGTCATGGAAACAGTGCGCACCATGGCCGAGCGCGGCTGCGCCGTAATCATGGTCTGCCACGATATGGAAGTCGTCTCGGATTTTGCCGAGCGCATTGTGGTAATGGCCGACGGTCGCATCCTCGACCACGGTCGCACGCACGAGCTATTCTCGAACATCGATCTCATGCGGCGTGCCTACGTGGAGCCTCCCCAGGTTATTGAACTCTCGCGCCGTCTGGCATCTTCCGTCTCGCCCGCTTTTGCGCAGGTGAGCGAGGTCACCGATGTCGTTCGAATTACCAAGGAGATGGTCCACCGTGGTTAACGTCATCGACTACATGCCGGGCGATACGCTGCTGCATCGCCTGAATCCCGTCGTCAAACTGGGCCTCGCCGCCGCCATCATCGTCGGCATCTTCTTGTCCGACACCTACGTGGCGCTGCTGGGCTTTTTGGCACTCACCCTTGCACTGGGTGCCTATGCCGGCGTCGTCGACCGTCTGTTCTCGCTGCTCAAGTTGCTGATTCCGCTCGCGCTTATCATGCTGGTGCTCCAGCTGGCCTTTATGCGCGATGGCAACGTGGTGTGGGGCTTTATCACCGACACGGGCATCATCACAGGATCGAAGGCCTGCCTGCGCCTGCTGGGTGTGGCGTTACCACTCATCCTCATGCTCATGGTGACCAAGCTCAACGACCTTGCCAACGCCTGCGTCGAGGTGCTGCACGTGCCGTATCGCTATGCCTTCACCTTTACCACGGCGTTGCGCTTTGTGCCGGTGTTTGGTCAGGAGATGAACGCCATCATGGAGGCGCAGACCGCACGCGGCGTCGAGTACGACACCAAGAACCCCATCAAGAAGCTTAAGCTCATGCTGCCACTGTGCGTGCCGCTGCTCATCTCGAGCGTGGGCAAGACCGATGCCACAGCCTTGGCGGCAGAACAGCGCGGCTTCTACCTGCGTACGCGCGCCAGCTCGTACAAGCGCTACCCCATCAAAGGCCTGGACATCGCCGTGCTCATCGTCAGCATCGCCCTCATCGCCATCGGCTTCCTGTTCTAGTTCACCACTGACAGCAACCGCCCAACGCAAAAGGCCTCGGCTCGCACCAAACGAGCCGAGGCCTTTACTGTTTCACCAGATAAAACCTACCAAAATTAACCTGTCCCTTTTTGACAGGTCGGAAGCTAGAGGCGGTAGGGGGCGCCGCTGCGGATGATGGATTCACGCACCAGGACGTCCATGGCGTCGAGGGTGATCTCGGGCATCTCTCGGTACTTCTGCAGCACCGATAGCTCGGTGCAGGCCAGAATGACGCGGTCGCAGCCGCTACGGGCGAACTCCCACATCACGCGGTCGAACTTATCCATATCGGGCTCGCGTCCGGCCTTCACATCATCGTAGATAAGCGACATCACATCGTTCTGACGTTTCTCGCTGGGATAGACAACCTCAACACCCGCAGCCTTACATTCGCGGCCGTAGACGCCCGCGCCCACGGTTCCGTCGGTGCCCATGATGCCAATCTTGTGCACCGGCTCGGCCGGCATACTCAGGTTGGGATCGAACTCGCACTCCCCCATCACCGCACCGGCCAGAGCATAGCGCACCGACTCACGCGGCATGTGGATAATCGGCACTGTGGTAAACGACTGGATCTGGTCGTAGAAGTAGTGCGACGTGTTGCAGGGAATGGCAATGTGCGCACAGCCCAGCGACTCGAGTGCCTGGGCACACTCTTTCATGGTCGCCAGCAGCTTGGCATGCTCGCCGGTCTTAATGGCCAGCGTGCGGTCGGGCATGGTCGACTTGGAGAGCACCACCATGTCGATATGTTCCTGATCGCAGGCAGCAGCCGTATGACGCACCACCTGGTCGTAGTAATACGACGTGGCCTCGGCGCCCATGCCGCCGATAACTCCCAGCTTTTCCATCGCCGCCTCCTTGGTGACGCTTGCGCAATTGCGCGTATCATACCCGCGCCCGCCCGATGCAAACCGGACGGGCGCCGCACTCATCTACTTGTAATACGTCTTGAACAGCTTAAAGTGGCGCAGCTTGGTGTGCCACATGCGCAGCCAGCGGTTAAAGACAAAGTCGCCCTTCATAAACGAAGGGTCGGCGCCCTTACCTTCCTTGTCCAGGCGATGCACCTTAGCGCGCAGCTCGGGATCCTTGACGTACTTGTCGACGACGCCCATGGGGACGACCATCCACAGGGCCTCGTCCTGCGCCGTCACAAACTCCGGCTCAAACGGGCGGTTGAACACATACTCGTCCACCACATACTTGGCAACGTTAAAGCCGCTGTTGGTAACGTAGTAGTTGCTGCGACCCTGGCGCGTGTTGAAATCGAAGAACTTAAACGAGCCGTCGCGCTCGTCGTACTTAACGTCAAAGTTGGAATAGCCCACAAAGTGAAGGTCCTCGAGCAGCTTGCGCACGCCGCCCATGAGTTCGTCGTTAGGCTCGGTAATGATACAGGCATGGTTGCCGACACCGTGGGGCTGATGCTCCTCGAGCAGCACATGGCCCAGGCACATCATGCGGACCTTACCGTTGCGGTCGGAATAGCTGGTGAGCACGCGCATGTACTCGTCGTTGCCGGGCACGCGATCCTGCAAGATCAGATCGTCGGTGTAGCCGCTGGCATACGAATCGCGAATGACCTGTTCCAGCTCGGCGCGGTCGGCAATCTCATAGGCTTTCTTCTGGCCCTCGAACTCATGCTGCCACCACATGATGCCGTCAGAAGGCTTCAGAATCATCGGGTAAGGAAAATCGATCTGGTCGAGCACTTCGGCAGGCGCCTCACCCTGGGCGTTCAGCATCGCCATGGTGAAGGTAAAGGTGTGCGGATAGGGCACGCCATGCTTCTCGCACAGCTCGTAGAAGATCTCCTTCTTCTGGCACTGCTCAAGCATGCTATAGGGAGCGTAAGGCGCGACGATGTTATCCGCCAACTCATGGGCATCCTTGGCTTGAGCCACGAGAGCGACATAGTTGTCACCACAGCCCACAAGGACAATCGTCTTATCGGCATGCGCTTGGGCAATGCCGTTGACGGTTTTGAGCATCACGGGCATGGTATCGATATCCACGTTGGGCGTGTAGTCGATAATCTGGCTGCGGTACGCGGGACCCGTCTGATACTTGCCAAAGACCAGACTCTTGACCTGATACTCCTCGTAGAAGGCACGCGCCACCGAATAGGCGTTGATGTCGCCACCAAGCAGCACGGGAATGAACTCGCGCTCTGTAAATTGCAATGCCATGGAAACTTCCTATCATGAACTGCCCACACAACGGGCGGTCTTTGCGCAACTGATTTATTCTAGCGTGCCAAGCCGCCGGCGCCCAAAGCTCCACCGTATCTATGGCAATCAACGTAATTGTCCAGCACGAAGGCCAGCACGAAGACGGCGCTCACCGTTGTATGACAATGGGCAATGAACCTACCATTGTTGTAGGATTCAACATGTTGCCCGCCCCGTCGAAAGGTGCACCGTGCCCCAGGCTCATCCGATCAACAACCCCATCATTGACGCCGCCAAGCGCGAACTTGCGGATCGCGCCCAGACGGCAGTTCCCCTACGCACCGCAAACGATGCTTACAACGGGCCTGCCCGTATCGTCTCAATCAACACGTCGGAGCACAAAGGCACTCGCAAGTCGCCCGTCGCCGATGGACGCGACGCCGTCATCGAGCAATTTGGCCTCGCTACCGATGCGCACGCCGGACATTGGCACCGCCAGGTCTCTTTTTTAGCCGCGGAGTCCATCCAGACGGCGCAGGCACGCGGGCTCGACGTTCACGAGGGTGACTTTGGAGAAAACTTCACAACCCGGGGCATCAACCTGTTCTCGCTCCCCTTGGGCACACAGCTCAAGCTTGGAAGCGACGTGCTCGTCGAAATCAGCCAAATCGGCAAGGTCTGCCACACACGCTGTGCCATCTACTATCTCGCCGGCGACTGCATCTTTCCCCACGAGGGCGTTTTTGGCGTGGTACTAAAGGGCGGAGAGGTCTACGCCGGCGACGATATCCAGGTAATCAAACTCGGCGACGGCACCTGTTCGTTCACCCCCGCCGAGGCCCTCGAAGAGATTGAGCGGGCTCGCCAGAAGGGCACGCTGTAGTTATAAAACCCCACGTTGAGATGGCTTTTACAGCCCAAAACTCCTCTCAAACAGGGCTCTGTAACGTTAAAGTTGAACTCTATGGTTTCTCAACAATTCATCATAACTGCAGGTCAAAGCCAAAGCCTCAAGTTCAACTTGACCCTTTGGGACCTTTAAGGTTCAAGTTGAGGTCGAAAGCAGTAGTAGAATACCGTTCGAACCATAACCTACGATTGATTGCAGAGGGACTGGATGCAGCATTCGAATCATCGCACCGCAGCGCTCATTGCGTCGAAGCCGGCTCGTATCATCACGAGCGCCGCGCTCGCCGTTGCGCTGACGGCCACGCCGATGCTCTCCCCCGTTGCGGCGTATGCCGCCTCGCAGGCAACGCAGGACCAGCTTTCCGCAGCCCAGCAGAAGATCGAAGCCGCTACGAGCGCCTACAACGACGCCCGCACCAAGCTCGATGACCTGCAAAAGCAGATTGACTCCAATGAGGCAAGCATCGAGGAAATCGAGGCTAAGCTTCCCGAGCAGCAGGCCAAGGCAAGCTCCGCCATGCGCGATCTGTACAAGTACCAGAAGGGCACTAACCCCATCGTGAGCTTCCTGGTCAACGCGCAGAGCCTGGGTGAGTTCATCACGACCTGCAAATACACCAACCAGATCACGAGCTCGAGCGTCGACGAGATCGAAGAGCTCAATAATATGCAAACCGAACTCGAGCAGAACAAGGCCGAGCTCCAGCAGGCCAAGTCTCAGCTTGAGGCGGAGCAGAAAAACGCCGAGGATGCGCTGGCGCAGGCCCAGCAGCTCCGCAGCGAGGCACAGGCAAAAGCCGAGCAGGAAAATGCCGCCGAGCTTGCCAAGCTTGAGGCCGATAAGGCCGCTGCCGCCGAAAAGCTCTCGGGCGAGGGCGTAAGCGGCAGCAATTCCAGCAGCCAGGCCACCAACACCAACACCACCATCGACACCACGGTGAACAACGCCAATACCGGTAGCTCCGATTACGATTCGTTCATTAATGAGTGGACGAGCCGCATCGACAATTATCTCGCCGGCTCCCCCATGGCAGGCCAGGGCTATAACTTTGCCGTCGCCGCTTGGAATACCGGTGTCGACCCCCGTTGGTCCCCCGCCATCGCCTGCATCGAGAGCACCAAGGGTGCTTATTGCGCCAATTCTTACAACGCCTGGGGCTGGAGTGCACGTGGCGGCGGTTGGCGCAGCTTTGGCAGCTGGAGCGAGGGCATCTCCGCTCACGTTGCCTATCTGGGCGCCAACTACGGCTCCACCCTTACCCCGGCAGCGGCCAAAAAGTACTGCCCGCCCACGTGGCAGGACTGGTACAACAAAGTCGCCGCTCAGATGAACCGCATCTAAGTGCAACTGCAAAGGGCCCCAATGGGGCCCTTTTCTTTTAGGTAGCGGAGGTATCGACGACGCCGGTCGCATTGGCAACCGCGACTATGACGATCATGCATAGGAGCAGCACACCCAATGCCTTGAGCAAGAGCTTCGCGAGCTTCTTGCCGCGATAGCTGTCGAGCAATGCGAATCGCCGACGAAGACGGCGCTTATCGAGCAGCGCAAAATGCATAAGCACCATAAGGCCATCGACAAAGAAAAAATACTCGATTATGAGAAGCCACGTCGGGTAGCTTTGGTTTGCTCCCGTGGGGTGAAAGACGGCAAAGTGGCTACCGGCAAAGAACACAAGCAGCGAGAAGCAGACGAGCGTATTCCAAATGCGCCCCAGAGACTCCGGAACGCGAGAGAGCAGACCGCATGCAGCGGAGGCGGCAGGGCCAGGAAGCCCTGCGGGTTTCTGGAGCCCTTGGGACGCCAACACTGTCTCCGAGTCTGGAGTACGGACAGGCGCAGGCGCAGGAGGCCGCACGGGGCGACTCAGATCGTATGCCGCGCGCGTCGCCCGTCCCAATGCTTCCGCACTCGCAAAACGCTTGGCCGGATCGAGCGCCATCGACATGCAGACGGCATCGGAAAGTGGAGTGGGAATACCGCGCGCCTCGCATTGCTCGCGCATGTCGAGCCCTGGTTTAGGGTCGACTCCCGTCAAGCAGAAGAACAACAGGGCGCCCAGCGCGTACACGTCGCTGCGCACACTCGTCTGCCCAAACCCATACTGCTCGGGCGGCGCATAGGGTCGCGTGCCAAACTTGACGGTGTCGGCATCGGCGCCATCGCGCCATACGCGCGCGATTCCCAGGTCAATAATCACCAACGACGAGAAGGTCATGCCAGCATCGGCCGCATACCTCACGCCCGATACGATGATGTTCGAGGGTTTAAGGTCGCGATGGATTACCGGTACCCCTGGCTCCCCCGCAGCTGCAAAACCAGCATGCAGCTCGCCCACCGCTTCACACAGAACGGGATACAGCTCGCGGGCATAATCGGGCGTCGCGCCCAGGCGCCCCACGAGCGCCTCGAGCGTCTCGCCTTCGACATATTCCATCACCACATCGAGCTCCTCGCCCGCGCGGCGGCAATCGACAATCCGGGGTAAGTGTTCAAAACGGCGTCCGGCCCGCTGAGCCGCAAACAGGCGCTCGTAGGCCCCGCCAATCTGCGCCGAAGCATCGATGCGCTTGCGGACAAAGGGACCGAGAGACCCGCCGCCAGAGCCCTCAAAATAGACGAGTTCGGTCGTCTCGACATCCGAGCACTTGAGCACGCGCTCCACACGATAGCTGTCATCGCGGTCGAGCGACGCCAAATGCTCGGCAAGTGAAGCAGTCAGCTCGTCATCGGAATATGTTGGGCTCTGAGTATCCATGGCGTCCATCATAACGCAGGGTGCGGACACCCCATGGTGTCCGCACCCTGTTCGTTCGCATAGTTGTTTCGGCAACAGCCAGCTCAGCCATTAGCCACTAACTCACCGTTTCCTCGCCAAAGCGATACAGCTCTTCATTGACCTTTTGGAGGCTACAGCCACGGTCGATGCAAAAGATAATGATTGCATCGCGACGGTCCTTGCAGTTTAGGACGCTCACTCCGGCAGCCGTCAGGGCGCGGTTAGTCTCCTTCATCGACAGCGCCATTGCAAAGGCAATCTGCAGCACCTTATTGCGGCTCGGATTGCGCGAACCGGTAAAGATCTGATAGCCAAAGGTCTCATTGAGATCGGCCATACGAACCACGCGCGAGCGCTCCAAGCCCTTTTCCTGTAGTAGCTGCTTCAGGTAGTCCGAAAGCGACGGGGCGGCAAAGTCGTGCTCTTTGATATAGCCATCGATGTTCGGCGCGTCGAGAAGCTCATTGAGCAACTCCTCGGTCAGCTTTTTATCGGGCATACGACTTCACCTCCCCCAGTGCATACAACATGCTAGAAACCGCTTACGTCCGAACGCTCCCAGCTAGCAACCTGGTCGGGAGACACCGTACCCAGCGCCTCGAACTTCCAAGAGCCGCCCGCCTTCAGATGATTGGTGTTTGCAAGAGCCGTTCCAACCTGGTTGCCATCGGCATCATACAGAACATATTCGATCTGAATGTAGCTCTTTTCCTTGTCCGTGTTATTGGTCAGCGTGCCCGTGATCTTATAGGCAAACTGATTGGAGGTGTCTTCAGCCTCGTCAGCAATGGTATACGGTTCTTGCGGTTCTTTTTGCTCCTCAGCCTGCTGTGTCGCCTCGGCAGGCTTTGCCGAATCGCTCGCAGACGAATCGGTTGAATTGCCACCCATAGAGCCCACGGCACCGACAATAACCAGCACCACGATGACGCCTAGGACAATCTTGCCGATCGGCTTCTTTCCCTCTTTTGCCATTATTCATCCTTCCTACGATCCGGCTACCGTGCCGGTACACAGCACATCGTAGGAAGGATTGAACTTGAATTCATTAGCTGAGAGCTAAGGCTGCGGTAAACGACCAATGCAGTTATCCAAACGCCGAGCAAACGCACTGCGCGCGACCGTCTGCTGGCAGTGCATCAACCCACCGTGACGGATTCCCCGGTAAAGGCACTGATCATCAACAGGACAAAAAACACCAGGTAGCTGACACTCAGCGGGTACGCAATAATCAGGAAGACGACCCAGCCGACATTGGTTTTACCGTCGGCACGGCGTTGTTCGCGATTGCGGCAGAGCCAAATCGTCACGCCAATAGCCACAATCAACAGCACGAGTGCCGCTGCTGCCAACCCGGCAAGCGCAAACATCACGCCAATGCTCACGGCAATAACCGGAAGCAGCAGCAGGCCGCACCCGCACCCACCAGGACTATACACGGCAGTCTGTCGGCGCCTCATCATCACTCCAAGTCAAGCAATCGTTTGTAGACATCGAGGCCTTTGAGCAGAATTTCCTCGTCAAAGAGCATGGTATCGGTATGCAGAGCGCTCGCGGCATAGGCGGGACAGCCATCCGAATCGCTCGGGTTTTCTTGACCCTCCGGCACGCCCGTGCCCAGCAAGCAGAACACGCCCGGCAGATGACGCTGATAGAACGCAAAATCCTCGGCGATCAGCAGCGGCTCGTCCACAAGTTGCAGCTCGGACAAGGCAGGCGCAATGCAGGCAAACAGCTCGGGGTCGTTATCGACTGGCGGATAGCCCTCGGCAAAATCGAGATCGTACGTGCAGCCCGTTGCGGCGCAGGCATCGTCCAACACGCGGCGCACGCCCTCGCGCGCACGGTCGAACATACCGTCCGTAAACACGCGCAGACTGCCAGCCACATGGGCCTCCCCTGCCACCGCATTGCAGACGGTGCCGGCCTGAAGCAGGCCGAACTTACCAATGCAGGGCTCGTCGGCACCCAACTCGTCCATGAGCTCGCGCTCGGCAACCAAGAACTTGGCAGCCGCCAGTGCCGCATCGTGCGACTCCTCGACTGGAACGCCGTAGGTCTTGGCGATATGGATGCTCGCGCCATGGATATGAATGTGCGTCTCGCTTGAGCGCGCCAGCAGCGGACCGGAACAGCTTGCCAACGTGCCGGCGGGCAAATCGGGCCATACGTGGAAGCCAAAAATGCGGTCGACGCCATAGCGCTCGAATACGCCGCTCTCACACACCGTCTTGGCGCCACCGGTCGTTTCCTCGGCCGGCTGGAACACAAAGAGCACGTTGCGCTTGATGACGCCCGGTTGCTCGCGAATCGTGCGGTCGACATGCGTCGCGGCGGCAAGCGCCATGGCCATGTGTCCATCGTGTCCGCACGCATGCATCTTGCCGGGATGGGTCGAGGCAAAGGCCGCACCCGTCGCCTCCGCGATGGGCAGCGCGTCCATATCGGCGCGAATCGCCGTGGCATGCGCGGCGCCCGTGCCAGCGTCAAAGAAAGCGCAAACACAGCTGGGGCAGGGATGGACCACTTCACAGGCAAGCGAGGCGAGCACGCCCTCTATATAGGCTATGGTTTGAGGAAGCTCGAAATCGAGCTCCGGAATGCGATGCAGGTCGCGACGATAGCGACGAAGTTCTTGGAGCTCGGTCATAAAGGTTCCTTTCATAGGTGCGCGCCAGTTGCCATCTTATTGTGCCGCAAGATTGCCACACCCTTATTTCCAGCATATCCCTGCATTTTTTAAACGTTATATACGAATACTCTTGTTTGGTAAAGTGTAACGTGGTAGGGTCGTTACCACTTGATAGAGGCGCGGGCACGAAGATCCGCGGGCGAGTCGGCAGACTTTGACCCCGTGGGGAGGCGAAACCCGCCGAACTGGGTTTTTCGGGCACGAACAACCTGGTGGGCCTGCGGGAAACACCCGCAGGACTGTCTGCAGCAATGCGGGAGCGCTATCCGGACATGGGGTCCACGCTATGCGGATTCGATGCGTCGATGGCGCCGTCTGGATAGCGAGGTTTACGGGACATGGCATTGACCCCCAACGAGGCGTATGCGGCCAAGCAGCCGTTTGTGGACAAGAAAACGCTCGAGCATATCGTCGAGCAGTTTCCCACGCCGTTTCATCTATACGACGAGGCGGGCATCCGCCGCAACATGCAAGAAGTACGCGACGCCTTTGCATGGAACCCGGGCTTTAAGGAATACTTTGCCGTCAAGGCCAATCCCAACCCGGCGCTCATCTCCATTCTCAACGAATACGGCTGCGGCTGCGATTGCTCGAGCTATACCGAGCTCATGATCGCCCGCTCGCTGGGCATCACGGGACACGACATCATGTTCTCGTCCAACGACACGCCGGCGGCGGATTTTGCCCTTGCAGATAAACTGGGCGCCATCGTCAACTTTGACGACATCAGCCATATCGAGTTCTTTGAGCGCGTCGCGGGCCCCATTCCCAAGACGGTAAGCTGCCGTTTTAACCCGGGCGGCCTGTTCCAGCTCTCTAACGGCATTATGGACAACCCCGGCGACTCCAAGTACGGCATGACCACCGAGCAGCTCTTTGAGGCTTTCCGCATGCTCGAGGCCAAGGGCGCCGAGAATTTTGGCATCCATGCCTTCCTTGCCAGTAACACCGTCACTAACGACTACTATCCCAAGCTCGCACGCATCCTCTTTAAACTTGCCGTGCGCCTGGAGTGCGAGACCGGCGCACATGTCGCCTTTATCAATCTGTCCGGCGGTGTGGGCATCCCCTACCTGCCCGAGCAGCAGGCTAACGACATTCACGCCATCGGCGAGGGCGTACACGCAGCCTACGACGAGATTCTGGTCCCCGCCGGCATGAGCGATGTGGCGATCTGCACCGAGATGGGTCGCTTTATGATGGGCCCCTACGGATGCCTGGTCACCAAGGCCATCCACGAAAAGCAGATCTACAAGGACTATATCGGTGTCGACGCAAGCGCCGTCGATCTGATCCGCCCTGCCATGTATGGCGCCTACCACCACATTACGGTAATGGGTCAGCCGGGCGGCCCTGACAAGACCGCAGCGCCGGTCACGAACACGTATGACATCACGGGCAACTTGTGCGAGAACAACGACAAGTTCGCCATCGATCGCGAGCTGCCGCATATCGACATGGACGACCTGCTTGTGATCCACGATACCGGCGCGCATGGCTACTCCATGGGCTACAACTACAACGGCCGTCTGCGCTCCGCCGAGGTATTGCTGCGCCCCGACGGCTCGGCAGACCTCATTCGTCGCGCCGAGCGCCCGGGCGACTACTTTGCCACGCTCGACGTGCTGCCGAGCGGCCGAGAGCTGCTGGCAAAGTCGCGCGCCGAAAGTGCCCGCCGTCGCGCCCAAGACGAGCGCCTGGCCGTCGCCACTCAATGGAACAAACGCATCCAGATCGCGGACGCGAAGGAGAAGAACATGGACATCCGCAATCTCGAGGGCTCAATCGTCGCCCTTGTTACGCCATTTAAAAAGGACGGCAGCGTCGACTTTGACGCACTCGAGCGCCTTATCGATTTCCACCTGCAAAACGGCACCGACGCCATCCTCACCCTGGGCACCACCGGCGAGAGCGCCACGATGACCGATGACGAGGACAACTCCGTTGTCGCCGCCGTGGTCAAGCAGGTTGCAGGACGCGTTCCCGTCATCGCCGGCTCGGGCTCCAACTCCACGCAAACCATGCTCACCAAGTCGCTCACCTACCAGGGCTTGGGCGCCGATGGTCTGCTGCTCATTACCCCCTACTACAACAAGTCCAATGAAGAGGGTATCTATCAGCACTTTAAGACCGTCGCCGACGCCGTGGACATCCCCTGCATCCTGTACAACATCCCCGGCCGCTGCGGCTGCGGCATCAGCGAGCGCAACGTAGGGCGCTTGGCCGCGCATCCCAACATCATGGGTATCAAGGAGGCCTCGGGCAACGTCGCCTACGCGGCCAAGATCGCCCACCTGCTGTCCGACGACTTCCGCATGTACTCGGGCGAGGACGCTCTTACCGTGCCGCTCATGAGCCTGGGCGCCTCGGGTACCATCAGTGTGTGGGCCGATGTTCAGCCGCAGCTCGTGCATGACATGTGCCGCGCCTATCTGGACGGTGACGTGGCACGTGCCCGCGATATCCAAATTGCCGGCCAGCCGCTCATCAACGCCCTCTTTAGTGAGGTCAACCCCATCCCCGTTAAAGAAGCGCTCGCTCAGATGGGTATGATCGAGGCAAACTACCGCATGCCGCTATGCCCCATGGCCGACGACACGCGCGCTGCACTTACCGATGCTCTGAAGGGAGCTGGTCTGCTTGATTAAGACTGTCATTATGGGAACGGGCCGCATGGGCTCGCTCATCCGAACCACCGCCGAGGGCGTTGTCGACGCCGCAGGTCAGCCCGTTTTTGATATCGTCGCCCAGATCGGTTTTGACCTGTCCGAGCTCGAGAGCGCACCGGCAGCCGACGTCATCATCGACTTCTCGAACGTCGTGACCTTCGATGCCGTCGTCGCCTATGTCGAGCGCACGGGTGCCGCACTCGTTTCCGGCACCACAGGCTATTCGCCTGAGCAGATGGACCGCCTGCGCGAGCTGGGCCAGAACGCCCGCGTCATGCACTCGGGCAACTACTCTATCGGCATCGCAGCCCTGCGCCATCTGGTGGCACAGGCCACACGCGAGCTGCCCGGCTTTGACTGCGAAATCGTCGAGACGCACCATAACCAAAAGGTCGACGCCCCCAGCGGCACTGCCAAGTTGTTGCTCGACGCCGTCGTCGAGGCCGAGCCCGAGGCAGGCTATCACCCCGTCTATGGCCGCGAGGGTATGTGCGGCGCGCGCGACCCCAAGGAGATCGGCATGCACTCGCTGCGCGGCGGTACTGTCGCCGGCGTGCACGAAGTGAGTTTCTTTGGCCAGGACGAGGAGGTCACGCTCACCCACCGCGCCACGAGCCGTCAGATCTTTGTCAACGGCGCCTTAGCGGCCGCGCAGAAGCTCGTCACCCGCGAACCCGGCTTCTATACGTTCGACCAGGTCATGTTTGCCTAACCAGGTATCAACCGAATCCACCCAAAGGAGAGATAGCAAATGAGCAACGCACCCGAGATGGATGCACAGGAGATTATCAACTACATCGCCACCGCGCCCAAAAAGACGCCCGTCAAGCTGTACGTGCGCGAGAAGCCGGGCATGAAGGTCCAGTGGGGCAATGCACACGTCTACGGCGGCCGTCGTGGCAAGACCGTCTTTGGCGACTGGGATGAGCTCAAGGCCATCCTCGATGCCAATGCCGACTCCATCGACTACTACGACGTCGAGAATGACTGCCGCAACTCCGCCGTCCCCATGCTCGACCTTAAGGGCATCAACGCCCGCATCGAGCCGGGCGCGATCATCCGCGACCGCGTCGAGATCGGCGACCGCGCCGTCATCATGATGGGCGCCATCATCAACATCGGCTCCGTTATCGGCGAGGGCTCTATGATTGATATGGGCGCCGTGCTGGGCGGCCGCGCCACTGTGGGTAAGAACTGCCACATCGGCGCCGGCACCGTGTTGGCGGGCGT
Source organism: Collinsella aerofaciens ATCC 25986 (assembly GCF_964237925.1). Taxonomy (GTDB): domain Bacteria; phylum Actinomycetota; class Coriobacteriia; order Coriobacteriales; family Coriobacteriaceae; genus Collinsella; species Collinsella aerofaciens_BJ. The sequence continues at coordinate 124,766 of NZ_CAXSKI010000004.1, read as the reverse complement.
CGTGGAGCCCGCCAGCGCCACGCCCGTCATCATCGAGGACGATGTCATGATCGGCGCCAATGCTGTGGTCCTGGAGGGCGTGCACGTAGGCAAGGGCGCTGTCGTTGCCGCCGGTGCCGTATGCGTCGAGGACGTCCCCGCCGGCGCCGTCGTGGCCGGTGTCCCCGCCCGCGTTATCAAGATGCGCGACGAGAAGACTGACAGCAAGACCGGTCTCGAAGAGGGCCTGCGCCAGCTGTAGGGTTACGCGGTTTTACCAAACCGCGCAACGGCTCGACGCTACAAACGCCCCTAAGCGGCAATCTGGCGTTCAATCGTCGGGCATGACCAGAAGGTCAATGCCCTCCTCTTCCACGTCACCTTGCTCGCTTAGGGGCGTTTTCGCTGACGCATGCTCAACCTGCGGCGCAATGTCGGCAACCAAGCCGAAAACAAAAAAGGCCGAAGTCCCGAGGGGTTTCGGCCTTTGTTTTCCGCAGCGTCCAAGCGCAGTTTATCGGTTCTCGATGCTGCCGATGTTTTTGAGCTCGATGGAGATGAGGCCGTTGGGCTCGTTGACAAACTCGATGTACTCAGAGTTCGAACCCATCTCGGCCGGGAAGCTGATCTCGATACCCGTGTCGGTACGGATCTTATGATTGCGCACCGCCGCGCGTTCGACCTGCTTGCGCTCCACGGGCACACGCTCAGGCACCTTCTCCTCGGTCAGTGCCGCGCGCACGCTCTCCTTGATAACCGGTTCGTCCTCAAAGACCTCGTCGACGATATCCCAAGGCGGCAGCTCCTCGTCATCCTCAACCTTCTCGGCAACCGCAGCCTTAACCTTGGCGAGCGCTACGGCCGTGTTGGCACCGTGCTCCTCGGCGACTTCCTCGACCACACGCGTCACGGTGTCGATGACCTCCTTGCCCGATACGCCCGTGTCGCACTGCAGCAAGCCATCGGGGATAAGCATACGGTCCTCGCCGGCAATCTTGCGCTTCTTGTCCACGTAGCCGATCTCCATGGTGCTCGCACGCACGATGGCATAGCTCGGCACCTTTTGCGAGGGGTTCGGCAGAATGGCGTAGTGGCGCGCGATGTCGTTGCGCACCTCCCCCTCCTCGCGGCCCACTTCGTGCATAAAAGCCTGCTTGGAGCCCAGCAGCATCACGGCAAACCAGCGGGCATCCTCATCGTCGTCAAAATCGGCCACGAGCACGTCGGTGGACTCGGCTTTCTCGGCCTTGGTGAGCTCGGAGGAGATAAACTCCGCAATCTGCTGCGACAGGTCCACGAACTCGCGCTCGCCAAAGAAATAGCCCTTGAGCTCGCCGCCAAACGCAGAGTTCTCGGCAAACGTAGCGCGTTTATTGTCGGCCGAGGTGCGTGCGCGGCGCAGATGTGTGGTCACGAAGTTGCGCACGGTACGGCTCTCGATATCGAGCTCGCGCTGGCTCATGACGTTGACGGCAGAGTCAAAGTCCAGGATATGCAGAATCGCGTGGTTGATTTTCATATACGGCATTCCGTTCTAGATCGATTTCGGCACGAACCAGTATAGCGGTCGAGCCCGCCCCAGGCGCATCGAAGATTGGTGCATCGGGGACAGGTTGCTTTGCGCCAATGGCTAGCGCAGGAGCTCAGACTGCCAAGCCTCGAGCTGTTCTGCCAAACTCTTGCCGGCAGCGGGCATGTCGATCTGAGGGCGTTTGGGCAGCAGTGCGCATTTAAGGATTGCCACGATGGTCTGCGAGACAAAGCGTCGTGTATCCTTGTCAAAGCCTTGCGCAGCCTGGAGCATCACGGGCAGGCTCTCGCGCAGATTCCCAGCGATATCCGCAAACCGCTCAGCACCCGTTGCCTCAAACACGGAGAACAACGCATCTACAAAACGCTCGCGCTCGCCAGGCGACACTGCAAGCAGCATCTCGCGAATGGAGCCATCAACATATCGAGCACCGGCGGACAGGCGCTCACAGTACACGAAGTCGCGACCATCAACCACCCAGCTAAAGGGATTGTGCTGCAGCAGGCTGAACTCGGTGCTCTCAACGATGGCATAGTCCTCCTGTGCCTCGAACATCATGCCAAAGATCGACGACCGAGGTAGCGTCTTGTCGATTCGACCGGAAAGATCGGCAAAGGCGTCGCCGTTCAGAAACTCCTCGACGAAGCCCGGGCCATCATGGGAATACGCCCGTTCGATTCGCTCACGGGCGACATCGGAGCACATCGCCGCACCGTACACCGCAAGGTTTCCACCCTTGGAATGACCTCCGCACAAAAGCGGCCCGTCAATCGCATCCGCCGCCTCGTCCACATAACGTGCCGCGGATTCCTGGGCCGGCACAGGACACCGGAACGCCATGTTAAAGTCCTCTTTCCAGCCCACAATCGTGCTGTCGGTCCCCCGGAAGGAAAGATAGCTAAACCCTGCCGGAAACCGAAACGCCATGGCTGCAAACTGCTCCGTCGCCACTACATCGCTCACGGCACGATAGCCGCAAACGTGCACGCCACGGTAGCGAGGACTTGCTGCCACGGCCTCCAACAAGGCCCTGCTCCCCTCCGGGTCCCACAAGTCGTCAATCATGTCCCGGTAGCACTCGGCACGCAGCAGCTCGCGTACGTCTAGGCCCTGCCAGTTCGTCAGCTCCGCCATATCACCTGGCAAACGCAAATAGGACAACCACGCAAAGACCAGGCTATCCACCGCGCAGAACGGCCGCTCCTCAAACGGATCAAACGCCGTCTGGGCATAGGTCAAAAAATTAGGCGAATCCGACATGGCCCTCCCATCAACTATGGTGCATTGGGATGGTGCATTGGGGTCAGGTTACTTTGCACCAAAAAGGCGCCCGGGCCGTGTGGACCCGGACGCCTTCATTGTAGCTTTTCGCTCTAGCGAGCTTGATTTAGCAGGAAAAATCGACGCTGTCGATGATGTCCTTGAGGGCCTTGGCGGAGACGGTGAGCTCATGCTGCTCGTCTTCGTTCAGCGGCACGGGGACGCGGCAGACAACGCCGTCGCGGCCAACGACGGTCGGCATGGAGATGGCAAGATCGGACAGGCCATACTCGCCCACCATGAGCGAGGAGACAGGCAGAACGGTCTGCTCATCGCGCATAACGGCGGTGCAGATGCGCTTGACGGCCATGGCGACGCCATAGTAGGTGGCGTGCTTCTTCTCGATGATGGTGTAGGCGGAGTTCTTGACGTCCTCGGCAATGCGCTTCTCGGCAGCCTCATGCTCCAGGTGGCCGTGAAGCTCACAGAAGGTGTTCAGCGGAACGCCGGCAACCTGAGCGCTGGACCAAGCGACAAACTCGGAGTCGCCGTGCTCGCCCATGACATAGGCCTGGACATCGCGCGGGTCAACCTCGACGTGGGCACCAAGCATCTGCTGCAGGCGGCCAGTGTCGAGCACGGTGCCGGAACCGATGACGTGGCCCTCGGGCAGGCCGGACATCTTGATGGCGGCGTAGGTCAGAACATCGACCGGGTTGGAGACGATGAGCAGAATGCCGTCGAAGCCGGACTTCTTAATCTCGGGAATAATGGACTTAAAGATGCTGACGTTCTTGTTGACCAGGTCCAGGCGGGTCTCACCGGGCTTCTGGGCAGCGCCAGCGGTGACGACGATCATGGCGGCGTCGGCGACATCGGAATAATCGCCGGCGTAGATCTTCATCGGCTCGGCAAACGTCATGCCGTGCGCGATATCCAGGGCCTCACCCTCGGCGCGGTTCTTGTCCACGTCGATGAGGACCATTTCGGAGAACAGACCGCTCTGCATCAGTGCGAACGCCGAAGACGAACCGACGAAACCGCAGCCGACAATAGCGACCTTCTTCTCGTTAACCATTAGAAACTCCCATCTCTCTCCACAAACAAGCCGCCCGGGAACGACCCGAGCGGCTTGTCGTAATCCCAATACATCCAATCGGGACTCTGATTATGCTCCTATTCGCAGCCAAAAATCGACCGTTTACCGAAATTGTTTGCAGGATTCGTAAAATAACTGCACGAAATCGGTTTCGAGCTATTGACGAGTCGAAATAGCCTTCTAATACAGGCCCGCTTCGCGAATGGCCTCGACAGCCAAAGCGATCTGATCAGGCGGCAGAACCAGCGCCATGCGCACGTGCCCCTCGCCCGAAGGACCAAAGCTCGCACCCGGCGTCACCACAACGCCGGCCTTCTCCATGAGCTCCTCGCAAAACGCCATGGAATCGGTGCGACCACCGGGAAGCTTGGCCCACACAAACATAGAGCCATGCGCGTTGGGTCGCTCCCAGCCCAGACCCTCAAGACCGTCGCACAGGGCATCGCGGCGCTCCTGGTACTTCAGACGCTGCGCCTCGACCTCATCGCGCGGGCCATTAAGGCACGCGATGGCGGCCTTCTGGATCGGGAAGAACATACCAAAGTCAATCTGGCTGCGCAGCTTGGCAAAGGCAGAGACCACGTCCTCTCGGCCGACCAAAAAGCCGATGCGGGCACCGGTGACGTTAAACGACTTGGAAAGCGAGAAAAACTCAACGCCCACCTCGAGCGCGCCGGGATACTGCAAGAAGCTGCCGCCCGGCTCGCCGTCGAACACGATGTCCGAGTATGCGTTGTCGTGAACGATCAGCAGGTCGTGCTCGCGGGCGAAAGCGATAATCTCCTCGTAGACCTCGGGCGTGCCCACCGAGCCGACCGGGTTCGCAGGCAGCGACACGATCATATACTTGGCACGATCGGCGACCTCGGGGTCGATGCCCGCCACATAGGGCAGGTAATTGTGCTCGGCGACCAGTGGATAGTACTCGAGCTTGGCGTCGGCGATCTTGGCGCCCGCCTCAAAGACCGGATAGCACGGATCGGGAACCAGAATGGTGTCACCCGGATCGAGCAGGGCCAGGCCCAAATGGCCCACGCCCTCCTGCGTGCCGTTGCACGACTGCACCATAGACGGCGTAATGCCCGAAACGCCAAAGCGGCGCTCGTAGTAATCGCACACGGCCTGCTTAAGCTCGGGCAGATCGCGCAGGGCATACTTCCACATCTCGGGATCTTGGGCCGCCTGCGTGAGCGCCTCGACCACGTGGTCGTACGGCTTAAAGTCGGGCGTGCCCACGCTCATGTTGTAAATGGTCTTGCCCTGAGCCTTCAGCGCGAGAAGCTTGTTGTTGAGCGAGGCGAAGACCTCCGCGCCAAAGCGGTCGAGACGCTGCGATGCCTGCATGGTGCCACCTTTCGATATAAAAAACGCGGCGCTCCGACAAGAGCGCCGCGCGATACGGGCCATCAGATTGCAAAAGTGTAACGCTTACAACCCCCGTATTGGTTCAATTTAGCCAACCTTAGTCAACTGGATTGAGCGCGTCGATCTGCGCAAGCCACAGACGCGAGCTAGCGTCACTCGGCATACGCCAATCGCCGCGCGGGCTGAGCGTCACCGAGCCCACCTTGGGACCATCGGGCAGACAGCTGCGCTTAAACTGCTGGGCAAAGAAGCGACGGTAGAACGTACGTAGCCACGTGTGGACGGTCTTGGCGTCGTAGACGCCCTCGAAGCTCTTGAGAGCCATGCGGTAGATCTTGCCCGGCTCAAAGCCAAAACGCAGCAGGTAGCAGAGGAAGTAGTCGTGCAACTCGTACGGGCCCACCAAATCCTCGGTCTTCTGCGCAATCTCGCCGTCGCCCGTGGGCGGCAGAAGCTCGGGGGACACCGGCGTATCGAGGATATCGAGCAAGACCTCGGCAATGCGCCCGCCAAAGACATCGGCGGCATAGCGTACCAGATGGCGCACAAGCGTCTTGGGCACGCTCGCGTTGACGGCGTACATGCTCATGTGGTCGCCGTTATAGGTAGCCCAGCCGAGCGCCAGCTCCGACAGGTCGCCCGTGCCAATGACAAAACCGCCAGCCTGGTTGGCCAAATCCATCAGAATCTGCGTACGCTCGCGCGCCTGGCTGTTCTCGTAGGTCACGTCCTGCACGGTCGGATCATGCTCGATATCCTTAAAGTGCTGCTCCACGGCAGCATGGATCGAGACCTCGCGAAAGCTCACGCCTAGGTCGCGAGCGAGCGACTCGGCATTGGACTTGGTGCGGTGCGTCGTGCCAAAGCCGGGCATGGACACGGCCGTGATACCGGTGCGCGGCAGGCCCAAGGCGTCGAACGCACGCACGGTCACGAGGAGCGCCAGCGTGGAATCGAGGCCGCCCGAAAGGCCGATGACGGCCGCCTTGGTGCCCGTATGGGCAAGGCGGGTCTTGAGGCCGGCGGTCTGCAGGTCGAGGATAGTCTCGCAACGCTCAGCCAGATCACCGTGGTCGGCCGGCACAAAGGGAGCGCGGGGGAAGACTCGGTCGATGTCGAGCGCATCGCGCAGGACAGGTTCTTCGGCCAGTACGCCCTCAAACGAAAACTCAACGGTCGCGGATTCCGGCGCATTGTCGGTGCGCGTCCACGTCGTCGAGCGACGGCGCTCGGCAACCAGGCGGTCAAGGTCAACGTCGGCGATGGCCATATCGCAGGTAAGCAGTTTGGTCGCGGCGAGCTTGGAGCCGTTTTCGTAGACGAGGTTCTCACCCGCAAAGACCATGTCGGTCGTGGACTCGCCCTCGCTCGCGTCCGCGTAGGCATAGGCGCAGTACAGGCGCGCGCTCTGATTGGAGATAAGGCTGCGGCGGTAATCTGCCTTACCGATAATCTCGTCCGAGGCCGACGGGTTGAGAATCACCGTCGCACCGGCAAGCGCCATCTCGGTCGAAGGGGGCGCCGGCACCCACAGGTCCTCGCAGACTTCAACGCCCAGCACCATATCCTCGGCACCCTCATCACAGCAGCGGTAGACAAGCCCCGAACCCAGCGGAACCGGACCCTGACCGGCAAATTCAACCCACACGGGATCCGCAGGCGACGGAGCAAACCAGCGACGCTCATAGAACTCGCCATAGTTGGGCAGATACTTCTTGGCCGTGAGGCCCAAAAGCTCGCCCGCGCAGCACACGGCGGCACAGTTGTAGATATTCTCGGCAACCGCAACGGGAAGACCGATGGTAAAGACGATCGGCAGCTCACGGGTTTCATCGAGGATATGCACCAGAGCAGCCTCGCAGGTATGCAGCAGTGTGCGATTATGGAACAGATCGGCCGCGGTATAGCCAGTCAGATTAAGCTCGGGCAACACCAACGCGCGAACGCCACGCCCGGCAGCATCGCGAACAGCCGCCAGCGCAACCTCGGCATTGCCCTCGACATCGGCCACGCGAATCTGCGGCGACGCCGCCGCCACACGCAAAAAGCCATCAGACTGAGAAAGGTGAAGATTCATAAGAATGCTCCCGTGCGTAGACGCCATTCACAACAATTAGCAAGTCCTATTGTAGTTCAACCGCCGGGTGGAACCGCATCCCACCAACTTGGTGAGCAATTGATGAGTTGATGGTATCTGTTAAATGTCACGTACGATTCACATCTGGTGGGTACCCTGATGGCTACACGAAACGAAGCAGATTTACACCGGGAGGACCCCGTATGACAACCAAGTACACCGACGCGCCGCGCACGCGCGTCATGACGCCGGCATCGCTCAACAACGGCGTACACGAAAACCATTCCATTGGACAGACCATGGCCATCGCGCCCAAAAAGGGCCTGTTCGACGACATTTCCATTCCCCAGATCATCGCCGGCGCCGCAGCTGCCGCCACGAGCGTGGCGCTTGCTTCAAAGATCGGCATTGCCGGCTCGGTGATTGGTGCCGCTGTGAGCTCAGTCATCACTGTTGTGTCCTCGCAGGTCTATCGCCACTTTATCTCTGCCAGCGCCGAAGCAATCAAGGGCACGCATGCCGCTGTCGACTACCCTGCCGGCGCCTACGAGCCCGTTGAGCCCGATGTCGAGGAGCACCTAGGTGGCGCCGCGACCACGCAGGAGATGCGCCAGGTTGCGGGACGCGCGACCACGGCGCGCGTCGCCCCCAACAGTCTGCGCGCCAAGGCGGCGGCAGAGCGCAGCCAGACACAAAAGAAGGTCATCGTCTTCTCGATCGCCATCGCCATCGTCGCGGTCATCGCCTGCGCCGGCGCCATCCTTATCACCACTGCCGGTGAGGGTCTGGGCGAGCGTCCCGAGCCAATCCTGTCGTCGCGCACGACCGAGAGCGATGCAAATGGCAACACTCAGCCGCAGGATCAGCAGGCACAGACGGACGACACGCAAGACAGTCCTACCTCTGCCAATTCGTCCTCGAACACCCAAAACCAATCGCAGGGCACCGATTCCTCTACGGCCAACAGTGGCACGCCGTCCGGCACGACCGACTCAAGCCAAACGACTGACGGTTCACAGCCGAACACGGGAGGCCAGATGAGCGACACCACGTCGGGAACGGGCACGGCAGACAGTAACAACACCAACAGCTCGAGCGGAACCGCTTCCGGCACGGCATCTGACAACTCGAGCCAAGGCACGGCATCGGGCAACTAAGCACGTTTGCCTCTCATAGATAACCGACCTGTACAACGGGCGCGAATCGAAAGCGGTTCGCGCCCGTTTGCCTTGGGCGCCGCCATGGCGAACGCCATGCGATGGTAAGATGCTTTACATGTGTAAAGAGGAGATTTGCCATGAGCAAGACAATAGTTAGGCCCACGCTTTCGCTGGGCAACCACATCTATCTGTATCGCCTGCTGCGCGATGCGATTGGATGCGGCAAGCAAACGTTTATGACGCAGGTCGAGGAGGCGCTCGCCGCTGGCGACATGACCGCTTATGACCTGGGCTTCGAGTCCACGCGCGAGCTGCTCGAGGAGCTCAACGACTGCATTAAGCTGACCGTCTTTAAGGGCGGCCGCCTGTATGCCACCGTCATCGCCAACGAGGCCTGGGATACCGCCCTTGCCAAGGGCGAGGACAAGCCCAAGGCTGCCAAGGGCGCCAAGCAGTCCTACAAAAAGAAGAAACGCGGTGAGAAGGACCTCAAAGCCGTGCGCCCCAAGCACGTTAAGCGTCCCGAGCCCGAAGCCATGGTTGAAGCCGCGCCGGAACCCGAGCCCGAGACAGAGATCGAAGTCGCTATTGAGGTAACGGCAGAAGCCGAAACCGAAATCGCCGCCACGACCGATCCCGAAGTCATATCCGAGCAGGAAGCCACTGCGGAGCTCAACGAAGCGCCCAAGTCGACAACCGAAGAAGCTGCTGACCAACCCGAGACGCCTGCGTTCCAAAACAGCGATGTCTTTGGCAACGAGGCTGAGGACGATCAGTCCGACGAGCCCGCCGATCAAGACGCTACCGAGTCGGCGCCGGAGCCCGAGACGCCGCAGCCCGCCATCTCGCTCACGGTCGTCTATGACCCCGAGAACGCCAACGCCGGCATCACCACCATGGCATCCACGCCGGTCGAGACAAAGCCGAGCATCGAGAACGAGAACGCAACGCAGGTTGAGATTGAAACTGCAGCTGCAGACGTGCCCGTCACCGTGAAGCCCGCAGATTCCACAATCAAGCCGGAAACGACGCCGGAGCCCGCACCCGTCATCGAATCCGTGCCCACCTCTGCTTGCGACCAAATTCCCGCACCGGCACCGGCTCCGGCACCCGCAGCGGCCCCAACCCCCGCACCTGCAGCGCCCGCCATCCCCGAGGACTTCCCCGTCGATTTCGCAACCGAGGTCTTCTGCCCCGGCCCATTGCTACACCAGCTGTCGACCTATCTCCCCTACGGCGCCGACACGCTCGGCATCGTCGGCGAGTACTACTGGATCGCCCGCGAGCGCGGTACCATCGAAGCCGCGCGAAACCGCGCAAGCTTCCCCCTGCGCTACACGCAGGCCGGCGAGCGCCACGAAGTCACCGTGCGCATCCGCCGCAACACCACCGGAGGCCTCGGAGCCACTTGGACCATCGATAAAGTCGAAGAACCAAACGAATAGCAAAACGCGGCGAACGTCACAAAACGTTCGCCGCGTTTTTATTTTTCTAGGTTGAGCATAAGTCAGCGAAAATGTCCCAGAGCGAGCAAGGTGACGTGAAAGAGGAGCGCCGCGTACTTTGGTACGCAAGCGACGATTGAACGTCAGATTGCCGCTCTGGGACATTTGCAGCGTCGAGCAGTTACGCGGTTTGGAAAACCGCGTAACAATCTAGTCGCGCGTCAGCTTGCGGTGAATACGATGCGGCTGGGCTGCGTCCTCGCCAAGGCGCTCGATGCGGTTGGCCTGATAGGCCTCGAAGTTGCCCTCGAACCAATACCAGTTGCCCGGATTCTCGTCGGTGCCCTCCCACGCCAGAATGTGCGTGGCGACGCGGTCCAGGAACATACGGTCGTGGCTAATGACCACCGAACAGCCCGGGAACTCGAGCAGCGCCGCTTCGAGCGAGGACAGCGTCTCGACGTCGAGGTCGTTCGTGGGCTCGTCGAGGAGCAGCAGGTTGCCGCCCTGCTTGAGCGTAAGCGCCAAGTTCAGACGGTTGCGCTCGCCACCGGAGAGTACGCCAGCGCGCTTCTGCTGGTCCTGGCCCTTAAAGCCAAAGCTCGCCACGTACGCGCGGCTGGGGACCTCGGTCTCGCCGACCATCATGTGGTCCAGGCCATCCGAGACGACCTCCCACAGGTTCTTATCGGGGTCGATGCCGGAACGGTTCTGGTCGACGTAAGAAATCTTGACGGTCTCGCCCACCTCGAGCTCGCCCGAAGTCAGCGGCTCCAGACCCACAATCGTCTTGAACAGTGTGGTCTTACCGACACCGTTGGGGCCGATGACGCCCACAATGCCGTTGCGCGGCAGGGTGAACGAAAGGTCATCGATGAGCACACGGTCATCGAACTCCTTGTGCAGGTGATGAGCCTCGAGCACCTTGTTGCCCAGACGCGGGCCCACAGGGATGCGGATGTCGGTCCAGTCGAGCTTCTGGCTTGCGCGGGCCTCGGCCTCCATCTCCTCGTAGCGAGCCAGACGGGCCTTGTTCTTGGCCTGGCGAGCCTTGGGCGAGCTGCGTACCCACTCGAGCTCGGCCTCCATGCGCTTGGCGAGCTTGGCGTCGCGGTTGCCCTGCGCCTCGATACGGGCGGCCTTGGTCTCCAGATACGTGGAGTAGTTGCCCTTGTAGGGATAAAGGTGACCGCGGTCGACCTCGCAGATCCACTCGGCAACGTTATCCAGGAAGTAGCGATCGTGCGTGACGGCAAGCACCGCGCCCTGGTAGTTGTGCAGGAAGTGCTCGAGCCACAGGATCGACTCGGCGTCCAGGTGGTTCGTGGGCTCGTCGAGCAGCAGCAGGTCGGGAGCCTCGAGCAGCAGCTTGCACAGGGCCACGCGACGGCGCTCGCCGCCGGAAAGCACGTTGACCGGCATGTCGGAATCGGGCAGCTGCAGGGCGTCCATGGCCTGGCCGAGCTTGGAATCGATATCCCAGCCGTCGGCGGCGTCGATCTCGTCCTGGAGCTTGCCCATCTCGGCCATGAGGGCGTCCATGTCGCAATCCGGGTCGCACATCTCCTCGCCGATCTTGTTGAAGCGATCGACCTTGGCAATCATGTCGCCAAACGCCATGCGCACGTTCTCGATGACGGTCTTGTCATCGTCGAGCGGCGGCTCCTGCTGCAGGATGCCCACAGTGTAGCCGGGGGTGAGCCTGGCATCGCCGTTGGAGACCTCCTCGATGCCGGCCATAATCTTGAGCAGGGTCGACTTACCCATGCCGTTGGGACCCACGACGCCGATCTTGGCACCGGGGTAGAAGCTCAGGGTCACGTCGTCAAGGATTACCTTGTCGCCATGGGCCTTGCGAGCCTGATACATCTGGTAGATAAACTCCGCCATATGTCTGTTCTATCCTTTCTACCTGCTGTTTCCCTATTCTTGATTCGCTTTAGTGGAAACGAAATGAGGGAACCAGCTCTGAAACGTAACGAAAAAGGGGCATGGTTGCCCACACCCCCTAATACTACCTGGGAAAAGTCCCCCGGAACATACTATGAACTGCGTACGCTAGTTTTCCGCAACCTTAACGAGCGGCTCGCTGCGATTTGCGCCACAACAGATACGAGTAGACGCAGACGGCTCCAACCGAACCAAACGCCAGAACCGCAATCACCGCGGCGACGACTTCACTCGAAAGCACGCTGCCTGCCACGCCCATCACAATCAGGCCAATACCCAGCACCATAAAGCAGGCGCCGCCAAAACGCTGAGTACGGCGCCAGTTCTCGGGATCGGCAAGCGCCCAAGGTGTCTTGATACCGAGCGTATAGTTCTGCTTCACACGCGGCAAGTAGTTGCCTACGCCGATGAATAGCAAACCGACAACACCGGAAATCAGCACGTTAACCGAACCGACCGACGGCACCACGCCCCAGACCGTAAGCTCTCCCAGCCAGCTTATGGCGCACATGAACAAGGTGAAGGCGATTACGAAGCCCTGGTAGAACTTGCCCGAGGTTCGATATGCCTCACCTTTGGGGTCGATGCGCGGCACCATGCGGAACATTGCGAGAAGCGCCAGAGGCAGCACGCCGAGCGCGGAGGCCATCCAGCTAGGACCCCAACCGTCGACGGCGCCGTTCGCGCCCCAGTGCGTGGGAATCTGCGCAGGCAAGCTCGGCATCACCATGAGGTGCGCTACGACATTGGCGACGCACAGAGCGACCAGCGCAATCCACACGCGCGACGATACCCCCGTGGGGTGAATGCCCTTGTTTTCGTTATTCATCCTTATCACCTTCAGTGTTTGTAAAGCCCATAAACCAGCCAATTAAATCCTGTATGACGGTGGTGTTTAAGCTGTATACGATGTTTTGGCCATGGCGCTCGTCGGTCACCAACCCGGCGTTTTTGAGCGTCGCCAAGTGATGGCTCAGCGACGGCTTACTGATATCGAAATGCTCGGCAAGCTCCCCCGCCGTGCAATTGCCCTCGCGCAGCAACTCCAAAATGCGCCGTCGCGTTGGATCGGCAAGCGCCTTAAAACCCTCTCCCGGCATAAGACCTCCTCTCATCATCTCTCATGACGTGCACACTATACTCGATATTTAGATGTTTGTCTAACTATCTAATCGCAATGCTTCAAACCACATCAAAGCAAACGCCATCGCAACCTCTGGGCGATTACCTATAATGACGATAGCTAAAACACGATTCGCTTCCCCATCGGAGGATATCTATGACCGAAACCACAGCCGCAACTCCCATCGAGACACGCGACACCAAGCTCGAGATTATCATGGGCCGCGAGGCACTCGATAAGCTCGCCGATGCTACGGTGCTAGTGCTCGGCTGCGGAGGCGTGGGCTCCAACTGCTGCGAGGCACTCGCCCGCGGCGGCATCGGTCATTTCGTCATTCTGGATAAGGACGTCATCGCGCCCAGCAATATCAACCGTCAGGCCATCGCCTTTCACAGCACCATCGGAAAGCGCAAGGTTGATGTGATGGAAGCCATGATCCACGACATCAATCCCGCCGCTGCCGTCATCAAGCGAACTGAATACTTGCTGAGCGACAACATCGATGATTTCTTCGCGAGCGTTTTGGAGCAGACGGACGGCAAGCTCGACTACGTCGTCGACGCCATCGACACCATCTCGGCCAAGCTCACCATTGCCAAATATGCTCAGGACCACGGCATTCGTTTGGTTAGCTCCATGGGCGGGGCCAACAAGCTCCATCCCGAGTGCCTCCGCTTTGCCGACATTTTCGATACGGTACGTGACCCCATGAGCCGCATTATGCGCAAAGAATGCAAGAAACGCGGAATCAAGAGCCTGCATGTACTGTTTAGCTGCGAGGAATCGGTTAAGACACAGCCCCGCGACCCTTCCAATATCCACGAGCGCACCGAGTTGGGCACCGCCAGTTTTATTCCGCCCATCATGGGCCAGATGATTGCCGGCGAGGTTATCCGCCGGATCAGTGGCCGCGGCACCGAGCGCGTGCGCGCTGATGGCCAGCGCCTGGACTAGCGGAGCGCGCCGAGATGGAGCCCCGGTTAATTGATGCACACTGCCATCTTGATTTAATGGCTCACCCGGACGCCGTTGCCGATGAGGCGACGGCACTGGGCTTGGGCCTATTTGACTGCGGCGTCAATCCGCGCGACTTTTCGGCCGCAAACGAGCGCGCCCGTCGCCAACCAGGCATCATCGCCGGCGTTGGGCTTCACCCCTGGTGGCTCGCCGATGGCCACTGCGGTTTTGTCGAAGTCAATCTGCTTTGCGAAGTTGCTGCCCAAGAACGCTACATCGGCGAAGTCGGACTCGACTTTTCCGCGCGCTTTGCTGGAAGTGAGCCGCTACAAATACAGGCACTTAACCGGCTCTGCGATGCGCTCGTGCAGCATCCTCTTACCGGGCGCGTGATATCAATTCACGCCGTTCGTTCGGCAGGAGCCGTACTGGACGTCCTCGAATCGCATGGACTACTCATCCCAAACTCCGACTCCCCCGCTATCATCTTCCACTGGTTTAGCGGTACTTCGGACGAGCTTGTCCGCGCGCGCGATGCAGGCTGCTATTTTTCCGTCAACGAACGCATGCTCGCATCTAAACGAGGACGCGAATACGCACGACAGATTCCACTCGATCGTTTACTGCTCGAAACCGATGCGCCGGCGGAGGCAAACACAGAAACAAGCGCGCAGTCGCTCATCAGATCGCTCGCAAGGACCTCGATGCGCATTGCCTCACTCAAAAACTGTGACGCAAAGCGCATCGAGTCGGCGGTTTTAGCAAATGCGCACTCTGTTTTTAGCCTTCGCTAACCCCTGTGGTCAAAAAATGTCAAATATGAGTACTGTTACCGAAACGGATACATTACTTTGAGCTTTCCGATCACCAGAATGATTTACGATTGTCCATTAACTAACACTTTTACAGTCATTCCTCCTACATTTTCGCAAGTTTAAACCCCCTCCAAACGCTTAAATCACGTCTGAAGGGGTCAATTATGCTGCGGCTAAATTAGTCACAGTACTCATATTTGGCATTTTTTGACCACCGAGTCACAGGGAGGCGCCAATGCGCCTCCCTGTGACCGTTCGGCTATTCGGCGATCGGCGCTCCGTGGCCCCAAGAACCTTCCATGCCGCACACGGTCGAGGCAAACCCGGCAGCAAAGTCGAGCGCGCGCTCGATGGCCTCGGCGCCATCCTCACCGCGCTTGGCGGAATCGAGATAGCACATCAAAAACGAGGTGAGGAACGAGTCGCCCGCCCCCATGGTGTCCTTCATGTCCGTTACCGGTTTAGCCAGCTGGCGGTAATAACGCTCGCCGTCGTAAGCAATGCAGCCCTCGGCGCCCGCCGTAGCCGACACAAAACGCGGACCCAGGCCCTTCACCCATGCCAGACGCTCGCGAATCTCGTCCTCACTCGCGGCATCCGCCGCACTAAAGAAAGCGAAATCGACGTAGGGCGCAATCTGCTCGTAGTACTCGTCGGTGGAGTCGTCCGAAAAGTCAAAAGAGACCGTGACGCCCGCAGCCTTCAGCTTGGGCAGCTCGCGCTCGGTAAAGCAATAGTTGCCCGAATGAACCACATCGAACTGCTTCATGTACGAAAGGTCGAAGCGATCGAGGACATAGCGCGCATCGCCACGGATACCGCCCTCGTTGGAGCCGAGGAAGACACGGTCACCGTCAACGACGGTCACGCGAGCCGCTCCGTTCTCGCCAATCATCTGCTCGCACTTGTCAAGCTCGATACCTTCATCCTCGAGGCTTGCAATGACATGCTCGGCAGCGGCGTCATTGCCAAAAATGCCCATGTATGCGGAGCGTGCGGCACCGCATTTCTTGGCATAAACGGCGAAGTTCACCGCATTGCCGCCGGGATACATGGTGTGGATATGCTCGTAGCGATCGACGACGTTGTCGCCAAATCCGAGCGCGTTAACGTTAAATGCCATGGCCTTTGCCCCTTCTAGTACTCGACAACACCCATATAGCGACGGAAATCGGGATCGTGATCAAACACCTTGCCGCGTGCAGCACGCAGCTCGCAGTTCATGGCGTAGAACAGCACCGGGTCCAGATAGGCACGGACGCTCGCCGGCACGGCTTCCATACCGTACTCCTTGGCATCGAGCACCATCAGCGTATCGGTATGCGTCTTAAGGAACGCCAGGGCGCGCTCGTCCATAGCACGGCACTCGCTGGAGCCCATCTGCAGGAAGTAAAAAACGCCATCCTGAGTAGCCTCGAAGGGACCGTGGAAGTACTCGGCAGAGTGGATGTAGCTACAGTGCTGCCACTGCATCTCCATAAGAGAGCAGATAGCGAAACCGTAGGTCTGGCTAAAGTTGGGACCGCTGCCCAGAATGTAGAAGAACTCGTGCTCCTGGCAAAGCTTGGCAAAGCGATCGCCCAGCTCGGCATTTACCTTCTCGCGTGCCGGGGGAAGAATCTTATCCATCTCGGCGATACCGGCATACATATCGGCAAGATCGGCGTAGCCCTCCTGCTGATCGAGCAGCTCGGCCGCAAGCGACAGCGAAATGCCAGCGGGGACCTCGGCCTGCGGCACGCCCTCGCCCCACGGGTAGACCCACGTGGTCCACTTGCCGGAGTCGATCTTGGATCCAGCGTTGTCGGTCTGGGCGATCACCGTAGCGCCGGCAGCAAGGGCAATCTCGCAGCCCTCGACGACCTCGGGGGTGTTGCCACTGTGGCTACAAGCGATGACCAGGGACTTCTCGCCCAGACGACGCGGACGCATGATATCGAACTCGCGAGCCGTATAGATATACGAAGTGAAGGTGGTTGCCTCGCGCTGCAGAAGCTCATGGGCCGGGATCAAATCGATCATGGAGCCACCGCAAGCAATCCAGTAGACGCTGTCGAACTTGCCTTTCTCGGCAATTGCCTCTTTGATCAGATCGTGTGCGTTCATATCCAGTTCCTTTCTTATTTGGCCCGCAATCAATGACGTTGGTTGCGTGGCCGATGGTTGTTTTAGTCAATCAGATATTTCTCGAATGCGGCCATGTTCTTGGCATCTGCCGCCGCCGGATCATCGTAGTAACGACCGTCCGTGATTTCCTGGCCCAGCATGCCGTCGAAACCATGGGCGTTGAGCGTGGCGACGAAGGCGTCCATATCGTGCTTGCCATCGCCCCACACCAGATGGCCATACGGGTCACCGTCGATAAAGTGCATCTCGTGAATTGCCCCATCACCAAAGGCGGCAAACCAGTCCTCGAGCGTCTCGCCTGCAACGCCCATCGCGGTTGTATCAACCATGGGCTGTAAGTACGGGCTCGCGACCTCGTCAATCATGCGCTTCGCATCGGAAACCGTCGTCACAAGGTTGCTCTCCTCGGGACGCAGGCTTTCCATCGTAAGCACCAGACCGTGCTCGCCGGCATACTCCGCCAGAATGGACAAGTGCTCGCGGCTGCGCTTCCAGGCTTCCTCGCGGCCCTCGTCCCAGTCGCCCCAGCCCGAGTTGATGGACATGCGGTCGCACCCAAGTACCTCGGCAAGCTCAATGCCGTGCTTAAAGTACGCCAAGCTGCGCTGTTCATGCAGCGGTTTGCGTGCGCAGTACTGCCAAGGATAGACAACATTCTCGGGACACAGAGTACGATACCTAAGCCCACGGTCTGCAGCCTTTTTCGCCAGGACCTCAGCTTCAAAGTAGCCCGTGTGGTCGAGCGTCACATGCGGCTCCGCACACCACAGCTCAATGGACTCAAAGCCCAAACGCTGCTGCACATCAAGGAAGTAATCGAGCGACCACATGATGTAGTGGATATTCATGCCCGCAATCTGTTCGCGGTGCAGCGTCGGTTTGGATTCAGACATCTTATGCCTCCTTATTTCGATCGAACACGATTTGTCCGTCCGACATCGTCATGTCAACCGCAAGATCGCGTGCGTCGCGATAATCGAGGTCGAACACATCCCGATCGAGCACGCAGATATCGGCAAGCTTGCCAACCTCGAGCGTACCCAGCTCGTCTTCGCGCATCAGGTCGTACGCGCCCCCGGCAGTCCAAGCGCACAAGAGCTCGACAAGCGTCAGCGTGTTGACCTCATTCACGGGCAGTCCGTCGTCGAAGTATCCGCCGCACGCACTGTAGATTGACTCGCCCAAGCTCGGAATCAACAGCGGCAAATCCGTGCCACAGCACACTGTGCATCCGGAATCTTCCATGCCGCGGCGATTCCAGCTGTGCAAAAGTCGCGTCTCGCCAATTTGTCGACGCATCATCGACAGGCAATCCTCGCGCCGGTCCAGCGTCAGAATCTGCGGATAGACCTCGCAAATTCCACCTAACTTGCCAAACTTGACAAGATCGGTCGGGTCAGAGTTCTCGAGATCGGTAATCGCATGGCGACGAAGCATCCGTCCATGCTCGTCTCGAGGCAGCGAGGCATAGAGCGCCACGGTGCGACGAACGGCGCCATCGCCCTGGCAATGCAAGGAATATCGGAAGCCGTCAGCATCAATTGCACGCAGCTCGTTCTCAATCAGATCCCACTCTGGCTCCTCGACGACCGTCTTGCCGGCAGCGCCCGCATCGGCCGTGTCCTCATAGGGATCAATCATCTCGGCAAGCCCCGCCCATACGCCGCGATCGGTCATACGGTTGAAGCCAGAAAAACGAACGAACGGTCCCCGGAAGCGCTCTCGCGCCTCGCGGGCATATGCCAGATTTGCACCGGCACCCACCGGCTGCGACATCATAGAGACGCGAACCGTCAGCTCACCAGATTCCTCACGGCGAGCCATTTCGTCGGCAAAGCCGTAGTAGTCATCAAACGCCATCTCCTTGATGGCGGTAACGCCGCGCTCGTTAAGCATGCTCATGTAGTCCGAATACCCGGCACGCACCTCGGGCAGCGCGAGGAAATCGCTCATCATGCGCCAGATCTTCTCGGCATAGCACGCCTGGGGTGTAAAGCCGTATCGCGCACTGGCGGCAGCATTGAGAACGCAGGTCTCCGCACCCGGTGTAAAGCAGACGACAGGGATATCGCCAAAACAATCGTCAAACACAGCTGCCGTATTTGCGTTCTCGGCATCCGATGCCAACGTTTCGGGTAGGTTGTGGCCAAAAGCCGCCGCGCAATCCGGATGATCTTCTTTCCATGCACGCAAGAGCGACACGGCCTCTTTGGCATCATCGATGCCGGACAGATCAGTCCCCAACGTCCGCAGCGCCCAACCTGTATAGAAGGTATGCACATCGATCAGGCCGGGCATGACAGTGCGGTCGCCCAGGTCAACTACCTCGTCCGCCTGGGTCAAATACGAAGCTACCTCACACTTGGTGCCAACAGCCTCAATTCGATTGCCACGGACCGCTACGAAACCTTCAAACGGCAGGTCCCCCGTACCGGTAAAGACGCTCTTAGACGTCAGGACCGTCAAACGATCAGACATCACAACCACCTACACCGGAAGCATGCCAGAGATTGCCGTTACAATCACGCCAAAGACGACCATGAAAATGAAGAACTTCCAAATGGTCTTCCACCATTGGCCAAACGAAATCCTAGCCACGGCAAGACCGGCGACCGTCATGCCCGCCACGGGGCTGATGGTGTTGATGGTCTGGTTGGCAAACTGGAGCGCGGTGACGGCCGCCTCGGGATTGAGGCCCATGAGCTCGGTCAGGGGGCCCATAACGGGCATGGTGAGCGCCGCCAGGCCAGAACTCGAGGGAACCAGCAAAGAGAGCAGGCCAAGGACGATATACATAAACGTGGTGTAGACGGCGGCGGGTGCACCGGCGAGCGCGGTAGCGAGCGCCTGGAGGATGGTGTCGATGATCATGCCGCCCTCGGCGATGACCAGAATACCGCGAGCGATACCGATAACGATGGCAGCGTACGCAAAGTCGGCGAGACCCTTAACGAACTCCTCTGCGATTGTCTGCTGGTCAAGACCGCCCAGGATACCGGCAAGCAAGCCCATGCCAAGGAACACGGCGGAAATCTCATTCATGTACCAGCCCTGGGTAACAAGACCCCAGACGATAATGCCCATACCGCAAGCAAAATCGATAAGCACGAGCTTCTGACGGATAGTGAACTCTTCCTCGATGGAGGCATCGGTCACGGAAAACTCAATACGCTTGAGCTTATCGTCCTCGTACACAATGGACGACTCGGGGTTTTTCTTGACGCGCATGGCGTAGCGCATGGCCCATGCGATACCGACGGCAGTGAAGATGACCCAAGAAACGGCGCGCAGCCACAGTTGCGGATTACCCTCGATGCCAATGATGCCTTGGGCGATCAAAACATTAAACGGGTCGATGGTCGAAGCACAATATCCCAGGTTAGGACCAAGGAAGCAGATGATGAATGCCGTCATCGAGTCATAACCGATACCCATCATGATGGGAATGAAGATGGCATAGAACGGCAGGGCTTCCTCAGACATACCAAACGTAGTGCCGCAAATGGACAGCAATGTCATCGTGATGGGAATGATGAGGATGTCCTTGTTCTTGAGCTTTTTAATCACACGGCTCATGCCGGCATTCAAAGCGTTGGTCTTGGTGATGATCGCAAACGATCCGCCAATCAATAAGACGAACGCAACGACGTCGGCAGCCTCTTGGATACCCTTGGTGGGCGCTTGCAGAACCGCGAAGATATCCTGGCCCAGATTGATGGTCTCGCCGGTCTCGGAATCGGTGTAGTTCTTATCGACCTGTTCATAGGTTCCAGCAACGGCGACTTCACGCTCGCCCGCCGCTGTCGAAATCGTCTTGCGCTGATACTGACCAGAGGGAACGATCCAAGTCAGGACCGCAAAGACAACGATCAGCAAGAACATGATCGTATAGACATGCGGTAATTTGAACTTAAAACGTCTGTTTGTCTTCTTCGCCTTCGTATCTGACATAGATACCTCCAAAGAACTCGAGACTGCATCGCATCTCGCTTCAACGTTTGCACAATGCAAACGTTCTATGACGTCCCATAGATTACCAGCAGCTTTTTCCTTCATCAAGATAATTTCAGACTGATTGCCGCAACGCGGTTGAACGGTTGCGTTTGCGCCGTGAACGGTATGGAAACGCCCGGTGAGATGATCCACCGGGCGTTTCCATTCGCAATGTCCTAGATGTCAAAAACGTAGCGAGACCCAACGATCCGCTGACGACCGATGATAAACGGCCGCCGCTGCTCATCGAAAAAGAAGGCTTCCATATAAAACAAGGGTTCGCCAACGGGAACTGCCAACAGTCGAGCGACCTCGGGCGACGCACACGCGATCTCGAGCGTGCACGGGTCGGTAAACGCGGGCGTGCGGCCCGTCCGGTTGCGCACGAACTCAAAAATGGATTGGTTCGATAGAGGTGCCGTTGATAGATAGGCGTTGTCCTCGTAAACATATATGTTGTTCTCGAGCATGACAGGGACGCTATCGGCAGTGCGCACGCGCTCAACGCAAATCAAGTCAGTTCCAACGGGAACACCAAAGAACTGTGCTTCGGTGGAATCCGCCGGCAGTATCTTTCTCGAAATGACACACGCCCCCGGTTCCATTCCGTTAACGCGGCATGCGTCCGAAAAACTCTGGACGTCATCCTTCTGGCGAATCTTGCGCTTGAGCTTGGGGGCATTGACAAACGTGCCTTTCCCCTGTCGCTTCGTTAGATAGCCCTGCTGGACGAGCTCCTCAATAGCGCGCCGCACGGTAACGCGGCCAACTTTATAGCTCTCAGCCAATTCGAATTCGTTGGGTATCCGCGCGCCTGACTTGTAGGCGCCGGAGTTGATTTCGTTTTTGATGATATCAATAACCTGTTGGTACAGCGGTATCGCTGCTTTACCGTCAGTTGGCCCTTCAGTCGGTGGCATATACCCTCTCCCAGCACAATTAATTCTAAAACGGGCTTAAGGGCATTCAACAAGCCCTTAAGCCCGCATTAGCTTAAAGTATGCTAGGTGCCGCACCAAAATGTCGGGTATTTACTCATCAGACCCGAAAAACGCGCAACTACCGCACCCCTAAGAAAGCGCGAGCAGCTCCGGCAGCTGGTCGATAATCTTGTCCGCGGCATCCTGGCTAAAGCCAAAGCGTTCCTCGCGCTTGGCAATGACTGTCAGGCCGGCTCGCTTGCCGGCAGTGATGCCAGGCACCGAATCCTCAACGCAGCAGCAGCGATTCGCGGGCAGCCCCAGCAGGTCCAGCGCATGCAGGTAGATGTCGGGCTCGGGCTTGCTCTCCTTAAACTGCTCGCCGCTCACCACATACTCAAAGGCATCCGACAGCCCGCATGCGTTGAGCACTTCCTCGATGCTATCCATGGGAGACGAGCTGGCAAGCGCCACGCGAACGCCACGGCGCGGCAGCTCTCGAATCGTATCCACGGCGCCTGGGTTAATCAAAGCCTGATAGTCGCGCGGACGCTTATGCGCCCACTCGTCCCAACGGGCCAACGCTTCCTCGCCAGTTAAATGCCCCTTACCGGCGCGCTCAAACCAATCGACCAGCATACGCAGGAAGAACTGATGCGAGGTACCGACCTGCCCGTTCAACTCCTCTTGAGTCAGGTTAAGCCCAAGCTCCTTGGCAAACGCGGCGGTCTCGCCCAGGTAGTAATACTCGGTATCGACAATGACGCCGTCCATGTCAAAGATAACGGCGTCGAACGGAAATGCGGACACGGCACCCTCCCTAACAAAAGGGCGCCCGCAAGCGGACGCCCGAACCATGCATTATCGGCGATTCTAGCCCAGTAGCTTATCCAGCGCCACCGCAATGCCGTCTTCGTTATTATTGGCGGTCACCATCTGGGCCACAGCCTTAACCTCATCGACGGCGTTGCCCATGGCAACACCGGTTCCGGCCCACTCAATCATAGACTTGTCGTTCTGGCCGTCGCCAAACGATACAACCTCGCTGGCATCGATGCCGAGCTTGGGCAGGGCACCCTCGAGCGCGCGGGCCTTGTCGATACCGGGCGCCGTGTACTCAAAGTACCAGTCGGCCGTAAACATGCCCGAAAGCGTCTGGGTAAAGGGCGCATACATCTCCTCGTAATGCGCCTGCAGGTAGGCCGGGTCGCCTGCCGTCAGTAGCTTGTCCACGGGATAAGCGTCCACGACCTCATGCAAGCTCT
The DNA here is from genome assembly GCF_964237925.1 of Collinsella aerofaciens ATCC 25986. Classification (GTDB taxonomy): domain Bacteria; phylum Actinomycetota; class Coriobacteriia; order Coriobacteriales; family Coriobacteriaceae; genus Collinsella; species Collinsella aerofaciens_BJ. Next base: position 101,700 of record NZ_CAXSKI010000004.1, on the reverse strand, counting down.
CGACCTCGCGGATCTTAAGGTCGCAGGCATCGCGCTCGTATTTGACGATGTTTTTCTGCAAGCCATCCGGCAGCGTAATCATGCAGTGGTACGAGTCCTCAACATGCAAGTCGCGACCGAGCGAGATCATGGGGATCACATCATAGTTTTGCAGGTGATCAATCAGATGGTGCAGTTCGTCAGCCGGCATGGCCTGGTCAAAAAGGACCTCATCGGTCTGAGCGTCGACCACATGCGCGCCATTGAAAGCGACTAGCAGACCGTCATGGTTTTGGAGGTCGAGCTCCTGCGCCAGAGCATGTAGTCCCCATGCGGGACGGCCCGAAGCCAAGATGAGCTTAATACCCGATTCCTGCGCCGCGAGCAGCTTCTCGCGCGTACGCGGGCTGATCACCTTCTGATCGTTGGTAAGCGTACCGTCGATATCCATTGCGATGGCCTTGATTGCCATATGTGCCTCCTTGCATCGTTTTTATCGCGCACTATCTTATCCGAGCCGGGGCACGTTCGCACAGCGCGCGTATGACGGTTGCAAAACCACCCCATTTGAAACAAAGGCAAAAAAGTACTTGCAAAGACGCGTTCCGACATATAAGTTGATAAAAGACCGCCGTTGCGGTTTTAAGTAGATCGAGCATATGAAGTTTGAGTTTTAGCGTGTAAGAGAAGGAAGATCGGCAAAGTACAACCCCAAACGCAATGACAACTTAATGAGGTAACTGCCACATGCGAGGCACCCAGGGCATTGCTGTCTCGATTTTGAGCACGATGCCTTCCGCCTTGCATGGGCCGTTCCATCCCACCCCTGCAGCAACTGCCTCACGGGCTCATTGAAAACCGCATAGCACCCCAACGTCAGCACATCACCCACGGCAAGCACATCACTCACGACAACCAACACATCAACAAACAGCACGAACATCAACCGATTGGAGAAGCTATGACAAACCACCGCGCTGAAGACGGCGATAAGAAAAGCATTCTGGATGCCCGAATTGAGCGAGCATATACAAACGAATATGACGCCGCCTTTGCCGCCGCGACCATCAAGAACTACGCGTCGCTACCGCTCGCGACGATCTTGGCCGACCACCCTCAACTGCTGAAGCGCTGCACAAAGATCATGGGCGACCCCGACATTCGCAAGCTGACAGACCCCTATGCCCCAAAACGCGACAACGATTCGTGCGTTCTTACCGTAGGCTGCCTAGCCCATATGCTTACGGCGCTCGACACGAAACTCAAGCTCGAATGGGAACCCGACGAGCGTCATGAACTCGAAAGCAAGCGGAACACTCTGCGCACCGCACTGTTCCTTCCGTTGGACGGCCTCAAGCGCTGCAACGTCGAGCTCAATACACAGGCGCTGCAAAAGCCCGGGACCACGGGGCAGAAAACTCCAAGACCCCATGCGGCCATCGTCGACCGCAACCGATATAACCGCATGACCGCGCACTTTTCTGCCGAGGGAGCAGCCATAAGGACGCTGATCGACCTGTTGTGCCTCCTGAACATCAACGAGCTATTTGAGGGCTATCTCGCCCTTGTTCCCGCGACGGCACCCAAGTCGGTAGCAAAGATCATCGAGACCTGCAGACGCCAGTTTGAGCGCCATCGCAATGGCAGCGAGATGAACGCCAGCATCGCGCAGCACTACGCGGCTCATTACAAAAATGACGGATGTGCCCCTATCGAGCATCAGCTGCGGCTCGCCTACACCACGCCCGTCGCAACGCTCCATCGCTTTGGAGCCCTTGGCGCTTGCGAGCCGCACGGACAGGCAGCCTGCCCCACAACCGAGCTCGATCTCAGGCTCGGACGAACCCTGTAGCCCGCCAGCCCCTCCGCGGGCAGCGACTCTATTCCACAACACCACCAACAGAAAGGAGTCCTCATGGACACCAATCATTCCCCCATCATCAGCCCCCTCACCATGCGTGAATCCGCCCGAGGTATCACGCTCACCAGCATTTACGATGAGATGCTCGCCCGTCGCGAGCTCTCCGTCATGGGAAACATCGAAACCCCAATGGCTCACGACCTATGCCAGCAGATCCGCCTGCTCGATGCCACCGACCCCAGCCGTCCCATCACCATATTTGTCGCCAGCGCCGGCGGAAGCGTGCGATCGGGTCTTGCGATCTATGACGCCATGCGCCTCGCATCGTGCCCCATCCGCACCGTTTGTCTGGAATTCGCCGCGTCCATGGGTGCCGTGATCTTTATGGGCGGCGACGATCGCCGCATGGCGCCCCATGCAGAGCTCATGATTCACGACCCGCTGATCCCCCAGGGGGCAGGCGGCTCGGCACTTGCGCTACAGGAAACCAGCCGGCGTCTCATGCAGACCCGCAAGACCCTCACGCAAATCCTCTCGGACCGCAGCGGCCTCACGCCCAAGCGCATCCAGTCCCTCACTGCAAAAGACACCTACCTTTCGGCCGAGCGCGCCGTCGAGCTCGGCTTTGCCCACGAAATCCTCTCGACCACCAAGGAGGTCGCCCATGTCTAACCTCGCCAACCGCCTCGCCGCATCTGAGTCCGCATCGTCCACCATCCTCGCCAAGGATCGAACGCTTTCCTGCGACACCCGCCAAACGGGACTCAACAACAACGTACTTGTGATCGGCCCCTCGGGAGCCGGCAAGACCCGAAACGTCCTCAAGCCCAACCTGCTGCAAATGAACGCAAGCTACATCGTGCTCGACACCAAAGGCACGCTCTGTCGCGAAGTGGGACCCGTGCTGGCAGCCCACGGTTACCGCGTGCAATGTCTCAACTTCGCCGACCTCAACACCGTCCCGGCCCTTGCGCCCGGCATCGAGCGCTGCGGCTACAACCCCCTGAGGCACATTCGCCGCAAGGCGGACGGCGGGCCCAACCAGCAGGACATCCTCTCGGTGGCAAAGGCCATCTGCCCCATCGAAGACAACAACCAGCCTTTTTGGGATCATGCGGCGGCAAACCTGCTGTCGTGTCTTATCGCCTACGTCACCGAACAGCTACCCGCCGACGAGCAGACGATCAGCTCGGTCATCAAGCTGATCGAGCACCTGCAGGACGGTGCCACGGGTCGATTGTTTGACGACCTGATCACGACCGACCCCCAAAGCTATGCCCTCTCGCTATGGCGGCGCTACGCCATTACGCAAAATGCCGAGCGCATGCACGCGAGCATCGTCGGCATCCTTGCCGAAAAGGTCATGTGTCTGGGATTCGACGGTGCGGCACAGCTCTATCGTGAGTGCCATCAGGTGGACTTCGCTTCCATGGGACACACCCCTTGCGCCCTATTTGTAACCGTGAGCGATATTGACCGCAATCTCGATCCGCTGACCGGCCTCTTTATTTCGCAGGCGTTTATGGGCCTCATTCGTGAGGCCGATAGGCAGCCCGACGGCAGCCTGCCCGTGCCCGTGCGCTTTATGCTCGATGACTTCGCAAATCTGCAGATCCCCCAGATCGACAACGTGCTCTCGATTATCCGAAGCCGCAACATCTGGGCAACGCTGCTGCTGCAGTCGACCAACCAGCTCGATGCGCTCTATGGCGAGGCACGCGCACGCTCCATCATAGGCAACTGCGACACGCATCTGGTGCTGGCGTTCCAGGATCCCGAGAGTGCCCGGGTATTTTCCGACCGCGCCGACGCGCTGCCCAGCACGCTCATGGCGACGCCGATCGATCGCTCGTGGCTCTTTGTACGCGGTCGCACTCCCGAACAGGTCGAGCGCTTTAGGCTCGAAGACCATCCGCTCTATGGGGAGCTGCCCGAGGCGCAGCGAGGCCATGCGGAGGCCAAGATCTAGGCGCAGGGTTCTCGCAGCGCGCGGCGCCCCGGCGATGTTCCACAAAGGCCGTGCGCCCCGGGACCACGGCAAAGCAAAGGGGCCCGCATCCGATAGGATACGGGCCCCTGACTATAAGGCGCGATGCGTTAACAGCAGCGGCTACTTACGGTGAGCGCGGTAGAACTCGATAAGCGCCTGGGTCGAAGCGTCCTGCTCGGCCTTGGCGGCGTCGTCGTGGAAGGCCGGGGTAATCTGCTTGGCAAGCTGCTTGCCCAGCTCAACGCCCCACTGGTCGTAGGAGTCGATGCCCCAGACCGTGCCCTCGACAAACGTGATGTGCTCGTACAGTGCGATGAGCTCGCCGAGTGCGAACGGGGTCAGCGTGTCGCCAAAGATCGAGGTCGTCGGACGGTTACCCTCAAAGCAGCGGGCCGGGACGATCTGCTCGGGCGTGCCCTCGGCACGAACCTCGTCGGCCGTCTTACCAAAGGCGAGCGCCTTGGTCTGGGCCAGGAAGTTGCCCAGGAACAGCTCGTGGACATCCTGGCCGCTGTCGGTCGCAGGGTTGGCAGTGTTGGCGAAAGCGATAAAGTCGGCCGGGACCACCACAGTGCCCTGGTGCAGCAGCTGATAGAAGGCATGCTGGCCGTTGGTGCCGGGCTCGCCCCAGAAGATCTCACCGGTATCGGAGGTCACAGCGCTGCCGTCCCAGCGGACGTGCTTGCCGTTGGACTCCATGGTGAGCTGCTGCAGGTAGGCCGGGAAGCGGTGCAGATACTGGCAGTACGGAAGCACGGCGTGGCTCTTGGAACCGAAGAAGTTGACGTACCAGACATTGAGCAGGCCCATCAGCGCGACGGCATTGTTCTCGAGCGGGGTGTTGCAGAAGTACTCGTCGATGGCGTGGAAGCCCTCGAGGAACTGCTGGAAGCGCTCGGGGCCGAGCACGACGATCAGCGACAGGCCCACGGCGGAGTCAACGGAATAGCGACCGCCAACCCAGTTCCAGAAACCGAAGGCGTTGGCGGGGTCGATACCGAAGGCTTCGACCTTCTCGAGTGCGGTGGAAACGGCGACGAAGTGCTTTGCCACGGCCTCGGCGTTCTGCTCATCGGAGCCGTCGATGGCGCCCTGAGCCTTGAGCTGCTCGAGCATCCAGGTCTTGACCTCGCGGGCGTTGGTGAGGGTCTCGAGCGTGGTGAAGGTCTTGGAGACGATAATCACGAGCGTGGTCTCGGGATCCAGGCCCTTGAGCTTCTCGGCCTGGTCGTTGGGGTCGATGTTGGAGATGTAGCGGCAGTCGATACCGGCGTCGGCATAGGGACGCAGAGCCTCGTAGGCCATGACCGGGCCCAAATCGGAGCCGCCGATGCCGATGGACACCAGATGCTCGATCTTCTTGCCGGTAACGCCCTTCCACTCACCGGAGCGCACGCGCTCGGCGAAGGCATACATGCGGTCGAGGACCTCGTGCACGTCGGCGACGACGTCCTGGCCGTCGACGATGAGCTGGCCCTTCTCGCTTGCCGGGCGGCGCAGCGCGGTGTGCAGGACAGCGCGGTCCTCGGTAGTGTTGATGTGCTCGCCGGAGAACATGGCGTCGCGGCGCTCCTCGAGCTTCACCTCGCGGGCAAGATCGCACAGCAGCTTGACGGTCTCATCGGTCACCAGGTTCTTCGACAGATCGAAGTGCAGGTCACCGGCGTCAAAGCTCAGCTTGTTCACGCGGTCGGCGTCAGCAGCGAACCAGGCCTTGAGGTCGATACCTTCGGCCTCGAGCTTCTCCTGATGGGCCTCGAGCGCCTTCCAAGCGGCGGTCGACGTAGCGTCGATAGGTGCGGCAACAGTTGCCATAAAGTCCTCCTCAACATACGGGCGCATACCTCCATGCGCCCGGATAATCAGATGCCCCTATTCTAGCGCAGGTCAAGACCGTAATCAGCGAGCGTTGCCAATCCGCCCCCAAACGGCGACCGACCAAAAAGGGACAGGTTTATTTTGGCAGGTCAAACGCTTTACCTACCAAAAATAACCCATCCCTTTATGGCAGATATTAGGCTGCGGCGCACACGCTGCCGAGCAGCTCGCGCAGAGGCGACCCAATGCCTTCAAGCAGTTCGGGCGCGATAATGGCGAAAACGGGAATCTCACCGGCTCCCACGACGGCAGGCACCTTGCCCTCCGAGACAATACATCCATAAGGGACAAAACCGTCTTCGCCGGCATCGAGCGCCGCCATGCGACGCGCGAGTTCGCGCGCAAAGCCGGCAGTATCGGCATCGCCGATCGCCAGGATAAAGTCCACGTCTTCGTCGGTCGCCAGGGCCACGGCCTCGTCGATCAGCTCGTCTCCCCCGTCGCCCTCAACCGAGCCGCAGCGGAAAAGCACGCGCTCGAGCAGAGCTCGATCAAGCGAGCCAAGTGCTGCCGAAACGAGCTCATCACGCGTGTGCTTGTCGCCTCCCAGCACGACCAGCGCCTTGGTGCCGCCATAGTGAGCAACCAATCGCCCGCACCAGCGAGCCACATCCCCATCCGCAACCAAGCGCGTCGGCATACCAAACCCATAGTTGACCATCTTTCCCACAACCCTTCCGTGCTTTATGGTGGTAGCGATCGTTAGGCTCATGCTACGAAGCGAGGTTTTCCGAGCTGTTTCGCGCTCTTTAGAGCTGCGTTAAAAACCCCGATGCAACCGCGCGACCATACCCGCCAAAAAGGGACAGGTTTTGACGATGTCCGGATGAGCGGTTATTATCGAACATGTATTCGATAAGAACATGTGTTTGATGGGAGGCCGCGTGGGGCACGAGCGTCACACCTATATCTGCATCGACCTCAAGACGTTTTACGCCAGCGTCGAGTGCGTCGACCGCGGGCTCGACCCGCTCACCACCAACCTGGTCGTTGCCGACGAATCACGCGGGCGTACGACCATCTGCCTCGCCATCACACAGGCCATGAAGGACCTCGGGATACACAACCGCTGCCGTCTATTCGAGATTCCCGACGGCATCGACTACATCAAGGCCGTACCGCGCATGCAGCACTACATGGAAGTGTCGGCGCAAATCTACGGCATCTATCTGGAATTCGTCAGCCCACAGGACGTGCACGTCTACTCCATCGACGAATGCTTTATCGACGTGACGCCCTATCTGGACCTCTACCATACCGACGCTGAAGGCTTCGCCTGTATGCTGCGTGACGAGGTCCTGGGGCGCACCGGCATCACGGCAACGGTCGGCATCGGCCCCAACCTATTCCAGGCCAAGGTGGCACTCGACATTACCGCCAAGCACGTACCCAGCCGCATCGGCATACTCGACGACGAGATGTTCCACAAGGAAATCTGGCCTCACCGCCCCATCACCGACATCTGGGGCATCGGGCCCGGCGTGGCAGCACGACTCGAAAAATATGGCGTCTACGACCTGATGGGTGTCGCCGCACTCGACGAGAACCTGCTCTACGACGAGCTCGGCGTCAATGCCGAATATCTCATCGACCACGCCTTTGGGCGCGAGCCGACAACCATCGCCGATATCCAAGCCTATCGCCCACAAGCAACTTCGACCACCACAGGACAGGTGCTCTCGAAGGGTTATGCCTACGAGCAAGCCTACACCGTCTTGCGCGAGATGGTCGACAACGCCGTGTTGGACTTGGTCGATAAACACGTGGTCTGCGACAGCATCTCGCTCTTTGTGGGCTACGCGAGCGAGCGAGCCGACATACGCCGCCTCGACGCCAGCGGTACAGCGCAATATGTGGACGGATGCGGGCACCTGCGCTCGAGCACATCGAGTATCGAACCTACCGCAACCGCCGGCCCCGAGCTCGCGCCCCGTGCTCCCAAGCCCGTCCAGCGCGATGACGAACGGCGCCGCCTGGTGCGCGAAGCGCAGGCAATCGATGGCATCTTTGTGGGAGAGCATGGCGGCAAACCGCGCGGTGGCTATGCCGCACTCTTTGCGCACTCCAACGCCTCGCGAAAGCTGCCCGAGCGCACCAATTCGTTTAAGAAGATCATGGGCTATTTCGATGAGCTCTGGGCGCAGACTGTCGATCCCAAACGACCGGTCAAGCGCATCAACCTGGGCTTTAGCAATCTTGTGCCCGAGGAATTTGCCACCATCGATCTGTTCAGCGATATCGAGGCCGATGAGCGCGAGCACGACCTGGCGCGCGCCGTCCTGGCCGTGAAAGGCAAGTACGGCAAGAACGCGCTCGTCAAGGGATTAAGCTTTACCGCCGGCGCCACCGCGCGCGAACGCAACGACCAAGTTGGAGGACACCGTGCCTAAGCCCAAACAACAGCCCGTGCGCCCGCCGACCGCCTTCGAGCGCCTGGCGGACCCCGAGGGCAGACGCCGCGCCGCCGACCCCAAGCTCACTGCCAACGGTGCCGTGCGCGCCAACCGCGCCGCACAGTTTATGCCCTTTGCCGCCCTCACGGGATACTACGAACTCGTGCGTAAACAAGAGATCGCCGCCGAGCCAAAATGCGAGATCACGGAAGAAAAGGCCCTCGAGCTTTCGAAAAAGCTCGAGGGCCTCAAACGCGGCGACTTGGTGCGCGTCACCTATTACGATACATACGGCTATCGCAGCCGCACCGGCATCCTCGACGAGGTACTCCCTGCCTTCAAGCTCCTCAAGCTCCGCGACATCGCCATCGACTTCGACGATATCCAAGGCATCGAGCTGCGTGGTCGAGCCTAGCGACGAGAACGCTTGCGCAAGACGAGAGCAATGCCAAGCACTGCGGCAGCTGCAACCAGCAATCCCAAGACCAGCGTGAGGGTCGAGTCGCCAGCGTGAGGCAGCGAGCCGCCCTTCGGAGTCTTCTTAGTGGTCGTCGAAACGGTCGTCGTGGTGCTGCTCGACTGGTCTTTGCCGCCCGTCTGGCTGCCACCAGGCTGATCGCTGCCACCAAGCTGATCGCTGCCACCCGGCTGATCGCTGCCACCCGGCTGCGAAGGATCGGTGGGTTCCGTCGGATCCGGAGTACCGGGATCAATCGGATTCTCCGAATTCTCCTTGCGCTGGATCCAGACTTGGCAACCATAGAACGGGTTGGCAGTACCGAGGCACAGGCCCTGATCGGTAACGGCAAAGGTGCGCAGGCCATGGTTGTACGGATCGTTAAAACCGTTAGTCGTCAGCGTCGTAAAGTTCACGCCGTCCTCTGTCACATACATATCAAAGCCGCGCTTGGCATCGTGCAGGTAATGCATGCATGTAAGCACACTGTGCAACTTCTTGAGGTTCTCCTCGTTCAGCAGCTTATCGAGCGCATCTTGAATATCGCTCGGCAGCTCGGTGCCATAGGCATTCTCGTACTGCTGCTTCAGGCTCCCATAGCTATCGAGCATGTCCTGATACTGATCGGCAAAAGACTTGAAATACGCAATCTCGCTATCGATTTTCTGAACATAAGCAGCGTCGTCTTCAACGCCCGCGGACATCGTCGCGGCCTGATTGCAAAGATCGCCCGCAGCCTCATCCAACGCCTCGCTCAAATCGCCAAAACCCTTAGCAACCTCAGTCTTCTCGTCATCGACATCGGCAGCTTCGTTCGAATCGTCGTCCGTAAGCGTGTCCACAGGAACGATGGGGGCATCGGGCAAATTCACGTCAAGCAGGTGATCAAGCAGGTCCTTAAGGCGCTGAACCTGAGATTCCCACTCCTCGGGCGTCATATCGATAATGTCGCCATTGGAGAACTGGCCGATCGGCTCAAGCAGGCTCGCGGTATCAAAGGTACCGATATACAACTTGCCGTCGAACTTCTGCATGCGCCAAATGTACTGGTTCTCGTTTCGGCCAAAGCCCGAAGTCAGGCCGGAAATACCGCCCTCGGGGAACATGTCGGTGCGATCGCCAACGACGAGCTCCATGTTCTCGTCCTTGTCCATGCGATAGATGTTAACCGACTGCTCAAGATTGGCATTCACAAACGAGCAGTCAACGCCGCCCATGCTGCTCTTGCCGCCCTCTTCGGTGCTGGACTTGTTGAACAGGATGCGCTCGAGAGCAATCTCCTCGTCGTTGTATTCACCGATATAGAGGTAGTCGTTGTAGACGACGAGGTTGGCAGCGCCAGAACGGGTACGGGCAGGATCGATGCCAAAGCAGTACTTTGCACCGTCCGTCTCCTGATCGCCAGCAATGGGAGTCCACGAATAGCTGCCGTCGGCGTTCTTGTCGCCACGAACCATGGCAAACGACTGCATGGAATTATCATCGGGAGCGTTCTCGGGCGTACCGGTGCAGATGGTCGCATAGAGGTGGCCATTGTACGAGACCATATCCCAAATGGCGCCGCCGTAGATGCTGTCCTGATAGCGAATCGCCGGATAGTTAAACAACGTGTCCGAGTTAGCAATCTCGGTGAAGCTGTCCTGGCCCTTCGACGGGTCAGGCGACGTCAGGATTGTCGACACAAACTTACCGGCCGCGTCTTTGCCCACATTACTGATGACGAGCTGGCCATCATGGACACACATGCCGCGGATACCAGTAGAAATGCCCTGCTTGTAGGCAGCACCGTAATCTTGCATGCTCGAAAGGCCCTGATAGACAACTTTGTACTCATCCGTCTTAGGATCAATCTCATATACAGCAGGCAGGCCGCCTTTGCCGCCACTGGTCCTGACGCTGCCGCAGAAATAGAGTTTGCCCTTATAGCTCACGGCGTTGCGGAACAAAGGAGCGACGCCGTTGAGCGATTCAGAGAGTAGCAGCTTGGTCTCACCGGTCTTGGTGTTGATCTTGACCAAGATGCCGCCGCTGTCCTTGTCGGCCGTGCCGTCCTCCTTCTGCTGTCCATAGAAGAACGTGCCGTTAAACATGGCCTCCAACGTCAGGCGCATGGTCTCGACATCAAAGGAATCGCCCAGCGAACTGTTCATGAGCGTAAGCGTGTTGCCCATCGCCGCATAGCAGGTGCCCACATAAAGCCAGTCACCATAGCTCGCAGCCGCCCAAGTGTAGCTCTGGCCGCGATCGCCTTCGTTGTTGGCCGTGTTACCGTCGGTGCCCGGGACGGCAACGACACCATCACCCTGGTAGTCGACGATGCCATCAGGCTGCGACGTTCCTACCGAAGGATGCGAGAGCTTCTCAAAGGAATACCCATTTCCCGCATTGTAGGTAACGGCACCCGAAGTGCCTTCGGCATTCGCCGGCAACGGTGATGCCAAGATAGCGGCAAGCGCTGCCACTAAGCCAAGTGTTCTCACTCGTCTCATAAGGCTATAGCCTCCCCTGTCCTTAAGCCCAGTTTTAGCATTCATCATCTCTGTCCACGTTTAATTGCAATCTGAGCACAGCAATAATCAGCATATAAATATACACCTGTAATTTTCTTACGGGATAGCGGATGCTCGATTGGCCACGAATTCCGCGCGAACCGTCACCAAACTCCACTTTCTCCGCATCCGCAAGTTGTTTTTTGCGCAAATTATAGGACGTCGATAGCCCCAATGGGGAGGAGACCGGTACCCATTGGAGAGGGCGGCATCTACATTTTCATAACGAAATAGCCCGCACCTCTCACCGCCGTCTCGAGTGCCTCGCGGTCAATCGGGCGCTTCGAACGCACGCGCGCCGTATGGTCGGCATACGTCACCTTTGCCCAAACGCCATCGAGCGCATTGAGGGCATTCGTCACGTTCTGAGCGCAGCCGTCGCAACTCATGCCGCCGATAAGCAGCTCATCGCTATAGGGGTAGTGGGACGGATCAGTATCCGCAACCACTACCTTCTTGGCCTTCTTGCCGCTCGCACCATCGCTGCAGCAACTCTTCCCGTGTGTCGAAGCGGCAATGCGACGCAGTCCAAAAAACATGCCGACGGCAATGACGGTCAGCACGATGAGATTCGCAGGGTTGAGCAAGTCACTCATGCGTTCCCCTTTCAGTAGCACTATCTAGATACCCCCATGGGGTGTCCCCATCTTAACCCAAAATCATGTCCGTTCGGTCAATTAGTTTTCCTCTTCAAACTTTTTTGTTGACCATGGCTTACTTTCGTGTATAAGTTTTCCTAGGCTAACAGTTTAGATCCGTAAGGAGCGCCGTGACTCGAACCATAGACATCCCAACGTTTCAGGCAGCAGTCGTGCGCAACTGCTCTCCCACGCTCGCGGGCATCAAGCCGGCATCGCTCTTTACCTATCCAGGCACCTATGCCCACGGGGACGGCTCGACCGCAACCGAAACCATCGCAGAACGCCGAGCACGCCTGCTCAACGTTATCGCCCAGTGCAATCGCGAGCTTGACCCGTTCGGTATCCACCTGAGTGTTTTGGTCTGGCGGCCCTGCGGAGCGCTCGTGTATATGTACCGAGCCAAAAGCCTCACCACCTATTTCGCAGACCCTCGCGCCCAAACGGCGCTCGCCTCGGAAGGCTACGACACAAGAGACCTTTCGACATGCCTTGTGCATTTGGCATCACGCATCACGCTCGCGAGCAATAACGTCGCGGAATGCGCCTGTAGCCAGACTCGATGCGCACTACCCCAGCAAGCTAGCTGCAGCAACGACTGTACCTGCGAGTTTCCGCACGAAATAGGCTACTTCCTCGGATATCCCTACGACGACGTGCACGAGTTTATCGTCCAGCGCGGCGAGAACTACAAGGTCTTTGGAGCTTGGAAGGTCTACACGAATGTCGAGCAAGCGCTTGCGATGTTTGACGCCTACCGCGCTTGCACTCAATACCTCACCTTTGTCTATCAGCAGGGCTGCAGCTTGGCGCAACTTGCCCAGGCAAACCGATAGAACATAGAAGCCGCGGCAACCTGCCGCACAACTGAAAGGACTCAACATGAGCAAGATCGCCGTTGTCTACTGGAGCGGCACGGGCAACACCGAGGCCATGGCAAACTTCGTTGCCGAAGGTGCAACCGATGCCGGCGCCGAGGCAGAGGTCATCTCCTGCGCCGACTTCTCTGCCGACAAGGCCACCGAATATGATGCCTTCGCCTTCGGCTGCCCAGCCATGGGCTCCGAGGAACTCGAGTACGATGAGTTCCAGCCGATGTGGGACGAGGTCAAGGAGACGCTCGGCGACAAGAAGGTCGTCCTCTTTGGCTCCTATTCGTGGGCCGAGGGCGAGTGGATGGACAACTGGAAGGCCGACGCCGACGAGGCCGGCGTCAACGTCGTGAACTCCACCATCTGCTACGACGCGCCCGACGACGAGGGCGAGACCGCTTGCAAGGCCCTCGGAGCCGAGCTCGCGTAACGAACCCAGGGCTTCCAAGAGAGCCTGCATCAAAGCGCATCCCCATCCCTACAAAAGAGCGGGGCTGGATTCAAGTCCAGCCCCGCTCTTTTGTAACGGCACTTACATCAACCGGCTACGAGATATTGCCCAAGAACGCCTTGGTGCGCTCGCTCTTGGGGTGGTCGAAGACCTCGCTCGGCGTACCCTCTTCCACAATGACGCCTCCGTCCATAAAGACGACGCGGTCGGCGACATCGCGGGCAAAGCCCATCTCGTGCGTCACGACGATCATGGTCATGCCATCGCGTGCCAGGTCGCGCATGACACCCAGAACGTCGCGAACCAGCTCGGGATCGAGCGCCGACGTGGCCTCGTCAAAGAGCATAACGTGAGGGTTCATCGACAGGGCGCGGGCGATGGCAACGCGCTGCTGCTGGCCGCCCGAGAGCTGGCTCGGCATAAAGTCGATACGCTCGGCAAGACCGACCTTGGTCAGCTCCTCGACGGCGATCTTCTCGGCCTCTTCCTTGCTGCGCTTGAGCACCTTTTGCTGCGCAAGCATGACGTTCTTTTTGACCGACAGGTGCGGGAACAGGTTGAACTGCTGAAACACCATGCCCAAGTGCGTACGCACCTTATTGAGGTCAACGCCCTTGGCGCACACATCCACGCCCTCGACGACAATCGAACCACTCGTAGGATGCTCCAGACGATTGATGCAGCGAAGCATCGTCGACTTGCCCGAGCCCGAAGGACCCAGAACTACGACGACCTCGCCCTTATGCACATCCAGATCGATATCGCGCAGGACCACGTTATCGCCAAAGGCCTTCTGGAGGTTCTTAATGCTGACGACGACCTCGTTCGAGTTATTGATTTCGCTCATGATAGGACCTCCTTACAGACCGGCGATGTGATCGGCAGGCGTCGCGACAACCTGTCCGGCGCTCTTGGCGGGACGCTTCTTCTTGGTCTCGGTCGTACCCAAAAGCCTCGCCTCAAGACCGCTCACCAAGCGAGCGAGCGGCAGGGTGATGACCAGATAGAACAGGGCGGCAACCACGTACGGTGTAATGGAGCCCGTCGTGGCCACGATGGTACGGGCGTTCATGACGATTTCGACCACACCCACGGCGGCAAGCAGCGACGTATCCTTGTAAAGCAAGATAAACTCGCTGGTCAGCGTAGGCAAAACATTGCGGAACGTCTGCGGAATCATAACGTAGAGCAGCGTCTGGAAGGCATTCATGCCCAGAGAGCGAGCAGCCTCGTTTTGGCCCTTGGGGATCGATTGAATGCCGGCACGGAAGATCTCGCACAGGTACGCAGACGAGTTCATGGCCATGACGATAACGCCCAAAACATAGTCGTCCACCTTGACGCCGGCCAACGGCAGACCGAAGAACGCGATATAGATCTGCAGGAACGCCGGCGTACCGCGAATGATATTCACGTAGATGCCGGCGAGGCAGCGCAGGATGCGCGACTTGGAGATGCGCATAAGCGACAGGGCAAAGCCAAAGGGAATTGCCAGCGGAAACGCCACGAGCACGATCGAAAGCGACATAAGGAAGCCCTTGAAGACGATCGGCAGGCTCTGGACCAAAATGACCGGGTTCAGGAACAGGCGCAGGAACATATTGGAGTTCCACGCCTCGACCCACGGCTGCTCCTTAAGGTCGGCCAGGAAGTTATCGAAGGCCGTCACGCCCTTGATCTCCACCGACGGAATCTTGGAGATCTTCTTGGTCGAACCGTCGGCGAGCGTATAGGTGCCGCTAAAGGCCTCATCGCCGCCCTCGACGGGGAAGGTCACGCCGTAAACCTCGACGCGGAAATAGCCGCCGGCAGGCGCCGTCTCGCCAAAGTCAATCTTGAGCGTCTGGCCGTCAGCCTTGCACGTGGGCTTCATGGGCGTACGATCCATGAGGTCCTCGCCCGAGAGCATCGTCAATCGCGTGTCGTCGGTACCAAACGTCGTGCCGTCGACAAACGTCAGCGAAAGACCGCTCAGCTCCTCGTCGGCATCGGCCTGAACTTCCCAAGTGATGCGCGTCTCGGTGCCGCCGACCACATCGCTACCCGAACCGGTATTGGGTCGGGCGGTAATCTTTGCGGTCTCAAGCGCCTGGGCGGTCGTGGGCACGCAGGCCCCCGCGCATACCAGGGCGAGCGCCACAGCCAGGGCACAGGCCAGCTTTTGGAGCATCGAGGGCAGTGGAAAACGCTGCTCCGCGGCCCCTTTGTTCAGTCGAGACAAGGTGGCTCCTATCGTAGAAGTTGCCGGCAAAACGAGACGGAAACGCTCTCCGTCAAGAGAAGCGCAAAGGCCCTTTCCGCCAAAACGGAAAGGGCCCGCGCGCAATCAAGTAGTTATTTTACTTGATATTGTACTTAGCCATGAGGGCGTCGACGGTACCGTCGTCGGTCAGGTCCTTGATAGCCTGGTTGATGTCGTCCTTGAGCTTGGTGTTGCCCTGGTTGATGGCGATGGCGTACTCCTCGCCGGTGCTGATCTGCTTGATGGTCTGGCAGGTGTTGAACTGCTCGGCGGTCAGCTGGCTGGCAACGGAGCGGTTGGTGACTACGGCGTCGCCCTTATCGGACTGCAGGGCGCTGAAGCACTCGGTGGCGTCCTTGTAGGGGACGATCTTGGCCTTGGGGAAGTTCTCCTGGGCAAAGGCCTCGGCGGTCGAGCCAGACTGGACGATGATGGTAGCGTCGGCGTTGTTGAGCTTCTCGCTGTAGTTGTCGGCCGTGATGTCGGTGTTATCGACCTTGGTCACGATAGCCTGATCGTCCATGTAGTAGGAATCAGAGAAAGTGACTTCCTTCTCACGCTCGGGCGTGTCGGTGATAGCCGCGATGGAAACGTCATACTTGGCGCCCGAAGCGACGCCCGGAACCAGCGTGTCAAAGTCATTGTTGACGTACTCGACATCCAGACCCAGCTTGTCACCGATAGCCTTGATGAGCTCAAGGTCAAAGCCCTGGTAGTCGCCGTTGTCATCCTTGTACTCAAACGGCGCGTACTCGGCAGAGGTGCCGACGGTCAGCGTGCCGTCCTTGACGAGCGCGTACTCCTTGGAGCCGTCGACCTTCTCGACCTTAGCGTCGTCAGAGCTGCTGGAACCGGCATCAGAACCAGAGGTGGCGTTGGACGAACCGCAGCCCGTCAGAGCAAGGGCGAGTGCCATAGCACCCGTGGCGGCAAATGCGCCAAGCTTCTTCAGCTTCATAATCAGTCTCCTTCCGGTGACCTCGTTTGATTCAGAGGTCTGCAAAAACTGTTGGCTATTATGCACCCGGAATTACGAATCTGCAATGAGAAAACTGATTGAAACAAACCCATAACGTGAATGGAATACTCTACTTTGTGACAGTCATTACTGCTGCAATGACCTTAATAGTCTAATTTCAGCTGCATAACCTGCAAGTTCGTTCGGAGTCTCCAAAATAAACGGCAGCGAACGCAAGTGGCCATTCGATACAATATTCTGCATAACCTGCATACCGCCACCAAATTCCTCGCTGCCAAGGTATCCCTTGCCGATGCACTCGTGACGATCTTTATGGGCGCCACAAGGGTTCTTCGAATCGTTGATGTGTACGGCATGCAAGCGATCGATACCCACCACGCGGTCGAACTCGTCGAGTACGCCGTCCAGATCATGGATGATGTCGTAGCCGGCATCGCTCACATGGCAGGTGTCCAAACAAACGCCCAGCTTATCGGACAGCTCTGGGCACTTGGCGGCAACGCCCTCGATAATGCACGCCAGCTCCTCAAAGCTGCGGCCCACCTCGGTACCCTTGCCGGCCATGGTCTCGAGCAGCACCGTCGTCTGCTGGCCCTCAAACATCACCTGGCACAGGGTGTCGACAATCATCTGAATGCCGGCGTCGGAGCCCTGCCCCACATGCGCACCGGGATGGAAGTTGTAGTAGTTGCCGGGCAGCGCCTCCATGCGCCGCAGGTCCTCTGCCATGGCCTCCAGGGCAAACTCGCGCGCCCGCTCTTTGGCTGAGCAGGGGTTATAGGTATACGGGGCATGAGCCACGAGCGGGCCAAAGTCGTTTTGCTCCATAAGCTCGCGCAGGGCCGCCACGTCATCCATGTCAAGGTCTTTCGCCTTGCCGCCGCGCGGGTTGCGCGTAAAGAATGCAAAGGTATTGGCGCCAATGGACAACGCTGTCTCCCCCATTGCCCGATAGCCCTTCGTCGTCGAAAGATGGCACCCGATCGTCAGCATCTCCAGCTCCCTCCTCATCAGTTGCGGAAAAATACGGTCTATTGGTGCCTTATTTTGGCGCAAACAGACCGTATTCCACCGCAAGTTATAAAAGGGGCATCAAGAGCAAAGGCCTCCAGGCATTCCAAGCGCTGGCGCCATGCCCCCACGCCCTAAAGTTTCAAGCGAATCGCATCGATGATGTGTGCACAGCGCTGCGTGGCGGCAAGGGGCATGACGGGACTCTCGAGTTTCCCCGCCTGAATAAGCTGCGTCGCATGCTGGATTTCGCCGTAGAAATCATCGATCTCAAACGGGGCATTTATTTCTAGCGTTCGACCGTCGGAATACTTCACATGAGCGAGCTCGGGGCGATGGAGCCGCTCGATTTCCAACGAGCCCCGCTCACAGGCAATCGTTAAGCGGCTTTCATATGTTGCTTTGCCGTCGCACACCATATGAATGGGTATACCGCCGACGCTCATATGGATCTCGTCGGCCCAATCGACGCGGCCGCCCGATACGTCACGCCAGCGAACTTCACGGGAAGAAACCTCGCACGCGCCCGCGAGCAAATCCTCAAACCAACCGACTGCATAGCAGCCCATATCATATAGACAGCCGCCCTGCAACGGATCAAGCAGATAGCCCGAAGGAGGCTCGCCGTAATCGAGCTTTTGCACGCTTTCAATCGAGACAATACGGCCAAGCTCACCCGACGCAAGCAAGTCCTTCACGCGAGTGCGCATCGGGCAAAACCGATTCTTCATCGCCTCCATAAACAGCACGCCGCGCTCGCGAGAGATGGAGGCAATCGAGAGAGCCTCTTCCTCACTCAAAACGGCCGGCTTTTCGCACAGCACGGCCTTTCCGGCGCGCAGCGCGCGACAGGCCCAACGCGTATGCATGCCATGCGGAAGAGCCAAGTAGATTGCGTCGACATCGGGGTCGGCAATCAGCGCGTCATAAGCCGCATTGCCGTTATCGTCGACCGAGGCATGGCCATGCGCAGCATCGATCGAAAACGCTCGGCAAAATTCCTCGACATGTGCAGGAGTGCGGCCGGCCGCAGCCACCAGCCGTGCCCCGTCGGCCTTCTTGAGCGACGATGCAAATCGATGAGAAATGTGCCCAGCGCCCAAAATGCCCCAACGAACCTCACGCGAATCATTTCGTAAACCTCGGTCACCCACGATAGCCTCCCATCAGTTGCGGTGAAATAGTTCCTGTTGATGCCTTATTCTGCCGCAAACAGGAACTATTCCATCACAAGATATAAAAGGGTCATGAGGAGCGTGTTTTGCCGAAGGCCTTAAGCACCGCCGTCACGGGACCAGGCTGGAAACGTCGGCGCACATCGTCGAGACACTCGGGAATATCGATGTGCTGTGGGCAGTGCCGCGCGCATTTGCCGCATTTGACGCAATTGCTCACCAACTTGGGCTCGCTTGTGCGCACCGCGCTCGCCGTAAAGTATTGAGACAGCCCCGTAAACCAGCTGTGCGCATAGCTTGCGTTGTAGGCGGCAAAACATCCAGGGATATTGATGCCTTTAGGGCACGGCATGCAATAGCCGCATCCCGTGCAGGGCACGCGATTCGATTTTTCAAACTCATCCAGCACGTGCGCGATCGTGTCGAGCTGGTTGGCAGTCATCGAATTCGGCAACGCGAGGTCTGCCAGTGACGAATTCTCATCCACCTGCGCGGTATCGGTCATACCCGAAAGCAGCATCGTCACCTGAGGATGATTCCACACCCACGAAAGACCCCAGGCGGCAGGAGTGAGCAAATGCGGGTCACGGGCACTATCGAGCACAGCGCGGGCCCGTGGCGGCAGCTTGCCCGCTAAACGCCCGCCCAGCAGCGGCTCCATCACAAACACCGCGAGGCCTCGCTCGGCGGCGGCCATGAGCCCCGCTGTTCCCGCCTGATATCGCTCTCCAGCGTAATTGTACTGGATCTGGCAAAAATCCCAGTCATATGCGTCAAGCATCGTCAGGAAATCCACCGCGCTGCCGTGGTACGAAAAACCAATCTGGCGAATGCGCCCCGCCGCCTTTTGACACGCGATCCAGTCCTCAATGCCCAACGCCACCACACGTTCCCACTGGGCGGGCGAGGTAATGTTATGCATGAGGTAATAGTCGATATGGTCGGTCCGTAGGCGGCGCAGTTGCTCGTCGAAGAACCGGTCGAAATCCTCCGCGCATTTGCACGAAGCATGCGGCAGCTTGGTTGCGAGCAAAACCTGGTCGCGCAAGCCCAGGCGCTCAAGCGACGCACCCACGCACGCCTCGTTGCCGGGATAGAGATAGGCCGTGTCCAGGTAGTTAATCCCCTGCTCCACCGCGCGGGAGATGATGGCATCGGCCGTCTTCGCATCGGGGTGTCCCGGCGCACCGGGAAACCTCATGCAGCCCAGACCCAGAGCGGATATTCGGTTACCACTTTTGGGGTCAACACGGTATTGCACGGCCCCTCCCTTCGCCATCAGCGCCCCGGCAAGGCGAAACACAATGGTCACGCAGCCGAAACATCGTGGAATCGCAATCGAGAACGTATCGTAACGCAGCAGAAATCGAGCCGTCACGGCACCGCTTTAACATCAGCAAAAAGCCCGATGAAAGGAGCCGGACATGACCACGCGCATGTCTTTGCGGTCTGCCCTGCAGCGTAGCGTCCAGGCAAACGTTTCTTTTTTATAACAGCCGCCCCGCGCACCCACCAATCACCCTGGCAGCATACAATCCATCAGGCGCCCCTTACGCGGGCGCCTTTTATATGGGGAGATAATTCACATGCAGATCAACAAGGTCACCTTTATCGGCAAGGGCGGCGTCGGGCTACTCTACGGCAGTATGATCGCCCAGGCACTCGGCAACGACGCCGTCGAATACGTTATGGATGACGTCCGTTTTGAGCGTCACGCGGGCGATGCGCTCACCGTCAATGGCAAGCCCTGCGCGCTCAAGTCCGTCCGCGCCAGCGAGGCAACGCCCGCCGATCTGGTCATTCTCACGGTCAAGACGACTGGACTCAACCAAGCACTCAAGACTATGGAGCGCGTCGTGGGACCCAATACGCTCATCGCCTCGCTGTGCAACGGCATTACGAGCGAGCAGAAGATTGCCGAGCGCTTTGGCTGGGAGCATACCGTTCTTGGCATTTGCCAGGGCATGGACGCCGTGTTCCTCAACGGAGAGCTCACCTTTACCAATGCGGGCGAAATCCGCTTTGGCGCGGCGGCCGGCACCGAGCTCGCAACCGTCACCGCCATCGACGAGCTCTACACGCGCTGCGGCATCGCCCATAACGTCGAGAGCGACGTTGCGCACCGCATGTGGGCCAAACTCATGCTCAACGACGGCATCAACCAGACGTGCATGGCCTACGGCGGGACCTACGGAAGCGCCACGGAGCCGGGCTCCGAGCAGCGTCGCTGCTTTGTTTCTGCCATGCGCGAAACGCTTGCGGTCGCCAACGCCGAGGGCATTGAGCTGACCGAGGCAGACCTGACGCAGATGGTGCACCTCATCGAGGGAATCGACCCCACCGGTATGCCCTCGATGGCGCAGGACCGCATCGCGCAACGAAAAACCGAAGTCGAGGAGTTCGCGGGCACCATTTGCCGCCTGGCCGTCAAACACGATATCCAAGTGCCGCAAAACGATTGGCTCTATCAGCGCATCCGCGATATCGAGAAAAGCTGGTAGCGCCCGGCTCACCACGTCAACAGGCTCAACAGCAAAGCCGCCACAAGGAGCACTCCCCTTACGGCGGCTTTCATCTTCATCTATAACCAGTAGTCGATGTCCCGACGGTTAGAGCTGCGACTCCGACGCCTGGTCCTCATCGTCGCGACAAAGGACTACACCCGCACTTCCCAGCAGTGCGGCCGCGACCAACGCACTGACCACGATAGAGGCAGCCCCACAAGACCCCTGCATGCCCGCAACGAGCGCGGCCGTAGGACCAAGGCAGCCAAGCACCAATGCGACGGCGGCAATGGCAATATCTCGAGCGTTCACAAGACCACTTCCTCCACGAGAAAGACCTTATTTCTCATGAACTAGTGTGCCCCGCGCCCATATGCGCGACGTACCGTCACGGTAAGGGCTCTGTTAGCTCAAGCGCATACATAGAACGGGCGTCCTTACGTTGCCCTAAAGCTCGGTAAAGACGCCCGTCCGCCAAATATCCGTGATGCAGAAAAATTACCAGCCAGTGTAGTAGTCGGTGGTTCCGGCGGCGCAGCCGGAGTCATAGACCTTGCACTCGCCCTTGGAACCGGTAAACGTGGAGCCCTGAGCCTTATCACCCGCGGCCACGACGTAGTAACCATCAGAATCGCGCCAAAAGCCCTCGGAATCCTGCGTCCATTCGCCCGTGCGGTGGTGATACAACACGTTGCTGCTGTAATAAGTCTCGCGGCGGCCGTTATAGTTATTGACGCCGCTCGAGCGCGTCAGGCCCGAGCCGTTCGCGTAATACGCAGCAGACGCGTAAGACGAGCCGGAGCCGGCGTTGTAATACGAAGCCTGAACGGCCTCAGCGGCCTCGGCTTCGGCTGCGGCAGCCTCGAGCGCCTCGCGCTTGGCATCCTCAAGCGTAGAGCGAAGCTCGTCGAGCTCGGTCGACTTGGCATCGACCTCCCCCATCGTCAACAGACTACCCGCACCGTCGATGCAGCCCTGCAACACAGCGCGCTCGTCATCGGTAGCATAGTCGCCATACATATTCATAATGATCTGAGCGCGCATCTCCAGGGAATCGCGCTTTGCCCCCATCGAGGCGTTCCACTCCTGCATAGAGCCATAGCCGTCGCCGCGGTAGTCGACGGGCTGCACCAGCGTCGCCTCGGACGGCGTAGATCCGACCGTATCGGATAGTGTTGCCGCGTGGACATCAGTTGCGCCGGCGCCCGCCAAAAGTGCCACGGTCAGAGCGGCGGAAAGGGCGGCGGCTTTCGGTTTTCGTGAATCGATCCTCATGTAGCTGGAAACCTCCGTAGTGCGTTTTTGCTGCGTTTGAGCTGCGTGTGATTCGATCGCGCTGCATAGTACCCCGAGCAAATCGCGACCTGCGGTTTTACTCAAAAGGCGCACGTCAATTGCGTAAAACTCACATCCTCTCAACAGGAGTTTTCCACATCTCGATTGCATAAAGCATGCCAAAAACCCTGTAACAGCGCCCTTCCTATGCAAAAAAGGCGCCTGTGCAACCATCGTTCGCACAGGCGCCTTGAGCAGGCATTTTATGCAGTTATACCTATCGAGTCGCAAGGGGTCCTTGCACAAGTCGCCTTACTCGTCCAGCGCGGCGAAGGCCTGCTTCAGATCCCAAATGATATCCTCGGCGTTCTCGGTACCGATGGAAAGACGGATCGTGGAGGGCGTGATGTTCTGCTCGGCGAGTTCCTCGGCAGAGAGCTGGGAGTGCGTGGTGGTAGCCGGGTGCACGACGAGCGACTTGACGTCGGCCACGTTGGCGAGCAGCGAGAACACCTGCAGATGATCGATGAACTTCCAAGCTGCCTCCTGGCCGCCCTTAATCTCAAAGGTGAAGATCGAGGCACCGCCACGGGGGAAGTACTTCTGATAGAGCTCGTGATCGGGATGCTCAGGCAGGCTCGGGTGGTTCACCTTGGCGACGTGGCTGTCACCAGCCAGGAACTCAACGACCTTCTTGGTGTTCTCGACATGACGGTCAACGCGCAGCGACAGAGTCTCGGTGCCCTGGAGCAGGACCCAGGCGTTGAACGGGCTGATGCAGGCGCCCTCGTCACGCAGCAGGATAGCGCGGACATAGGTTGCGAAGGCGGCGGGACCGGCAGCCTCGGCAAACGAAACACCGTGGTAGGAGGGGTTGGGCTCAGCGATCTGGGCGTACTTTCCGCTCGCCTTCCAATCGAAGTTACCGCCGTCGACAATCATGCCGCCCAGCGAGGTGCCGTGGCCGCCGATAAACTTGGTCGCGGAGTGGACGACGATGTTGGCACCATGCTCCAGCGGACGGAACAGATACGGGGTGCCGAAGGTGTTGTCGACGACAACCGGCAGACCGTGCTTCTTGGCGATCTCGGAGATGGCGTCGATGTTGGGGATGTCGGAGTTGGGGTTGCCGAGCGTCTCGAGATAGACGACCGTGGTGTTGTCCTTGATGGCACCCTCGACCTCTTCCAGATTATGGGCATCGACAAACGTGGTCTCGACGCCAAACTGGGAGAGCGTATGCTCCAGCAGGTTGTAGGAGCCACCGTAGATGGTCTTCTGAGCCACTACGTGGTCACCGGCCTGGGCAAGAGCCTGCAGGGTATAGGTGATGGCAGCAGCACCGGAGGCGACGGCAAGACCTGCCACGCCACCCTCGAGGGCGGCGATACGGTCCTCGAAGACGCCCTGGGTGGAGTTGGTCAGACGGCCGTAGATGTTACCGGCATCGGCAAGACCAAAGCGGTCGGCGGCGTGCTGGGAGTTGCGGAACACATAGCTCGTGGTCTGGTAGATAGGCACGGCACGGGAGTCGGATGCAGGATCGGCGCTCTCCTGGCCAACGTGCAGCTGCAGGGTATCGAAACCAAAGGTGTGCTCGGGGTTGTTGATGAACTGGCTCATGATGATCTCCTTGATCGAACAAAAGTAAATAAAAAGAGAGAAGTAAGTCGCTGTCTCCTGATCACGCCGACGGGCGCAAACAGGAGCCCGGCATTCGTCTTGGTAAGCAATTCATATGCGGGCCTCCTTTCGCATCCCGGTTCCGTGGTTGGCTTAATTACCTACCACCTTTGTGTGTTTTGAATAGTACGAGCATTGTTTCCCTCGGTCAATCACTTAAAAGCGCTAACCTGTTATCTGTTTTATAGATAACAATCGAAAGGACGAGCGCCGATGACCCTCCAGCAGCTTCGTTTTCTGATCGCCGTGGCAGAGTCCGGCTCAATCAACGCCGCAGCTCAGCGCCTCTATACTGCTCAGTCCAACATCTCAAACGCCGTCAAAAGCCTGGAGCAGGAACTTCATATCGAAATTTTTACGCGCTCTAGCCGCGGTGTTGCACTCACCAACGACGGCACCGAGCTTTTGGGCTATGCGCGCCAGGTCGTAGAGCAGGCCGACATGCTCGAGGCACGCTACGAGGACGGCGGTACACCTCAGGCCCGCCTTGCCATCTCGGCCCAACACTACGCGTTTTCGGTCGAGGCCTTTGTCAACGTGGTCGAGCGCTGCCGCGACAGCAAGTTCGAGTTCATCATGCGCGAGACCACCACAGCGCAGATCATCGACGACGTGCGCGCGTTTCGCAGCGATATCGGCATCCTCTATCTGGACGACTTTAACGCCCGCGTTCTGCAGAAGGCTTTTGCCGATGCGCGCGCGAGCTTCCATCCCCTATTCGACGCGACGGTCCACGTCTTCGTTAGCGAGCGCCACCCGCTTGCCCGCCGCCCGCAGCTGTCCCTTGCCGACCTCACACCCTATACGCGCTACAGCTTTGAGCAAGGCACCTCGAACTCCTTCTATTACGCCGAGGAACCTTTTAGCTATATCCCTTGCGACCGCAACATACGAATCTCGGACCGCGGAACACTTACTAACTTACTTATCACGTCAAACGGTTACACCCTGTCGACCGGTGTCCTCTCCAATGAAATGCAATGGGGTATGGCATCGATCCCGTTAGCAGACGCCCCAACGATGCACGTAGGCTATATCATGCACGACGAGCGCAAGCCCTCTCCCCTCTTGCAGCAATACCTCGACGAGCTCAACCGCATCATCCATGCCAACTAACTGTCGGAAGACGGGGTAGAAATCGTAGATTGCTAGCCCCCGGCGGGCATGGCGCTACAATGGTCACTCACACGAAACGTACCCAACGAAAGGAAGCCCGTGAAGGTCATCATCTATACCGACGGCTCGGCCCGATCAAATCCGGGACGCGGCGGCTACGGCGCCGTGCTCAAATACACCAACCCCGCCGGCAAGACCTTCACCTCCGAGCTTTCGCGCGGCTATGCCAAGACCACCAACAACCGCATGGAGCTCATGGCGGTCATCGTGGCGCTCGAGGCACTTAACCGCCCCTGCGACGTCGAAGTCCATTCCGATTCGCAGTACGTCGTCAACGCCTTTAACAAGCACTGGATCGACGGCTGGAAAAAGCGCGGATGGAAAACCGCCAACAAGCAGCCCGTCAAGAACCGCGACCTGTGGGAGCGCCTGCTCACCGCCAAAAGCAAGCACAAGGTTGAGTTCATCTGGGTTAAGGGTCACGCCGGCCACGAGCTCAACGAGCGCTGCGATGAGCTCGCCACCACGGCGGCCGACGGCAGCAACCTCGATATCGACACCGGCTTTAACGAGAGCGACCTGTAACGGCGTTTTCGCACGCTATTTCCTGCCCCCTCGCGCTACACTCATCCTGTAAACCGAACGGCACGAGGGGGATACATGCTGCGTATAGCGACCATCGGCACATCCATGATTACCGACGACTTTATCCAGGTCGTCAACGCCAACGACCAAGCCGCGTTTGTGGGCACGCTCTCGCGCGATGCCGAGCGCGGTACTGCCTTTACCGCCGAGCGCGGTGGCGAGCGAAACTTTACGTCACTCGATGAGCTTGCGGCAGCCGGCGACGTCGACGCCGTCTATATCGGCAGCCCTAACGCACTTCACTACGAGCAGGCCCTTGCCTGCATCGCCGGTGGCAAGCATGTCATCGTCGAAAAGCCCTTCTGCGCCACCGAAGCGCAGGCGCTCGAGGTCTTTCGCGCTGCCGAGACAGCAGGTGTCGTGGCCCTCGAGGCTATGCGTCCCCTCCACGATCCCGCCTTCCACGCCATCGAGGACGTCCTAGGCGAGATTGCCCCCATCCGCCGCGCCTCATTGCGCTTTGGCAAGTATTCCTCGCGCTACAACGAGATTCTCGCGGGACGTGCCACCAATATCTTCGACTGCAATATGGCATCGGGTTCCCTCATGGACATTGGCGTCTACACCGTCGAGCCCATGGTCGAGATCTTCGGCATGCCCTCCGGTCTCACCAGCATGACCACGCTGCTCGACCCCTCAACGCAAGAGCTCACCCATGGCCCCATCGACGGCTGCGGCTCCATTCTCGCCAGTTATGGCGGAGGGCGTATCTCCGTCGAGCTCGCGCACTCCAAAATTACGAATGACCTGCTGCCCTCGCAGATCGAAGGCGAGCGTGGCACTATCCAGATCGACCATCTGTCCACGCCCCGCAACGTCCGCATCGACTATCGCGGCGACGTCGTACGCGGCTCGGCGACCGAGGCACCGCGCGAACAGGGAGACAACGGCCGCGTGCTCGACCTGCCCAAATCGAGCAACACTATGGAATACGAACTCACAGACTTTATCACCGCCATCGGCGGCATCGATAACGTTAAGGAAGAGATTTGGGAGACCCCGGCGGGACGCCACGAGCTTGGCCACTACCGCGATGTCACACTCGTCTCACTGCGCATCATGGATGCCGTGCGCCAGCAGGCCGGCATAACCTTCCCGGCCGACGCAGGCAAGCAGGCATAGCTATGGGCCTCTTCGATACGTTCTTCTCCAGCGTCACCGGCAGCAGTCGAGAGCCTCAAAAACCATCAAGCGTCGAGCTCGAGCTGCGCCGCAGGCTTACTGTGCTCGCAAGCGACGAGGCCACTCAAGACACTCCCCTGCGCTATTTCCTGCGCTGGGCGGGGCAAGTCCAGGGCGTTGGCTTTCGCTTTACCAACACCAACCTCGCGCAGGCACGCGCGCTCACCGGCTGGGTGCGTAACATGGAAGACGGCTCAGTCGAGATGGAGATACAGGGGGCTCCGGCAAATATCCTATCTCATCTCGAGGCGCTTCATGCCTCCTACGAGCGTATGGGAACGCGTTTTCGCCTCGTAGACGCCCAGGCCCGAGCCCCACTTGCCAATGAAGACGGTTTCACGCCTCGTTATTAGTATTGTGTGCTAAATACGGTATCATTTACCTACGACCGTTGATAGAAAAGAGGCGAGGCGCATGGCGGTGCAAAGAAGGAATACCAGGCAGCGAAAGCTGGTTCTTGACGCCGTGCGCCAAAGCTATAACCATCCCACCGCCGACGAAATCTACAACGTCGTGCGCGCGCAGGATGACAAAATCAGCCGCGGCACGGTCTACCGCAACCTCAATCTCTTGGCCGACGCCGGCGAGATTCTCTCCATCAAGACGCCGGGCGGCAGCCGCTTCGATCGCACGATCGAGCCGCATGCGCATATCATCTGCACCTCGTGCAGCCGCGTCATCGACGTACCGCTCCCCTTCGATGCCCAGCTCGACGCCAAGGCATCCGAGCAAATCGGCTGGCACGTCACGTCGCACTACACCATCTTCGAGGGTCTCTGCCCCGACTGCCGGTAGATGTTCGGGACATGCCTTAAAATCCACCTTTCTGCACTCTGCAGCAAAAAGAGATTCCTAGGCATGCCACATATATCTACTCGGCGAGCAGGCGGCGCAGTTCTTCTTCGACCGTGCGCACGTAGCGGACGCGGTCGTTGATGCCACACATAGAGGGATTGCAGCTCTCCATTAGATAAGGATGGCCCACTACGTTGAGCATGTCGCGGTCGTTTTCGTTATCGCCAAACGCCATCATCTCGTCGGGCGAAATTCCCAGGGCACGACCGTAATCGGCAAGCGCGGAACCCTTGCCCGAACCAAAGCCGATAAAGTCCGTCCACTCGGTTCCCGACGTCATCACGTCGACACGGTCGCTAAAGAGGCGCTCAAAATACTCCAGGGCCGCCGGCTGATCCACCTCGGGCGTCTGGAAGGCAATCTTAATGACGTCCTCGTCGATGTCCTCGGGACGGTCGACCACCGCCACATCGCAGTGGACCTCATAGCGCAAATGGTCGACGAACGCATCGTTGCCGCTCATGGTGTAGAGGTGTCCCTCACACGAAAGGGTCACGTCGGCATGGGGATACGCAACCACGGCATTCGCGATATCCATAGCAAGGCTACGCTCCATGGAGCGCTTGACAACGGCACGCCCCTCGCTCATCACCAGGCCTCCGTTCTCGCATACATAGGCGAGCTCATCGGCCACCGGGGTAAACAGATAGCGCAAGCTCGCATATTGACGACCGCTCGCCGGCATAAACACGATACCGCGACGATGCAGCTCATCGATAAGCTCAAAGGCCTCGGAACGCGGCTCGCGCTCCCCCGGATGCAGCAACGTGCCGTCCAAATCGCAGGCAATCAGCTTGATTCCCTCAAGACCCATATGTTCCCCCAAAGCCTCCTATCAACAGCAAGACGGACCTTGATTGGTCGCCCCTCAAAGCCCGTCTTGCGCATATGCGTGCTTAGCCGCGCGCCTTCTTTACGATCGTAAAGTCTGGAGCCATACTCACAACGGCATCCGCCGCACTCGACGCAAAGCGCCGGTCCGAATCGAGTTCACGGGTAACCGTCGAGAGCCGAACGCCCTCGACGCCCCGGAGCATGCGGCCCAAAACAGGCTGCACCGGCGTATACATGCGCACGGTATGCTCGTCCGAATCGCCTCGAAAAAGCGGCGCATGCATATTGCCGATCTCCCAGCACGCATGCGCGAGCGCAATCGGGTCCAAGCGGTCAACTTCGACCAAATAAACCTCGGCGCTGCGCAGGCGCACAACAACCGCCACGGGCACCACGCCCGAACGGTCGACGGCGAGCACGTCGCCGTCGACAAAACGACCGCCGTCGGCAGTATCCAGCCGAACATCGACCGTGCGCCCCAGCTCCGTCACGCCCACAAACGCGTATACATCAGCCTGGTCCCAATCGAGCAGCAGCTCGTCAACTTCAAAGACGCCGCCCAGCTTCCGGCGAAGCAGGAGTTCATAGGACGGATCGTTGAGATTTCCCAAGCATGTCGTCGAAACCAAGCGCTCAGGCATGCTCTAACCCTCGACCTCGACGAGCTCGATATCAAAGTTGAGGTCCTTGCCGGCCAGCTCGTGGTTGGCGTCGAGCGTCACGGCCTCGGGCGTCACGTCAATGACGACGGCGGGGACAGGCATGCCGCTCGGCGTGGACAGGAAGAGCTTCATGCCCTTCTCGATCTGCTCGATGTTGGGAACCTGCTCGGCCGGGAAGGTCAGAACCATCTCGGGATTGTGCTCGCCATAGGCATCGGCAGCAGGAATGTGCACGGTCTTCTTCTCGCCCACCTGCATATCGACAACAGCGGCGTCGAAGCCCTTGATCATCTGACCGGCGCCGCAGGTGAACTCCAGCGGCTCGCCGCGATCGTAGGAGCTATCGAACTGCGTGCCGTCGTCGAGCGTGCCGCGATAATGGGTCTTGACCTTCTTGCCCTGGTTAGACATGGTAACCTCCGTGATAAGGGCGGCGCACAACGCGGGCCGCCGTGAACATATGGCGCTAACTATACCCTAGTCATACAATTCAATGACAGTTTGCAAAGAAACGCTGCAACCGGAGGAACCATGGCATATCCCGTATTTGACCTACACTGCGACACCGCCGACCGCATCGGCTGGGCCACGCTCGATCTCGACCTGCGCTTTACCGCCGGCACCGACGGCTATTTCCCCGGCGACGAAACGCATCCGCAAGATTTCGACCTCATCGAGGGTAACGCCTGTGCCATCTCGCTCGCAAAGATCGGCAACACGCCGTGGGCACAGTGCTTCGCCACGTTTGTCCCCGACGAGATTCCCACCGCCCACGCCGCGCGCTTCCAGGCGCAGATCATGGCGCATATGAGCGGCCAGGCAATGCTCAACCACGACCGTATGGTCAACGTGCGCAGCGCCGCAGACATTCGCCCCGCGCTCAAGGACGGCAAGGTCGCTTGCATCCACACCATCGAAAACGCCACGTTCTTTGCCGAGGACCCCGCGCTGATCGAAGTGCTCAAGAGCTTGGGCGTGCTTATGTCGTCACTCAGCTGGAATGCGCAGGGGCCGCTCGCGAGCGGCCACGACACCCACGCCGGCCTCACCGGCGCCGGCATCGAGGCACTTACGCAGATGGAGCACGCCGGCATGGTACTCGACGTCTCCCACCTCAACGATGAGTGCTTTGACGAGGTTGTCGCCCACGCCACGCGTCCCTTCGTCGCCAGCCACTCCAACTCCCGTGCGGTTTGCGGCGTCAAACGCAACCTTACCGACGACCAGTTCCGCACCATTCGCGACATGGGCGGTATCGTCGGCCTCAACTACTGCAGCGAGTTCCTTTCCAACGACGCAACCGACAAGACCGCCGCAGACGTCACCTTCGACCAGCTAGCGGCACATATCGAGCACTGGCTCGACCTGGGCGGCGAGGATGTCATCGCGCTCGGCGGCGACTGGGACGGTGCCACGGTGCCCGCCTTCCTCTCCGATGCCAGCAAGATGCCCGAGTTCCAGAACATGCTCTCCAAGCACTTTGGCAAGACCGTGATGCAGAAGCTCTGCAGCGATAATGCCCTTGCCTTCTTCGAGCGTTATTAATTTCACATCCCCTGAGCGGGCCGCATGCCGAACGGTCGACATGCGGCCCGTCCCCAATCTGAAGGACCGCTTTTGACGCAGCAATTTACGATTACCGTATCCCGACCGGATGGCACATCCATCCCCGTCGTCGTTACCAAAAAGCGCGTCAAGAACTTCAACCTACGCGTCACATCGAGCGGTGAGGTCCACGCCAGTGCACCGCTCGACGCCAGCCGCGAGCGTATCGAAGCGTTTGTGAAGCGCAACAGCGCCTGGATTATCAGTCGACTTGCCCAGCGCGAGCAACGTCAGGCGACGGCACGAGAGCCGCTCAGCCCCTCGTCCATCATTGCACTTTGGGGCAAGCCCATCACGGTACAGGATGCGCTCGATCACAACTTTGCATCACCCGCACCGCGACCCAAACAGGCCACCTTCGCAAGTTTTATGGGTACCGATGAATCGGACGAAGGCCCACAAGCCCAGCGGCGCGCAATCCTCGACGGCCTAACGTCCGATGAGCTCCAAGCCCACATCGACCAGCTCTATGCAACCGAGGTCACCACGGCGCTGCACGATATGGTGCACGCATACGAAATCGCAATGGGTGTCGCCGTTTCCCGCGTTTCCGTACGCAGCATGAAAACGCGTTGGGGCTCCTGCACGCCCAAATCCGGCGCCGTTCGCATCGCACGAGAACTTGCCGCCTACCCCGTCGAATGCCTCGACATGGTTGTCGCCCACGAGCTCGTCCACTTGCTCGAGCCAAGCCACAATCGGCGGTTTCACGCCCTGCTCGACACGTACTGCCCCAACAATAGAGCACTGTCCCAGCGGCTCAAGCAGCCACCCCTCAACAAGCCCTAGCGTCGACTAGCGCACGCGCTCGATCTCGACACCGCAGCTTGCCAGGGGAAGACCGACGGGCGCCCAAGGCTTATCGAGCTTAACGCGCACGCCAAGCATCAGGGGGTAACGACGTAGCAGCATCTGGGCCACACCCTCGGCTGCAGCCTCGATAAGCTTAAACGTATGCTCACGCAGATAGCCATCGACATCGTGGCACACCGAGCCGTAGTCAATCGAGGCGTCCAGGTTATCGTGCTCCCCCGCTGCACGCAGGTCGGCATAGAGCACCAGGGACACGATGAACTTCTGGCCCAGCGCGTTCTCTTCGGGATACACGCCGTGGTTGGCAAAGACCTCGAGACCGTCGATAGTAATGCGATCGGCATGGCGAAGATCGTCATAGCTCACGTGGGGCACCGCCGTTGCAGTGGATATTTCGCCCCTTCCACGGCGGGCGAGCTCAGCGCCTTCAGTCTTGGTTGCATTCTCGGGCAGCTTCTTGTTACTCATCGCGATCGTCTCCTTCGTTTAGAACCCCGACCGCGCAAACTAACTACACGCGAATCGACAGGTTCTTTTTATCATCGCTCCAG
Organism: Collinsella aerofaciens ATCC 25986; assembly: GCF_964237925.1. Lineage (GTDB taxonomy): Bacteria > Actinomycetota > Coriobacteriia > Coriobacteriales > Coriobacteriaceae > Collinsella > Collinsella aerofaciens_BJ. The sequence continues at coordinate 69,500 of NZ_CAXSKI010000004.1, read as the reverse complement.
TTGCAAGCATTGCGCGCGGGGCATGCAAAGCAGGCGCGCGACGCTTTGTCGGCTGCATAGAGCAGACGCTCAAGCGGTTGGCTGTTCACGCGCAGCTTTCGATGGCCCAGAATGGCCGTCTTAATGGCTGCGGCATCGGCCGGCTCAAACGCCACGTCATCGGGCATGCCGCCGAGAATCGCATCAGCGACGCGCTCGCTTGCAACATCATGGGATATACCCGATTCATACTGTTCATCTTTGCCGATATCGTGAAGAAGTGCCGTGGCGTAGATGACCTCGCGGTCAAATTCGAGCTGTTCCTCGAGATTCTTAATCCACATAATGCGCGCGACATCCAGCAGATGGTCAATACCGTGGCGGCAAAAGATGCGCCCCGATTCCAACTGTGCAATGTTGCCCAGGTGCCGCCGGAACAGCCCGTTGGCACAAATGTAATCAATGCGAGGCATGGAGCCAAAGGGAGTCAGGCCCGAAGCCATAAAGCCGCGACGCGGCGTCCCCTCATCGGTCTTCGATGTAAAGTCGTTGACGACTCTCATGGTTAGCGGCCCAGCATCCTAAAGAACCGCTCCTCGAGCGCGGGATCGGTCTCAAAGACGCCGCGGCGAGCGAGCGTCACGGTCTTGGTGCCGGGCTTTTGCACGCCGCGCATGGTCATGCACATATGCTCGGCTTCCATCAGCACAATCGCCCCTTGGGGAGCAAGATATTCCATGAGGGCATCGGCAACCTGTGCGCACAGCTGCTCCTGAAGCTGCAGACGACGGGCATAGACCTCAACCGTGCGAGCAAGCTTAGACAGACCCGCCACGCGACCGTTAGGGATATAGCCGATCGCAGCCTTGCCATAAAACGGCAGCAGATGGTGCTCGCACAGCGAGTAAAACGTAATGTCTCGCTCGATAACCAAATCGTTCGAAGCGACAGCGAAAGTTTTGGACAGATGCTCCTCGGCACTCTGGTCCATACCGCCGGCAATCTCGCCATACATACGGGCGACGCGCGCCGGCGTCTCCAGCAGGCCCTCGCGAGTTGGGTCCTCGCCTATACCTTCAAGTAGCAGCTTAATGGCAGTCTCGACTTTTTCCTGATCGACCATCTGGGCCTCACTTTTTTCGATTTCGCGTTCGCGCTATGGTACCACGCCCTCCGGCATCGGCCACAAGCTACATAGTATGGGTCGAATAGACCGGATCGTCTCGCCAAAGCTCCACGGCGTCGCAAAGCGCAACGTTCTCACGCTCGGCACGGGCACGCGTGGCGTTCATATCAATCACGCGCTGATTGCTCGAGCCCCTAAAGCGCAACGAGATATCATACAGATCCTGAACGAACGGGCCGTCCACCAACATGTCGAGGCAGGCGAGAATGCGGTCCGTCACCTCGGTATGATGACGACCGCCCGGCATAAGTTCCTCAAGCACGTCGCCGGTAAAGCACCAAATGGTCTTCCCCGAATCCACAGGATAAGTGGCACGAACACGCTCAATGAAATCAACGAGCCCCGCCTGGTTCTCGGGTTCCATAGGCTCCCCGCCCAGAATCGTCAGGCCATCAATAAAGGGATGGTCGAGACTCTCGATAATCTTATCCTCGACGGCGCGATCGAACGGCTCGCCCGCAGCAAAGTCCCACGCGACAGAGTTAAAGCAGTTCTTGCACCCACGACGGCACCCGCTCACAAACAGAGAAGTACGAACGCCTTCCCCATCAGCAATGTCGAAATACTTAATGTTCGCGTAGTTCATAGGTAACTCTCCCGGGAGACCGGGACATATCATCCCGTCCTCAAACATTCTCGGCCTGCGGCCTGCGAAACTGCGGGCGGGACGATATGTCCCGGCCTCATGCAAAGGGTAACTCAATGAACGAAGCGAACATCGAGCATAGGGTTCGAGGTCTAATAAAAACTTTGTTGCAGCTCAACCGCCATCGCAAGCAAAGCGTTGTTGCAAGTCAACTCATTTCCGCTAAGAACTTCGAGGAGTGAGCAGACCGCATGCTGCATCTCAGCTACATCAACTTGGCTGCCCCGTAGCGAGGCCCCGGACCTTTACTCGATATGAGTTCCGCACGAACAGGAGGCGCCAGTGGCGCCTCCGTCGTGAGCCAGGACTGTTCGAAATAGCGAGTAAAGGTCCGGGGCCTCGCTACGGGGCAGCCTGGGATGGTTATTAGAGATGCAGCACGCGGTCGCGGATCTCCTCGGTTCGGCCCTGGTTCCAGAATTGGGTACCGATGTAGCCGCACGTACGACGGGCGACGTTCATCTTCTCCTGGTCACGATTGCCGCAATTGGGGCACTCCCACACCAGCTTGCCATCGTCCTCGACAATCTTAATCTCGCCATCGTAGCCGCACACCTGGCAGTAGTCGCTCTTGGTGTTGAGCTCGGCATACATGATGTTGTCGTAGATGTACTGCATCACGCGAATGACAGCTTTGAGGTTGTCCTGCATGTTGGGAACCTCGACGTAGGAGATTGCACCGCCCGGCGAAAGCTGCTGGAACATGCCCTCAAACTTAAGCTTGTCGAAGGCATCGATCTCCTCGGACACGTGGACGTGATAGCTGTTAGTGATGTAGCCCTTGTCCGTCACGCCCGGGATAATGCCAAAACGGCGCTGCAAGCACTTGGCGAACTTGTAGGTCGTCGACTCCAACGGCGTGCCGTACAGCGAGAAATCGATGTCGCTCGCAGCCTTCCACTCCGCGCACTTGTCGTTCATGCGCTGCATGACGGCCATAGCAAACGGCGTGCCCTCCTTCTCGGTGTGGCTGTGACCCGTCATGTACTTGACGCACTCATACAGACCGGCATATCCCAGGCTGATGGTGGAATAGCCGCCCACGAGCAGCTTATCGATCGTCTCGCCCTTCTTCAGACGCGCCAGGGCGCCGTACTGCCAAAGAATCGGCGCGGCATCCGAAAGCGTGCCCATCAGGCGCTCATGACGGCACAGCAGGGCACGATGGCACAGCTCAAGGCGCTCGTCGAAGATCTTCCAGAACTTGTCCATGTCCTGATGCGAGCTCAGCGCGACATCGGGCAGATTGATGGTCACAACACCCTGGTTAAAGCGACCATAGTACTTAGGCTTGGTCGGGTCATAGTTCAGCGCGTTGGCGACGTTGTTAAAGCCGTTGCCCGAACGGTCGGGCGTCAGGAAACTGCGGCAACCCATGCAGGTGTAGCAATCGCCGTTGCCCGCGGTCTCGCCCTTCGACAGCTTAAGCTCGCGCATCTTCTTCTCGGAGATGTAGTCGGGCACCATGCGCTTGGCGGTGCACTTTGCAGCCAGCTGAGTCAGGTAGAAGTACGGGGAATCCTCGTAAACGTTATCGTCCTCGAGCACATAGATAAGCTTGGGGAACGCCGGAGTGATCCACACGCCGGCTTCGTTCTTAACGCCCTCATAGCGCTGACGAAGCGTCTCCTCCACGATCATGGCAAGGTCGTGCTTCTCCTGGGGCGTACGGGCCTCATTGAGATACATAAAGACCGTCACGAACGGCGCCTGGCCATTCGTGGTCATAAGGGTCACGACCTGATACTGAATCGTCTGGACGCCGCGACGAATCTCATCGCGCAAGCGATCCTCAACGACTTCGCGAACCTTCTCGGCAGATGCCGAAACACCGAGCTCCTCAAGCTCGCGAGCGACCTCGCCGCGAATCTTCTGACGGCTCACCTCAACGAACGGGGCGAGATGGGTCAGCGAAATAGACTGGCCGCCGTACTGGGAGGAAGCAACCTGGGCGATGATCTGCGTCGCGATGTTGCAGGCGGTCGAGAAGCTGTGCGGCTTCTCGATCAGCGTGCCCGAGATAACAGTGCCGTTCTGGAGCATGTCCTCCAGGTTCACCAAATCGCAGTTATGCATGTGCTGGGCAAAGTAGTCGGAATCGTGGAAATGGATCAGGCCCTCATTATGGGCATCCACGATCTCCTGGGGCAGCAGCACGCGCTGGGTCAGGTCCTTAGAAATCTCGCCGGCCATATAGTCGCGCTGAACGGAGTTGACGGTCGGGTTCTTGTTGGAGTTCTCCTGCTTGACCTCTTCGTTATTGCACTCAATTAGCGACAGGATCTTGTCATCGGTCGTGTTCTTCTGGCGCTTCAGGCTCTGAACATAGCGATAGATGATGTAGTGGCGGGCCACTTCGTAGCAGTCGAGACGCATAATCTCGTCCTCGACCAGATCCTGAATCTCCTCGACCGACACGGTGTGGCCCGCGTTCTCGCATGCCTCGGCGACGTTTTGCGCCGCATAAACCACCTGGCGGTCGGTAAGACGAGAGCCCTCCTCGACCTCCAAGTTGGCGGCGCGAATCGCATTGACAATCTTATCGATGTCAAAGACAACCTCGGTGCCGCTGCGCTTGATGATCTTCATCCTCTTGCCTCTTTCACGTCGTAGTCTCATTGCGTTTCAGAGCCAAACGATGCTCGGCAGGGCTTGCCCCTGTCTTGCGGCGCCGTCGCGCAATCTGTGTTCTCGATAAACCATAGGTCCTCATGCGGACAATCCTCGCGGCCGATCAAGCGGCTCAAAGGCGTGTCCAAATGGGACGAACAAGGTCTTCGTTCTCTGTCCGCCATCTATCATACGACAAAGACGCACCTATATCCTGTATTCTTTTTTTAGGTCAAACACAACATATAGTGTTTCAGCAGGTCAAAGCAATTGGTCATTTTGCAGACGCATTAAAAATGAGGGGTATTTGACAAGTCGGTAGAACGTTACCAACACGGCTACCTGCATGGCAGTTATAAAACCCCCTTAGTCAAGCCGCTGACAAATCCTACCAAAACCAAGCCGCTCACGCCAAAAGAATCCAAAAGATTATGCTTGACCAACATGTTGCGGTCGTGCCCTGCCGAGCCTCATGCAACGCGACACGAATCCTTGAAAGATATGTGTATGCAAACGGAAAAGACGAGAGTTTCCTCGGATGACCACTGAGAAGCATCCCGGAAGATCAAAAAACTCGTAATTTGGTGACGTATTTGGCGACCAAAACAAAACAGCCCAGAGGCTAAGCCTCTGGGCTGCGAACATTTGGTGGGCGTTAGAAGATTTGAACTTCTGACCTCTTCCGTGTCAGCGCCCTGCCGCTCCGCCAACAGGCGTTTCCCAGTGAATCAATCTTCACACTTCATGCATCCAGAGCGTCCGATTGGTCCGTCTATCTCGGCTTTTCTGATTCTCTATGATTCCAGACAGGCCGTCCGTTACGGTAAGTCCGAACCTATTTTGGACAGCGTTTGGACAGCGGACATCATTCATTTGGACAGATACTCGGGAGCTGATCTCAATGGCAACTTACTCGAAAGGCAGCCTGCGCGAGCGAAGCAAGGGGCACTGGCAAGCACGCTTCTGCCGAACCGATAGAAACGGCTCGAGCATCGTAACCAGATCGTTCGAAGCAACCTCTCGCCGAGCCGCGACCCTCATCATGGAGGACATCAGAAGGGAGCTGATCAAGCAGGACGGCGACGGCGCCTCAAGTCGCGAGCTCATTGCGTACATGTTGGATTACGTTGACGAGCGCGAGCGCTCCCAGCAGATAGAGGCGAGCACCGCAACCAACTACCGCAGCTCAATCAAGCATCTCGCGCGCTATCTCGAGGGCTACTCAATCGAAGAGATAACGCCGGAGAACGTCATGGACGTGCAGGCAGCCCTGCTCGCGGACGGCCTCGTCGCCGATACCGTTGCAAAGGACCATCGCTTCTTCAAACAGGTGATGGACTACGCCTGCGAGATGGGCCATATCCATCGCAGCCCCTTCAACAAGGCGACCAAGCCGCCGAAGCGTCGGAAGCCTCGTCCGAACGCGCTCGACGAGAGGAGCCGTTCGATGCTTTTATCCGTCCTGGACGCGTCCCCCACGACCAAGCAGAGCGTTGCGGCGCGCCTCGGGCTGCTCGCCGGACTCAGAAGGGAGGAGGTCGCTGGCCTCAGGTGGGGCGACGTTGACCTCATTGCCAACAGAATCAGAGTCGGTCGCGCCGTCGGGGTGTCGAACGGGAGACCCTATCTCAAGGGCACGAAGACCGAGGCAGGCGAACGGGAGGTCGTCCTCGAGAAGGGGCTCGCCGATACTCTGCGCTCCCTCAGGAGCTCTCTCGGGGTAAGCGCGCGGGAGGACCGCTATGTCCTCGGAGACGGAGACTCGTTCTACACGCCCGACCGCATCACGAAGGACTTCACGTCGCTCGCCAAGGCGATGAACCTCATCGGAGCGGCTGGAAAGCGAGCCACGTTCCACGACCTCCGCGACACGTTCGCCACGCACCTTATCTCCCAAGGGGTGAACGTGAAGACTGTCTCCTATCTTCTCGGTCACGCAAATGCGGCAATGACCCTCAACGTCTATACGTCCAACACGCCCGCCGGGATGGAGTCGGCGGCGGAAGCGCTCGAGGGGCTCGCCGGATAAGAGAGGGCGCAGCCCGCTATTGAGCTGCGCCCCACTCAATCGGTACGACATCCTGCCGCTATGCCCGCGTCGCGGCCATGCGGCACGCCTCTGAGCACGTGGTAGCCGTCGGAATCTTGAATCGGCTCGGCTTCTCCTCCCCGAGGAGGACGAGCTTCCTCGACCTGCTCCTCGCCATGTAGAGGCTTCCGCACACGGAGCAGACCTGCCAAACCGGGTCGTCCTCCGCCCCTTTTCGCCTGGTCTCAGGATTCTTCCTGCGGGCGAGGTCAAGGTTCTCGACGATCTGCTCGGCAATCGCCCTTTGGAGCGTCATCCTGTCCGCAGAGCCGCCGAAGTACGCCCCTCCGTCCTCGAGGCCGTCCACGCGCAGGGACTCCTTTGAAACGAGGCGGTGACCGTAGGTCCCCCAGCAGTTCGTAAGGCAGGCCTCGAGGAATATCGCGAGGTCCCCCTGAAGCCCATCCCACGCCTGCCACAGCGGACGCCTCTCGAGAAGGGCCAGTGTCTCGGGGTCGTCCCCGCTGCGCTCCAACGCCTTGTGCACGATTTCGTCTACGCGCTTTGCCTCGGAATCGTTCAGGATGCCGTCCGGCATGCCCGGCCTTGAGTCGGGTTCCTCGAAGGTGGGGAGGTATTCCCAGCTTACCGCGCAAAACGCCTTGATGAGGTTGGGTCGGCCCTTGATGAACAGGTCGAAGAGCCTCTCGACCCGGCGAATGTCCAGCTGCATTCCGCCGACGCGTCTGGCTGCGCGCTCGATTTTCTCAGTCTCCCCCTTCCTCACGCCCTCAAGCGACCCCGGCTTGAGGGCGCTCACGTAGCGATGACGCTGGAGTCCGGTGATATGGCGCTCGCTGGCCGTATCGTCGATGTAGGAAAACCCCTGTAATACCACGGACGCCATCTGCAGCAGATAGAGCACCGCCCGCGTTTCCTCCAACGATATGAGGCACGGAGGCGCCTCCCAGAACCCGGCATCGTGATGCCTGCCCGCCGCCTCGTTCCAGGCAAGGGCCCGAAGCCGCTCTGTACCGACGAGTTTGTCATCGTCTTCGAGATAGCGCACGAAGCCGCGGCAGCCCGCTCGAAGGTAATCGGACTCGGCGCTGGCGGTCATCCCGGAGTAGAACAGCCTCTTGGCATCCCACGCGTAGTCGCACCCCGAGAAGTTTTCGGACGGGTCGAGGGGCCACCGGTCACGGGACCCCATCCTGTCCCTCATGTCTCTCACGATGCTGAACAGGCGGGCGAAGGCGCCTCCGTCGCGTCGCTCGTCCTCTGCTTGGCGCTCGGAGACGACGCTGTGGAGCAGACGACGGTACGAAAGGGGGTCCTCGATCGCAGCAAAGGTGCGGTCGATGGCGCCGGCGTAAGGGCACATCACGGGACCGTACTCCCTCAAGAACGACAGCACCTGCTCGTCGTCCGAGAAGTCGTAGTCGAGCAGGACCTTCGTGACGAAGCCTCTCGGGAGGGCGACCGCCTTCTTGAGCTCCTTGTCCCTGTCGATGCGGATCGCTCGGGGGAGCTTCGGATACCCCGCGCTGCCTTCGCCCAAATCAGCGATCGAGCAATCGTAAACGCTCCAATACTGCTCCGCCTCCATCAATACCACCTCTTACCTGCGTGTTCTCGATAACTTATCCATATTGTAACTCAATTGCGAACAGTTGAGAATTATTGGGGACAGCCGGGAAAACCGGGACGACTCGAACAAGGAGGACTATATGAGGCACAGCATCGGCACATCTCCTGAGTGCGGGGGCGTGCGGGGAAGGAAGTCGTCGGACACCCGCGAGGAGTGGATCACGGCGAAACAGCTTGCCGCCGAGTACCACGTCGGGCGCTCGACCGCTTACCAGGCATTCAAGCGCCTTGACACCATCCGCATTGGCGGCTGCGTCCGCGCTCGCCGCTCCGAGGTCGAGGAGAGGCTGAGGCGCTATGGCCGCATCTAGGCGTTTGCTGCCGCCGGGCGAGTCCATCGACGCCGCCGCCCTCATGTCCATGGAGTTTAGCGTCAGCCGGGCGATCATCCCCGGCCTTCTCTACGTCGGGCTCACCATCTTGGCGTCGCGCCCCAAGGACGGGAAGTCCTTCATGTCCATCAAGCTCGGCCTCTGCCTGGCGCTCGGGGTGAGCTTCCTCGGCCTCCCGCCCGTCCAGTGCGGCGTCCTCGTCCTCGCCCTGGAGGACACCCTCGACCGAATCAAGGACCGCCTCGCGGCTCTCCCCTACGACAAGACAGACCGGCTGCACTTCGCGACGTCGTCAGACGGCCTACCCGGGGCGCTCTTCAACGAGCTCGACTCCCAGCTGGCGACGTTCCCCGACATTCGCGTCGTGGTGATAGACACCCTCCAGAAGGTCCGACACCGCGCGGGAGATGTCGGATATAACGCCGACTACGAGGACCTCGGCCTGATGAAGGAGTACGCCGACGAGCACGGCATCGCCATCCTGCTCCTCCACCACACGCGCAAATCCGAGGCGGGGACGGAGTACGACAGGATCTCCGGGACGTCGGGGATCACCGGCGTGGCGGACACGATGATGGTCCTCTCCCGCGCCGGCGAGGAGACCAAACTCTTGGTCAAAGGCCGCGAGTTCGAGGAGCGCGAGTACGACCTCGCGTTCAACGGCGGGAACTGGGAGCTCGCAGACGAGGGGACCGTGCGCGAGCGCGCCGTACGGACGCTGCCCGTTGCAGTCAAGCGGGTCACCGACCTCATGGGGCCCCGCGACTCCTGGAGCGGCACCTGCAAGGAGCTCCTGGAGACCATCGGCGTTCCCGATATCACCGAGCGCGCCCTGTCGCAGCAGCTCCGCGACAACGCGGACGCCCTCGGCGCAATCGGCATCTCTATCGCGTGGCGGCGGACCAACCGTGGGACCGTCGTCTCTCTGGGAAGGGCGCACGACGCAGCAAGCGGTGACGGAGTGGCGGTCTCGCCCCTCCCCGGGGCGTCTGCAGACCGTCACTCCGTCACCGGAAGGGGAAGCCGATGAGTGTGTTGGACAACCTCCCGCTCACGCGCCTCAAGCTCAACGTAGCGCTGCGTGAGCACCGCCTGGACGAGGAGCTCGACGAGCGCGGGCTCAGACTGCGCCTGCTTGCCATCGAGCGAGAGCTCGAGCGCCAGGATCTCCGCATCGAGGCGCTCGCAAGGAACCGTTATCACAACCGCAACCTCAAGGAGAATAGATGAGTGAAAAGACGAAGGTCATGAGCCTCCGGCTCGACCAGCAGACCTACCGCCGCCTCAACGCCTACGGCACGTCGAGGGGCATCTCCGACAGCGCCGCCGCCCGCGAGCTCATCGCGGGCGGCCTCGCCGCCGACGGCCTCTCGCTCTACAGCACCGAATTGGGAACCTACCTGCGCGGCGTCGTGCAGCCGCTGCTCGACCAGATCGACGAGTCGCTCGAGCGGCGCAACGCCGAGCAGGAGGATCGCATCGCGCGCGTGGTCCACCGCGCCACCCGAGCCTCCATCGTCGCCGCGATCGCGTCGGTCGAGATCGAGAAGGGCACCTTCGAGGGGCTTGAGGGCGTCAGCGCCGCCGACATATACGCCGCATACGACAAGCAGGCGGGCCTGATGCAGGCAGGCTACTCCCTTGGGGAGGCGAGGGAGCGTGTGCGCCGTGGGAAGGAGTAGCCTCTTCGTGAACGCCCGCGTCCACCTCCCCGGCTCGAAGGGCCGCGCGGCCGTCGCCACGGGCACCGTCGGCTACATCGCGACGAGGCCGGGGGCGGATATGTCCGCGACCCCGAGCGACCTCCGCCGTGCCGAGCTCGCGGAGCGGATGGCGCTCGCGGGCTACTACGCCGAGCGCCCCGGCTCGACCTCTCTGTTCGACCAGGACGGCCAGGTGCCCCTGCACGAGGCGCGAACGCGGCTCGCGGCCGCCGAGGGCGCGGTCGCGACGTGGGTCGTCAGCGTCCGGCGCGAGGAGGCCGACGAGCTGGCCCTCGGCTGCAAGGAGGAGTGGCAGCGCTGGTGCCGCCGCGAGCTGACCCCCGCCCTCGCCGCCGCGATGGGCGTGCCCGAGTCGTCGGTCCGCTGGGTCGCCGCCGAGCACGAGAACGCGGAGAACTCGAAGCACGTTCATGTCATCTCGTGGTCCTCGGACGGCTCGTTCTCATCCGTGATGCCCAAGCAGCGGCTCGAGCGCGCCCGCGCGATGCTCACGGACGCGGCACTCGCCCCGGCCATGGAGGCCGCGCTCCGCGAGCGCGACATCGCGCGGTCCCTCGCCGTGGAAGCCGTGCGCCGCGTCCCAGCAGAAGAGGTGCGCGTGACGCTCCCGCCCACCGGTCGCATCAGCTACGCGCACCTCCGCTGCTGGCACCCCGAGACGGCGGGCGGGGTACGCGAGGAGCTGTCCCGCGCCGCCGAGAGGTGTCCCGCAATCAGGGACGCCGGGGAGCGGTACCGCGCGGCGGTCGAGCACTGCGCCGACCTCAAGGGGCTCGGGGGCGGCGAGCGCGACCGCTACGTCGGCGACGCGATGCGGGACCTGACGGCCCGCAGGGCGAACGCCCTGCTCCGCACCATCGCACCCGACCGCACCGAGGCACCCGAGGCGGCTCCCATGCACGCGCCCGCCCCGCAGAACGGCCCCGCGACGCGGAGGCAGCGCGAGAGGTGCGTGAGGTGCGAGGTCGCGGCGTGCGTGCCCCATAGGGAGATGGCAGAGGCGGCCGCAGCCGTCCGCGAGCGCCGCCCCGTCCCCGCTGGCGCGCTCAGGGCGTGTCCCACCTACCTCGCGGCCGTCCGGCGCGCTCCGGCCGACGCCGCGCGGGCCGCACTCGCGGTCATCGAGGATGCCGCAACCTCGGGCGGCCGGAGGGACCTCGGCGACGAGGCGGGCAAAGAGGCCCTGCGAATCCTCACCAGAGCGGCGCTCGCCGCGTTGCGGGCGGCGATGAGCACGGGCGAGAGAACCGTCCGCCTGACGAACGGAATAGAGAGGGGAATGAGGATATGAACAGGGAGAAGAGCTTCAACGGAAAAGGCGGCGCAAGCGTCTCCAAGGCGACGCTCCTCGGCGTGGCGGTCGGACTCGCCATCGACCTCACGGCGCTCCCCGCCACATGGAAATGGCTCACGGAGTTCGTCGCCAACGCTGCAGGCGCGGCGCTGTACCTCATGTCGCCCTCGACTGCGGCCCCGCCCACCGGGACGGCGGCATCTATCCACCTCGAATGCCCCATCGACGCGCTGCCGTCGATCCTGTCAGGAGATCAGAGAAACGCCTTCCTGCTGGCCTCGCTCGCCATGCTCGCCCTCTCAGTCGCGACCGCGCTCGCGAGCCGGCTCTCGCGCCTCAGGTGGATCCACGACGGCACGTGGGTAGGCGGCAGGAGGGCGCCGGGCGCGCCGATACACGGCGACGCGCGGCTCGTCTCCAAGCCCTCCGAGCTGCGCCGGCTCACGCGCGGCTGGCGCGAGGGGCGCCCTCCTGAGGGCGGCACGCTCGCCGTGGGGACACTCGGCGGCGAGATCCGGCTGGTAGACTCCGTCCACGCGTGCGTGCTGGCGGAGAGCGGCGAGGGCAAGTCGCGCAGGGTCGCCATCCCCTCGGCGATGGCGAACTTCCTGATGGGGAGGAGCCTCGTCATCAACGACATCAAGGGCGAGTTGAGGGCCTACCTCGAGCCGTATTTCAGGCGCGCGGGCACCCACCGCATCGTGGACGTGATGTTCGACGCGCCCGCCGCCTCGGCGAGGTTCGACCCACTGGAGCGGGCGAAGGCCGCGTATCGGGATGAGGGGCACGGCGGGGCCACCCGCGAGCTCCGCGAGCTGGCGCGCTGCATCGTCCCTTCCGCCCTCAAGGGCCAGCCCTTCTTCACCGACAACGCCCGGAACCTGTTCGTCGGCATCGCGCTGCGGATCATCATGGACGACGACATCCCCGAGGAGCGGAAGACCGTCATGTCGGTCGCCGCCGCACTGGCGCCCTCCGGGCAGGAGTCCGCGCTCGACCGAATCGCCGCCCTCGTATCGGAGCTCCCGCCGGGGCACCCGTCGCTGCCGTTCCTCTCCGGCATCAACGGGGAGTCGGGAGGCGCGCCGGGCGTGGTCTCGACCCTCACGACCTACCTGTCGGAGTACGCCGACGGCAACGTCGCGCCCATGCTCCACGGGGACGAGTGCGGCCTCGACCGCATCGGAGAGGAGCCGACCGCCTTCTTCGTCTCCTCGAGCTCCGCGACGGGCAACTACAAGCGCCTCGTGCAGACGTTCGTGGCTCAGTCGCTCTCGGCGCTGCGCGTGTGCGCCGCGCGCCACGCCGGGCGCTGCCCCGTCGAGACCGTCCTCGTACTCGACGAGGCGGCGTCGCTCGGGAGGAACGAGCGCACCATCCAGGACCTCGGCGAGATGCGCAGCGAGGGCATCCACATCCTGTGGTTCTGCCAGTCGCTTTTGCAGCTCCAAAGCGTCTCCGGGTACACGCGCGAGGAGGCGGAGACGATCTTCGACCTGCTCAAGGACAAGGTCGTCCTCTCCTGCTCGAACATAGATACCGCACGCAAGCTCTCGGACTCCCTCGGCTCCTACACGGCGCTCACCGAGTCCCGCAGCCGCACCAAGGGCACGAACTCGGGCTCGACGGGCACCAGCGAGGGCGTCGTCCGCCGGCCGCTCATCGCGCCCGACGAGCTGATGCGCTGGACGGGCCGCGAGACCGGCGCACTCGTCATCCGCGACGGCCGCGCGCTCGCACTGCCGAGCCGGGACGTCTCCGAGACGTTCGTCGCGGGGATGCTCGGCATGGCCTCCCCCGAGGCCGAGCGGCGCATGATGGAGGAGGCGCTTGGCCATCGCGAGGTGCGGAACGAGGCGGCGCCGCCCGTCTGGACGGGAGCCGGCGGCGGCGTCCCCACACGGGTCGCCGGCGCGCGCACCGGATACACCCCCGAGGGCTTTTGAGCCGCGCGTAATCGCCCGCAACCTGACTATTCGAGAGCAACAACTACATGGGGAACGACACGTAAACGCGGCACCTAGGCCGCGCCGGGAGCGCCCACGGCGTCCCCACCTGCGCCCCGAACCCGGCTCGCCGGATTGCGCCGCCCGTTCTTCCGGCGGAACGTAGTGGAGCCTTATCCTGCTCCGCCGGTTTTCGGCGGAAATGATGGGACTCTGAACGTCCCCCATGGCGCGCGGGGCGCTGGGACGCCGAGCATGCCGTACAAGATGACGGGGTGCCGACCATGCGCCGGCACCCCGTCCCGTCACCCCCCCCCCCCCCGCCATCGCTCCGGCGACCCCACTCGTCCGCGGCGATCGCCTCGTCGAAGAGAGCTGTTCAGTCGGGAGGGGGCGGCCGGCGCGTCTCGTCGCTTCGCGCAACGGTTTCAGGGAAGGAGATTCTGAAAGTGCCCATGCGCCATGCAGCGACGCGCCGAAGCCGGGCGGGCGGCATTTTGCGCCAGCCCGAAAAAGTCATTCACAATGTAAAAAACTCTTGACATTTTTCTACCTTGCAGTATAACGAGAAATGTAAAGAGGCTTTGACATTTCAAGCCGACTTCGACAAGCGGAGGGAGGTAGAAGCAATCGCAAGGCCGGCCCCACTATGCGACGGGAGGTAAGTGACATGAGGAAGATGGACGAGATGGAGAGGAGCATCCAGCTTCATGCGGAGGAGCGGGGGTATCGAACCGCCCTGCTGTCCCTGAGCGCGTGGGCGCTCTTCAACTGCTGGAAGGCGCTCGCGCACGGCTCCGAGTACAGCCCCCTGCCCGCCTTGGTCCTGTGCCTCGCGGTGTGCGTCCAGGGATTCTCCCAGATGTCCATGAAGCGGAGGATGGTCGTCGGGGACGAGGAGTACCGGGAGCCCAACAAGCTCCTGCGGACGGTGGTGGCCGCAATCGTCGTCACCGTGCTCGTCCTGTCGATCGGGACCTACCTCCTGGCAAGGGCCTAGGCCGCCATGAGGAACATAGTGAAGCGGCTGAGGAAGCAGGCTGGGCTGCGACAGGAGGACATGGCGAGGGAGCTTGGCGTGAGCCGCCAGACAATCATCGCCGTCGAGAACGACAAGTACAACCCCACGCTCGAGCTTGCGATGAAGATCGCAAGGCTGCTGGGACTTCACGTAGACGAGATCTTCTTCTTGGACGACCGATAATCGGCTTATCCTTCGCGCCGCACGCGGCGGGCTCGTCCCGAGCCCCCGTGGCGGCGCGTCCACCCCTCCGGTACGCGCGGCGTGAGCGAGCCGCACCCGCCGAAGGTGTAGGCGAGCTCCTCGAGAGACGAGGGGTCGAGCCCGGAGAAGGCGATCTCCCCGCACCCGAAAAACCAGCAGTCACAAGCTATGGGCACATCACGAGTGACCCATGGGACCCGTCTTCGCTCGCCGGCGCAGCATCATTTCAAAAAAGTTCGACAAATATCGAATAGTACGACACCCATCGAACAATCGGGGGCATACTCCGTCGCAAGAGGTCCATGGCGAGGGGAGGCGAGATGGTCGGTGACGGGTTCAAGGCGCTCTCGGATCCCACGCGCCGCCGCATCCTCGAGCTCCTCGGCGAGCGGGATATGACGGCGGGTGAGATCGGCGAGCACTTCCCCCAGAACAAGGCGACGCTCTCGCATCACCTCGAGGTCCTGCGCGAGGCGGGTCTCGTGGAGGCGGAGCGCCGGGGCAGGAACGTCAGCTACCGGCTGGACACTACCGTCCTGCAGGGCCTCATCCCATGGTTCCTCGGGCTCACGGAAACGGAGGCAAGCGATGAAGGTTGAGCTTGGGCGCGGCGATCGCATCTTCTGGATCGTTCTCTTTGCGGTGGTGGCGGCGCACCTGTTGGCGTACGTGATGCTGGCCTACCCCGCCATGCCACAGACGGTGCCCACGCACTGGGGTGCCGATGGCGCGGTCGATGGCTGGGGCGACAAGGCGGGCACGATCTTCATGGCGGCCATGCCCGCTCTCGTCGCGATCTTCATGCTCGCCGTGCCGCGCCTCGACCCCAAGGGGCGCAACTTCGAGCGTTTCCGTGGCGTCTACTTGGGTATGAGCGCCGCGCTTACCCTGCTTCTGGTCGTCATCGCGTGGATGACGCCGCTCACCGCCTTCGGCCTCGTGTCTGAGGGAGGTTCGATCGTCTCGACGGTAACCCTCTTCGCGCTCGGCGCCCTCATAATTGCGCTCGGCAACTACCTGCCGCGCGTCAAGCCCAACTACACCTTTGGCATCCGCACGCCCTGGACGCTCGCAAGCGAGGACAACTGGCGCCGCACGCACCGCTTTGCCGGTCCCGTCTTCGTGGTTGCCGGCGCGGTGATGCTCGTCGCAGCGGTGCTCTCAACCGTTGCGCCCGACGTGTCGTTCTGGGCCGGCATGGCGTCGGTACTGGTCGCAACCCTCGTCGTGGGCGCCTACAGTTTCCTCGTCTGGCGGCATGAGAGTCGCTAGGAGGGCATTGGAAGGGAGTCGCGATGACTGAAGAGAATGTGCGACCGGATCGGGTGTTCCCCGGCCGGAACGATCCGTGGTTCATTGCCGTCATGGCGGTCGTCGCGGGTGGTCTCGCGGCGGGGTGCGTCGCGTGCTTCGTGGCCACGGCCCCCTCGTTCCCGTGGAGCTGGCTCGTGCTCCTGTTCGTTCCGGTCTTCGTTGCCCTGGCGGCCCTGCCCATCCGCAGCAACCGCATCGAGCTTTACGACGACCGCTTCGTCATCGTGTACGCGGGGACGCGCTCGGCGATTCCCTACGCCCACGTGCGGGGCGTCCGGCGCACCAGGACGCTTCTGGCGGGCACGGCCAACTCGCTCGACCGTGTCTACATCGAGGCGCCCTACGACGGCGACGCCATCGTCTCGGTCAGGGACAACGACGCCCTCGTGGCCGAGCTGGAGCGCAGGTGCGCCCTGCGGCCCGGCCGTCCCCGTCCTGCCGCAGGACACCCACGAGATGGCGGACATGCATGGGCCCCGCGCTCCTCCAGAGGCCATCTTGAGGCCGATGGAGGAGACGGGCACGGCGAATGAGTGGGGGTACGGGCAATCTAACACCTTAGTCGGCAACAAAGTATCCCAGCCAAACGCTTTTAAACCACTCTGGAGATGGGCGGCCTCCGCTAAGTGTCCGGGCCCTCCGATACGATGGTTCTGCCAGGAACAATCGACGATCGGAGGGCCCGTGAGGGACATTGTAAGGCATGTGCTGGCCGGCATGACCGCCGACGAGAGGGTCGAGGCCGCCGAGGAGCTGAGGAGGATGGTCGCGGCCGACCGCGCGGCGGCCGCCGACCGCGAGGTCGGCCGCTGCCCGAGGTGCGGCCGCCCCGTCGTCGTCCGCCGCGGCCGGGACGGGCGCGGCCGCCAGAGGTGGCTCTGCCGGGGCTGCGGCCGCTCCTTCACCGCCTCGACGCTGGGGCCCGTGAGCTGGTCGAAGCTCGAGCCGTGGCAGTGGGAGGAGCTCGCGGCGTGCATGGCGGACGGCGCGCCGCTGCGCGTCGTCGCGGAGCGCTGCGCGGCGAGCCTGCCCACGGCGTGGTTCATGCGCATGAGGGCGTGCGAGGCGATGTCGGCGGCCCTCGGCCCCTTCCGCTGCGGCGAGGGGATCGAGGCGCAGGTCGACGGCACCATGGTCCCGGAGTCGCTCTCGGGCGGCGGCCCGTTCGAGATGCCGAGGCCGCCGCACCGGCACGGCGGCGAGGCCATGGGCGGCGTCTCCGGCGAGCGCGTGTGCGTGCTCGCCGGGGAGAACTCGCTCGGCGACGTCTTCGCCGAGGTCTGCTGCCGCGGGCGGGCGACGAAGGCGCGCGTGCGCGAGATGCTCGCGGGCAGGGTCGGCGACGGGTCGGTCCTGGTCACCGACGCGCACTGGGCCTACGCCGGCGTCGAGGAGGCGCTGGGCGTCGACGCCGAGCACCTCGCCCACCACTCGGGCGACGAGGCGGACGCCGCGCTCTCCGGCGTGAACGCCCTGCACGCCCGGCTCAAGGACTTCCTCGGCCGGATGAACGGCGTCTCCACCAGGAGGCTGCCGCTCTACCTGGCCTGGTTCTGCTGGCTCGAGCGGGCGCGCAGGCGCGGGGGCGGCGCGCGCGAGGCCGCGCGCGACCTGTGCCTCTCTGGCCGCTACCGGACGACGAGGAGGGCGCTGTTCGCCGCCCCGCGCTACGACATGGGCTACTGGGAGAGGAGGCGAGCCGCGGCGTGACCCCCATCTCCAAGCTGGTTTAAAAGCGTTCCCAGCCAAAAGGTGCATGATGGCTAAGATACTCAAATTACGAGATGCAGAGATTGGATTACTGAGAGGCTCTCATTAATAGGAGGGCTGCTTGATTCATGGGTATAGCTTACTAGACGGAAGGCCTGTCCGGGTTGCAATGCGAAGGAAAACCGCGTTATATATCGGTCATTGCGAGGGAGGCAGAGACTTCCTCGTTTGCAGCGATATCGAAATCGCAAACGACGTCTGCCTTATCTCCGATCAGGGCGATAATGCTTGTTCCTTCTGGTAGCGACACGACATCGTTGAACGTCGCTGTCCCCTCGGCGAGGGTGATGTAGTCGCCGCTCTCTATTTGGTAGAGCACGACTTTTGCCCTGCCTTGCGTGCAGGAGAGGTTGATAGAGACGGAGGCGGGTTGGTTCGACTGGGAGCTATCGATCATCGCCAAGTTGTTTCGCCCTCCGAAACCGAGGCATTCGATTGTGCCGGCGCAGGCTTTTTCCGAATCGGCGGTAAAGGATAGGAAGCCCTGGGAGCTCTTCGCCACCTGGGCCGTGATTGCGGTGGCGTCATCGTACATGCCGTTGTCGGAATGTCGGTAATAGAAAGTCCCGTTGCTGAACCCGCAGGTTTGGATTAGGAACATCAACACGATGGCGATGACGCAAGCAAACAATGCGATAACGCCGACGACGCTGAATTTCCGCCTTGATTGACCAGTCATGAGCGTCCCTTCATGCGGATTTGATTGATGCCACCGTCAGCTTACCCCCCCCCTGAGGAATGTTCGACTAGCTGGTTGTCTTTCGACAGGAGGCAGGGATTTCTCGGCAAGCGGCGCAACGTTGTGCTAGTTCTTGAGCTTGTCGTAGTCAGATGCAGTGCGGCGGAGCAGAAATGGTCTGTGCCAGCGAACGCTCCATGGGGACGACTTTGTATTCGCCTTGGTCAATCGGTGCGCCAGCCTCAAAGAAACCGCACTTCCTCCAGAAGTGGCGTGACTGCTCGTTCCCCTCGACGTAGGCGAGGCGCACGCGAGAAACGCCCTCGCCGCGGAGGCGGTCCAGAAGCTGCGAGATGAGCAGACTCCCAACACCTGCCCCCTGCCGAGAGGCGTCGACCATGAAGAACCCGATGAAGGCGCTCCTCTCAGCTGGGTATCCCCGGATGAGGTCGAGCACGGCGAAAAGATCCCCGCCGGCATCGAAGAATCCGAGATAAGACTTTTGATCCAGGGAGCATCCTGGGGGTAGTTCGGTCATTTCGGCAGCAAGAGCGTCCATCGTCGGTTCCTCGTCGAGGAATGAGTAGTATTGCGGGTTACCGAGACAGAGGGAGAGCAATGCGGGAAGGTCGGAATGGGAAAGTTTCCTGACCGACATGACTGCACTGCTGGGCGCGTCACCGTTCATCGTATCACCCGCCGGTCGTTCTTCTAGTCACCGCATGGCATCCAGCATCAATTAAGGCAACAACTAGAGCCAGTCCCCGAGAGGACCGGCCCTTACAAAACCTCGAAGGTTTTTGCATCTGCGTACATCATGGCATCAGCCTCGTGCCACGTCAAGAACCCTTGCAAGAAACGCAAGATGAGACACGAGAGGGTTCTGCGTCCCATAGCGCGCAATCGCGTCGTCCATCAGGGGACGGAGGCCAGCAACCGCGTCAAGCGCCGCCGGGGAGGCATGCTCGCCCGCAAGCATGTCATGCAGTGCCACGGTGGTTACGAGCTGTTGCGTACGTCGGTTGCGCAATCTGGCTCGACGGCCCTTGCTGTTTCGGATGCCGTGGGCGTTCAGCCACTCGAGCACGACCCCCGAGGTTGCGTGCCTCGTCTCGCGCTCGGGCACGAAGCCGTTGCACAGGCAGCCCGCATGGCTCGCGCAGTTGCGAACGGCCTTCACATCCTTAAGAGCGTAGTGAATCTCCCGCCTTTCCGCCTCGTCCCAGCGCTCAACGCAAAAGAGGTAAAAGGCGAGCAGCGTCCCGAACGGCACCACTTCCAGCAGCACCCATACAGGCATGGCATCCCGGTAGTGGTCGATCAGCGACCCCGCGTACTCGTCCGCCTGGGAACGCGATACGAGATCGCGTCTCAGCCCCTCACGGAAGCCGCGCGGTAGGGAGGACACGAAGTCGGCGACAATCCCATAGCCATCCTCCCCGCGCTTAGCGGCATCGGACACGAGCCATGCCCTGACCGCGCGCTCGACATCCTTCGCCATGAGGCGAAACGTCTCGCGAAGAACGTCGTCAAGAGAGCTCACGTCCAAGAGATTCCCGAAGTCGAGGCTCACGAACTTCCCGGCGTCGGAGCCGTCCTCATGGCGCTGGAAAAGCACTCGGTAGGCGGAGAGGTGCAGGTAGGTCTCGGCATTCGAAAGAATCTCGAGCGCGCGCTCCTCCGCACAGCGCTCAAACGTGACGCCCTTGCCCTTGAGCAGATCGATCTGCTGCTCAGGAGTCGTTATGGGCTTGAGGGGCAGCGCGTCATGAACGCCGTCATCCATGCCCCAAGCTGTGAGTTTCCTAACATCATCCATCATGCAAGCAATTCTACCCTACGACCAGAAACTGAAGAGCCCGGCTCCCGAACCTCATGAGCCGAAACGGTTAGATGATTATGGAATATTGGTGGCATTATATCGGTACTTCAGGGCACCGATACTCAAGTCCATGCATAACTTGACATTCCATATCGTCCGGTGAATCCCACCGAATTTGGACAGCTGTTTGGACGCCATTTGGACAGATACAAAAACAGCTCAGAGCGAATATGCTCTGAGCTGCGAATTCGTGGTGGGCGTTACAAGATTTGAACTTGTGACCTCTTCCGTGTCAGGGAAGCGCTCTCCCCCTGAGCTAAACGCCCAAATGGAGCGGACAACGGGGCTCGAACCCGCGACCCCAACCTTGGCAAGGTTGTGCTCTACCAACTGAGCCATGTCCGCTTACGAGGATTAATCTTACGTGATGCCCGCATCCTATGCAAGAACTTTTTTTGAAAAGTTTTCCAACGCCCTCGCTAACCTCGCGAAGACATCAGCCACCACGGAAGGTGTAGGCAAACGCAAATTCGCCGCAAAAGGCCCCCTACAACTCAGCGAGCATGATCCAGGCAGAGCTGTCCTGCGCGAGCCTGCCGTCTGCAAGCGGTGATGAAGTGAGCAGGACCCTGCCCGCCGGCAGCTCCACGGGTGCTGCGCTGAAGTTCGTCACACACGCCCAGCCGTTGTCGCGGCGATAGGCGATGACGCCGCCCTCAGCGCCCTCGGCACCATCCGCAAGACCGGTGCGCCCGTCAAGATCGAGCCACGCAAAATCGTTGGCGCAACCGCGCAGCTTGCGCCGAAGCCAGAGGGCGTCACGATAGAGCGCAAGCATCGATGTCGGGTCCGCTTCTTCCCTATCGGCGGCGTAATCGGAAAACCATGTAGGCTGCGGCAGATGGGGCGCCGCATCGGCATCCGCCGGCGAAAACCCAAACGATCCGCCCTGCGCGGGATCGTCCGCCGCCACCCACGGCAGGGGCACACGGCAGCCGTCGCGCCCCTTCTCACGCTTCGGTCCGCGCGTATTGGTCGCAGTAGGATCTTCGAGTGCAGCCCACGGGATGTCAGCCACCTCAAAAAGGCCGAGCTCCTCACCCTGATACACGTATGCCGAGCCCGGAAGCGCCAGCTCAAGCAAAAGGGCCGCCCGCGCGCGGCGCTCGCCGAGTTCACGGTCCTCGTCATAAGACGACCCATCGCGTAAGAGCCAGTCGAGCGCAATCTGGTGGTAGCGCGTCGCCTTGATTTGCGGCAGGGCATAGCGTGTCGCCACGCGCGGCACGTCGTGGTTGGAGAGAACCCAGGTCGAGGCGGAATCGGATTCGATGGCCGCCTTCAAGCCCTTCTCGATTGCAGTGTGTATGTCATCATAGGTCCAAGTGGCCTTGGCGAACTCAAAGTTGAATGTCTGGCCAAGCTCGCTGGGACGCGCGTAGAGATACTGGCGCTCGGGCAGCACCCACGCCTCGGCAACGGCGCTGCGCGGCGGATTATAGCGGTCGAACACGCGGCGCCACTCGCGATAGATCTCGTGGACCTCGTTGCGGTCCCACAGCGGATGGGTGCCGTCGTCAACCATGTCATCGCCCTCGGCGAGATGCCACCGGTCGAGGTCATCGCGGTCGAGATCCTTGGCAAGACCGTGCGCCACATCAATGCGAAAGCCATCGACGCCTCGATCGCTCCAAAACGTCAGGACGTCGCAAAAGAACGCGTGAACCTCGGGGCATGACCAGTCAAAGTCCGGCTGCTCGGGCGTAAACATGTGCAGATACCACTGACCGTCCGCGACACGCGTCCAGGCGGGGCCGCCAAAGTTGGCATTCCAATTGGTGGGAGGCAACTCGCCGTACTCGCCACGACCATCGCGGAAGATATAACGAGCGCGCTCGGGCGATCCGGGGCCAGCGGCAAGAGCGGCTTTGAACCACGGGTGCTGGTTGGATGAATGGTTGGGCACGATGTCGACGATGACCTTGATGCCGCACGCGTGAGCCGCGGCGATCATGTCATCGAAGTCGTCAAGCGAGCCGAGACGTGGATCGACATCGCAGTAGTCCGCCACATCATAGCCACCATCGACAAGAGGCGATGGGTAAAACGGGCTCAGCCAGATGGCCTCGATACCCAGCCGCTCAAGATAGTCCATCTGCTGGGTAATGCCCGCGATATCGCCCAGACCCGAACCAGTCGAATCCTTAAACGAGCGCGGGTAGATCTGATAGATCGCGGCATCGGACATCCATGAGCGAGAAGAGGACTTTTCTGTAGCCATGGGGTGTGCCTCCCTTGCAACGAGGTTTTGCGAGATGTCCACGATGATACGCTCAAAGCTAACATTCGCGGCAAATAACACCACAGCCACGCCCCAAAACACTCGCCCCCTCTCGGGTTCGAGCCCAGGCGATGGGTACGAAAAAGCCCGGCTACCGTAGTAGTCGGGCTGTTGTGCTTGGAGCGGACAACGGGGCTCGAACCCGCGACCCCAACCTTGGCAAGGTTGTGCTCTACCAACTGAGCCATGTCCGCATATGTAAAACAAAACGGGCGCCGGAGCGCCCGGATGTTGCCTGGAGGCGAAGCCCGGATTCGAACCGGGGGTAAAGGCTTTGCAGGCCTCTGCCTTACCACTTGGCCACTTCGCCAAAAAGGACCGCTTGAGACGGTCCGGAAATGCAATGGAGCGGACAACGGGGCTCGAACCCGCGACCCCAACCTTGGCAAGGTTGTGCTCTACCAACTGAGCCATGTCCGCTTGCGGGTTATTAATTTACGCGAGTTGCCCAAAAGACGCAAGTACTTTTTTCAAAAAAGTTGCCGGCCGCATGTTCTTGGTAGCCAAACACGCTAAAGCGATTGGCTAGGCACACGATTCCAGCGCTCCGCTAAACAGCTTCACCATCTGCACGCGCGTGCCAGCGCCGTCTGTACGACGAGCAACATCCACGTTATCGACGAGCAAACGCATAAGCTTGATACCACGGCCGCGCTCCTCAGATGCGACCGGTTCGCTCGTTTCATCGATAGAATAGCCAGCACCTCGATCAAGCACCTCAACCACGACGCGATCGCCATAGGCCTGAACCGTCAGGACGCACCCGATACCGCCCGCATGGTCATAGGCATTACCCAGCGCCTCCCCCGACGCCAATGCGACATCGTAGCGCTCGTCGCGGCGCAACGGAAGCGATTCAAGGAGTTCGGCGATGCGATGTCGGTAGTATGGAAGATTCTCAATACCCTGACGGACCTCGACGCTCTTGCTCCAGCGAGGCAGCTCCCCCACCGGAATGGCGGGAATAGACTCCCGTGCCGGACCCGCGACATGAAGGATATCGACAAGACGAGCAATCTCCAAAAAGCGAACAACTTCGCCTGATGCATTGACGAGCGAAAGCAGGCCTTCTCGCCTCATGAGCTCACGAGCGCGCGTAAGCAGGAATGCCAAGCCCGTCGAATCGATAAAGCTAACAGCCTGACAGTTGATGACGACACGACGCACGCCGCGGTCAATCAAAGCATCCAACCGCCGACGCAGTGCAGGCACCGTGGCGATGTCGATATCGCCTGGTGGCGTCAAAACCGCTATGTCATTCCACTCATTCATACGACCATGGTTCCCCAAAAGTGCTCGCTCGATGCATACGCATCTGCAACCGCGCAGATTTTGCTCGTCAAACGTCGCGGCCTACGATCGACCCCGTAAAAACTCAAGGGAAACCAGCGCGATGTCATCGTCCAGCGCCGACTCGGTAAAGCGGTCAAGCTCGCCCAAGACCTTACCGCAGATTCGCGATACGCCCTCGCCCGATACCGATAGCAAAAGATCGCGCAGACGCTGTTCGCCAAAGAACGCCCCCGTGCGGTCGCGTGCCTCAATCGTTCCATCGGTATACATAAACAGCATGTCACCAGGAGCGAACGTAAAGGCACCCGTCTCGTAGACCATGCTCTCAAAGGCACCGATCACGCCCGATTGGCACCCAAGGAGCTCCACTTCTCCCCCTCGGGCCCCGCCGCCGCCCAGCGGCATCGACTCTGGCCTGATGACCATGGTCGGAGGATGGCCCGCCGAACAATACGTTGCGCGTCCGGCTTTAAGGTCAATCTTGGCGATAAAGGCCGTCACGAACGTCTCGACCCTCGAAAAGCCCATGAGCATGCTGTTAAGGGAGCGTGCCATGCGGGCCGGGCCAGCGCCCTCCCAGGCATATGCCGTCAGGGCCGTCTTGACGAGCGCGGACATCGATGCGGCCTCAATGCCTTTGCCAGACACATCGCCCAGAATCATGACGGCGCAGTCGTCGGGAAGACGGATGAGCGTATAGAAATCGCCGCCGACCAACGCCGAGTTCGTGGCCGACAGGTACACCGAATCGGTTGCGATACCCGGAACATCCCCCAGGGAATTTCTCATGCCGATCTGGAGGGTCTGAGCGATATGGCGCTCCTCGCGCTTTTGAGATTCGCCTTCGTAGATCAGTTCAAAGTCATGCGCCAAGTGCACCAAGTAGTCATATTCAAGGTCATCAATCGGCTCTTGGCTGCCATCACGAAGCAGCAGCGCGCGCGTCGTCGGGCCCTTCGCAACAGAAGCAGGAACAATCGCGTCGTTACCGTGCTTGCCATCACCCTCAGAGCGCGGGTGCCCCGCCTCGATGCCGGTGTCGACGTAGAGGCCCTGGCAAGGCAGACCATGCGCCCTAAGCCAGCCTCCCATAGGCATCGATTCGTCAACGCGAGTTATACGGACGTGTTTAAGGTCCTCGGCACTCGTGCCGCCCAAAACAGAGGCCTCAAAGCCATCAGGGCCAGCTCCCAGACGTGCCGCCGGCGCCGTCGTAGAAAAGAAAAGCTTCTCGGGATCGTCCGGCAAAGCAACGCGACTGCCGCCTTCAAAATCTATGACGTAGGCGTCCAGACTGGCGTCATACTCAACAGGGCAAAAATGGCAGTTGAGCATATTGCAGATCTCGGACGATACCACCTGGGTAGCCGCGGCGGAATCGTCTAGAAAGGTAAACAGCTCATCGCGCAAGACATTGAGCGAGCGGCCAAGCTCGGCCGTGCGACGAGAGCGAAGGCTCGATGCCATGCCGACCAGCTGGATAGACAGGTAATCGCAAATGACCTCGAGTACATTAACGTCATAGGCGAGCGGTGCCTGGGGGCGTTTCCAACCAACTTCCAGCACGCCAAGGATCTGCGTACCGTAAAAAACGGGAAGACAGATCTCACTGCGGTACGGAGGCATATCCTGCATGCGCAACAGATGCTTAGAACGATTGTCCAAATCCATAAACATGCCCGAGGCGACACGATCGCCCTCAAGATCCTGCTGAATCGACAAGCGGCAAGCGCGCGACTCGCGAAGCACATACGTCGGAATGCCCGCACCATACGGCAAAAACTCGGGCAGATAGCTATCCTCAAGCTCCTTAGAAACACCGCGGAGCTTAAAGCCGCCGCTCTCCGAAAAATAAATCGCAGCTCCAGAAGCATCGAGCGTTCCGACAAGCTGGTTTAAAACGGTATCAAGCAGGCTGGGTAACTCATCGGAGCCCACGGTGCTCATAATGACCGAAAGCGTGCCAGAGAGACGCTTGTTCGCCACTCTAAGCTCCGATAACGCACGCTTGAGTTGACGGTCGTGAGAATACTGTTCCTCGATACTGTGAAGTGCCACCAGGACACGTGGCGCACGGCGTCCAAAGATACGCGGAGGCGTAACGGAACCCGCGCGAACCAAGACGGGGATAAAGGAGCCGTCACTCAGCTTGAGCATCAGCTCGCTCTCGGACCCATCAGTTTCAAATGGCAGACGATGTTCCGTCGCACGTTCAAAAGCGGACGAGTACAGGACATCTTTAACATCTCCACCGATGACATCGGCGCGTTCCTCGCACATCAAACCAAGTAAGCGATTATTCACATGCAGAATGGTTCCGTCGAGCTCACAAATGATGACAGCATCGCTCGTGATCTCGACCAGTTGGGCAACGTCTGCCCACTCGTTGCGCTCAAGCGTTTCCATCGTGGACCTCACCGTCTATCGGTAACAAAAAAGCCTCCGAAGAGGCTTCTCAAATGCGATGGTGTCGGAGGCGGGACTTGAACCCGCATGACCAAAAAGCGGTCACTAGCACCTCAAGCTAGCGCGTCTGCCAATTCCGCCACTCCGACATGCTATGTTGTTGATTTGCGGTTCCTTTTGTTGGACCCGCGCGTTCAACGAGGAAGATAATAACCTATGATTCGAGAACTGTGCAAGCACTTTTTTCAAAAAAGTTTACGAATTTGTAAATGCGCAGGTAGATCCGTGTGTCCGGCCCCGAATCGGTGTTGCCTCCCGGCGCGTCCTCGGGCATGAGCGATATTTTGCTGCGCACTTCGTGCTGCAAAATATCGCTCCCCCTGCGGAATGCGCCGGGAGGCAACACCGATTCGGGGCCTGCAAATACATACTTCAGGCACAGTTCTCAAACATGTTCTGGGGGCTGATGTAAATTTGGTGGCTCGGCAAAGCCGAGCCCTTATATGGGGAGGCCGGAGCTAAAGCTCCGGCCTCACTAACTTTCCTATTAGATTAAGTGAGCGATCGAGGAATCGCACTCCCCTCCTCTGCCGAGTTACCGCAGGGCCTGCCCTGAAGTTACTTTTCAGAACATTCCGCAGGACGCAAGAAACCCCCGCCGCACGAAGTGCGCAGCGGGGGTTTCTTGCATGTCCGAGGACGTTCTGAAAAGTAACACCAGGGCGGGCCTGGACGAGAACAACCGACTACAGGTCGATGTGCGATTCCTTGATCGGGAACGGCTCGGCGAAGTGGCAGGCGCAGCAGTGACCCGGTGCAACTTCCTTAAACTCGGGAAGCTTCTCAGAGCAGATGCCCTGCGCGATCGGGCAGCGGGTGTGGAAACGGCAACCGGTCGGCGGATCCAGCGGTGACGGCGGGTCGCCGGCAAGGATGATGCGCTTACGGGTCTTCTGGATATCAGGATCGGGCACCGGCACAGCAGACAGCAGCGACTGCGTGTACGGGTGGTGCGGCTCACTGTAGAGCGTCTTCCAGTCCGAAACCTCGACCATCTTACCCAGATACATAACTGCGACGCGATCGGAGATGTGCTGCACGACGGACAGGTCGTGGGCAATAAACAGATATGCGGTACCGAACTTGTCCTGAAGTTCCTTGAGCAGGTTCAGAACCTGGGCCTGAATGGACACATCCAGAGCGGAAACCGGCTCGTCGCAGATAATCAGCTTGGGCTTCAACGCAAATGCGCGGGCAATGCCGACACGCTGGCGCTGACCGCCGGAGAACTCATGAGGATAGCGGTTAATGTGCTCGGGGTTCAGTCCGACAACGTCGAGAAGCTCGCGGACACGCTCAATGCGCTCCTCCTTGGTGCCCACGCCGTGAATGGTCATGGGCTCGGAGACGATCTCGCCGATGGTCATACGAGGATTGAGCGAAGCATAAGGATCCTGGAAGATAAACTGCATCTCACGACGCATGTCCTTGATCTCATGCTTGCTCATCTCGGCAACATCTTTGCCCTGGAAGAACACCTTACCGGCAGTCGGCTTGGTCAGACGCATGATGGTGCGGCCCGTGGTGGACTTACCGCAACCAGACTCGCCGACCAGGCCAAAGGTCTCGCCCGGATAAATCTCGAACGAAATGTCATTCACAGCAGAGACGACACGCTTGGAGAAGCGCTTGGCGAACATGCCGGACTCAGCGGGAAACTCCTTAGAGAGGTGCTCGACCTTCAGCAGCGGAGTACGCTCGTTGGTATCTGCCATTACGCCTCGCCTCCCTTCTTGGAATCCTTGCGCGTACGGGACGTCTCAGGAGCGTTCTTGAGGAACTCGGGGTCACCGGAGTAGTGGCACGCAGAGTAATGACCAGACTCAGTGACAACGCGCTCGGGGCGCTGCTTGCGGCACTTATCGGTCGCATAGGGGCAGCGAGGAGAGAAGACGCAGCCCACAGGCAGGTTCATGAGCGATGGCGGGTTGCCGTGAATCGGCGTGAGCGGCTTCTTCTCTTCGATGGCCTGCTCCGGGATGGAGCGGATAAGGCCCCAGGTGTAGGGGTGGCGGCTCTCGTAGAAGATTTCCTCAGCAGTACCGAACTCGACGGGACGGCCGGCGTACATAACCATGATCTTGTCGGCCATATCAGCGACAACACCCAGGTCATGGGTAATCATGATGATGGCGTTGCCGTTCTTCTCCTGCATCTCCTGCATGAGCTCGATAATCTGAGCCTGAATGGTAACGTCCAGAGCCGTCGTGGGCTCGTCGGCAATCAGGATATCGGGATCGCAGGCAAGTGCCATAGCGATCATGACACGCTGACGCATACCGCCGGAGAACTGGTGCGGATACTCATTGACGCGCTTCTCGGGCTCAGGAATGCCAACGAGGTCCAAAAGCTCGGTAGCGCGCTTGAGTGCCTCCTGCTTGGAGTAGCCACGGTGCAGACGAAGGCCCTCGCCCACCTGCTTGCCAATCTTATAGACCGGGTTCAAGGAGGTCATAGGATCCTGGAAGATCATCGCGATATCGTTACCGCGAATGTGCTGCATCTCTTCTTCAGTCATCTCGAGGATAGAACGACCGCGATAGCGAACGTCGCCGCCCTCAATCTTTCCCGGAGGCATCGAGATGAGGCCCATAATGGTCATGGCGGTCACGGACTTACCGGAGCCGGACTCACCGACGACGCCCAGGGTCTCGCCGCGATCGAGCGTGTAGGAGACACCGTCGACAGCGCGAACGACGCCATCCTCGGTATGGAAATACATCTTAAGGTCATCGACCTCGAGCAGATGCTGGCCCTCGGGAACCGGCTGGTCCTTCAGGTCCACATAGTTCTTGTTCTTCTTCATCCTTATGCGTCCTTCATCTTGACGTCGAGGGCGTCGCGCAGACCGTCACCCAGCAGGGTGAAGGCGAGCACCGTCGAGAGAATTGCCAGACCGGGCATGATCATCATCCAGGGAGCAGTCAGAAGATACTGCTGACCGTCCTGAATCATGGAGCCCCACGAAGGCGTAGGCGGAATAACGCCCATGCCGAGGAAGGACAGAGCGGACTCGGTCAGAATGGCGCCACCAATGTTCATGGTCGCATAGACCACGATGGAGGCGACAGAGTTCGGGAAGATGTGACGCACGACGATACGAGCATCAGATGCACCCATCGCGCGTGCAGCGTCAACATAGTCGTTTTCCTTGACTGTCAAGATTGCAGAGCGGAAGACGCGCGCAATCGAAGGCCATCCGAGAATGCCGATGGCGATAAAGACGTTCTGAAGACCACGGCCGATAACGGCGATCATGGCGACGACGAACAGCACGTACGGGAACGCCAGGAAGATATCCGCGCAGCGCATGATGATCGTATCCCAGATGCCGCCGTAGAAACCGGCCAGAGCACCCATGACCAGACCAATCAGCGTGGAAATCGCAGTGGCCATAATACCGACGGAAAGCGAAACGCGTGCACCGTAGATAACGCGGACGAGAATGTCGCGACCAAGGGCGTCGGTGCCAAACGGGTGCTCTGCACACGGAGCCAGCAGCGACGTCTGGGCCATGGTGGTCGAGTCCGAAGCCGTCGGCGAACCGAGCCAGGGCTTAGCCCACAGATCTGCGGTCAGGGCAACCACAACGACGATGATGATCCAGCAGACACCGATAACGGCGAGCTTGTTCTTACGAAGACGCTTAAAAGCGTCGCCCCACAGCGTGCGGGACTTGGCGGGAGCAGATGCGGCCTTGGTGGCGGTAGCCTGCTCCTGAGACTGAGAATCAGTTTCCTGCATGAGACGTACCTCCCTTAGGCCTTATCCGACGGACCGCCAAGGCGGATGCGCGGGTCGAGGAATGCATAGCTAATGTCGACGAGCAGGTTGATCACCATGACGACGACGACGATGAGCGTAACTCCGCCCATAACGATGGGCCAGTCACGCATGCTAATGGCGCGATAGACCTCATAGCCGATACCGGGCCAGTTAAAGACCGTCTCGGTCAGGATGGCACCAGAAAGCATGCCGCCAAAGTCGACACCAATATAGGTAACGACAGGGATGAGTGCATTCTTAAGCGCGTGCTTGATGATGATCGCGCGATTGGAGAGACCCTTGGCCTTTGCCGTGCGGATGTAATCCTGGTTCATGACGTCAAGCAGCTGCGAGCGCATAATGCGGGCGGCGTAAGCGGTCGAAACCGAAGCCAGCGTAATGGTCGGGAGCACATAGTGCATCCAATCCTGATACTGAGAGCTGGAACCACCGGCACCCGAGATCGGCATGGAGAATGCACCGCCCGTGGCGTCCTTGAGAATGACGCCAAAGAACAGTTGCAGCAACATACCGAGCCAGAAGGCCGGGACGGCAACGAGGATCGACGTGGTGAGCGTTACCAAAATATCCCAGAAGGAATAACGCTTTACCGCCGAAATGATACCCGCACCGATACCCATGATTGCCTCGAGCACGATGGCGCACGCGGCAAGTTTGACCGTATACGGATACTTCTGGGCAAAGATTTCCGTAACCGGCAGCTTACGCTGATACGAATTGCCCAGATCGCCATGAAGCAGGCCGTTCATGTAATACAAATAACGGTCCACGAGCGACGTTTGAACGGGGTCGCCGTTCTCGTCAAGGATCGCGTTGCCGTCCTCGTCCGACTGGACCAGGTGATAGCGGACGCGAAGCTGAAGCTCCACCTCGGGGGACAGAGCCTTGTCTCCACCGATCAGCTTGATCGGATCTCCCGGCACGATATTCTGGAGGGCGAACAGAATCAGCGTAACGCCCAAAAACACCGGGATGAACTGAAGCACACGTTTAACGATGTACTTACCCATACCACTCCCCTATCTAGGGATTAACCTAAATGGGATGCCGATCGCCAGACCGGCATCCCAAAATTACCATCAGCCAGTTTACCCCAGGTTAGGGAGAACTGTATGTTTCCCATGAGGTCTACGTAAATACTTGACCCTCACGGAAGCTGCAAACTCTTAGGCGAGCTCAGCGGTACCCAGCTCGGCATGCTTCTGCGGATCGACATAGAGGTGCTTGATGCGATCGGAGCCGACGATGGTGTGCGTGTAGAACATAATCGGGATGACCGGGCAGTCGGCAGCGACCATTGCGTCGGCCTCCTGCATCTTAGCGACGCGCTCCTCGTCGTCAACAATAGTACGAGCCTCGTCGACCTTGGCGTCGAACTCGGGGTTGTTGTAACCGGAGCGGTTATCGCCACCGAGGGAGTCGGAGTGGAACAGCGGATACAGGAAGTTGTCCATGATCGGGTAGTCGGCAATCCAACCCAGACGACCGAACTGATAGTTAAAGTTCTGATACTGCTCGAGCAGGGCAGACCACTCAGGGGTATCGGAGACAGCGGTAACGCCAACCTTGGCGAGGTCGCCGATGATGGACTCCATGATCTCCTTGTGACCGCCGTCCTGGTTGTAGGAAAGGGTCACGCTAATGCCACGATCCCCGTTAGCGCCAGCGGGAGCAACCTTGTCGAGGTACTCGTTAGCCTTGTCGACATCGTAGGCGCAGAACTCCCATGCGCCCTCCTTGTAGCCATCGATGCCCGGAGGAACAATGCCGTCGGCAGGGGTACGGGTACCCTTATAGATGGTCTTGCAGATGGCCTCACGGTTGATGGCCAGGGAGATGCCCCTGCGCAGGTCGGCGTTGTTGAACGGCTCGGCCGTGGTGTTGCAGGTCAGATAGTACGTGGAAGGCTCGGCGCCGAGCAGCATGCGCTCGCCGTCACCCATGGTGTAGCCGTCCTTGGACACGCCGCGATCCTTCTTGGCGGCATCGATCTGAGCGACGGGAACGTCGCAGACATCGAGGTTACCGGCCTGGAACTCCTTGTAAGCAGTCTCCATGTCCTTGATGACCTGGAAGTGGATGCCATCGATCTTGGCCTTGTCGCCATAGTAATCGTCGAACTTCTTGAGGTTGATCTCCTGACCATCCTCCCACTTGCCGTCCATCATGAACGGGCCGTTACCGACCGGTGCAAGATAGAAGCTCTTGACATCGGACTCGGCGCACTCGGGAACCGGGGCCAGAGCCGGGTGAGAGGCGACGAAGGGGAAGTCGGCGTAAGCGGAAGACAGCTTGACGACGAGGGTCTCATCGTCGGGGCAAGTAACACCGCTGAGCTCGGTAGCGTTACCGGCAAGCAGGTCGTCATAGCCCTCGACCATAGAAAGGTGATAGGAGACCTCGGAAGGGCCGTACTCGGTAGCGATGGCCGACTTGGTGTTGACCAGACGCTCCCAACCGAGCTTGAAGGACTTGGAGGTAACGTCGTCACCGTTGTGGAACTTGGCCTTCTTGATCTTGAAGGTGAACTCGGTGGCGTCGTCGTTGGCCTCAAAGGACTCGCAAGCCAGCGGAACGATCTCGCCCTTCTCGGCGTCATAAGAGGTCAGAGCGTCAAAGAGCTGGTACTCGACCTGAGTGCCCTGGTCCTCCTGGACATTGTAGGGGTCGATGCAGACCGGGTTGTTGATGTAGAAGTTCAGCGTCGAACCGGACTCAGAACCGGAAGCGTCGCCGCCCTTCTTGCCACATGCGGCAAGAAAAGCCATGGAGCTCGCAGCAAGGGTGCCGCCGACAAAGGCGCGACGACCCATAACGGGCTGGTGGAACATAGAATCAGCCATGCCATCCTCCTTATGAGATAGGACAAAGAAATGTTCAGTCGGACACATGTCGAGACAATCCGATCCGAACCATCAAAACGCCGCCCGCTGCTATGGCTGGTTATGCACAACAGGCCAACGTTTTGCAATACAGTAGCGCATTTTATGCACGATTTGGGGCTAATTCCGGTTAAAGGTCGAGAATTTCTTTAGTTGGGCGAAGTATGTGGGGATATTTTGACTCTGTTACAAGTCTGTAAACAAAAAGGGCCCCGCACATGCGGGACCCTTTTCAAACGTATAAACGCCAATGCTTAGTAGCCAACGATGCCCTGCGGGAAGAAGAACATGCACAGCACGACGCACACGGCAAACACGACAGCCATGATGACGGTCAGGCGGTCGAGGTTCTGCTCCATAACGCCTGTGGCAGAGCTGGAGTTATACAGCGAGCTAGCGATCATATCCGAAACGCCGGTACCCTTACCGGAATGCATCAGGACGAGAATCGTCAGCGCCACGGCAGAGACAGCCCAAACGACAAACAGAAGAATCTGAAACGGACCCATAGATAAGCTCCTTAATAGAACAGTTCAAACTCCAGTACTGTACCACAACCCCCAGCACTCCCCTACCTGCCATTTGGGGGCGGGTTAGAAATGGCAGAAATACCAAAAAAGGGGGTTGCCCGATTGTGGACAACCCCCTTACTAGAAAACGGTATTTGTTTTCTCTTAGGCCTCGGTGGCGAGCACGCGACCCGTCATCTCGGCGGAAGGCTCAATACCAGCCATGGTGAGCATGGTCGGAGCGATATCGGAAAGACGGCCGTCCTCGATACCGGTGAGCTGTGCCTTCTCATCAACAATGATGAACGGCACACGGTTGGTGGTGTGAGCCGTGAACGGATGCTTGGAACCGTCGGAAGCAACGTCAAACATGTGATCGGCGTTGCCGTGATCGGCGGTAATCAGCGCAAAGCCGCCCTTAGCGAGAATCGCCGGGACAACCTTGGACAGGGCATCGTCAACAGCCTCGACGGCCTTAACGGCGGCGTCGAAAACACCGGTGTGACCAACCATGTCGCAGTTCGCGAAGTTCACGATGTAGAAATCAGCGCGATCCTCGTTGATGGCGGCGACGAGCTTCTCGGTAACCTCGGGAGCGCTCATCTCAGGCTGCAGATCGTAGGTAGCGACCTTGGGGGAAGCGACGAGCACGCGCTCCTCGCCCTCCTTGGGCTCCTCGATGCCGCCGTTGAGGAAGAACGTCACGTGTGCGTACTTCTCGGTCTCGGCGGTGTGCAGCTGCTTCAGGCCATTGGCGGCGATAACGTCGGCCAGAACGTTCTCGGGGAACGTCTTGGGGAAAGCGACCTCGACGTCAAACGTCGGGTCGTACTCGGTCATCGTCACAAAGTGCGAAAGCTTGATCTGCTCGCGCTCAAAGCCGTCGAACTCCTTGTCCGTGAACACGCGGGTCATCTGACGAGCGCGGTCGGGACGGAAGTTGAAGAAGATGGCCGCGTCGCCCTCGTGGATGCCCTCGTTGTGGGCAGCGAAGGGCTCGACAAACTCGTCGCCGCGCGGATCCTTCTCGTAGTAGGCCTTGATACCGGCAACGGGGTCGGTATCAGCATCGGACGCGTTGACCATGACGTCGTAGGCGCGCTGGATGCGCTCCCAACGATTATCGCGGTCCATAGCCCAATAACGGCCCGAGACGGTGGCAACGCGAGCGTCGCAACCGGTCTCCTCGGAAATCTTAGCCAGGAAGGCGCAGAACTCACTCATGTAACCGGCACCGGACTGCGGGTCGACGTCGCGGCCATCCATGAAGGCGTGGACGCGAACGGTCTTGACACCATGCTCGGCAGCCATCTTGACCAGAGCCTCGACGTGGTTCATGTGAGAATGAACACCGCCAGGGCTCATAAGGCCCATAAGGTGAAGGGTCTTGCCCTCGGCCTTGACATCGTCCATAGCCTTGACGAAAACCTCGTTCTTGGCGATGGAGCCGTCCTTGATGGCATTGTTGATGCGCGAAAGCTCCTGGAACACGATGCGGCCGGCACCGATGTTGAGGTGACCCACCTCGGAGTTACCCATCTGGCCATCGGGAAGACCCACGTCCTCGCCCGAAGCGCCGAGCGTGGTGTGGGGGTACTTCTCGTACAGGTTATCAAGGAAGGGCGTCTTGGCAGCGGCGACGGCGTTCTCGCCATCAGCCGGAGCCAGGCCGCAGCCGTCCATGATGATCAGGAGTGCAGGAAGATGACGCTGTGCCATATGTCCTACTCGCCTGCCTTGACGACCATAGAGGCGAAGTCGGCAGCCTTGAGCGAAGCGCCGCCCACGAGGGCGCCGTCAACGTCGGGCTTGGCGACGAGCTCGGCGATGTTGCCGGGCTTGGCAGAGCCACCATAGAGAACGCGGATGCCGTTAGCGAGCTCCTCGCCAAACATCTCCTTGAGGGTCTCACGGATAGCGCCGCAGACCTCCTGAGCGTCCTCGGCGGTAGCGGTCTTGCCGGTGCCGATGGCCCAGATGGGCTCGTAGGCGACGACGACCTGCTTGGGGCAGGTGATCTCAAGACCAGCAAGGCCAGCCTTGACCTGGTTCACAACGTGCTCGACATAGGTGCCAGCCTCGCGGACCTCGAGGGACTCGCCGCAGCAGAAGACGGGAACAAGACCGGCGGCAACGAGAGCCTTGGCCTTCTTGTTCTGATCCTCGTCGGACTCGTGGAAGTAGTCGCGACGCTCGGAGTGACCGATGATGCAGTAAGTGCAGCCAGCTGACTTGAGCATGTCGCAAGAGGACTCACCGGTGAAGGCACCCTTGGCCTCCCAGTACACGTTCTGTGCACCGAGGGCGATGGGGGCAGCCTGAATACGGTCATGAACCGTGGTGATGTCGATGGTCGGAGGGCAGACGAGCACCTCGACGCCAGCCGGAACCTCAGGCAGAGCCTGAGCCAGCTCGTCGGCGAGCTTGGCGGCCTCAGCGACGTCGTTGTTCATCTTCCAGTTACCAGCGATGAGAAGGGTGCGATTAGGCATCGAGAAGCGCCTCCACTCCGGGCAGGGCCTTACCCTCGACGAGCTCCATGGAAGCGCCACCACCGGTGGAGATCCAGCTCATCTTATCGGCCAGGTTGAACTTGTTGACAGCTGCGACAGAGTCGCCACCGCCGATGATCGAGGTGCAGTCGGCCTCGGCGACAGCCTCGGCGATAGCCTGGGTACCATGAGCGAAGTTGTCGAACTCGAAAACGCCCATGGGGCCGTTCCAGAACACGGTCTTGGCGCCCTTGACGGCCTCGGCATAAAGCTCCTCGGTCTTGGGGCCGATGTCCATGCCCTCACGATCGTCGGGGATAGCGTCGGAAGCGACAACCTCGGGGACAGCGTCCTCGCCAAAGTGATCGGCAACGCGGTTGTCGATGGGGAGCAGGATCTTGACGCCCTTCTCCTCGGCCTTCTTGAGCATCTCGCCAGCGCGCTCGACCCAGTCCTCTTCCTTGAGGGACTGACCGACGGACAGGCCCTGAGCCAGGAAGAAGGTGTAGGCCATACCGCCACCGATGATCAGGGTGTCAGCGGAGTCGATGAGGTGATCGAGAACGCCGATCTTGGAGGAAACCTTGGAACCGCCGACGATAGCGACGAAGGGGCGCTCGGGCTCGGCGAAGATGCCGGTCAGCGTGTCGACCTCCTTCTCGAGCAGGAAGCCAGCGACGGCGGGCAGGTAAGCGGCGGGGCCCACGACGGAACCCTGGGCGCGGTGGGCGGTGCCGAAGGCATCGAGAACGAAGACGTCACCATAGGAAGCGAGCTTCTTGGCGATCTCGGGATCGTTCTTCTTCTCACGCTTATCGAAGCGGACGTTCTCGAGAACGAGAACCTTGCCCGGCTCGACGGCGGCGACAGCCTCGGCAGCCTTCTCGCCGTAAGTGTCGGCGACAAAGGCAACGTCGAGACCAGAAAGCTCGGCGAGCTTCTTGGCGACGGGCTCGAGGGACAGCTCGGGCTGGAAGCCGGTGCCATCGGGACGGCCGAGGTGGCTCATGAGGATGACGCGAGCGTTGTGCTCAACGAGATAGTTGATGGTGGGCAGGGCAGCCTTGATACGGGTGGTGTCGCCAACGACGCCATCCTTGATAGGCACGTTGAAGTCAACGCGGACGAGAACGCGCTTGCCGTCGACATCGATGTCGCGGACGGTCTTCTTGGTAAAGGCCATGTTTGCTTCTACCTTTCGTACGTGTCTGCCTCCCATTACGGCAGACGATTTCTTATAAAAAGGGCGCGACCCTAGGGTGTAAGCCCTATGAGGCCGCGCCCTTCTTTAGACGCTCAACGAGCTATTCGCTAAAAGCTAAATTAAGCAACGAACTTCTCGAAGTACTTGATGGTGCGGACCATCTGAGAGGTGTAGGAGTTCTCGTTGTCGTACCAAGAGGTAACCTGAACGAGGGTCTGGCCGTTGCCGAGATCAGAGCACATGGTCTGAGTGGCGTCGAAGATGGAGCCGTGGGTCTCGCCGACGATGTCGCGGGAGACGATCTGGTCCTCGTTGTAGGCGAAGGTATCGGGGATGGTCTCGGCGTAGGCCTTCATGGCAGCGTTGACCTCGTCGACGGTGACCTTCTTGTCAACGACGGCGTAGAGGTTGGTCAGCGAGCCGGTCGGCGTCGGGACGCGCTGGGCGGCACCGATGAGCTTGCCGTTGAGCTCGGGGAGAACCAGGCCGATGGCCTTGGCAGCGCCCGTGGTGTTCGGGACGATGTTCTCGGAGCAGGCGCGGGAGCGACGGAAGTTGCCCTTGCGCTGCGGGCCGTCGAGCGGCATCTGGTCGCCGGTGAAGGCGTGGATGGTGGTCATGATGCCGGACACGATGGGAGCGAAGTCGTTCAGACCCTTGGCCATCGGGGCGAGGCAGTTGGTGGTGCAGGAAGCAGCGGAGATGATGTTGTCCTCAGCGGTCAGCGTCTCATGGTTGACGTTGTACACGATGGTGGGCAGATCGCTGCCGGCCGGAGCGGAGATGACGACCTTCTTGGCGCCAGCGTTGATGTGGGCCTGAGCCTTAGCCTTGCTGGTGTAGAAGCCGGTGCACTCGAGAACGACGTCGACGTCGAGGTCGCCCCAAGGCAGGTTGTTGGCGTCGGCCTCCTTGTAGATCTTGATCTCCTTGCCGTCAACGGTGATGGAATCCTCGCCAGCAACGACCTCGTGATCGCGAGCATAGTTGCCCTGCGTGGAGTCGTACTTCAGTAGGTAAGCGAGCATATCGGGAGAGGTGAGGTCGTTGATAGCGACGATCTCGGAGCCCTCATGACCGAACATCTGACGGAAAGCCAGACGACCGATGCGACCGAAGCCGTTAATAGCAACCTTTACTGCCATTGTGTCTCCTTTCGTAAGGCCCCCGCAAGCTACAGCGCCTGCCGTTGAGGCCCACAAACTAACCACTCGCCTAATATACCTTTTTTTTGACTTGAATTTCACGAGAATGCTCGAAATTGAAAATCAAATTTACGTTAAAACGTTTTAAAGAATAAAACAGCAGTTAAATCCGTATATAAGTCGATACTTTAAACTACCTGTTTGCTTCAATGAGCTTTTCAAGCCTCAAAACTCGATGGTAGAGGGCCGACTTCGACAAGGGAGGGTCAGCCATCTCCCCCAAATCACGCAGCGACAGATCGGGATATCGCTCGCGCAGGTCGCAAAAGACCGCCAAGGCATCCGGAAGCGCATCGCGAAGGCCACGCTGCTCAAGCTCATCGATAAGCGCAAGCTGATGTTGGGCGGCACCGGCGCTTCTGGTCTGGTTGGCGAGTTCGGCGTTCACGCGACGGTTCACATCGTTTTTAACCAACTTGACCGCACGCGCCTCCTCAATCTCGGCAACGCTGCGCTTGGCACCAATCAGCTTTAAAAGATGCTCGATTTCCTCGGCGCTCTTAATGTACACGGCATATGACCCCCGCCGTGCATTAACACGCGCATGGACCCCAATCTGCTCCAACAGATCGCAAAGCCCCTTGGCATATTGCTCGCCCTGCACCGCGATTTCCAAATGAAAATCGCCGCGTGGATCGGCCACGAAGCCGCCCGCGATAAACGCGCCGCGGATATAGGCAAGTCTACAGCAAGGACGCGCAACGATATGTCGGGGCACGCCGGCGACAAGTCCTCCCCTACGGTCGAGGATGCCCAGCAGCACCAGAGCCTTATCCAAATCGGGCTGATCAGGTAAGGTGATGAGGTAGTTTCGAACCTTATGCAAGACCGATTTACGAACGGTGAATTCCGTTTTGAGTTTAAGGATGCGATGCGTCAGCGTGATCATCGTGCGCGCGACGGCTCCCGTCTCAGTCGCAACCGTCAAACGATACCGCCCAGAGCCAGTAAGCGAGAGCGTGCCACTCACGCGCGTGAGGGCGGCAAGCGTCGACAAGTCGCAGTATTCACATTCGGGTTCGCAGCGCGCAAGCTCATCGCGCACCTCAGCGGTAAACGACATGCAGGCCTATGCCTTCGTGTTGGCGCGCGAGAGGTCGCGGTGGGAGATACTCACATGGTACTGAGCGCCTTCCAGGTAACGAGCCGTGGCCTCGGCAATGGCAACGCTGCGGTGCTGGCCGCCCGTGCAGCCGATGGCAATAGAAAGCTGCGGCTTGCCCTCCGCGATGTAGCCCGGCATCACCGTATCAAGCAGCTGTGTCCAAGCCTTCCAAAATTCCTGCGTCTTGGGATGGTCCAGAACAAAATCGGAGACCTTTTTATCGAGACCGGTCATGGTGCGCATCTCGGGATCGTAGAACGGATTGGGCAGGAAGCGGACGTCGATCATAATGTCCGCCTCGACGGGCATGCCGTGCTTAAAGCCAAACGAGAACACATGGACGTCCATGAGCTGCTGGTCGGACAGCTCGGAAAATGCCATACGTAGCTTGTTACGCAGCGCAGAGGTGCGCAGACGGCTCGTGTCGATAATCATATCGGCTCGATCGCGCACGCCCCGTAGCTGCAGGCGCTCGCGCTGAATGGCATCGGCCGTAGTCTCTCCCGGCTTGGCAATGGGATGACGGCGGCGATTTTCGCTGTAGCGACGAATCAGCACCTCGTCAGACGCCTCCAGGAACACGATGTCGCAGCTCATCTCGCGCTCTTCGAGCGCGGCGACCGCATCGAGCAGCTCATCGAACAAGCCCTGGCTACGCAAATCGCAGGTGACGGCGAGATGCCTGCCCACGCCCGTATTGATGCCGACGAGCTCGGCAAGCTGGGCGATGAGACGCGGAGGCAGGTTATCGATGCAAAAATAGCCCATGTCCTCGAACACGTGCATGGCCTGTGTGCGGCCCGATCCGGACATTCCGGTGATGATGACGATATCGGGGATACGCTCCGAGCGCTCCGCCGCATCCATGGCATCTCCCTTTTGCATGTGCTGCCTCCCGAAAACAAGCGCGGGACCCAGCAACCCGGATCCCGCGCGGTCAATTGCCTATATTGAGTATACCGCCCCGAGCGGATACGAGGCCTGTCTTACGCCTCAAGCGCAGCCTTGAACCAACTCGTAATACTCGTGGGGTGCGTGATGGCGGTGCCGACGACAACGGCCCAGGCGCCAGCATCGATCGCGGCGCGAGCCTCCTCGGGCGTATGCACGCGACCCTCGCAAATGATGGGAAGGCCGGGGAATTCCTCGGTCGCCTGACGCAGGAGCGGCAGATCGGGGCCATCGGCCATGGTGCAGTCGATGGCAGCGACACCGTGAGAAAGCGTGGTAGATACAAGGTCGAAGCCCATATCAACCGCACGGCGAATGTCCTCGATGGTGGCAC
The DNA here is from genome assembly GCF_964237925.1 of Collinsella aerofaciens ATCC 25986. GTDB lineage: Bacteria > Actinomycetota > Coriobacteriia > Coriobacteriales > Coriobacteriaceae > Collinsella > Collinsella aerofaciens_BJ. Next base: position 28,726 of record NZ_CAXSKI010000004.1, on the reverse strand, counting down.
AATCCGCCATCAGGAGCACACCCTCCTCGTGCAGCGGGCGGAAGGTATCCTCGACCGACTTGCCGTCGGGACGCGGACGATCGGTGGCGTCGATCGCCACGATATCGGCACCCGCAGCAACGCAGGCGCGAGCGTGACGCAGCGTCGGCGTGATGTAAACGCCCTCGTGCCCATCCTTCCACAGGCCGATAACGGGGACCTCACAGCGACCCTTAATGGCGGCAATGTCGGCAAGGCCCTGGCAGCGAATGGCGGCGGCGCCGCCGAGCTCGCAAGCACGAGACATTTGAGCCATGGTCTCGGGCGTACGAAGCGGCTCGCCCATATACGCCTGAACGCTCACGACGAGCTTGCCCTTCAGGGACTGGATCAAAGGATCAACGGTCATGTTCGACTCAACCTTTCTCAAAAACAGCCTTCTGAGACACCGCACCTTGACGTTCAAACCGTCGCTCGCGTACCGAAGTACGCTTCGCTCCTCTTTCACGTCAATCTGCGGCACCTCAGAAGGCGCACTTGGTAGCTATGTTTATTTCAACGACGCAAGAAGGTGTTCGGCGGCACCGATGAGCGGAGCATCGCCCTCAAGAGAACCGATGAGGATCGGCGTGTCCTGAAGCGGATCGAGCGCCTGGCTGGCATAGCCCTCGTGTACCGAATCCTTCCACGTCTGTGAACGCCAATCGGGACCTTGGTGAATCACGCCACCCGAAAGCACGATGACCTCAGGGTCCAGGATGTTAGCGAGCGAGCCCAAGCTGGCACCCAGCGCAAAGCCGGCGTCATGGATGACCTCAGTCGCCTTTGCGTCGCCCGCGCGGCACAGGTCGTTTACATCGCGACCGACCGAAGGACGGCTGGGGTCGACGCGGCCAAAGCGCTCGTCGTACATGCGACCAATGGAAGTGCCCGAAGCAACAGACTCAAGATGGCCAGAACGCCCGCAGGCGCAGGGAATGCCGGCGGCAGCCGAGCACTCGATGTGGCCCATATGACCGGCAGCACCGTGGAAGCCCTGCATCACGCGGCCGTTCTCGACATATGCGCCGCCGATGCCCGTACCGATGCCCAGACACAAGACGGAGAACTTGCCCTTGCCGACGCCCCAGTGGGCCTCGCCCAGAGCATGAGCCTGCACGTCGCCTACAACGGCAACGGGAAGACCGAGGTCCTCGCGCAGACGCGGCCCCAACTGGACGCCGGACCAACCGGGCATGATCTCGTTGGCATACGCGATGGCGCCCGTCTTGGGATCGACGACGCCGGCGGCACCAATGCCGACGCCGAGGACCTCGACATCGGGATTCGCCTCGAGAGCAGCCTTGATGGACGCTTCGATACGCTGGAAGACGGCCTCGCCGCCCTCTAGAGCCTCGGTGGGAACCTCGGCCTCAAAAACGGGATGGGGCACACTGCCGTCAGCCGGGTACTCCATGATGGCAGTCGCGATCTTAGTTCCGCCGATATCGACAGAGCAGACGTACTTGTTCTCCATGTCGCTCTCCTTAGGAGATAAAAAAACAACTACAGGAAATGAAGGCTGCGTTATCGCCGCAGCTTGGTAAAGGTTTCCCGGGTGCCCGAGGTTGGGGTGAAAGCGGTCGGGCGTTGACCTAATGGGTCACGCTCGACCGCTTGAGCCCCAAGATCGGGTGCCCGGGGAAGCTTTACAGGAGACCGTTGTCCTGGAGGACCTTCTTAATCGCCTCGACGTTCTCACCGGTCATGGCCTTCACCGGGCGCGGCATGGTCGGGCTGTCGAAGATGCCCATGAGGTTCATAGCGGTCTTGAAGGCGCCGACGCCACCGGCATAGCCCTGGACGCCCGAGGTGACATCCCAGATGTGGGAGATCTCATTGAGACGATCCTGCTCGGCCTTGACGGTAGCCCAGTCACCAGCCTGAGCGGCCTTCCACTGACGCACGTAGCCCTCGGGCTCAACGTTGGCGAGACCCGGGACGGAACCGTCAGCGCCGCCGAGATAGGCGCCGTCGACAACAACCTCGTGACCGGTGAGGATGCTCATCGGATGGCCGTTCTTCTCGTTCTCCTGAACGAGGTAGCGGAACGAGATGTCATCACCCGAGGAATCCTTGACGCCAGCAAGGACGCCCTCGGCGCCGAGCTTGGCAAGGAGCTTCCAGGGGAGCTTGGTGTGAACGCAGACGGGAATGTCATAGGCAAAGATGGGCAGGTCGAGCTCCTCGTGCAGGATGCGGAAGTGCTCCTCGACCTCGGTCATACCCTGCAGGGCATAGAACGGGCAGGTGGCGACGAGGGCATCGGCGCCCAGCTCCTGGGCGACCTTGCCGTGCTCAATCATGCGCTCGGTCTCGGTATCGATGATGCCGACCAGAACAGGCACACGGTGGTCGACGATACGGACGGCCTCGGAGATGATCTGACGGCGACGCTCGTCGGTGGAGAAGACGACCTCGCCCGAGGAGCCCAGGAAGAACAAGCCATCGACGCCGGCATCGATCATGCGGTTGATGCTGCGCTCAAAGGAGGCAACATCGAGCTGGTGGTCTTCAGTATCGGGAACAACGACGGGAGGGATAACGCCGGTGAATTTCTGAGTTGCCACAAGAATCTCCTTAGTTGTCTGGTGGGCAGCCCTATGCCGCCCACTCTTGTTGGCAGTGTCCAGGCCGTCTAGGCCAAAGAACACGGGTAGAACGTTTGGTTAAAGAAGTCGACGACTTCGTTTTCGAACGCATTGATGCGCTCGTGAGCGTATTTGGCATAGATGATATGCCTTCGGTCACACTCAAGACCGTTGAATACGGCAAACTGACCCTTGGGATCGCTCACGGTGTCCATAAGCGATGTGCCCATGAGCACCAATCCGCGCACCCGAGACGACAGGGCCTCGAGGCCACCGGGGATTGGATTGGCAACCGCCGTGCAGGCAAGGCCCCGCTCGTCCAGAGCGGAAACCGCCAGCGCAACACCGCCGCCAAGGCCCTCGCCCCACGCAAAAATGCGATCGGAGTCCACGCCATCAAGATTGCGCGCAACCTTCGCCATCGCGCAACCCCAACGGACGCGCTCGACAAAAGCGGGTGAAGCAATCCCCCGCTGCAGGTCGTCCGCACCAGCAACATCGTCATCCAGCGCGAGGACGGCATACCCCATGGCGGCAAATCTCGTCATGTGATGCCAGCCTCGCACAGGCCGATCGATGTCATGGAACATCAGGCACAGCGGCACGCGCTCAGATACTCGGGCACGACCGACAGGCTCAATCAAACGAGCGTGGACCGCATCGTCACCGAGCTTAAAGGAAACCTCCGAGTAACGGGCGCAGGGGTTAACAAAGTCAATTGCCGTAATGGCCAGGCCTTGAATCTCAAGATTCGGAGCGCATGTCTCTAAATCAGAAACATCTGCTTGGACATCACCGTGCCAGTCCCGATATTCTGCGAGCCTTGACGAAACCGTCCCAGCAATTCCCGCAAGCTCGGGGACAATCAGCTCATCGATATTGCTCTCGCACTTAGACATGAGCCTCCCCTCCCTTGCAGAAAAATGGAATGATCAGATCGTCAAAATCCTGAATCTCCTCGTGACCGAAGCCTTCAAAGAACTCATGACGCTTTTCACAGGTCAGGTTGTTGTAGACTGCAAACTGCGTCGCCGGAGGGCAGACGATATCGGCTGTGCCCGTGCCAAACAGCACGGGGCATTTGACCATGGGGGCAAAGTTCTTGGAATCGAAGTACGCCAGCTTGGCATAGGCTTCGTCGATACGAGTCGAGTCCTCGTCAAACCAGCGAGACCAATAGCGCAGGCCCTCGTAGGCGATGTCGTCGGCATCCAAATCCCAGACCAGGCGGAAATCCGACAGGAAGGGATAGAGGATGGCGGCGCGATTGATAAGCTCGCTGTTAAGCGCACAGGTCGCTATACCCAAACCGCCGCCCTGCGACGCGCCGTTCACAAACACACGGGCAAGATCGATGCCCTCGAGCTCGCGAACGATACGGCACAGAATGCGGATATCCTGATGTAGGCGGACATAGTAGAGGTTGGCTGGGTCGCCGTCGATACCGGCGACGATATGGCCCGCGACCGTCGTGCCCTCAAATCCACCAATGTCCTCGGAGGGGCCTCCTTGGCCAGGACAATCGAGAGCAATGAGCGCCATGCCCATGCCCGCAAACGACGCTTGCTCAAACCAGCTGCGGCTCGCACCCGGATATCCATGGAACTGAAGTACCAATGGCACGTGCTCGTCCGAGACAGGTTTAAGGTACTTGGCATGCAGGCGTGCACCACACATGCCGGTATACCAGAGGTCGAAAAACCGACAGGTCGCGGAATCCGCAACCGAAGCCGCCTCAATCGCATAATCGAGCTCGACGGCGTCGGCCTCGGCCATGCGGTCCTTCCAAAAGAAATCGAAATCCGATGGACGGGGCATAGCGCCTCGATATTCACCAAATTGCTGTTGTAGCTCCTGAGCACTTGGCACGGCTCGTGAACCCAACCTTTCGAAATCGCAACGGAGGTGCGCCCGGTAAGGGAACCGGGCGCACGGGAGGGAAAGCGAGGCTACTCGCCGAGCTTGGGATGCAGCAGCGACGGCGCAGCGCCGAGCAGCATCTTGGTGTAGGGGTCCTGAGGGTGCTGGAAAACCTGCTTGGCCTCGCCCTGCTCGACGATCTTGCCGCCATTCATAACGATGATGTCGTCAGAGATATAGCGGACCGTCTGGATGTCATGGCTGATGAACACCATGGCCAGGCCGAGCTCCTTCTTAAGGTCGGTCAGCAGGTTCAGAATCTGCGCGCGGACCGAAACGTCCAGAGCCGAGGTGGGCTCGTCGGCGATGATGGCATCGGGGTTCAGCGACAGGGCACGGGCAATTGCGACGCGCTGGCGCTGGCCGCCCGAAAGCTGGCCGGGAAGAACCTCGGCGGCGGAGCTGGGCAGACCGGTGAGCTCCAAGAGCTCCTTGACGCGCTTCTCCTGCTCGGCCTCGGTACCCAAGTTGTGGACGCGCATGGGGTCGAGCAGTTGCTCGCGAACGACCATGCGGGGGTTGAGCGCCGTGGCCGGGTTCTGGAACACGACCGAGATGACGCGACCCATGTGGCGACGGTCCTCGGCGGTACGCTTGGTAACGTCCTTGCCCTTAAAGTAGACCTTGCCGCTCGTGGGGGCCTGCAGGCCGCACATGACGTTGGCGGTGGTGGACTTTCCGCAACCAGACTCGCCGACGATGCCGATGGTCTGTCCGGGCATGAGCTTAATCGTTACACCCTGGACGGCGTGAACCAGGTTGGGGTGCAGAATCGAGCCGGTACGGGTCCTAAAGGTGACGTGGACGTCATCAAGGAAGATGATCGGCTCGACGCCGTTGACTGCGGTCTCGCTCATCTACATCACCTCCGCGTGAGGGGTCAAACCATTTGCCTTGAGCACCTCATCGGGGAGCTCGGAATAGAAGTGCTCGGTGCCGGGCACGCGCTTGAAGACCGGACGGGTGTCCAGGCCAATGCGCGGATGGCTCGAGCGAGGTGCGAAGCGATCGCCCTTGGGGAAATCGCGCGGGCTCGGAACGGCGCCGGGTACCTGGTGCAGGCGGCCCGAACCGCTCTCGATGGACAGGACGGAACCCAGAAGACCGCGAGTGTACTCGTGGATCGGGTTGGTGAGCAGCTCCTTGGTGGGCGCCTGCTCGATAACCTGGCCAGCGTACATAACCGTGATGTTATGAGCGACCTCTGCGACCAGTGCCAGGTCGTGCGAAACGAAGATCATAGCAAAGCCGAGCTTGGCCTGAAGATCGTTGAGCAGCTTGATGACCTGCTTCTGGACGGTAACGTCCAGAGCGGTCGTGGGCTCGTCGCAGATGACCAGCTTGGGGTCGCGGGTAAGGGCCATAGCGATCAGAACGCGCTGACGCTGACCACCGGAAAGCTCATGCGGATAGCTCTCGAGCGTACGCTTGGGGTCGAGGCCCACGAGCTCCAGGAGCTCCTCGGCGCTACGGGTGCCGCCGCGCTTGGTGAGCTGCTTCATCTGAGCGGAAATGAGCATGGAGGGGTTGAGCGAGGACAGGGCGTCCTGATAGACCATGGCGATATCGGTACCGCGAAGGCCGAACCACTCCTTCTTGCTCATCTTGAGCAGGTCGCGGCCCTCCCAGAGAACCTCGCCGGAAAGATGCTCGTCATCGTCGGTCAGGCCCATGATGGCCAGCGTGGTGATGGACTTACCGCAACCGGACTCGCCTACCAGGCCCATGGTCTGGCCGGGACGGACGTCAAAGTTGACGTGGTCGACGACGTTGATGTCACCGTGGTGCTCAAACTGGATGCAGAAATCGCGGACCGAAAGGATCGGTTCAACGGACTCATCGGGCACATGGCGGTCGTTACGCTTGAGTTCGACATCGCGCAGAGCGCCAAGACGGGCGGACAGGGACTGAGCCTGCTCCTTGTAGGCGCGAACGGGGTCGGAGACCAGCAGGTCGGCCTCGCGGCGCTTGGAGGAGTCGGTCGGATCCAGGGCGGCGGAGGGAGCAGCGGCCATGGCGTCGGTAATGCCCTCGGAGAGGATGTTGAGCGCCAGGCAGGTGATCATGATGGCCAGGCCCGGGAACAGCGCCTGCCACCAACGGCCAGCGAGCACGCCACCGCGAGCGTCAGCGAGAATGTTGCCCCAGGTAGCGGTGGGCTCCTGGATACCAGCGCCGATGAAGGTCAGCGAGGCCTCGAAGATGATGGCGTCGGCGACCAGGGTAACGGTGAAGACCATGATCGGGGCGATGCAGTTACGCAGAACATGCTTGATCAAAATCCACGGAGCCTTGGCGCCGGAAACGATGACCGCGCGGACATAGTCCTCGCCGTACTCGGACACGATGTTGGCGCGCACGATACGGGCAATCTGCGGAGTGTACATAAAGCCGATGGCGAAGATAATCGACGGCACGGAGTTGCCCAGGATGGAGACGAAGACGGCAGCGAGGGCGATGCCCGGGATGGACATGATGATGTCCAGGATGCGCATGATCGCCTCGGAAACGGACTTGCGCGAAACCGCCGCGAGGGCGCCCACGACCGAGCCGCAGACCAGAGCCATGGCGGTAGCACCGAAGCCGATGATCAGCGAGTAACGGCCACCGTAGAGCATACGCGACAGGATGTCGCGGCCCTTATCGTCGGTACCGAAGATAAATCCATTGCCGGGAGCCTGGCGAGCCGTAAAGATCTCGACCGGGCTATAGGGGGCAAGAAGGGGCGCCAGAATCGCGGTCAAGGCGACCAGCACCAACACGACGGCGGCAATCTTAGAAGACAGCGTCATCTTCTTCCAGCCACCGAGCTTGAGCCCCTTGGAGGCAGCCTTCTCGAGCTGCTCGGTTTGCTTCTCTCGAATCTTTACCATAATCTACACCGTCCTGATGCGCGGGTTGATGAGCAGGTAGAGCATGTCAACCACGATGTTGATGATGATGAAGGCAAGAGCAACGACGATGACGACGCCCTGAACCAGGTTCGCCTCGTTGCCCTGAACGCCCTGCAGAATCGCGGTGCCCATGCCGGGGAGGTTGAAGATGACCTCGATGACGACGGCACCGCCCATAAGGTAACCGATCTTAAGACCGAGGGTGGTGACCGGGGTGATCAGCGCGTTGCGCAAGACGTTGATGCCGACGACGACCTTCTCGGGAACGCCGGCGCCGCGAGCCATACGGACATAGTCCTTATCGAGCTCCTCGACCATGGCCGTACGCACGATACGAGTCATCTGGCCCGTCAGCGGGAATGCCAGAGCGATAGCGGGCATGATCATACGTCCCAGATAGCCAGCCGGGTTGGTGGTGAAGTGAGGCAGAGCACCCGATGCCGGGAGCACCTTAAGGTAGGAAGAGAACAGCAGGATCAACAGAACGGCAAGCCAGAACGACGGGGTTGCCAAGCCGGCGATGGAGAAGACGCGGATCACTTGGTCCGGCCATTTATCGCGATACAGTGCCGCGATGACGCCGAGCAAAAACGAGACGACCGCGCCGATGGCTAGACCGATGAAGGTCAGCTGCATCGTGACGGGCAGGGCCGTGGAGATGCGCTTGGCAACGGAGTTGCGAGCAGCACCATAGGTGCCCATGTCACCATGGATCAGATCGCCCATGTAGCGCACGTAGCGCACGGGCCAGGGGTCGTCCAGACCATACTTCTCATGGTACTCGGCAACCGCCTCGGGCGAGGCACCGTCACCCAACGCCGTATAGGCGGGGTCGGTCTTGGAGAACGACATAAGGAAGAACACCAGGACGGTGACGCCCAATGCCATGATCGGCAGCGCCACGAGACGCCTTCCAATCAAACGTAGAAAGTTGTTCACGTTCTCTCCCCTTTCTTTTGTCGGTAGGACCAACTGGTATATGAGTACGGATACTCATTACAAGACCCGAGCGACATCGTTGCCGCCCGGGTCTTTGTTTCAACTATGAGGATACGGTCCCAACGGCCGACATCCTGCATACAGACTCAAGCGAGTCTTACGCCTTGACGGTCGCAACGCCTCTGAAGGACATGCTCGTCGTGCCAATGCCCTTGAAGCCATCGAGGGCCTCGCCGTTGGGCGCAGTGGACGGATCGTCCCAGGAAGCGGAGACGGTCTTGACGTGGACAACGGGGTACAGAACGGCGTTGTCAGCAATGATGTCGAAGCACTCGTTCCACTTCTTCTGCTGCTCGTCGCCCTCGGCGGCAAGAGCCTCGTCCATGAGACCGTGGAGCTTCTGCCACTCAGCGGACTCCTTCCACGGGCAACGGGTCTGCATCCAGACGTTGTCGCCGTACCACCAGTTGAGCAGCAGATCGGGGTCGGCGCCGAAGCAGGAAGGATCGCCAGGGGCAAGGAGGATATCGTAGGCCTCGCCGCCGTCGATGGCAGCGTAGGTGGCCGGCGAGGTATCGGTCTGGATAGTCACATCGAAGCCGAGAGCGTCGAGGTCGTTCTTGACCTGGGCGGCCATGCCCTTAATCTGCTCGTTGTCGGTGGTGCGCAGGGTGATGGCACCCGGGGTGATGCCGGACTCCTCGATGAGCTTCTTAGCCTTTTTGGCGTCGGTCTTGTACACCGTGGAAGCCTCATGATAGTTGGTGAAGCTCTTAGGCAGGTAGCAGCTGGCAGCGGTGGCAAGGCCGGCGAAGGTGTTGCTGACCATCTTCTCGGTGTCGAGCGCATACATGACAGCCTGACGGACCTTGACGTTGTTCCAAGGCTCCTTGGCGACGTTGAACATGATGAAGCGGGTGCCGAAACCCTGAACGTTATCGATCTTGCAGCCGGCGCTCTCGAGCTGGTCGACGGCGTCAGCGGTAACGAGCTCCATAACGAGCGTGGAGCCCTCCTGCTGAGCGGTAACGCGAGCGGTGGGGTCGGTCAGGATGCTGTACTGGATCTTCTTATCCTCGGCAGCATACTCCCCGTTGTACTCGGGGTTGGGAACCAGGGTGATCTCGGTATCGGAGATAGAGTCGTACATCCAGGGGCCGGAGCCGATCGGCTGCTTGGCGCGATCCTCCTCGGTCTGGGTGGCCGGGGTAACGCGGATGATGGCAAGACGATCCTTGAGCAGAGAGAAGTTGGGGACCTTGGTCTTGACCGTCACGGTGCTGGCGTCCTTAGCCTCGATGGACTCGAAGGGCTGGAAGAACGGAGCATAGGTAGCGGAAGCGGCGCAAGCGGTGTAGGAGGCAACGACATCGTCAGCGGTGACCTCGGTGCCATCGGAGAACTTGGCGCCCTTGCGGATGGTAACCTCGAAAGTGGTGTCGTCCACAGACTTGGGGTCGTCGGTGGCGAGCTCGTTGAAGGTGCTGTAGTCGTGGTAATCGATGCCGTAAAGGCCCTCGACGACATGCCAGTTAGCACCCAGGCCCACAGCGGAGCCGGTGCTGGCGGGGTCGAAGCTGGACGGAGCGTAAGCGGAACCAGCGGTGATCACGCCGCCGCCACGGTTGGCGGAATCGGTGGAACCGGAAGCGGAACCCTCGTCGCTAGAGCTGCCACCGCAGCCGGTGAGACCAAGCCCTGCGACAGCAGCGACGCTGCCGGTGAGGCCGAGGAACGAACGCCTGGACATACCCTTGTTGATGATGGCCATGTCTTCTCCTATCAATAGAGAATCTTACCCGGGAGCACCTAGACTTGCCCCCGCGCAACTTGCGGACGATATATACCTTACCTACCGACGAACCCAACTGAGGTGCCGCGCTCGGCGACCGATACATACATACGCTTGAACGGTATTTACTACCGTTCACCGAATTCATTGACAAATGATTCGACAGACAGTATGTATCGACGAGGTGAGATATCAGTCTTCGTCAACCCGCAGGATAGCAGTGTTGTTCACCATGGCTAGTCAAACGTTTTAGCGTTAATAAAACCCGAAATCGGCAGGTAATCACCGCGAAACAAATGATTGAAAATTGACCAATCATGTATATCAGTTGTTTAGAAGCGCGTTTAGTTTTCGGATCGGTTGGCCGATGCCTGGGCGCGTTCGGCATTCCATGCAACAAGTGCCTCGTGGACCGCTTTGGCGACATCGGCCGGAACGCCTCGAACTTCTGCAATCTCCTGCTCGCTTGCTGCGCGTAAACGCTTCATCGAGCCAAAATGGCGCATAATGGCACGTTTTCTGGTGGGTCCCACGCCCGGAACGTCGTCAAGCACCGAAACCGTCATAGCCTTATCGCGCAACTCGCGGTGGAAGGTAATCGCAAATCGGTGGGATTCATCGCGAACCTGCTTGATCAGATAAAGCGAAGCGGAGCCGGTCGGCAGCACGACGGGAGTCTCGTCCCACGGCACGAAAACTTCCTCATCGGCCTTTGCCAAGCCACAAACTGGTATATCGAGGCCAAGCGCCTCAAGTTGCTTAATTGCAGCGGTCAATTGCGGCTTGCCGCCATCGACAACGAGCAAATCGGGGCGTGAGCCAAAGCGCTCGTCCGCCATGCGCTCGGGAGCATAGCGGCGCCCCAGAACCTCGGACATCGATACGAAGTCGTTCGCCTCGTCCAATTCGGCCTGAATTTTAAAGCGACGATACTGGCCCTTGTCGGCACGGCCGTTGGTAAATACCACCATCGAAGCGACGGTAAAGGTGCCGTGCAACGTCGAGATATCGAAGCACTCGATGCGCAACGGCGGCGCAGGCAGCGCCAGCGCGCTTTCGAGCTCCAGGAGCGCCTGATTAGTGCGATCGTCAGCATACCCCGTGCGCATCATGTAGCGCATGAGGGCATGGCGCGCATTTTTGGAAGCCATATCGAGCAGGCGGTGCTTTTCGCCGCGCTGCGGCCTATGGAGATGGCAAGAGCGTTCGCGCTTGCCCGCAAGCCACTCCCCCAACGCTTCGGCGTCCTCAAGCTCGACAGAGAGATTGATCTCGGCTGGAATATCAGCCGTCTCGTCGTAATAGCGCTTAAGAAAGCCCGATTGAAGCTCTTCCTCGTCGACATCCAGGCCTTTATCGAGGATGAACTCACAAGTTCGAACCGTTCGGCCCTCGCGAACGACAAAGACACAGGCGGCAGAGATAGTCTCTTCGCGATAGAAGCCGATGACGTCGATATCGACGCTCGATGGAAAAACGACCTGTTGGCGATCGTCCAGGCCCCTAATGACTTCCAGGCGACGCTTGACGCGCGCCGCACGCTCAAAATCGAGCGTCTCGGCTGCCTCCGTCATCTCGGACGTAAGCTCGTCAACGACATCCTTGCGATGGCCCGACAAGAAACGTTCGACACGTTTGACGTTCTTGGCATAGTCGGCAGGGGAAATCGCGCCGACGCATGCGCCCGGCCCGCGCCCGACATGGTAGTCAAAGCAGGGACGCCCGTTTTGCGCGCAAATCATATTGACGATGTCTTCTTCGCCCTTATGAGATTCGACAATGCGGCGGCAGCGGCGCCATTCCGCACAGGATGCCGAGCAAATAGGAATAACCTTGCGTAGCGTATCGATGGTCTCACGCGCCGCACGGCTATCGGTATAGGGGCCAAAATAGCGCGTTCCCGGTTTATGACGCTCTCGCGTGTATTTAATAGCCGGAAACAAGTCGCTCTTGGTAATGGCGATAAAGGGATAGCTTTTATCGTCTTTGAGATCGACGTTAAAGTACGGATGGTACTGGCCAATCAGATTGCGCTCGAGCACCAATGCCTCGTGCTCGGTCTCCACCACGATATAGTCGAAACTCGCCACCAGCTGCATCATGAGCGGGATCTTTTGACGCTCGTCCTGCAGTGTCACGTATTGACGCATACGGGCACGCAGGTTTTTTGCCTTGCCCACATAGATGACATCACCCTTGGCATCTTTCCAAAGGTAGCAGCCGGGTTGCGTGGGAACGCGCGAAACCTGCTCGGCAAGTGTTGGAATGTTGTCGTGACCTGCCACGCGCACCTACTTGCGACGAAGCAGCGCCGAGACCTCGGGCATCTTAAAGACGAAGGCAAGACCAAAAGTTACAGCGAGCGAGACGACGCCTGCAACACAAACGTAGCCCAGGGTAATTAGGATCGAACTGCCAAGCGCTCCGACAAAGTGCTCAAGTGCCCACATGACGCCGGCACCCGCGGCAGCGCCCAAGCCACCGAACAGTAGGCCGAAGAAACCGCCATGCAGGATAGACTTGACCTGAAGGCCATGCAGACGACGGCGCAGCCACCACAGTGAGCATCCGACCAAGACTACGTAGTCAACGACGTACGAAAGCGCAATTGCCGGCATACCGTAGCCCAGCACCACGCCAAACAGCAGCACCGAACCGGCCTGACCGATAGCGGAGTACAGGCAATAGCGGCTATAAGGTTTCATATCGAGCAGGGCCGAGAAGCTCTTCTGCATCAGCACGACCACGCCGTAGAGCGGCAGGGAAAGTGCCAGATAGATAAGGAACTCCGACACCAGCGCCACACCGGATTCATCGAACTTGCCGGCGCAGTAGATCATGTTGAGCGGACGGGCGAAGACGATCAGATACATCGCAAACGGAATCAGGAAGAAGAGCATCTGGGCGACACCGCGCGAAATGCCCGTGCGGACGCTGTCGTAATCCTTCTCCTGCGCATCGTGGGAGAGTTCGGTATAAAGTGCCGTCGAAAGCGAGGCGGCGATCAGCGCATAGGGCAATGTGTACCACAAGCGCGCATATGCGATGACGGAAGGGCCGGTCTCGGGCTGCACCACCAGCGCGGCGGCATTGGTAATGGAGGTCGAGACAAACATGCACACCGTGGCGAGCAGCGTCGGGATACCAAGCGCGATCGTCTGTCGCAGCGCGGGATCCTTAAAGTCGATATGGATATGAGGATGCACGCCATGCTTGCCAAGCGCGGGAATCTGGCAGGCCATCTGGACAAAGACGCCGAGGGTCGTACCAACTGCGATCAAGATAATACCGGCCTGCTCGCCAAATTGTGCAGACACGGAAGCAAAGCCCATAAAGCTGGCGATGACGATGACATTGTTGAGAACCGGGGCAAACGTCGACCAGAAGTAGTCGCGGTGTGCGTTGAGAACGCCCGAGAACACCGAGCCCAAGCCATAAAACAGAATTTGAATAGCAAAGAAGCGGAACATGAACGCAGCGGTATCCATGCTGCCGCCATCGCCCGAAAGGAACGACTGCGTCCAAATAAAGCCGGGAGCAAACACGGTGCCCAGCAGCGAGATACCGCCCAGCAGCAGAAGCAGAATACCGAGCAGGTTGCCGACATACTCGTTCGATGCCTCGCGACCCTGCTCGCGCCTCACACCCATATACACTGGCAAAAACGCCGTAACGAGCATGCCGCCCATCACGAGCTCGTAGAGCATGTTGGGCAGGTTGTTGGCAACCTGATAGGAGGACGAGAGCAGCGACATACCGATGGCGGCCGCCATGGCCCACGTGCGGATAAACCCGGTGACACGCGACACGATGGTCAGCACGGTCATAAGGCCAGCAGAACGACCAACCGTGGAGTAGTCCGACGAACCCATATCGTCTACGTCGTCCTGAGAGTCCTCATAAACCTCATCTTGTGGCGGCAAATCGTCCACGACGGCAAAGGAGCCGGTCATCGCAAAGGGATCGTCAACCAAAACGGCGTCATCAGCAGGTGCGGCGTCATCGCTGTTCGGCATGTTGCTACCGGATACGGCATCATCATCGAATATGGCATGGTCGCCAAACACCGTGTCAACTTCATTGGCGGCGACGGTTCGGGCAGAAAACGACAGAGGGTCCCAGTCGTCATCACCGTCGATGGCCACGCCCTCGACGGGATCGGTCGAACCAAGCGGCGACCATTCGTCATCCGAAAGAAGCGGTTCGCCATCATCATGAGCCGTGGGCTTGGCGGAACGAGCGGCAGGAGCGCTCTGCGGTGTGCTCTTTCCCTGGGCTGCCATCAAAAACACCGCCGTCTCATCGGGACGCGGCGCACGAGGAGCCTCGGAGGCGATCGGCATCACGCTGGCGCTCGATTGAGCGGCGGCCAAAAAGACAGCCGTCTCATCGGGACGAGCCGAAGAAAGAACCGTACGGGGAAGTGCCGTGCCGGCACCGGCGGCACGCAAGTACACGGCCGTCTCGCCCGGGTCAGCGGCAGCGGACCAGGCGCTTCGAATCTCGTTATCGAACGAAGCGGCCTCGGGCGCGGGCGTCTGAGGAGCCGACCCTTTTGCAAAGTGAGCTCCGCGCTTTGATTCTTCCTGCGGCATCGCTCAGTCCTCTCTCGTGATCGGGGCAACCGTCGCCCCGCAAAATGCAACTAAGTCATCGGGAGCAAGCTCAAGCTGATAGCCGCGCTTGCCACCCGAGATAAAAATGGTATCCCAAAGGATACATGTCTCATCAATCAGCGTCCGGAATCGTTTTTTCATACCGACCGGACTGCAACCGCCGCGGACATACCCCGTCGCGGCAAGCAAATCTTTGACATGCATCATGGTCAGCGACTTTTCGCCTGCGGCGCGCGCGGCGGCCTTGAGGTCGAGCTCGTCGGCAACGGGAATGCAGCACACGACATGGTCGTTGGACGGCGTCGTGCAGACCAGGGTCTTAAATCCTTGACCGGGCTCCTCGCCAAGCTGCTCGGAAATCGCGACGCCCAGCCCCGACGATTCGTCGCCATCGTCTTCGTACGTATGGAGAACATAGGGGATGCCGGCGCTTTCCAGCTCACGCATGGCGTTGGTCTTTGGCGTCTTCACGGCCTTCGGCATGGCATATCCTTTCCCTCATATAAGAACGCAATTTTTAAGTATATGTCCATTTGCGCGGCATACGCTATCTCGACAAAGAGAGCGCCACCGAATCGCAAGGAATCGGCGGCGCTCATGTTTCAAAAACACCTATGTATTAGGCATCGAGTTGCGCTTGACGCTCCTTATCGCGTTTGAGCAACGGCGCCAAGAACTTGCCGGTATAGCTCTGCGGGCATGCCGCAACCTGCTCTGGCGTACCCGAGACCACGACAGTTCCGCCACCGTTGCCACCCTCGGGACCCATATCGATCAGACGGTCGGCGACCTTGATGACATCGAGGTTGTGCTCGATCACCAACACCGTATTGCCCGCATCGACTAGACGTTGCAACACATCAAGTAACTGGCGAACGTCCTCAAAATGAAGACCGGTCGTAGGCTCGTCCAAAATATAGAACGTCTTACCCGTCTGACGGCGATGAAGCTCCTTGGCGAGCTTTACGCGCTGCGCCTCACCACCCGAGAGCGTCGTGGCGGGCTGGCCCAAGCTCACATAACCTAGGCCGACGTCATACAGGGTTTGAAGCTTTCGCTTGATCTGCGGAATATTCCCAAAGAAAGCCAGTGCCTCGGCCACGCTCATGTCAAGTACGTCCGAGATAGTCTTGCCACGATAGGTAACCTCGAGCGTCTCGCGGTTATAGCGCTTGCCGCCACAAGCCTCGCAGGGAACATAAATATCGGGAAGAAAGTGCATCTCAATCTTGATCTGGCCGTCGCCCTTGCACGCCTCGCAGCGTCCGCCGCTCACATTAAAGGAGAAGCGTCCCGGCGAGTAGCCACGCGCCTTCGACTCCGGCGTGCTCGCAAACAGCGCGCGCAGATCATCCCACAGGCCAATATAGGTCGCAGGGTTCGAACGCGGCGTGCGACCGATCGGCGACTGGTCAATGTCGATCACCTTATCGATGCACTCGATACCGTCGATTTTTTTGAACGGGCCCACGGGGCGCGTAGAGCGATGGATAGCGTTGGTGAGGGCAGGCGCAATCGTATCGGTGACCAAGGAACTCTTTCCCGATCCCGATACGCCGGTTACGACGGTAAGCGTGCCAAACTCAATCTTGGCGGTAACGTTTTTGAGGTTGTTGGCACATGCTCCCGTAATCTTAAGACAGCCACGTCCGGGGTTGCGGCGTTCATTGGGAACTCGAATCATTCGCTTGCCGGTCAGATAGGCACCCGTCATTGATTCGGGGCACGCCATGATGTCAGCGGGCGTTCCCGCGGCGACCACTTGCCCGCCGTTGACGCCCGCGCCTGGCCCCATATCGATCACATAGTCGGCAGCGCGAATCGTGTCCTCATCGTGTTCAACGACGATAACGGTGTTGCCGATATCGCGCAGGCGCTCGAGTGTCTTAATCAGCCGCTCGTTGTCGCGCTGGTGAAGACCAATCGAAGGCTCGTCCAGAATATAGAGAACGCCCATGAGGCCCGCACCGATCTGCGTAGCCAGGCGAATGCGCTGCGCCTCACCGCCGGAAAGCGTCGCCGAAGCACGATCGAGCGTCAGATAATCAAGGCCGACATCAACCAGAAAACGCAAGCGTTCCAGGATTTCCTTGACGATACGACCGCCGATGAATTGTTGACGCTCTGTGAGCTCAAGGTCCTCAAAAAACTCGAGCGACTCGCGGCACGACAGGCAGCAAACCTCATAAATGGACTTGCCGCCCACGGTGACGGCGAGCATCTCGGGGCGCAGGCGAGCACCATGGCAGCTCGAACACGGCTCCTCGCGAATGTACTTCTCCAGGCGCGCCTTAGTGTTCTCGTTGGTCGTCTCGGTATAGCGCTCGTACAGGATATTGCGCACGCCCGAAAACTTGGTGTCCCACTGGCTGCGACGACCGTCGAGCTTTTGATAGTCGACCGAAATCTTCGTGTCGCCCATGCCATCCAAAAACGCACGACGCACCCGCGGGGGCAGGTCCTCCCATGGCGTATCGGCACTCACCTTAAAGTGTTTGCAGACCGCAGCAAAAATCTGCGGATAATAGTTGGAGTTGCCGAACAGGCTGCCAAAGACTCCGTCGACAATCGACTTTGAGGGATCTTCAATCAGTGCCTCGGCATCGACTGTCTTTTTAAAGCCCAGGCCATCGCACTCGGGACATGCACCATAGGGCGCGTTGAACGAGAAATCGCGCGGCTGCAGGTCATCGATGGAATGCCCGTGCTCCGGGCACGCCAGAGCCAACGAATACTCCAGCAGCTCGCCCTCGGTTCCCTCGGGAGCATCGCGATCGGGCAGCATGTACACGTTCACATTGCCGTGTGCCAAGGCAGTCGCCTGTTCAACCGACTCGGCGATACGGCCCAGAGAGTTTTCCCGAATCACGATGCGGTCGACTACGACCTCGATATCGTGCTTGAACTTTTTGTCCAGATCGATGGGGTCGTCGAGCGAGCGTACTTCGCCGTCGACACGCACGCGGCTAAAGCCCTCAGCCCGAAGATCCTCGAACAATTTTGCGTACTCGCCTTTGCGCCCGCGCACCACCGGTGCCAGCACAAACGCACGACGACCCTCTCCCGCTGCCAGGACCTTATCGGCGACCTGGTCGGTGGTCTGGCGCTCGATAACGCGACCGCACTCGGGACAGTGCGGCGTGCCCACGCGTGCAAAAAGCAAGCGAAGGTAGTCATAAATCTCAGTTACAGTACCCACCGTCGAGCGCGGATTCTTGGACGTCGTCTTCTGATCGATCGAGACGGCCGGCGAAAGGCCGTCGATCGAGTCTAGATCGGGCTTGTCCATCTGGCCTAAAAACTGGCGCGCATAACTCGACAGGCTCTCCACGTAGCGACGCTGACCCTCGGCATAGATCGTGTCAAACGCCAGCGAGCTCTTGCCCGAGCCCGAAAGACCGGTAATGACCACGAGCTCGTCGCGCGGGATGGAAACATCGATATTGCGCAGGTTGTGTTCGCGCGCACCACGGATAACGATAGAAGAATCAGACATGGAAGCTCCTTGCCTCCTATAACCTCAAATCACACTGTCGATGAGTTTAACGCACTCAACGCGCACAGATGTTCGTAATACAAGATTCGCAGACCTTTTGCTTTGCGTGTCGGGTGCTTTGTTTCTCGAAATGCCGTGGAAAGGTTAGAGTAATCTAAAACTGAACTTAATTTGCTGTAACAGAGGAACGTCCATGACCGAAGATATCCCCCTTGAAATCACTTCGAGTGGCATGGCCAATCTGCCCATATTCATCGCCGTCCTTATCGTGGCCGCCGTCGTCGTGCGCGTGTATTTTTCAATCAAACACAACGAAAAACCGCCCATTGCCCGCGTCTTTTGGTGCGCGATGCTCCTCATCCCGCTCGGCATGGTAGCTGCATGGATTACGAATCAATTGCTCGTAAATGAGGACTGTTCCCTATGGGTCCTTTCTTATTCGGCGCTCGGTGCTGCCGCTGTCATACTTCTTGTCGAGCCCTTGGTTTCGGGACTTATCGACCAAACCGATCTTGCGACGGGAACGGTTGCCTGTATTTGCCGCGACATCCTTGTCGTCGCCGCTGTTTCAGCGCTCTCGTTCGTTTCACTCGAAATTGCCTGCAACGAAACGTTCTATCGCATTCCCGCCAACTCATTCGGGTTTTCCGTTGGGCTGCTCGCGACGGTTCTGCTCTCCCTTTATTTGCTGGGACAGCGTCATGGAGGAGTCATGGCCCTCGTGCCCGTCGTCTGTTGTACCCTTGGCATTGCCGAGCACTTCGTCATAACGTTTAAAGGCGAGGCCATCCTGCCGAGCGACATTTTGGCATTGGGCACCGCAATGGAAGTAAGTGAGGGATATGAGTTCACCTTCACTGCAGGAATCGTAACCTCACTCGCCCTGCTGGAGATTTCCCTGGGGCTTCTTTCGCTTATCCGACCGCGAAAGCTCCGTACGCCCGCCCATGTCTTCCCCGCAATCGCCGCTAACCTCTGCGCTTTTCTGCTAGTGACCGTTGTGGGGCTCTTGGGCTTTTCCAACATCGACTTGGAGCAGTCGCTGGATTTTGGATTTGACCGTTGGCAGCCCATCACCACGTATGCGTCTCAGGGTTTTATCACTTCGTTCACCGAAATGGTCAACGAGTTGCCCATTGAAAAGCCCGAAGACTATACGCCCGATGAGGCGCAGAGCATCGAGCAGGAGCTCGCCGCCGCCTACGACAGCACGTATGGCTCGAGCGAGCAGCGCGCGGCGGCCGTTGCCCAGTTCAATGAAATCAAGCCGACGATTGTTGCCGTCATGAACGAGAGTTTTAGCGACCTTTCGTGCTTTGAGCAGCTCCAGGCGGCCGGGTACACCGGTCCCGCATTCTACAACTCGCTTCCCGACACACTTGTTCGCGGCACCATGCTCGCTTCGGTCACCGGTGGCGGAACGGCGAACTCCGAATTCGAATTTTTGACCGGAGCGACAACGGCCTTTGTCGGATTAGGCAAAATCCCCTATCAGCTGTATCAGATGAATGGCGTCAACAGCCTGGCAAAGGACCTTAAAGAGCTCGGGTATACCACTACCGCTATGCACCCGCAAAACCCCGTCAACTACCATCGAGATAAAATCTATCAGCAGCTGGGTTTTGGAGACTTTCTTTCAATCGGCGATTTCGAAGGTGCGCCCTATTACCATGCCGGCGTATGCGACTACGCCACCTACGACAAGATACTCGACCTGCTCAGAACCGACGAAGCCCCGCAGTTCATCTTTGACGTCACGATGCAAAATCACGGCGGCTACGACTATGGCACCGTTCCCGCCGAAGAGCTGACAAACTATTGGGTCGAGGGAGCCAGCGAGGGCGCCAATAGCGCGCTCAATACCTATCTCACCTGCATCAATGCATCCGACCGGGACCTCGAGTACTTTATCAACGAGCTCCGCAATATCGGCAGACCGGTTGTTCTTGTCTTTTTTGGCGACCATCAGCCGAGCGCCGCAACGACTCTCAACGACGAGCTGTACCCT
Source organism: Collinsella aerofaciens ATCC 25986 (assembly GCF_964237925.1). GTDB lineage: Bacteria > Actinomycetota > Coriobacteriia > Coriobacteriales > Coriobacteriaceae > Collinsella > Collinsella aerofaciens_BJ. Next base: position 8,452 of record NZ_CAXSKI010000004.1, on the reverse strand, counting down.
CAGGAAGATACGGCAAGCCACGCTTTCCGTATCTATCAGTCGACCTATTTCGTCTGGGCTAACTATGAAATCGCCGGCAATACCGAGCTCAACGTCTACGACACCGTCGGGGCAAACGAGATTGCAGCTATTACCCTTAATAAGATCGGCGCCCCGCTCACTGACTATCAAAAGGCCCTGCTTGCAACAAGGTCAGATGTGCCCACCATCAATGTCGCCGGCTATCTTGGTGCCGACGGGCTGCGCTACGACTTGGAATCTGAAGACAGCCCATACGCCTCGACGATCGACAAGCTGCAGCGCATGCAATACCTCGAGTTCGCCAGCAAAGTTCAGTAAGCCCGCCCATTCGCTTGGACCCATCGTATTGCAAGCACGCTCGGCCCAAATGCATCGCAAATGACTCCCGCTCGCAAACGAGGGTACAATGACGCTCGTGTCACATCGCGGGGCCCCGGCCCCAACATATACAAAGGAGTCATACATGGGTTGCGAGCACGCACAAGCAGCCGGCGGACAATCAACGCCGTCGCAATTTGAAGAGAATACGCTGTCGGAGGTCAAGCGCGTTATCGCTGTGCTTTCCGGCAAGGGAGGCGTCGGCAAGTCGTTTGTGACGGGCGCCATCGCAACCGAGCTCGCCCGCCGCGGCAACAAGGTTGGCATTCTCGACGCCGACATCACCGGCCCCTCCATCCCCAAAATGTTCGGCATGAGCGGACGCCATGTCCATGCCCTCGGCAACCTCATGCTGCCCGAGATCTCCGAGCACGGCGTCAAGGTCATGAGCTCCAACCTGTTGCTCCAAAACGAAACCGATCCCGTCCTTTGGCGTGGCCCGGTTATCGCGGGCGCCATCAGGCAATTCTGGAGCGAGACCTCGTGGGGCCCCATCGACTACCTGCTGGTCGATATGCCTCCGGGAACGGGTGACGTCGCGCTCACCGTTTTCCAATCGCTGCCCGTCGATGGCATCGTCATCGTCACGAGCCCGCAAGACTTGGTCTCGATGATCGTCGCCAAGGCAGTCAACATGGCCGAGAAGATGAACGTCCCTATTCTGGGCATTGTCGAGAACATGAGCTATATCGAGTGCCCCGACTGCGGCAAGAAGATCGAGGTCTTTGGTAAGAGCAAGCTCCCCGAAGTCGCCGAGCGCTACAACCTCGACATCTTGGGTCAGCTTCCCATCAATCCGTCACTCGCCGAGGCCTGCGATAAGGGTGAAGTCGAGACCGCACTGCCCGATGACATGCTGCCCAAGGCCGTCTCCGCCGTTGAGGCCATCGCCCCGCACAAGACAGACGAGGCCTAAGTGAACGCAAGCGCCTTCTATGACGTCTTGGTGATCGGCGGCGGGGCCTCGGGCCTCGCCGCCGCCATTACGGCGGCGCGTGTCGACAAAAGGGTCTGCGTCGTCGAGCGCGACGTCGCCTGCGGTCTCAAGCTGCTCGCAACCGGAAACGGCCGCTGCAACCTCTCAAACGAATCCATCGACATTCGGCGATATAACCGCCCCGCCTTTGTCGAATCCATCATGGGCCCCCAACCCGAGCAAGATCTCGAGAGTTTTTTCTCCTCGCTGGGCATCATGACGATCCGTGAGGAAGGCCGCCTATACCCGCGCTCCCTTCGCGCCGAGTCGGTTCGCGATGCACTCCTCAATGCATGCGAGCGTTTGGGCATCACCCTACTCTGCGGAACTAACGTCATTGCGGCTCATAAGGCTTCCGAAGGCTGGACGCTTCAGATCGACCGTCCCGCTCATGTACTCAAACCCAAAAAGCACGGCGACCGAAAGACGGAGCTCCGTTCGCTTCGAAAGGCGTTAGCCGATACTCCTCGCACGAGCGATGCCCTGCAGGCAAGGGCCGTGGTTATCGCTACGGGCGGCAACCCCACCGGCATCGCCGAGGTGTTTAGCCTTCCCTTGACGCCCCTGCGCCCCGTCCTGTGCCCCGTATCGGCATCAGTCGTCGGCGACCGGACGGCACTCGGAACTCTGGATGGTCTGCGCGTCCGAGCCCGCTTAACGCTCTCGCGCAGCCACGAAGAGCTCTGGCGAGAAGATGGCGAAGTGCTGTTCCGTGCCTTCGGCATCTCAGGCGTCGCCGCCTTCAATCTCTCTCGCCGTATCAACCAGGGCGACACTGTTCTGATCGACTTCTTTCCAGATTTCTCCAAAGATGAGCTGCTCGATACGCTCGAGCAGCGTGTCAACGTGCTCGGCGATTTTTCGCCCCGAAACTCCCACTGGCTTGACGGCATGCTCGCCCCGCAGCTCTCACACGTCGTCTGTACGGCATTCGAGCGGTGCCATCCCGGCTCGCGCGATGTCATCCACCTGGTCTCGATCCTCAAGCACTTTAAACTGTCCGTCGAAGGGACGGCAGAGGAGCGCTCAGCACAGGTCACGCGTGGCGGCATATCTATCGAGTGCGTCTCGACACCCAATCTTTACGTGAACAGCACCACAGGCGCCCCGCTTTACGTCTGCGGAGAAGCGCTCGACATCGACGCCGATTGCGGAGGCTTTAACCTTGCGTGGGCCTGGATCTCGGGTATTCGCGCTGCAAGCAGCCTGTAGCCGCGCAGTCTATAATCAAAAACGCATTCGGGCCGTCTGGGATACCGGACGGCCTCTTTCTTGCCTCTAAGGAGACCTCGATGATCGAAATCACCCAAGTCAACGCGTCGCTCGATGAAGCCGGCGATGAGAGTGCCTGTCTCATTGTTGGCAAGCGAGTCGCCAAGCGCGTCCTACGTTGCAAGGACTCCGAGATCAAGTCCATCGAGCTCCACCGAAAGTCAATCGACGCCCGTAAAAAGCGAGATGTTCATTTTATTTTGAGCTTTCGAGTTGAGCTGACAAGCTCCCGACTCGAACAGGAAGTGGTCGACCGCGTCGCCGAGCGCAACCGCTCGCGCATCCGCATGGTTGACGGCGAGGCTCCTTCATTCCCCAACCCCGTCCCGAATGCACCCAAGGGGCGTCCCGTCGTTGTCGGCGCCGGTTGCGCCGGTCTCTTCGCCGCCCTGACCCTTGCCGAAGCGGGCCTTAAACCCCTGCTCATCGAGCGCGGCGACCCGGCATTTCGCCGCTCACATGCGATCGACCTCTTTCTAAAGGAGCGCATCCTCGACCCCGAGAGCAATATCCAGTTTGGTCTGGGCGGCGCGGGGACCTTCTCGGACGGCAAGCTCAATACGGGAACCAAAAATCCCGCCCATCGCCTTATCCTCGAGACCTTCGTCGAAGCGGGCGCTCCCCGCGATATTCTATGGGATGCAAAACCGCATATTGGCTCCGACATCCTCCCCGCCGTCGTTACCAGCATCTCCCAGCGCATTGAACAGCTCGGAGGAACCGTTCGCTATCGAACGAAACTCGTTGACATTCACACTGACACATCTGGCGCCATTGTCGGTATCGACATCCAGTCGTCCCACGACGCGACAAGCGAGTCAATCAACACAAAGCATCTCATCCTTGCTTGCGGTCATTCTGCCCGCGACGTATTCGAGGTTCTCAAAACCCATGATGTCGCCCTCGCTCAAAAGACGTTTGCCATGGGCGTTCGCATCGAACACCCGCAGTGTGATATCGATCGGGCGCAATATGGCCCCGCGGCGGGTCATCCCGCGCTCGGAGCAGCCCCCTATAAGCTCGTTACCCATCTTCCCAACGGCCGCAGCGTATTCTCATTCTGCATGTGTCCTGGCGGACAGGTTGTCGCAGCCTCTTCAGAGCCCGGCCATCTGTGCGTCAACGGCGCCAGTCTCAACGCCCGCGCCGGCCGCAACGCAAACGCCGCTCTCCTCGTTAACGTCACGCCCGACGATCTCCCCAGCGACGATCCTCTTGCAGGCGTAGAACTCCAGCGCATTTGCGAGCGGGCTGCCTATCACCTTGGCGGCTCCAACTGGAACGCACCGGCACAGCTCGTCGGCGATTTCCTTGCAGAACGCGCCAGCACGACATGCGGCAAGGTAAAGCCCACCTATCCGCTCGGCGTGACTTGGACAGCAATCGATGAGTCATTGCCGCAACATATCATCGAGTCGCTTCGTCTGGGAATTCCCTTACTCGGCAAAAAACTGCGTGGCTACGACCATCCCGATGCCGTCCTCACCGGTGTTGAGACACGCTCGAGCTCTCCGGTCACCGTTACTCGAGACCGTCAATGCCACGCTGTATCGACCCCGGGGCTCTACCCTTGCGGCGAGGGGGCCGGATATGCCGGAGGAATCATGAGCGCAGCTACCGATGGCATCCGTTGCGCCGAAGCCATCATTGCTGATCTCTAGTCCACTAAATAGCACTGCCCCCGAACTCCGCGAGGAGCTCGAGGGCAGTGCTTTTATTTCTTAAACCGCGCACCCTGGCGTTTTCTGCCCGAAGCGAACGTAGAGCCTTTGCGGGCCTGCGAGCGCAAGCGCTCAATCGTCTCGTCCTCAGTCGCACCCTCGAGCATCGCCCTAATCTGAACGACTGCATCGCGCAGACGCGCTGCTTCCTCGAAGTCCATGGCAGCAGAAGCATTGCGCATATCTTCCTCCATGGTTTCGACGATCCGCACAAGTTCATCATGTGGAAGTTCCTCGAGCTGCTCAGCTAGTGTCTGCTCGGACGATACCGTCTCCGGCGCAGCACCCTCGCCGTTTTCATCGGGCGTATAGAATGCGCCATGGCCAAGAGAGTCGCCCTTCGAGCGCCCCTTGGAACCCACGGTTTTTTCGGCCTCGGCAATAAAACTTGAGATGTCATTGATGGCCTTGCGCACTGTCTTGGGCACAATGCCATGCTCTTCGTTATATGCCATCTGAATCTCGCGACGGCGCTGCGTCTCCTCGATGGCCTCTCTCATCGAATCGGTCACAACGTCTGCATACATGATGACTTCGCCATCGGCGTTACGGGCCGCACGACCAATCGTCTGAATCAGTGAACGGCGGTTGCGCAAAAAGCCTTCCTTGTCGGCATCGAGAATCGCCACCAGCGAGACCTCGGGGAGGTCCAGGCCCTCGCGCAGCAGATTGATGCCCACCAGAACATCAATTTTGCCCTCGCGCAGCGTTCGCAGGATTTCGACACGGTCCATTGTCGCCGTATCGGAGTGCATGTAGTTGACCTTAATGCCAGCGTCGAGCAGGTGGTCGGTAAGGTCCTCTGCCATGCGTTTGGTCAGCGTGGTCACCAACACGCGTTCCTTGCGGGCCACACGCTCGCGAATCTCATCCTCGAGATCATCGATCTGGCCGCGAACCGGACGTACGTCAATTTTGGGGTCGAGTAGACCGGTCGGTCGAATGATCTGCTCCACATCGTTTTGACTCACACGCAGCTCATAATCACCTGGCGTTGCCGAAACATAGATGAACTGGGGGATCCTCGCCTCAAACTCATCAAATCGGAGCGGACGGTTATCGAGTGCCGAGGGCAGGCGAAAGCCGTGCTCCACCAAGGTCACCTTACGCGAACGATCGCCCTCATGCATACCGCGGATCTGCGGCACCGTCACATGGCTCTCGTCGATGATGCAGAGCATATCCTTGGGAAAGTAATCAATCAAAGTAAAGGGAGGCTCGCCCGGCTTGCGGCCATCCAAATGGCGCGAATAGTTCTCGATGCCGTTACAAAATCCCATTGTCTCGAGCATCTCAAGATCGTAATCGGTGCGCTGCTGCAGACGCTGCGCCTCGAGCAACTTGTCGGTCGCCTTGAGCTCTGCCACACGCTTCTCGCACTCTTCGCTAATCGATTTAAGGGCTGCCTTGACCTTGGGTTTCTCGGTCACATAATGCGATGCCGGCCACACGGGAATAGCCTCGTATTCACGAAGCATCTCGCCGGTGACCTCATCGATTTCGGCGATAAGCTCGACCTCATCGCCAAAGAACTCAAACCGCAACGGATGCTCGGCATAGGGCGGATACACGTCGACGACATCGCCACGCACGCGAAACGTACCGCGCGCCAGGTCATAATCATTGCGATCGTATTGAATATCGATGAGCGCATGGATAAAGTCATCACGCTCGAGCGGCACTTTCTTGTCGACATTCGGCGCCAGCCCCGCATAATCCTCAGGAGAGCCAATACCATAGATACAAGACACCGATGCAACGACGATCACATCACGTCGAGAGAGCAGCGAGGCGGTCGCCTGATGGCGCAGCATCTCGACTTCTTCGTTGATCGAAGAATCCTTCTCGATATAGGTGTCGCTTTGCGGCACATACGCCTCGGGCTGATAGTAATCGTAATACGATACGAAATAGACTACGGAGTTATTGGGGAAAAACTCCTTGAGCTCGCTTGCAAGCTGAGCGGCAAGGGTCTTATTGGGAGCCATGACAAGCGTCGGCTTACCCAAGGCCTCAATGGTTTTGGCCATCGTAAAAGTCTTACCCGAACCAGTCACACCCAGCAAAACCTGATAACGGTCTCCGTCCCTCACGCCCTGCACAAGCGACTCAATGGCCTTGGGCTGGGAACCGGCAGGCTCATAGGGAGAAACGACTTCAAATGGCACCTCAGAGCCCTCAACGCCAAAGCGTTTAAGTTCACCGCCAACGCGCTCTACTTCAAATTCCGCCATGGATACTCCTAACTCATACATCTGCAGTATACGCAGGCGGTGGGCTTAGTCCTATACGAACCGATCGGGATAGAGAGTCTTATAGCGAACCCAGGCATTATTGACGCGGATCAGATACGCCTGCGTCTCGGGAAAGGTAATCGCGTTGTGAAGCGATGTGTCCTGCTGTGCCCAACCGTCCACATTACCCATGCCGGCGTTATATGCGGCAATAGCGCTGTCCGTCGACCCGTTAAAATACGTTAGAAGATACGAAAAATACGCACAGCCAAACTCGATGTTCGTAGCGGGATCGTTAAGGTTGTCGGCTGAATACTCACTACCATCGACAAGACCCAAGGCAATCATATCCTGGGCAGTCTCAGGCATCAGCTGCATCAATCCCCGAGCGCCTTGATTCGACTCAGCCTCGGGATCCCAATTCGATTCAGACTTTATGACAGCACACACCAGATACGGATCAAGATTGTGCGAAATGCTCGATTGCTTTACATATGCCTCATAGTCAATCGGATACAAAGGCTTAAAGAAGGCGGCAGGGGCATACGAGTAGACGAGCGAAATAAGGCCGAAGACGAACACAACGACAATTGGCGCCACGCGATACCACGTAAAGAAACGTGTCTTAGGCATCGGCCTCCTCCTTATCCGCTACATCCCCGAAGCCATGGCGCGCAAGCCATGCGTCCAGTTGTTCATAGAGCGAATTATCGCCTGCCGCATTATCGATTACCGTCGTAGCGAGATTGCAAAGCGAAGCCTCATCAGGTTGGCATGCAGAGCGAGCATCAAAATCAGAGGACCCCATACCACGATGAATGGCACGCTCGCGACGAACTGCTAAAGGAGCGCTGATAACCAGAATTTCATCAGCCAGGCCAAAAGCATCCTCAAAACCAGTCGGGGCAGAAACCTCGACAACCGCAAAGGGATAACGGGGGGACGAAACCGTGCAGCAAACCGGATCAAGAATCCTCAGCGACAACTGATCGATAAGGACCGGATGGACAATACCGTTGAGCCGAGCGACGGAATCAGGAGAAACAAAAGCTCGAGAGGCTAAAACGCTGCGACGAACGCCGCCCTCCTCGTCAAGAATGTCCCAGCCAAATTCCTCAGCGAGTGCGCCAACGAGATCAGAACCCGGAACATATAACGATTTTGCGAGATCATCCAAATCAATGAGCATGGCGCCGCGAGACTCAAGATAGCGACAGGCGGTCGACTTACCCGAAGCAATATTGCCCAAGACAAAAACGGTAAACATCAAGTCCTCCCTAACGCCAATGGGAGTTATTATCGCGCAAATACAAAAGAAGGACTCAAAATACAGCCAAACAGTAAGACAAGCTAAACGAAGGCGAGTTCTTGTATTACAGCTCTCTATCAAACGAAAAAAGGGGGAGGCCGCGAGGCCTCCCCCTTCTACATTCCCAATGGCGGCTCGGTGCCGTCCACCGGTCAGCGGCGCCCTGGCCTCCCACGGGCTGACCCCGCAGTACTCTCGGCGCGATGGGGCTTAGCTTCCGGGTTCGGAACGGGACCGGGCGTGCCCCCCATGCTCTGGCCGCTGACCGGTGGGCGGCGCCCACCGTTACGGTGTCCTGGGTCGATATCGCGTGCCCTGGGGGCCGCATGGCGTATAGGAAAGGTCTGACTCGGGGGCATCCTCGTGCCCGGACCGCGCCTAAGAGCGCTCAGTCCCGCGGGCCGCGAGGTGCGGTTCCGGAAGAGCTCGGGCGATTAGTGCGGCTCGGCTGAGGACGTCGCCGTCCTTGCACCTGCCGTCTATCGACCAGGTAGTCTACCTGGGCCCTTACCGGAAGGAGAACTGATCCCTGGAACGGCTT